>CAZVXF010000009.1:0-57387 GCA_964630875.1 uncultured bacterium | reverse complement strand
TACCGGTTTCCATTGGCGAAATAGTATTTGCCTTGACCGTGCTTCTTGTCATTCTTCCAGTTGCCTACGTACCGGTCTCCATTGGCGTAATGCAATGTGCCTTCACCGTGCTTCTTGTCATTCTCCCAGTTGCCTTCGTACCGGTCTCCATTGGCATAATGATGTGTGCCTTGACCGTGCTTCTTGTCATTCTCCCAGTTGCCTTCGTACCGGTCTCTATTGGAGTCATCTGAGAACTTTATATCTGTAAAGTCTGTTGTGGCGATTTCTGAGACTGCTTTAGCGATTTCTTTTGCTGCAACTTGTTTTGTATCTCTAGATTCAGTTGTGGCGAATACTGCGAGTGCTACTGCTGCTACTACAACTGGTGTGGTTGTGCCTTCGCCTCTCGTTAAAGAAGACACTAAACCAGGGGAATGCTTAACGGAATTAATTGTCATAATGTAACATTATTATAACTAATTTTCAATTTTTTTTCAAGTGTTTTGTAAGCGGTGTCAGAAGTATAATGGTAGATATTCCCCCCAAGAACTAGTCATTAAGATCAAAGGTCGTGATATCAAAGTTCTTTTATGGTGTCTGTTGCGCAAGAGGTCTTTCTTTCTAATTCTTCCCAGCGGAGATAGAGCTGCTCAATTTGCGTTTCTGCTAACGAAATCTCTTTGCAGACTTTCTCAAGCTCAATAGGATTTACAGAGACTTCTTCTAAACGATGCGTTAAGGCTTTTAGTGCCTCTTCTGCCTTTTCAATTTTCTTTTGAATTGCATCGATATCTTTTGTGCCTCTTGGAATCGCTTTTTTCGGCTCTGCTTTTTTTTGGGGTGATGCGAGTTCTTTGGACGCTTTTTCCCATTGGCTATAATCAGAATAGACTTCTGTGCGATTTGGATCTCCTAGACTTAAAATCGAGTTACATACTCTGGTCATCATGCAACGATCGTGGGTAATCAACACGACGGCTCCTGAAAATTCCATCAAACTTTCTTCCAAAGCTTCCAAAGTCGGAATATCTAAATCATTGGTTGGCTCATCAAGGAGTAATACATCTGCTTTTTGCAACATCAAATGCGCAATTGCAATGCGCGCACGTTCTCCACCCGATAGTTGGCCAATGGGCATCTCGAGAATATCGGGAGAAAACAAAAACCGCTTACACCAGCCGTTTACATGAATTTTTTGGCCGCCAAAATCGACATAGTCACCTTTCGGCGATAATGCATCGCGTAAACTGATATCCATAGGTAATTGTGTGCGATGTTGATCAAAGGTTACAATTTGCAAACCTTCGGCTCTTTTGATTGTCCCCATCTCTGGTTCGATTTCGCCTGCAATTAATCGAAATAATGTCGTCTTCCCAGAACCATTCGGTCCCATCAAACCCAAACGAGTGCCTGGCGATAATGTAAAATCTAAATTCTGGAATAGAGTTTTGCCACCGAGCTCTTTTTTAATATTTTTTAAAACTATGAGCTTACGTGTTTCACGTTCGCTTGCAGAAAAACCAATCTCGGCACTCTTTTGGGTGTTCCGACTTTTAACATCAGAATGCGCCTCCAAAATCTCATGCGCTTCGTCAATCCGTGATTGCGATTTTGTCGTTCTTGCCTTTACGCCTGCCCGAAGCCACTCCGTCTCCCTTCTTGCTTTTGTAGCAAGAGATCGCTCGTAATTGAGCTGACCTTGAATGAACTCTTCTTTTTTAGACAAAAAGTTCTCATACGATCCATCAATTGCTAGCATTCCGGAAGGATACACACGATCGATTTCTATGATTCTATTTGCTACATGCTGAATAAAATAGCGATCATGGCTAACAACGAGATATGTAATGTCTTGGCTTTTGAGAAATTTCTCTAACCAAAGAACGCCATCGAGGTCCAAATGGTTTGTAGGCTCATCAAGCAGCAAAATATCTGGCTCTAAAATGAGTTCTTTTGCAATACCTAATCTCTTTTTCCAACCGCCAGAAAGTCGAGATGCAGAACCTTCAAAATTCAAAAAACCCAAACGGCTAAGCCATTCTTCAGCAAGCTGTTCCTGCTCATACTCTGGCAGGTGTCTCAAAACACTCATTAATACCTGTTTTGGACTCACATCTGAAAACAGACAATCTTGTGGCAAATAGCCAATTTTGAGACCGCGTCTTGGAGAAATAATCCCATGATCTACTTTCTCAAGACCTGCTAAAATCTTGAGAAGCGTTGACTTTCCACACCCATTTAGGCCAATAAGACCAATGCGATCCCCAGAAAAAATACTTAAAGATAGGTTCTGAAACAAACCTCTAGATCCATAAGCTTTTGATAATTCCTGGCAACTAAGAAGGATTTCCATGTTTTTTTTCTATCATATCCGATTGACATTTGCCAGCACCTGTAATATAGGCAGTGTAATTGTTCGGCTCTTGGTCTTGGGCTTTCGCTAACATCTGCGCAAAAGCTTTTTTTATACTTCCATTAGAATCCACGAGACCATCACACTCCCCAGGCATTGTCTTCCCGCGCATGGCCACTGCAACTGCTGCTACTTTAAGCATTTGTTCTTCTTCCGTTGTAGACGAAACTGGAACAGGATTGGAATTCCCTCGAACTTTTTCAACCAGGTATTGAACACCCATTGTCCCGCAAGCAATGATAGCTCCTGCGACTAAATTCTGAATCGCCGCGCCAAGACCTGCTTGACAATGATCTCCCGTCCATTCATACCAGCTTCTTTCAGAGCCTTGTTGCTGCATCACAACTGCATTCTGTACGGTTAAATTGATCGTTTGTTGGGTATCAGGGATAGATGCCGCGGGTATATTTCTTGAAGAAGCAGAAATCGCTATATAATTATTTGTCATCATTCACTCCTTATTTTTGGTGTAGAGAGTATAGAGGAAGAAATCATAAAACTCAATCTTTGACAAAAAAGCATTTCCTCATGAATATCGGTAAAGAGCGCAAAATGCTACAAAACCTAAATATCGAAAGAGGTCTAATGTCTAGAAATCTTCCAGAACCATTTCTTTCTCGTTTACACCGCGCTTGGGATCTTTTCCCCAATTGGGACCATGAGGAAGAAACAGCCAATCAAGGTTTACGAATTTATGAAGAGAATAATCAACTTCATGTAGAGGCTCCCATGCCAGGTCTTCGTGCGGATGATATCGATGTCAGCTTGAATCGAGGCTCTTTATGGATTAAAGGGGAAGCGACAGAAGAGGAAAAAAAGAAAAAAATGTATCGCTCTGCGACAAGAAAGTATTCCTATTCTCTTGTTCTTCCATCGCAAATTGATGAAAAACAAGAACCCCAGGCGACCTACGAAGATGGCATTCTAAAAGTCTCTCTTCATCTTGCAAAAACGGCAGAAACGAAGAAAATTCAAATTAAAAGTAAAAAGAAGTGAAAAAATATTTCTTAACAGGTCTTGTCACTCTGCTTCCTGTCGCCGTCACAGTATGGATTATCGTGATTGCAGTCCGGTTTTTAACACGACCGTTTATGGGAGTTGTTACTCATTTTCTGCATCAATTACCAAAGCTTGGAATTTTGACTTCTGAAAGGGGAATTCAAACGATTAGTCAAATTCTGATCCTAATCGGGCTCTTTCTTTTTACCATTTTTCTTGGACTGATCGCTAGACGTTTCTTCTTTCATAGCCTGATTAATCTCAGTGACCGTATTCTTTATCGTATCCCTCTTGTGAATAAGGTCTATAAGACATCGAAGGAGATTGTCTCGTCACTTTTTTCATCCAGCGGAGACTCCTTTAAACAAGTGGTTTTGCTTCCTTTCCCTTATAAAGGGAGCTATAGTATTGGTCTCATTGCTAGCAATGCGCCGGTTGTTTGTTCAGACACAACGGCTCATTTACTTGTTTCCGTATTCATTCCGACAACACCGAATCCGATGACCGGTTTTTTAGTCATGATTCCTAAAAATGAGCTCATTTATCTCGAGATGAAAGCTGAAGAAGCTTTTAAATATGTGGTCTCTTGCGCAGTCATCACACCAGGAAATAAATCATGAAAAAACATTTATTAACAGGTCTAGTCGTTTTGCTTCCGATTGCTTTAACGTTAATGATCGTTCTGTTTTTAGTCGATTTTTTCACGGCTCCAATTGTATCGATTGTTGATGCTCTTTTACAGCAAATAGAACTTGCCTTTCATTTTAAGATTCCGGAGCAACTTGTAGTCCCCGTATCGCGTGTTTTAAGTCTAATCACTCTTTTTCTTTTTATTTTATTTTTAGGAGTCATCGCACGTGGATATGTGGTAAAAAAATTTCTCGATTTTAGCCATCGAATCCTCTCTCGCATCCCTCTGATTAAAACAATTTACAAAGTCAGCAAAGATATTTTTTCCGCTCTTTTTTCAAGCGACGGCAAGAAAGCCTTTAAAAATCCTGTCATCATCCCTTTTCCCTTTTCGCCCTCCTACGCTCTCGGTTTTCATGCAGGTGAAGTCGCAGAAGAGATTCAAAAAAAAATCAACGAACCGCTCATCTCCGTCTTCATGCCAACCTCCCCTCACCCCATCTCCGGTTTTCTCTTTTTTGTCCCAGAAAAAGATGCGCCAAAAATTGCAATGACAACAGAAGAAGCTGTAAAATTTCTCGTCTCTTGTGGCATGATTCATAGCACCAAAAATGAATAGAGTCATCTTTTTTCACGTGCGCGATGCCGCATCAAAACTCAAGTGGATCTGCCAGACAACGCGAGAACATTTCGAAAAACAGGAACCATTCTTAATCCTTGTCGAAGATATCAAGTCACAGGAGTTTGTCGATGATCTCCTCTGGAGATTGCCAGAAACTAGTTTCTTGCCACATGTAGTCAGCGATGAACCAACAAACGATTTTATTGCGATCACAAAGACAAAAAATAATGTAAATCAAGCAAGAGTTGCTTTTAATTTATGCTCAACGCCCCTTCTCATCGATAGTCCTTTTCGCATTATTTACGAATTTGAAGACCTGACAAATCCGAATAAAAGTAAGCTTTCCTCAATCCGTTTTGACGCTTATAAAGCTGCACATTTCTTAATTGAAGCAAAGTCCTAATACTTTGGGCCGTCAGAATCATAATTAATTGGAGATGAGTTAGTTAAGAATGGTCAAAAATTGTTTTTCCGGTACAGAGCTAAATTATACCAATCCCAATAAATAACTTCATATTTAAGCAGCTTGAAAGCTGTCGACAAATCGAATATCGTAAGTGGGTTAGTATTAAGTCAATACAAACCCACTTACGATGTTCGATTTTCGACGCTTTGACGCGTTCAAATATGAAGTTATTTATTGGGATTGGTATTAATAACATTTAAAACAAAAGTTGGATAAAATCGGAATTATTGATATAATTATCATATCAAAAAACTTATATCAGGATTAACATGACTGTGAATACAGTTTATTCAATTACCACTCATGCATACGAAGAATCTTTACCTCATGCATTCATACAACCCACACAGCGCAATCAAAATAATTTTACTCATGTGAATACAGCTCGCCAGGTAGACACGCTGGATCGAACGAATGTTTTTCCCTTGAACCGCAGGTCCCATTCGCAAAATAGCTTTTCAAGAAACATACTAGACTCCTCACAATCCTTTGATCAGAAAAGGAAATACTTCAAACCCAAACAAAAGACAGCTAACACAATTCAGAAACACCCCTCCACGTGACAAGTAACCAATACTCCATTTGGCAACAAATTTGTTGACTCATTCGTGCCTAAAACAAAGATTCCTTTTGCCAAATAATTCGACAGAACTTATAATCGCAGATTAATTCAATAGAATATGGTACAACTATGACACGCATGAGCAAACAAGGTGAACGAAGAGCAGTCTCCCACCGAAGACGCCGTCCGATAGCTCAGAAAACAGGACCTAAAAAAGACCAGTTAGAATTCGGATATAGAGTCCATGAAAACGGTCTTGATAACCAATTCAATCGATTCATTCCAAAGGTAAGGTAAGATTATGACCCGACATTCTAGCTACGGAAAATCAGGAAATACAGGCCAAAAGCGCAACGTTTTAAAACGTTTCGAGCGCATTGAAGTGCTCCGCAAAATTGGGAAATGGGTAGATGGGAAAAACACAAAAGTTACCAACCTCCCAAAAACACCTTCAGCTTAGTATTTACAATCATCAGAAAGCGCTTCCTATCTCGAAGCGCTTGATAACTCGCATCGTCAAAGAAATTCTTTCTTTTCTTCAAGTAGATTGCAAAGAAGTTTCGATTTATTTCACAACCATACAGATAATCTCAGAACTCCACGAACAATTCTTTAACGACGCCACCCCCACCGATTGCATTTCTTTCCCCATTGACAAGGAGCATCTTGGCGAAGTGTTTATCTGCCCTGCAGTCGCGATTGAATATGCCTCTAAACACGACATCGATCCTTTAAAAGAAACCATTCTCTATATGATCCACGGCATTCTTCATCTTATCGGCTATGATGATTTGGATCCTGTATCTAAAAAAATGATGCGACGAATGGAAAAAAAATGCTTGAATCACATACAATTTCTATTGTGAGTACTTTTTTTTTAGGCACTCCCTTCTTGCCAATTGTTTTTCTGCTTGGCTCTTTATTGCTCACGATCTGCAATACAGCATTAATTCAATTAGGACGCCATAAGTCCAAAAACATGATACATCCTCTATTTTCTCAGAACTTTGAAAATCTCTATTTTTCGATCTCTCTTTCCAAGCAAATTTACCAGCTTCTCTATGCAGTTTCTTTCTTTTTTTTCCTATTTTCTACGTATCCATCCATCCGACAAACACTCAGAGATCCAATCCCAGACTTTATCCCTCTTCTTCTTGCTAGCTGCCTCATCGTGGGCATATCAATCATTCTCGATTTTGTTGTTCGAATGCTAGCTGTCGCCTGGAGTAAAACAGCGTTAAAAATTGCTTTCCCACCAGCATTTTTTTATATCGCTTTGTTTTTCCCGATCAGCATTCCGTTTATCAAACTGGCAAAAAAACTTGTCCTAAAACTTGGACCTGAAGAAGTCGCAACGAAAACACCTGTTCGTGAAATCCTTCGAGAATCAGAGCTACAATCTCATCTCGAACTCAGCGATCAAAAACTCATTAGCTCCTTCATTAATTTTAAAGAGCGCGTGGCTAAAGAAATTATGGTCCCACGCATAGACCTTTTCTCACTGAGCTCGGATACAACGATTCGCGAAGCAACCCGTCTTTTTTCTCAAGAAGGCTATAGCCGAATCCCCATCTACGAAGAAAATCTCGATCATATTATCGGCGTCGTTCTCTACAAAGACCTACTTAAATGTTACACCAGCCCAGATCAAAATCTAGATGCCCCACTTGGAACAATTGCAAAACAAGTCCTCTATTCTCCTGAGAACAAAAAAGTCTCCCAACTTCTCCAAGAGTTTCGCAATCAACAAATCCACATGGCCATTGTCGTCGACGAATATGGCGGCACCGAAGGCATTGTTACCATCGAAGATATTCTAGAAGAACTTGTTGGAGAAATCGAAGACGAATACGACATTGGTGAAGAAAATCAATTCATAGAACTACCAGGGGGCGGATGGATTATCGATGCGAAAATGACCCTTCTCGATATCGAAAGCCAAATCGGTATTCACATCCCAACACATCCCGAATACGAAACCCTCGGCGGTTACGTCTATCATTGTGCCGGGACAATTCCAAGCAAAGGCTGGCGTCTTTCCCACGACCAATTTGACCTCGAAGTCATTTCATCAAACGAGCGCGCTATCAAGAAAATCAAAATCATTCCCCGCTACCCTTAAGAAATATCTCTGAGCATTCTTCTCACCGTACTTAAAACCATTGTCAAACAAAGATATCTTCGGCAAAATATGCCTAAATCGGAAAGGGAGTTTTCATGCGTCGATCGATCTGTGTCTGTGAACCGAATGTTGCTTTAGCTGGAATTATTGGACATTGGAAATTTATCTATACAACAGCCAATCATCTTCCCAAAGGAACAAAGCTTCGTTTCGATCTAGACAGTCATGGAACCGAGCTTGAATGGCAACTTCCACAAACAAACATAAAGAAAAAAGAAAATATCATTTGGGCTGAAGCTGAAGGGAAAATCTTTGCTGCAACTGAAGTTCCGCATCCTCAAAAAAAGACTCCTTCTTATGAATTTACTCTCCCTACAGAAGTAAAGCCCGGGGATACTTTGACAATTCACCTAGGCAGTCTCATAGATGGAGCAGCGCGAAAAGGAAACTTCTCCCAAAAAACAGTGCAAAGAAAACGCCCTTTTACGCTTTTCATCGATCCGAAGGGAAAAGGCGATTACAAAGAGAGTGAAACTTTCTACCTGGACATCCGAGGTAACGTTCTCAAAAATCTTCGCATCATCGCACCATCCCTTGTCAATCGCAACAAACGTTTCGATGTCATTGTTCGTTTTGAAGATATGTATGGCAATCTCACATCAAACGCCCCACCTGGAACTCTTATTGAACTAAGCTATGAGCACTTACGCGAAAATCTGAACTGGAAACTTTTCGTGCCAGAAACAGGCTTTATCGCACTTCCTAACCTCTATTTCAATGAACCGGGAATTTATCGTATCCAACTTCAAATCCAAAAAACGAAAGAACTCTTCTTTTCTCCACCGATTAAATGCCTTCCAGAAGCGGGTTTAAGTCTCTATTGGGGACTTCTCCATGGAGAATCTGATCGCATGCATTCATCCGACAATATCGAAGCACTCCTTCGACATATCCGTGATGATAAAGCGTTGCAGTTTTTTGCAACATCCTGCTTTGAAAGCGAAGAAGAGACACCCAATGACGTTTGGAAATCCATTGTTCAGCAAACAGCAGAATTCAATGAAGAAGATCGCTTTGTTGCTCTTCAAGGATTCCTCTGGCAAGGAGAACCAAAAGAGGAAGGCCTACGACAATTCATTTACGCAAAAGATAATAAGCCGATCCTACGCCGCAAAGACACCAAGAACAATTCTCTGAAAAAAATCTATAAAACCAATAATCCGAAAGAAATGATCTCTATCCCAATGATGACAATGGGTAAGGAAACCTGCTTTAATTTCGCTGATTTCAATCCAGAATTTGAAAAAGTCGTCGAAATCTACAATGCATGGGGATCTTCAGAATGTCTTGCTAAAGAAGGGAACAAGCGGCCAATTGATGGTTCACGTCATGGGATTTCTGAAACAGCTGAAGGTTCTATCATAAAAGCGCTAAACCATGGACACCGTTTTGGCTTTGTCGCGGGAGGTGCGGATCATCGCTCTATCTTCAAAAATCTTTCTGGAAACGACCAAACCGAATACTCGCCAGGGCTTACTGCAATTTTAGCCAAAGAGCATAACCGCTATTCTCTCATTGAAGCACTGCAAGCTCGTTCTTGCTACGCGACAACCGGCGAGAGAATCGTTGTTGGATTACAAATTGCAGGCTTCTCGATGGGAGCCGAAATTGATACAAAAAATCGACCCGGTCTCGAATTTAATCGCCACATCATCATTTACACAATTGGGACCTCTCCTCTCACAGAAATTACCCTCATGCGCAATGGTAAAGCTCTCAAAGAATTTTCTACCAAAGAAGATAATTTCGAGATTGCCTATGATGACATGGATCCCCTCTCAGAAATTGTTCTTGAAACCGAAAACAAAAATCCATTTATTTACTACTACCTTCGCGTCAAACAACAAGACGGTCATATCGCTTGGAGTTCACCAATCTGGGTTGATCTCACATCGCGCAGCTCGCCCATCCAAAGCAGTGGCAAAAAAATGAAGAAAAAATCGAACTAATATCTATACCGAGAGATATTTTAGACGACTCTACTTTGCAAAAATTTCTTTTTCTAGTAGCTTAAGCTAAATGCGATACTGGTTTCTGCTACTTCCCCTCTTCTTTGTGACTGCATCTGAGACAGAAGAAATTAAAATGCACTCTTTGTTTCTTATGCAAAATAATGAAATTGAGAGCGCTCTTCAAAGCTATCAGCAATATTGCAGCAAATCTGAAAAATATGACTTTGAAACGCTTCAGCAGCTCGGGATCATTATGCTGCAAAAGGGCATTCAATCAGATGATCCTCAAACATTCCTCATGTCCCTTTTTGGGGCAGGCGTTTCAGGATCCGCGGGCGCTATGGAAATCCTTGAAAAGGGGCTCCATTATCCAGATCCACAAGTCCAACTCCTCTCTTTGCATTTCATTACAGCGCTAGAAGACGACAAAATCAATGACTACCTGAATGAAGCCATGAGCTCAGACTTCCTTTCCACTCGTATGGAAGCTGCCTTCTATATGTGCAAGTGTAAACACCCAATGGCAGTTGGACAAATCGAAGGACTGATGGCACGACTTCCCACCATGCTCAAACCCTACTTCCCCTCTTTCTTTGCACTCCTGGGCACAAACGAAGCCACAAAATCTCTCAAAAGACTTCTGGAAGATAATGACCCACAAGTGCGTATCGAATCCATCCTAAATATCGCAAAAACATCCCGCGACGATTTTCTTCCGCAACTTCGCCGTAAACTCTCGCACTCCCACATCGCAGAAATCGAAGCAACCATCTATGCCATTGGCGCACTCAAAGACACATCCTCTCTTTCAAAACTTAAAAAACTTGCCCAATCCCCCACTGAATCCATTCGCCTAGCCTCTGCCATTGCGCTTCACCAGCTCGGAGATCGAAGCGAAATCCATCAGATCATCAGCCTCGCCAAAAAAAACAACCTCTTTGCCATCTTTAGCCTTGGCAAAATTACCGATACCGAAGAAATACTCTCTGAACTTGCTCATTCTCCCGATTTCCAAGTCCGCATCAACGCGGGCCTTGCACTTCTACAACATCACGATGCTCGCTGTCTACCTGCTCTATGCGAAATCCTCATCACAGATTCTCGTGATCTTGCCTTTCATCCCATGCAATCAGTAGGACGCACACTCACTGCTTTTAAAGCCATTCCATCCGCTGAAATACGCTCCAAAGACCCATCGATAGATCTCTCGTACTCAACCACACTCCGAGAATCCTTCCTCAAAGAATCGCTTTTACTTCCCGAAGAAGCCTTTCTCGCACTGACCCGAACCATATTCCTCAAACAACAAAACGATCTCGTCCCTACAACGATTGCACTTCTTGAAAACCTACGCACACCGGCCTCCATCGCACTCCTCAAAGAAGGCACTCGCAAAATATCCTCTCCCCTCATCCGCGATTATTGCCACCTTTCACTCTATCGCCTCAAAGAAATCGGCCCCTACGAAGAGCGCGTAACGCACTGGATTCTTCAACAAAAAACCGCCGAACTCATTCGTCTCCGGCCCATCCTCCCCTGGAAATACCGCATGGAGCAATCGGACTACACACTCTCAACCGAAGAGACCTCTCGACTCCTCATCGACTCATTCCTTGCCGTTGCCAATCGCCGCAATGAACAGAGCATATCGCTTGTACTCAAAGCCATGCAAAACGGCCTTGCCCAAAACCGTTACCCCATCATGGGACTTCTCATGCGCGCCACTGAATAAAATGATGATCAATGCGCGCAAATAAAAAAGTTTTAACTATTGATTTTCATTTTGAAAGTTAGTAAAATATTTTTTTGTCAGATCCTTATTTTCTCATTGGATTAGGAAATGCTTATAAGAATCTTAACATGTGTTTGTTTTTCGATTACCGTTGTATTTGCCGATTGGCAAACCAACCTTAAAAATAAAATAAAACGTAATGATTTTCCTTCTTGGATGATCGAACAAATAAGAGAAGAGCTATCTTTCTGTGCCCATAGCGTATCAGAACAAGATCTTTATAGAGTTTTAGAGCGATTTCCTGAGCTTGGTTTTTTACTTTGCAATATTGAAAATAACCAACTTTCCTGGACTTATTACCCGAATGATTCTGCGGTGATCGATTCACGGGCAGACATGTTTATCGCAGGAATCAAAACATTATTAAAAGTCACTCCATTACCAAATATGAAATTCCTCGTGCATACAGGGGAAGCATTTTGCGAAAAAACAACTATACCTATTCTGACATGGTGTAAACATAATGAATGGAGCAGGAACGCTCTTTCCATTCCAGATTATGAAGCCATTTCCGGAAACACTAATTATTTATTCGAGGTTGTAAAGGGTTCTCATTTGTATCCCTGGAATGCGAAGAAAAAGATTGGATTTTGGAGAGGCGGAACTACAGGTGGTTTCGGTTATGAATTCATGCCACGGGTAAAAGTAATTCTAGAGAGCTTAAAATATCCAAATTTACTAGATGCTCGATTTACTGGTATCTATCCGGGTCAGGAAGGACTCTATCCGCAAACTTTTTTCGGAAGTTCTCTTTCAGTGTCTAATCATTTGAAATATAAATACCAAATATTAATCGACGGGCATGTAAGCGCATTTTCTAGATTTTATTGGCAGCTTTTTTCAGGATGTCTCACGTTCAAACACGATTCTTGTTGGTATCAATGGTTTTATAGAGAGCTAAAACCTTATGTACACTACGTCCCATATCATGCTGATGCAAGCAATTTGATCGAACAAATCAATTGGGCAATTTCTCATGATCAAGAAGCTTACGTAATCGCTCAAAATGCGCTGCATTTCGCAACCCAGAATCTAACACATGAAAATGTAATGTTATATTTGTATTTAGCTTTAATAGAATACGCACGATTAATGAGATAATCGCAAATAATTACAAAACATAAATTTTGCACACAAATCGAGTTTTGCAATTCCCTCTTTAGATTTTTTACAACGCCTTGATGATACGGAGTTTTCTCACTATTTCAGCATGATCATTTCGGGTTAGATCACATGATTGAAACGTATTGAGTAAACCTTCTTTTAGAATGCTTGGATGAACCCACCAATCCTCAAAAGAACACTGTTGAACTTGAGAATTGTGATTCCAATCTAATGATACATCGGGGCAAAGTAAATAATACCCTAACGAACTAAGTATTTTTCTTTCTCGTTCTTTATAAATATCTCCATATAAATACGAATCATGCTCAATGGTAATCACTTTAAAAATATGCTCATCAAATGGTAATAAATTTAATATTACCTCGTAGTCACGATCTACATCAATCGAGAGATAATCGATTTCATAGGGTGCATTTTTTAACATCTCGCGATAATCGACATTCAAAGCATCTGCGATGATTAGAGCATTTTTCCGAATGCGATTCCAAAGTTCTTGGTAGGCAGGGCTAATATCAATACTTACTCCATTCCACTTAAGTTGACTCTCAAAGAAAAATGAATTGTTTGTGTAAGTTGGATGACTCGCGCCTATATCAAGGTAATATCCTTGATCTTTTTTATTCAAAACATCGTAAAGCAGAGTATAAACAAATTCATCTTGAGATGCTTGTGAATTGAATTTTTCAGTCGCATTCAAACAGTTTGAGCTAATGAAAAAAAAACCACAAAAAATAACAAACCAATAACTTCTTTTCATACGTTACCTCTATATTCAAATCAAGATGCGATCAATGATTTCTACATGTTTTTGAGCGCACTTATCCCAATTAAAGAGAGTTACTTGCGCATTTCCTTTTAACTTCATTTGAGCACGAAGTTCGTGATTATTCCAAACTGACAGAATACTATTTGCAATATTTTCAATGGAATACGGATCAACATACTCGACTGCATCTGCACATACTTCTGGCAAACTTGCTAATTTAGATGTAAGAACAGGGCAACCCGCACTCATTGCTTCTAAAGGTGTAAAACCAAAACCTTCATATAATGAAGGGTGAACTAACATCACCGCATTTTGATAAAGCCAAACAAGCGTTTCATGCTTTACTTTGCCACACACAGTAATTCTATCTTTTCTCTTTTGAGCCTCAGCTTTCCAGTTCTCCCACTTTGACTCTTTTCCTACTAAAACTAAATGTACATCAGAGGGTAAAAAATCAAGAGATCGTATTAAATTTATAATGTTCTTATGCGGAGCCAAATTCCCCACAAAAAGAATAAATTTAGATGGGACTTGTATTTCTTCATTAACGGTTTTCTTTTGGAATTTTTCCTTATCTACTCCAAGTGGAACAGTCGTTATCTTATTCTCATATGAGCCAATGTATTTTCCTATCTCAGAATAAGAAAAACAAGAATCTGTGATGACATGGTCGGAGAGCCTTACAGCCGCATTAAAAAATAATTTAGCGTAACATTTTTTTAATAATCCTAATCCGTGTGGACAAGCTAAAAAGAAGACGTCATGAATCGTTACTAATCTCCGACGCGCGCGAAGAGGACCCAAAGGGACATTAAAATGTGGAGACCAAAAAAGATCGCATTTTGGAACATTCAGAGAAAGAAACCATTGCTCCTGAAGAGAATAGATAGATGTCGATGTAACAATTTGATCAAAAATAGTGAATTCTGGACAGTGCACGGCACAATCGGGGTGCACAATTAAGCGTATGCTGAAAAAGTCTTTCAACCTAGGTACTAAAGAACGTATGTACGTGCCAATGCCAGAACTTGTCGCCATTCGGGCATCAATGCAGATTTCTTTTTTCATCCTAGAATGCTCTAGATAAAAGCTTCTGATACAAATTTACATTCGTTGTTAAGTTGTAAGTTTGATGGTATCTTTGCAAACTTGAGGCAAAACGCTGTTTACGATAACTTAGAATAGCACTTGCAAGTTCACGATAATTCCCTATGGTAAATAGCTTGAAAGCGTTAGGAGCATACTTATCAAGTTCTAAAAAAGTATTTGTTTGTGCAAATAACGAATTTGAGTTTGTTTCAAGAGATAAGGCCGCGATACCTGAACCTCCTTGATTTACTTCTAAATACGGAAGTAAATTAAAGTCACAACGAAGTAACGCTTTTAAAAATTCTTCATCGTTTACAACTCTATGGAATTCAACACGATGAGAAAGCCCTAAACTAGAAATAAGCTGAATCAAATCTTTAATGTATTTGTTAATTGCTTCTTCTAACTGAATGGTATGAGGATGTTGCGCTCCAAAAATCAGAAGTTTATAATTCTCTGGCAAACTCAATAACGATTTAATAGCAGTTTCATGCCCTTTATAATTATTTATAAAACCAAAAACGCCGAGATAAGTATGATTTTCATTTAGAGCATATTCTTCACAGAAATCTTTTCGTGAATAAGAATTTGCTATAGCTTCTATATGACTTTGATCGTAAAAAGATAAAGGATGATCATACACTAAATCATATAGAAACTTTTCCTGAATATATTCTTTTGATTTAGGAGTATGTACCAAAATAGGAATTTTTCTTTTTATACAAAAATTAATCATCGAATTATATAGAGGAACATGCCGATTCGTAGCATATGCCTTCATCAGATTTTTTATGAATGGCTTTGGATTTAATTTTAGTAAATTTTTTACAAGTGATATCCAATTAGGATATTGAACTTTACCATGTACACGGTGCATTGTTAAGACAAGCTGTTTGCTTGCTTTAGCAAAAGCAAAAAAAGAGTGCTTTATTGAAGACATGGAAGAACCAAAAAGTCCCTCCTCAAACTGTATATTTACGACATCAAAAGATTGTAATTGCTCACAAACTTTTTTTACATATTGTCGGATTCTTTTCTTCCCCTCACTACGTAATAAGCGCACATTCAAAGAAATTACAGTAACATCATAATGTCTAGTTAGACCATCTTTAATTGCTCGAGTATAACTCGCATTGCCACAAAAGTCATCGTAACTACTAATTATCGCCAATTTTTCTTTTTTCATCACATTCTAACAAGATTTTGTTCGTAAGTGTTACTAAACCATTCTAGAGTTTCAACTAAGCCTTCTTTAAAAGAATATAAAGGTTCGAAACCGATATTCCGTTGCTTGGCTAGATCTAATTCGTAAAATTTTCTACCATTCGGCATTTGTGTATTCCATTGGACTTTTCCAGACATATCAAAATAATCAGTTAATAGATCAACCACTTCGCGTATATTGCATTTTTTTCCTGAGGCAATGTTGATTGCGCCAGAAAAACGGGTCATAATTAAAACTAAAGCTCTTGCCATATCCCTAGAATAAAGGAAATCTCTTGCAGCTGTTCCATCTCCCCAAATCACAACGTCCGTGTTGTTTTTCTTCGCTTCATAGAATTTACAAATTAGCGATGGAATCACATGACCGAAACTTGTATTAAACTTATCGTTCTGTCCGTATAAATTAGTAGAAATTATATATGCGAAATCAAGACCATAATTTTGTTGATAAGCAAGCAGTTGAGCCAACATGGCTCGCTTAGCATGCCCATAACTACTTTCGGAATTGTGCGGTGGGCCTTCCCAAATATCTTCTTCTTTAACAGGTTGTGTTCTAGGTTCTGCGTATGCAGCAACGGTACCCATTGCAATAATCTTTTTTGCACCACATAGATGCGTCGCATCAATTACATGTGAGTTCATTAAAACATTATCAAAAAAAATCCTCGCGGGATTTTTCATGTTTCCACCGATGCCATATACTGCAGCTGCACTATGAAAAACAATCTCGGGTCGCTCAGAAAGAAAAAAGGATTTTACAGATTGATAATCAGTTAAATCACATTCTTGCCTAGTAGGCAGACTGAGATTCATATATCCTTGTCTGCGCAATTCATCCACTAAAGCTGACCCGACTAAACCCTTCGAACCAGTCACTAGAATTTTAGAAGTATTCGAAACTATCATAATATTACAGCGTTAAAGAAGTCTCTAAATGCATTGATTGGCTGACAACTTTCATATCTGCTTTCATCATTATTCGAACCAGTTCTTCAAGAGAAGTCCTACAAGACCATCCCAAAAGTTCTTTAGCCTTCTTAGGATTACCGATGAGCACATCTACTTCTGAAGGTCGGAAAAATTCAGGGGAAATCTCGACGATTAATGCCCCTGTAGATGCATCATATCCTTTTTCCGCAAGGTCTTTTCCTTCCCAACGAACGTCAATATCGACTTCTCTAAATGCCAGCTCAACAAACTGCCTCACTGTCGTCGTCACTCCTGTCGCTAAGAGATAGTCATCAGGTGTATTTTGCTGCAGCATGACCCACATTGCCTCTACGAAATCTTTCGCATATCCCCAATCTCTTTTTGCGTCCAGATTTCCTAAGACTAAAGTATTTTGCAATCCCATTTTAATTCGAGAGACTGCCATAGTGATTTTTCGAGAGACAAAACCTTCCCCTCTTCTTGGGCTTTCATGATTAAAAAGAATCCCATTACATGCATAAAGGTTATACGCTTCTCTATAATTGATTACGGCCCAGTATGCATATAATTTTGCAACAGCATAAGGCGATCGTGGATGGAATGGAGTATTTTCCGTTTGAGGGATTTCTCGTACTTTACCGAAGAGTTCCGACGTGGATGCTTGATAAAATCTCGCTTTTGGACAGCTTGCTCTCATAGATTCTAATAATCTTAAAACGCCGATCCCATCTACTTCAGCAGCATACTCAGGCATTTCGAAAGAACTTTTCACATCACTCATTGCTGCCAAGTTGTATATTTCATCGGGTTTAACAGAATCGACAATCCATCGAATACTCGATGAGTCGCCTAAATCACCCTCATGCAGAAAAAAACGATTGCTCAATTTATCATTCTGACATAAATGATCAATCCGTTCCATTCGATAAGTCGAAGTTCTTCGAACTACACCATGTACTGTATATCCTTTATCCAGCAAAAATTCCGCAAGATAAGATCCATCTTGGCCAGTAATTCCAGTAATTAGCGCTCTTTTCATATTTTCCTCATTATTGCTGAAAAAACTCTTCTGTTTTACCTAAAAATTTAACTTTCCCATGCTCAAGGCACAAAATGCGATTACAAAATTCTTTAATCAAGTTATGGTCATGAGTGGAGATAACAACGATCTTCGTTTTATTGATTAAATCTTTCATTTTCTGTTTTGCCTTAGTCACAAAACCTGCATCACCAACACTCACCACTTCATCGATCAAAAGAATCTCTGTATTGATATGCGTAACGATCGAAAAACCAAGACGAACAAGCATTCCTGCAGAGTATGTTTTTATCGGCATGTGAATAAATCCCCCCAACTCAGCAAAATCGGTAATTTGTGGGATAGATTCCTGAACCAATTTTGGATGTAAACCAGAAATTAATCCTCTTAATTTAATATTTTCATAGCCTGTTAAACTGGAATCTAAACCAACCAGCAAATCAAATAAACAATTCGTAAGACCAGACACTTCCACTTTGCCTGATGTAGGCTCATATATTTTTGCTAACAGACGGAGTAAGGTACTTTTTCCTGCCCCATTATGTCCAATAAGACCTAATCGATCCCCCTCTTCTAATTTTAGGGTGATATCTTTTAAGGCCTGAACTTTAAGTATATTTTCTTCTTTTTTTAATATGCCACCTGTTGCAGCTTGTAAGAGGGCAGACTTGAATGAGCGCGACGAAGTTCCATATAAGTAATAGTCCAAACATGCATGCTCTAATTCAATAAAAGCCATAGTTAATCCACCCAAAAAGGAACACGTGCACGCACTTTACCAAAGAGTAATAATGCAAAAGTAAATCCAATTCCAGTTATACATAATACAATCCAATACTCGCTGACAACAGGCATTTTTCCTAAAAGGGGGTCTCGAATGATATCTATAAAATATACCAACGGATTGAATTTAATAATTTTTGAATGCTCTCCTAATAGAAGTTTATCCCAAGAAATTGGTGTTACAAAAAATAAAACTTGCATAAAGCTATTAATAATCGGAACCATATCTCTATAACGAGTACTAATCAGAGCAACCAATAGAGATATCCAATAAAGATTCAAACTTAAGAGAATAAAACCGGGTATAGACAGCAATCCTACCCATCCAGTTTGTACTTTGAAATATGCCAGGACTAATAAAAACACTAAAAAATTATGAAAGAATATCACAATATTTTTAGTGAGAAATTTAAATACGTAAACGCTTAGCGGCAATTTTACTTGTTTAATAAATCCACCATTTTGTCTAAAAAGTTCAGTAGATTCATTCACACATGATGCTATGTAGAGCCAAAGCAAATAGCCTGAAGAAAAATAGGGCATGTATTCGGAAAATTTTATCGAAAACACTCGACTATAAACAACACCCAACACAACAATAAAAACCAACATACTGATGCTTACCCACCAAGGGCCAATCACTGATCGTTGATATTTTTGTCTGACTTCAAGAACGCCTAGACTTCTCCATACCGGAAACCTGACTAGAGCGTCGAGAAAATCTTGAATTGCTAACCGAATACCATTCATAAATTGTTTTCTATTTCCGATAACTGGAAAATCCTTCTACTCTTCGATGAAGAGTAAAATATAAATGTTCTATGAATTCTTTCACATCGCTTTTTTGTAATCATTACAATCAGAACAGAAACGATCTGCTGCTTTGTCTATACGGTTTGTATAGTTCTGAAACTTTTTTCAATGCGCTATTTATACCACTTATCAAAAAAAAGTTGTGTATGACAAGGAAGCTGCACAATTTTTTTGTCTGGAGCAAGCGACCATTGCCGAATGGCAAGGCGCGAATGAAGACATAAAACTTGTTGCAGAGCTGACACAGTCAGACTCAGCTATATTTTTGATAAATGCTATTTCCTGAAAAATTGAGAAAAAATGCCAACATCCGAAATTTAAATTAATTTCTTGATGTTTTTGTTTCACATGCTGTAAAAAAAACCAGTCCTAACAAAAAATGGAGAAATAATACAAATGAAAATTCTTGTAAAATGTTTAGCTGTGCTTTGTATCATCAATAGCGTTCATGCAAATCCAAGAGATTTGTACATAGATTTAATGAAACGCTGTGTAACAAACTCAATCTACGAAGATCCGGGTTATTTTCAAAAGGAATTTGACCCGAATGCAAGAGAAATTGGAAGTGATTGGCCAAGAACTGCGCATACTATGATTGGACTACAAAGACTGAATAATATTCATTACTGCATGAAGGAGATTATTGAAAACAATATCCCTGGCGATTGTATAGAAACTGGAGTTTGGAGGGGTGGTTCGACAATTTTCATGCGAGCTATCTTAAAAGCATATGACGATACAACAAGAAAGGTCTGGGTCGCCGATTCCTTTGAAGGGCTTCCTCCTCCAAATGTGACTCTTTATCCAGCAGATCAAGGATTTGATCTCTATAAGTGTAAAGAGCTTGCTATTTCACTCGAACAAGTTCAATCAAACTTCAAAAAATACAATCTTCTGGATGACCAAGTTGTATTTTTAAAAGGTTTTTTCCGAGATACACTTCCCACGGCTCCGATTGGGAAACTTGCACTTCTTCGATTAGATGGAGATTTATATGAATCGACAAAGGATGCTCTTACAAGTCTTTATCCTAAATTATCCGTTGGTGGTTTTATCATCATCGATGACTACCCAGTCGCACCTTGTGTTCAAGCTGTCAATGACTATCGTGCTTTGCATGGCATTACAGATCCAATTATAGAGATTGGTCGTGATGGAGCGTATTGGAAAAAAACTAGATAGCATGAACTATTTAAGGGGGGATACTCATCCCCTCGTTAAAATTTCATGATTTACTTTTTAATGATGATACAAACGCTCGTATAGAAATGTATGCCTAAAATCTGATCTCGATATATATTTAGTTCATTTTGAATTGTACTGAGATCCTGCCTACGGCTAGCTCTTCCCATTTTATCGCCAATAAAATTCACATCATCAACAAGTGATTTCAAAAATTCAACAGTTGTATTTGGGTGTCCTTTACCCCCACCGAAAACAGGCCAATATGAAGTATGCAAATCTTCAATTATATAAAGACCACCTTTCATTAAATGCGGGAAAAGAGTCTTAAAACTTGTTAATTGTTGGATCATAGTATGACCACCATCATCTAGAATAATATCGAATTGGCCTCCAGTTTTGTTTATAAAATGCGTGAGCTGTTCTACATTTGACTGATCCAAGAGATGGTAATTTGCTCGTTTAGCAGAATATGAGAGTAAATCTAGACTCAAATCTATAAAGTGTAATTCTGCGTTTGTAAAATATTTTTCCCAAAGCTCAACACTACCACCTCGACAAATACCAATTTCTAAAAATTTTATAGGCTTATCCTTAATCTTGTAAAAATAGTGAGAATAAACTTCCATATAATCGTGAAAACTAGAACTTTTATCAGTGCATGGCAATGCTAACTGATCTAGATACCGGTATTCTTCTTCGTCGAATTTAAAAACCGTATCAGCCCTTAAATGACAAGATAGAATAAGAAATACCGAAAATATTTTTTTCATACTCTTTCCTTATACTGTTTCAATTAAGACAGTTATAATAACTTTTCTGCTTTAATGAATATGCTTCTAATAACCTATAGAGATACAAATATACTGCTTCACTCGTAAGTACTTCTGCAGCAAGTTTGCGAGCATTTTCTGAAATTTTTTTACATTCTGAATCGTGATCTTTTGCCCATTCAATTTTAGATAGAAGATCAGACAAATCTCCCGCTACCGGTATGAAGTGTTCAAAAGGGGAAAGAGCTTTATAAAACCATAAAATAGAATTTGTTTCATTTTTTAGGACGACAGAATTTGTGTGGAGCAATAGAGAAAATCTTGGGGTATTTGCACATCCCGCTTCAACATTCATTAAATATTTATAACGTGGATGATCTTTCATAGACAAATATTGACCCATTAAGCCATTGTCTTGCGCAAATTTTGTATGGCATGCTGAATACAGACCTGTAAATTTTGCATCAATCAGATGAGGATGCTGGTTAGAAAGCAGTACCAATCTAGGTCTTGGATAGTTCATCCACGTACTTAAATCATCGACTCCAATATCTGATCCTCGATAAAACGCTAAGTTAATTTTATCGTCCCAAGGATATAAAAGGTTTCCCTCTAAGACCTGTGTCTTATTTGGTTCATATCCACCAAAAGCAAACATGTCCGGAATGACAATTATACCATTTCCTTTTCTCATCTCCTCTTCACTAAGTCCTGTAACGCAACCCTTAGTCACGCAAAAAATAGGTAGTGGAGAAAACATCCCGTCATGCGCTGTGAAGAGAAAATCTATATCTGGTAAACGAATCAACTTACTTAGAGCATATAAATGGGGAATAATTAGATCTGGAGTGGGATGATTCGTAGTTGATGTGCTCTTAAAAACATTTACTTCTCCATTAATAACTCTAACCCTTACTAATTTCAACAAATCATGATTTTTAGAGAAAATTTCTTCGATATAATATTGACTTAAATCTATTCCATGAGGTGCTAAATCTTCTTCTATTTGATCAAACATCCATTGAGGAGTCGGTTCGCTTAATTTTTGAAAAAAAATTGAATTCTCAAAAGAATACAGACTTGTAAATAAAGTTAATGTAAAAAAAAATGCGCGCATCAATTTGCACTCCATGTTTATTTCTAGTAATTTAATTTTTTTTGTAACAGTAATAATAATTATCTTTTTGCTTTTTTGAATATGCTTCTAATAAGCGATAGAGATATAAATAAATCGATTCATGTGTTAATACATCTGCCGCAAGTCGCTGTGCATTTTGAGAGATCTGTTTACACTCTTCATCATGTGATTTTGCCCATTCTATTTGGTTAATCAGGTCAGATAAGTCTTCTGCAACGGGAATAAAATTCTTATAAGGTTGAAGAGTTTTATTAAACCACAAAATTGAAGGCGTATTACTTTTAAAAACAACTGAATTTGTATGAAGAAAAAGAGGTAGTCTCGGTGTTGTAGCGAAATGAGCATCCACGCAAATTAAATACTTATATTGAGGATGATGTTGAAGAGAAACATATGACCCCATTAAACCCTGCTGAATCGCAAACTGCTTATGGCATAAAGAATATAGGCTGGTATATTTTGCATCGACTAAATGAGGGTATTGCAATGACAAAGAAATAAGCTTAGTTCTCGGATGATTTATCCAACTAGATAAGTCATTGAGTCCAATATCTGATCCGCGACTGAAAAGTATCTCAAGTTTAGATTCCCAAGGATATAATTCATTACCTTCCAAAACAAGTGCTTTGCTAGGCTCAAAACCATTCAAAGCAAACATATCTGGAATCACAATAAAATTGTTCTTTCTTCCATTTTTTGTAATACTGAATATTGGGGCTAAAATGTTTGGCTCCTGGAATTGACGAAATGTTCCTCCCCCTTCAAGCTGGTCTAATATGAATCGTGAAGGTAAATACATGGGTCCATCATGTGCTGTCAAAAGAAAGTCAACATTCGGCAAAGGAATCATTTCATTGAGTTTTTCCAGATGTGCAATGATCTGATCAGGAGTTGGGTGATTGACTGCAGAAGCACTTTTCTGAATATAAAACTTCCCCCCCATAATTCGCACTCTAACAAGGCATAAAACATCATCTTTGCTAAACAGTTCATCAATGAATTGTCGACTAAGCTCTATAGTAAAAGGAGCCAAATCTTCTTCTATTTGATCACTCATCCATTGAGGAATCGGCGCTGTTAATTTCTCATAGAATACTTCGATGTTAAAAGCATGAAGGCAGGTGCTCAATATACAAAGAAGCACCATTAGTCCGGCCACGAGACACTCCATTTTTGTCGTTGCATGAGTTTGGATTTTGAAATGCGGAATAAATCCAAGCCAAAATAACACTAGGAAGACTTATAGAGTACCCACAATTATCTATCTAGTCTTTTTTTTAAAATGGTATAATCAAGCAATGAGAGAACTGCCTCTTTCTGAATAGACCTCATGCGCAACTAAAATTCGACGAGTCTTTTGTTGCGCAAGAGCTCTACTATTTAGTAGAAAGAAAATCATTGAGTACAGTATTTACGAATGGTATAAGTTTTGGTCTACAATCTGATTTATTTTTACAACGGTATCAAAAGCGAGAAAAGGATATAGATTATGTCAAACGAGCAATCAGAATCAAAACCACGCCTGGCCATTGTCTCCTCCTATAATATATGCTGTGGAATTGCATTTTATGCTGAAGCATTAAGAAGTTTTCTTACCCCCTCTTTCGATGTCGAAATAATAGACCTAAAAACAAGCGAACTCCTTCGACAAGAAGGGGAAACCCTTGAGAAGATGAGCGAATTACATATCGATCAAATCTGTGAAAGACTTCAAAATTTTGATCTAGTCAATGTTCAGATGGAAATCGGTATTTTTGGAACCAAAAGCGATTTAATTGTACAAAGAATACATAAAATTTGCGCTTATGCTAAGCGATTAGTCCTAACGATACATTCTATAGACTATAAAGAAAATAACTCTGGTTTTTCTCATATACACAAAACAATTATTGACTCTCTAAAACATCGCAGCCCGCATTATCCTTATTATTTCATCGCACATTTGCCTAAGGAAAATACATTGTTTAGAAAACATTTTGGGCTGTCAAATGTGACTGATTTTCCTATCCTCTTTTTAACAAACGAAAAAAGACAAACCTTTTTGAATTTACGAAATTCAAAAGAATGGAAAAAGCAATTTGGCTTTAAAGAGAATGATATAATTATTGGAATGTTTGGTTTGATAAGCAAACATAAGAACTATACTCATGCATTAAAAACGCTAGAAATTCTTCCTCCTAATTATAAATTGTTGATTGTCGGAGAAGCTCATCACATGAATATCCGTGAGTGGAAAATTGACGAGACAATTTTAGAAATTACATCGTATTTAGATACACACCCTTTACTTGGTGATCGAGTTTTCTTTACAGGGAAACGAGATGAAAAAAAATACTATGAGGATCTTGCTAATGTAGATTTTGTGCTTCTTCCCTCCTATGAAGTTGGGCAAGCAGCTACCGGTGGGCTGTCTACGGCTCTCGAATTGTCTTGTGCAATTTTAAAAAGCAATACTCTCAACACGATTGAACACCAAGATTATTTTCCTAATTGCTTTGAAACTTTTGATATTGGCAATTATTACGAAACTCGAAACAAAATACTAAACTTCGACAAATCTAAACTCGAAAATTTAAAAAACACGATGAACTCATTCACTGAATCTCAGGTGAGAGAAATGTATATAAAAATATATCATGAGTTGAGATCAGCTTCAATCGATTTACATCATTTGCCGAATCACTCCTATACTCCGCTAAAAATAGTCAAACGCAGTTTGCCAACAAGGCTTATCCTACGATTTCTCCCCACAAGGGCTAAAAACCTTCTGAAAAAAATTAGAGAAAAAATCATGTGGAATTACGGGATTAGACACTAGATAATCAATCCAAATTTTCTATCTAAAAAAAATATTCTATGCTATGTTCATCGAATCTTGTAACTAAAGGACTCCCTAATGAAAATGACAGAAAGGTCTACCTGTAGAATTGCTAAAGATCCACTCATAGATGTTTTTGATCTAGGCAATCTCCCCATATCCTGTTTTCCTTTACCTACTGATCCCGATCCAAAGTCACATCCCGTTAAATTAACATTAAGCAAAAAATCGGGCTTGGTGCAATTAAAACACACGGTTGATCCCGATGAGATGTACAACCAATATTGGTATATGTCTGGAGTGAACTCATCGATGAAAATAGCTCTAAAATCGATCGTCGATCAAGCAATTCTTCGAACAAAAATTCCTTTAGAAAAAGATGATATTGTTGTTGATATTGCGTCTAATGACGGAACGTTATTAAGTGCATACCCAGACCATCTATTTAAAGTAGGTATTGATCCAGCAAAAAATATTAAACCAAAAAACTGTAATCTTCACATCAATACTTATTTTACTGCCGAAGCTTATAAGTCCCATTTAAAAAATAAAAAAGCTAAGATAGTAACGAGTATTGCGATGTTTTACGATCTCGAAGATCCGATCAAATTTGCAAAAGACGTGAGTTCTATTCTAGATGAAAATGGGCTATGGATTATCGAGTTAAGTTACTTGCCAACAATGCTCGAACAAAATTCTTTCGATACAATTTGTGCTGAGCACTTAGAATATTATTCTTTAACTTCTATCGACTATATTTTAAATGAAGCTAACATGGAAGTTGAAGATGTAGAATTAAACGATGTAAATGGCGGTAGTTTTAGGCTGTATATTCGTCATAAAGGAAAAGCAAAAGTAACTCACGCTGTGCATGAAATCAGAGAAAAAGAAAAAAAAGTGAATCTCACGAGACCCTCACTTTACCTCGACTTTGCAGCTAGAATTGAACAAAATAAAAAGGAAATTATTTCATTTCTTAAAGATCAAAAAAAATTAGGAAAAAAAGTGATCGGTTACGGAGCTTCAACAAAAGGCAATACGATTCTCGCTTATTATGGTATAGGACCTGACTTAATGTCTTTTGTTGCTGATCGTAATCCAATTAAATGGGGAAGACAAACAGTTACAAGAATTCCAATTATTTCTGAAGAAGAATGTAGATCTATGAATCCTGACTATTTAATGGCATTTCCTTATCACTTTATGCGAGAATTTCTAACTCGAGAAGTAGATTTTCTAAAAAAGGGAGGAAAATTTATCTCCCCTATTCCAAAATTAACAATTATCAATGATGTGAATTATCAAAATTCCTATTGCGCATCTCTTTGCTAATAATCTCAATTTTGGGTTCGTTTTCCTCGAAGTTCATGAAAATTTTTGATGAAATTTGAGCGGATCGAACTCAAAATTGGATTGTTACTAGGAAAAAGTTTTTTGATCCGCTTTGATGCTCAAATTAATTTGTATGAACTCTGAAGATTTCATACTGATATTTTTTAAGAGAAAAACTTCTGAAACTTGAATAGAAAAGTTTTCGCATTCGTGGTAAATTTCATCTCGATTTTCGCTTGAAACATGGATAGCTCCAGATGTAACAATACAGTGCGATAGACCATCCCTTACTTCTAAATTATCAAAACACTTGTTTGGCTCTATTGTTACTTTAGAAATAGTATAATCCTGCTTTTCCTCAAGAATTTCAATTTTCCCCCACATTTTATAAGTAGTCAAATGTTCTGAAGTTTCTCTTATTTTCCGCTTTTTCATTTCATCGACCAATTGTTTTACCATTTGCGATTGGCCTTTTTTTCCTACGAATAGCGCATCTTGCGTATCAACTATAAGAATATCTTCCAAACCAATAGTTGAGATGAATCTTGTATTTCCTCCAATGATTAGACAATTATTCGTTTGAATATCGAGAATATTACCCTTTCTCACGTTTTGATTATGATCTTTTTCTAACAAGTCATAAACGCTATCCCAAGATCCTATATCAGACCAGCAAACATCTAGAGGAGCGACTAATAAGTTTGGAGATTTTTCCATTAATGCATAATCAATGGAAATGTCTGGCATTTGATAAAATTGAGAATATGTATCTTGAAAAGAACCCTGCATTAAGCAGTGTATTGAAGGACAATAAGTTTGTATATCTTGCAGAAATGTCTTCATATGGAATAAAAAAATTCCAGCATTCCATAGATATTTTCCAGAAAGTAAGTAAAGCTGAGCAGTTGGATGGTCTGGCTTTTCTACGAACTGATCTACATTTAGAAAAATATCATTATCTCGCGAGTTTGTTTTAATATAACCATAACCGGTTTCAGGCCTATTTGGTCGTATTCCAAAAATAAGATGTTTTCCCTTTCTTACTTCTGATTCTCCTTGAAAAGCTGTTTCCAAGAGGACAGAATCTGGCGAAATAAAATGATCTGCTGAAGAAACTAAAAAACATTCATCCGAATGAGCACCTAAAACATCTTGAAAATATTTAACGGCTAAACAGATTGCTGGAGCTGTATTTCTCTTGTTAGGTTCAATGAGTATCTGCTTTTCAAAGCTGGGGTGAATTGCAGATAATTGACTTATTGTGATGTTTAGATATGCTTCTCCTGTAACTACTAGAATGTCTTCTACAGCACATTTTGGATAAAACCTTTTGATTGTTTTCTGTAAGAGACTTTCTTCATCTAAAAAATGCAAAAACTGTTTCGGATAACTATTTCTAGAGAAAGGCCAAAGTCTAGTACCACTCCCCCCAGCAAGAATAATGTGTTTCATGTGACTTCCGTTGTAAGATCTTTCTGGTCAAAAGATATGCAAAGTAAGAATAAATTTCCATCTGGTTTCGGACATTTCTTATGTCATTGCCTACAAAATTAGAATCAAATCTGAACGTATGTTTGTTGTAGAAATCGCATTTTATATTTGCGTTTTTGTCGTTGTAAAAAAACAGAATGCCCGGCCAAGTCACACAAAGAAATGAGGTTTTAATCTTTTCTTTAAATAACAAAAATTTTAAAGTTGCTTGATCTTTTATTAACAGGTCCTTATGAGCCTATCTCTCACACATGGTTCCTCCTTTAATTCAAGCAATATATCCACGTTGTCTCAAAACTCTTGCTATTCATCACAGCAAAGTGCGTCAATGCAAGCTACGATGTTGCTACCCATTGCAACGACTCTAATTGCTAACTGGTCATTCTCTCTTTTTTCTCAATCCGATCTTGCAATGAACACAGGTAAAAAAGCCAACGAACTCTGCAAACAGGTCATTCAAGGGCTTGGAGACGTTTTTTCATACTTCACATCAAACGCCAATGAAAAAACAAAAAAAACAACTCCGGTGACTAAAGGGATTTCAATCAGTCTTACTCCAAGCTGTGCTTTTGGAGTTCTGGCATTAGGGAGTGGTCAGTCTGCAATTCAAATGATTGGCATGAGTATCCTCGCGAATTGCATTCAATTCCCAGTCGTTCAAGCAAACAACACATTTCTCAAAACTGTAAGTCTGAATGGGAATGTAACGCCTGTATCATTGACACCAGCACCTGATGGGGGAACGATTGTCGGAGGTCAAATTTATTCAACTTTTAATGTTGGGGAGCTAGATAGTTTCATAACAAAGTTTGATCCCAACAACGGAGAAACTTGGACAATTATTTTTGGAGGAACGCACTGGGATGGAGTATTTGCTGTAGAAACGACGCCGGATAAAGGATATCTTACTGGAGGATTCACTCATGATAGTGGGGTCGCTGCTGTTTGGCAGACTAAATTTTTTCAAAATGGCACAAAGAATTGGACAAAGACGTCAGTCAGTCCATGGCATGAGGGCGCGTACTCCCTAAAAGTATTCCCAAACGGCAATTCAGTAATGGCAGGGTTTACAACAAGATATTCAACAAGGGGTTTTGATGTTCTTTTGCAGATGATGGATTCTGCAGGAAATCCTATTTGGTCTACGACAACAGGAGGACCGGGTAATGATTTAGCCAAAGCGGTCATAATTCGACAAACAGGAGGGACTGCAGTCGCAGGATCCACTCAGAGTGCTACAGGAGATTGGAATTGTCTGATCGAGATCTTTAATTCAAGTGGAGATCTCACTTGTGCGGTAATCGTAGGTGAAAATGGGGATGATGGGGGAACCGCACTCACAGAAACCCAAGACGGAGGTATTGCAGTATTAGGGTCAACAAATAGTTATGGGGGAAAAAACAAAATTTTAGTTGTTAAGATCAATCATAACTGCGATCGAGAATGGGCTTCAACTTTGGAAGGAGTTGATAACGCCACAGGCTTAGGCATAACGGAAAGACCTGATCGCAAATTTTTGATTACAGGATCCGTGAGTGGCTATAGCGAAGGAAGCGGTTTAATTGCAGAGTTAACTTCTGATGGCGCATCTACTTGGGCTCAAATACATGGAGATAAAGCTGGTTTTGCGATTCGAAATACAACTGATGGACGGTATATTGTTACTGGAGCAACTTACAATACTGAAAATCATGATTCAGATAGTTTTCTTTTCGAACTGGATGAGAATGCTCAGATTCAAAGCTGCGGATCGAAATTTATTACGTTAATTTACGAAAATCTTACTGATATTTTACCGTTTACTCCTTTTCTTCCTACAATTGCACATCCAATTATACCGTTTAATAATGTTGCAATGACATTTAATACGCTTAGAATGAATCAAACGCAATTATGCCCTAAAAATACAACGTCTGCGTCTCCGAGTGCAGCTCAGAGTCAATCCAATTCCTTGAGCGCCCAGTTATCTAAATCTTTACTCCCATCTTTCAGTCATTCATTGCCTCGCTCCTTATCTCAGTCTATGAGCAAAGACAATTCTTTATCGCGATCACAGAGTGCGAAAAGAAGTGATTCTAGAAAAATAAGTGATTCGCATTCTGAAGATAGAACGAGAACTAAACCGAGAACGAAGACGAGAGCTGTTCGTTTGCGTTCGTCAACTGTGATTGAGCAGTCGAAGATTCCGTTACCGGGCGTGATTCATATTCATCTTTCTCCTTCGGGGTCTTTGGTCTTAAGCCAGGTGAATGGTGGCTATCAGTTGGTCAAGATTAACCAGGCAGGAACAATGGTTCCTGCGGGTCGCTTTAATGTGTTAAGAAATCCGAGAGCTTCTGCTTTCTCGAGAAATGAAAAGTATGTTTTCGTCGCGAATGATCAAGGCGTTATTCAGGTTGTGGATATTTCTTATCCAGATAGTCCTCTGACAGTAGGCTCTTTTTCGGTGGGATACTCGATTGAAAGCTTGGATGTGAGCGGTAGCGGAGAAGATTTGCTCGTTGGGACAAATGTGGGGGTATTAGTTTTCTCGGTGAAGACGCCAGATAATATTGGTTCTATTGGACTAGTAACAACATACCCAACTGCTGATAGCGTGACGAGTATCCAGGCAAATCCAAATACAAATACAGTGGCAGTTGGGTTAGGAAAGAATGTTACTTTGCTTGATTATGTGAATCGAAATTTAACAGTGTTAGATGAGAAAACATTGAGCGGTATGGTGAAATCAATCGCACCGGTTGATCAAGTGGCTCCTGGAAGGTTAACTTGTACGTTAAATAATCAAGATATTGTTTTGATCGATATTGCGGGGAATCGATTTGTGAATGCTAGCGCCGCAATTCCTGGAGTGCAACATGAGGTGGCTGCGTTGTCTGGGAGTACTATGTTGGTCGCTGATGTGAAGCAAGGGATTCAGATTTTTGAAAATGAACAAGAAAACTGGTTAAATGCAAGAGAAGTTGGATATAATCCGATTGCGAATGTGGTGACCGATTTAGTTTTTTCTCTGGATGGAAGATTTGCGGTTTATAGCGATAGTGAAGGGCTAAAACTGATTAAAATTGTTAAGAATCCAGGAAGATTAGATGTTCCTTTGCCAAGACTTGCAAATGTTGTGAAACGGAATTTTCCAATTACATGTTCTTTGGTCAATGATGTGAACAATTGGATTGCTGTTGGTGGAAATAATCGATTGGAGTTTTTAGCAAAAGACAACTTGCAGAACCCCTCTGTTTTAGGACATTTAAATACAACGGGTAATGTTCGACAAATGGCGTTTTTTCCAGATCAAACTAGGTTGTTATTGAGTGATGATTCGGGCATTTCTTGTATCGATTGTTTCAATCCAGGAGAACCTAAAGTTTTAAGTCGTTGGAGTGGTGCTGGGATTTTAAATAGATTTACTTTGGTTGGCTCGCATGTTTATGTTTGCCAGGGTGAAAAAGGCGTTGTTGTTTTGGATGCTACAAATATGTCCGAAGTAACTAGGATTCCAACTCTTGGAGCTGCACAAGATTTACTTGCAGATCGATCTCTTTTTTATGTTGCAGATAGTTCTGGTATTGATATTTGGTCAATGACGACTCCTCTCTCATTTCAAAAAGTAAGCCGATTGAATGAGACAGGCCTTGTTTCTCGTTTAGCGCTGAATGAAACAGATAAGATGCTTTATTTTGCGAGCGGGCAATATCTCGGAAAGGCCAATGTGTCAGATGCAACTCGCCCAATCCTACTTGAGAGACTTGATACAACGTATCCCATTAAAGATATCGCTCTAAGTCGACAAGGAGGGGCTGGCTATCTTGCAGTTGAAATCAATGGAATGCTCGCGATCGATGCTGAAAAAATGCAGATTAAAGGAACTCTGCCAAGTACCCATGCAAATTCTCTTGACCTTCCCGATTCTGAAGATCAGATTTATGTGAGCAATGAAGAGGGAGGTCTTCAAATTGCGGATTTATTGACCGAACTTCCGATTATTGCTTTAACAGCACGAGATAATTTTCCAGTAGGCGTTCAAGAAGAAACCTCATTTTCTTTCTTTAGCCCAGCATTGCAACCAGTTAAAATAGATCGAATCAATGAGATTCGATATATAGATCAAGGTCAGAAAAAAGAGATCCCCGATTGGATCTCAGCAGATCTAAAACAAGGAAAACTCCTCGTTACAGCGCCTAAGGAGCTCACGGATAAAACAATTCAATTAGCCATCTCCGTTGATGTCAATGGAGTTCGCCAAGAAACGATTTATGAAGCGAAAATTGTCACTTCTCTCGGAATTAATACAGACAAAGGCGCGGTTTCCATAACGACACCATCAAATATTGCAACGGCTGCTGTAGAACTCATTGGCGGTAGCTTTATCCCATTAGCATCAGGTCCACTCGCTGTTTCCGTATCAAAAAACACTCTCCAAGCATCCGGTCCTGTATCAGCAATCAATGATTACTTAGCCTCTGTTCGTATTAACCCAAGTCCAATTTCTGCAGCGCCATCGACTGTTGAATTAAATGCGGCCCAACTTACCGCATCTGACATTGTCAATCTTTTTCCAAGCCATGCAGTGGCGCGCTTGCGTAGTTTTCGTTTCAATAAACCGCCAGTTGTCGTGAATCCTTTGGATCAAATCAATAAAAAAGCTTTAGAGTCTTTTGAAGTGACTGTACCATCTGATACTTTTTTTGATCCGGATGATTTTAAACTCACACTGTCCGCAAAACTTGCAAATGGCAAAGCTCTTCCCTCTTGGCTTACATTTAATCCGGAAACTGGAATTTTTAATGGCTATGCTCCCCCAGCTATGTTGAATCAGACTCTTCCAATCACATTGACTGCTACGGACGGCTATCTATCTGTTGACACTTCTTGGAAATTACACATTGATGCGAACCACGGACCCTTTGTTGCCAAAGTAATCCCACCTCAAACTTACGATTCAAGTAGTGAATTTACGTATAGAGTGCCAAAAGACATTTTCCAAGATCTTGATAATAACACGCTTACCTATTCTGCTGTCCAAGTCGGTTATGATGTCTTACCCAGTTTTCTAACATTTGATCCCGATACCTGCACATTCTTGGGACGTCCTCAAGCAAGCGACGTGAATCCATATTCAATCCAACTGACAGCGACAGATAAATTTGGAGCAACCGCAAGTGTTATTTTTGATCTCAAGATTCAATACTCCTGGGCTGATCTATATAAAAATTTACACGATAATGCTGGATATATTGCAGGAGTTGTGACACCTATTACTGTAGCTCTTGGTGCAATTTATATCAATCGCGCTTTTCTGTATAACGTCTTCAAACGAAAAAAATATTGGCGCAACGAAATTCCTGAGGATCTCTTAAAAGGAAAAGAATACAAACCAAAATGTCCGATCACTGAAGAAGAATTGAAAAAAGATGACATTGCGAAAATTCGGATTCTACGTTGTGATAACAAAAAGTATGGTCATGATTGTACTAAAGACCATCTTCCCACACATTTCTTTGTAAGTCTTTATTCAAACACACTTTTAAATGATGCACCCCTACCTACTTGGTTAGAGCTTAATCCAGATACTGGGGCTCTGACTCTTAAAAAAGAGCATTTTCCCTCTCAAAATCATACTTATGTTTATCAAGTAATTGGGAAAAATGATCGAATTCTTGAAAGCTTTTTCATTCAGCCAATGAGTATTTCAACTTATGAAGCTCCTATCAATCTTTGGGATTTTGATCTTAACGCTGGATCCATCGTACAACAGCAAGGACCCCAGATAGATATTGATAGAGAATTACAAGAATTGATGGACAGACGACCGAATTCGGATCCTGACACTAGCAACACCGCACGACAGCAAGCACTCCAGAGAGACATTGAAGACTTACAAGAAATCATGGGCAGTCGACCCGGTGAAGTGCCTAGCGCCGCACCTGCGACTACAGCAGCTCCTGCTGTTTCAGAATCCCCTCCCTTTGTTTCGCTTGATGAAGCGCTTCAAGCGATTGATAAAAAAGAACAACATCAGGAAGATGAAGGCTTGAGGGCTCCAGTCACTTTAAAACGCACAAGAGAATTTCAAAAAGCATTTGAAAGCAAACGAGTCTCATTGCAATAAAATGCACACTAAATTATTAACCAGAAATAGTGTGTAAAAAAACCTTATCTTTTATTGTTGTGCTTATTCTTTGTGGTTGTGCAAGAGATGCAATGGATCCGCTTGCACTTGCTCCGCAAACACCTTATTCGACTTGGACGAGGATGGGGGGCAACAATTTAGTATCATCGCATTATTGTCAGATTTTGCTTCCGCCAAGTTTTGAGGAAGAGGAGATGAATCTGGCTGAACTTGTCGATATTGCCCTGCAAAATAATCCATCGACTAGACAGACATGGGCGCAGGCAAGAAGTGCTGCGGCCAATTATGGCCAGTCGATGAGCAGCTTCTATCCCTATATTTATTCAACAACGCAATATGTGAGGCAAAGGGCGGGGTTTCCAAGTATTCAACAGCCTCTGCCGCAGGCTCAAGTACCTTCTACACAAAGTACAACGCCTACTCCTGGGTCAACAACTGCGACAAGCTCTTCTGCAATCAATAATATCGGAACGACTATCGCAGGAGCGCCAATGTTTTATTCAACAGAGGCAGGTCCTGATGTGACGCTGAGCTATGTGCTATTTGATTTTGGGCAAAGATCAGCTGCGGCACTTGCTGCACGAGAAGCTCTTTACTATGCCGATTATAATCACAATCAGGAAATTCAGACGGTTTTACAGACTGTGATGAATGATTATTATGCCTATGTGTATCAAAAAGCGGCTCTTTTATCAGATGAGGCCAATCTTGAAACAGCGAAAATGTCTCTAGATGCAGCCAATGAAAAGTTTGCTTTAGGATTAGCCGCTTTAGGTGATGTGGCTGCGGCAAGAACGCAATATTTACAGAGCAGAATGACAATGAATAGCCAAAAGCAGGCGGTTGAAAATGCATTTGCACAGCTCGCTGTCGATTTGGGTTTGCCGGCGAATCTGAAGTTCCGGGTGCAAAGCTTGCCAGATAAAGTCATTCCAACTCCGATTTTAGAGAGCGTCGATGAATTAGTAGAAATTGCGCAAAGTCAGCGGCAAGATTTATTGGCAGCTCAAGCAAATGTGAGAGCGAAGCAAGCTTTGGTGCTAGGAGCAAAAAGAGCAACGATGCCAGTGCTAAGTTCAACACTTGAAACAGGTCACTACTGGTTTCAAAAAGGATTGCATGAGCATGGAATGCACTGGCAGGCTGCTTTAACGCTCCAATTTCCAGTTTTTGATGGCTATTACTATAAAAATGGCGTACGTAGCGCGCAAGCGAATTTAGAGGCATCTAAAGCGCAATTGATGCAAACAGAACTGATGATGATCCAGAATGTGACGACGGCTCACATGGGTGTGAAAACAGCAGCACTCAATTTATCGGATGCAGATGAATACTTAGAGTCAGCAAAATTAGAATTTAACATTGCACTAGCGAATTATAAGGCTGGAACAAAAGCAATTTTGGATGTGTTGCAAGCGCAAAGTTCTTTGGCAGACGCAAGAACAAAAAGAGCACAAGCCCAGCAAAATTGGTTTACATCGATTGCAGCCATTGCATATGCCACAGGATCGCTTTGTGCAACGCCCAATGAGGTTGCATGCTCAAATTGATCTGTATCCTACTTTTATTTGCCTCTTGCCATCAGAAAAAGCCTGTGGCTACTGTTCCATCATATCCTGTGCAAATCGATGTGGCAAAGGCACAGGATACACCCATCTATATTGAAGCGCTCGGTCATGTCGAATCGATCACAAGTGTCGATATCTATTCCCGCATTGAAGGAGAGATCACAGGTGTATGTTTTAATCAAGGACAAGAGGTAAAAAAAGGAGATCTGTTATTCACGATCGATCCTCTCCCCTACCTGGCGCAGTTACAACAGGCTCAAGGAGCTCTAGAAGAGGCGCTGGCAAATTTATCAATATCTACAGAAAAAGTGAAACGCTACAAAACGCTCACTCAAGATGAGTTTTATTCCCAAATTGATTATGAAACGTTGCAATCAACAATGGCAGCCAATCAAGCGCAAGTGATTGTGAATCAAGCACAAGTCGATGCTGCAAAAATCAATTTAGACTATTGCTGGATCTATTCGCCGATTGACGCGATGACAGGGATATTGAAAATTGATTACGGGAATTTAGTTTGTGTGAGTTGCCAAAATTCGCTCATTACTCTCAATCAAATGTCTCCGATCTTTGTGACTTTTTCTGTGCCAGAATTTCAGCTCCATCGCATTCAAAAAGCAAAACGAAATGGCGAGTTGAAGGTCATGGCTGCCTTTGAGGACTTTAAAGGAGGAGAGATGTATGAAGGATCTTTATATATGCTCGATAATTCGGTCGATCAAAAAACAGGAATGATTAAATTGCGGGCTGTGTTCGACAATCAAAAGAGAGAATTGTGGCCGGGTCAATTTATTCGTAATCGTTTGATTTTAAGCATAATGAAAGATGCAGTCGTCATTCCATTCTCGGCAGTTCAAATGACACAAACCAACCCCATAGTTTTTATGGTGAACCCCGACATGACCGTTGTTCAACGAACAGTAAAGCTCGGTCAAAGACAAGATGAAATGGTCATTGTTCTCAGCGGCATCAATGCGGGAGAAAAAATTGTTGTTGAGGGACAAATGAATCTCAACACCGGCACTAAGGTATATGTCCCCAAATGAATTTGTCTGAACCATTCATACGTCGACCGATCATGACCATCCTTGTGATGGGAGCCATCATGGCATTTGGGATTATCGCATTCAGAGCGCTCCCTGTGAGCGATTTACCAAGTGTAGACATGCCGACAATCGAGGTCAGTGTAAGTTATCCAGGGGCGAACCCTGAAACAATGGCCAATTCTGTAGCAACACCTCTTGAGCAGCAATTCATGACCATTCAAGGGATTCAATCAGTCATTTCTTCCAGCAACACAGGGTCTTCTACAATTGTTTTGACCTTCGATCTCAGTCGCAACATTGATTCTGCTGCAACCGATGTTCAGGCCATGATCTCTGTTGCATCTCCCCAATTGCCATCCAATCTTCCCAATCAGCCGACCTATCGCAAAGTCAATCCTGCTGCAACTCCCATTTTATATTTTGCTCTGATTAATCCGAATATGACACTGAGCGAATTGTACGATTATGGAAGTACTTTCATTGGCAATCGCTTATCCATGATTGAAGGCGTGTCTCAAGTCATCACGTATGGAACTCCTTATGCTGCGCGCATTCAAGTAGATCCGGAAAAATTAGCCGCAAAAAATATTGGTATTGATGAAGTTGCCATGCAACTTGCGACAGGAAACGTCGATTTGCCACTCGGAACATTATGGGGAGAAAAAAACGATTTTACAATCGATGTCGATGGCCAAATCTTTAAAGCAAAAGGCTATGACGAGCTAGTGATCAAAAATGAGAATGGCAACCTTGTTAAAATTAAAGATATTGGAAGGACGCTGGATAGCGTTCAAGACGATAAGTATTTCATGCAATATATCGATGAAAAATCGTCACAAAATTGTTTAGTCTTAGCTGTGCAAAGGCTTGCCGGTGCCAATACAGTCAAAATTGTGAATCAAGTGAATCAAACGCTTGCATCCCTAAAGCCACAACTGCCAAGCACATTAAACATTGTACGAATCTACGACCAATCGGAATCGATTATTGAAGGTGTGAATGATGTCAAAATGACCTTAGTCATTGCTTTTTTCTTAGTCGTCATTATCATTTATTTATTACTTGGTAAATTTCTTAATACTGTTATACCCACTCTCGCACTCCCCATTGCCATTTGCGGCACCTTTGCAGTCATGCTTCTATTAGGATTTAGCTTAGACATCCTATCTCTTTTAGCGTTAACCCTTTGTATAGGGTTTTTAGTCGACGATGCAATTGTCGTACTTGAGAATAACGTTCGACATGTTGAACTTGGGAAAAAACCATTCGAAGCAGCCTTGATTGCTTCGAAAGAAATTAGCGTCACGATTTTGAGTATGACTCTTTGCCTAACTGCAGCCTTTATTCCCATGCTTTTTATGGGCGGGGTTGTGGGAAGATTGTTTCGTGAATTTGCGGTCACAATTGTCGTTGCAGTACTGATTTCTGGATTTGTCTCACTCACGCTCACGCCAATGCTCGCAAGCCGCTTTGTACGTCCTTATAAAAAGAAACAGAAAGCGCGCATGGAAGAAATGGCAGACAAAGTCAATGAGAAAATGCTACGCCTTTATCAACCATGTCTTGGCTTTGCAATGCGCAATAGGCCTTTGATGCTCATGATTGGTTTGTTCAGCATTATTTTTTCCATTGTGCTTTTTGCGATTATTCCGAAAGATTTCTTGCCTCCCGACGATGTCGGCTTTATTGATGGATATACGGTTGCGCGCGATGGTACATCGCCATTTCAAATGAATAAATACCATGGAGAACTCTCAAAACTTTCGATTGAAAATCCCAATGTGGAATCCCTTCTTTCCATCAGCTCGTACTCAAATCCAAATCAGGGAATCTTATTCCTCAGACTGAAGCCCTTTAAAGATCGCAAGCCAATGAATCAAGTCATCACAGAATTGACGAATCAAATGCATAATGTCGTCGGGATGAATACATACTTCTCCCCCCTGCCTTTGATCAATCTAGCAGTTGGAACAACTTCACAAGCACTCTATCAGTATGCATTGACGAGTATCGATCGCCACTCACTCTATGAGTATGCACCAAAACTGACGCAAGCAATGATTGCAAATCCTCAGTTTTCTCAAGTATCATCTGACTTACGCATCGGACAGCCACAATGGTCTTTTCACATCAATCGAGATAAAGCCTCAAACTACAATGTGACAGCATCCCAAGTTGAAAATTTTTTCCAGTACGCCTATTCGGATAACAAAATTTCACAAATCAATGCAGACATCAACGTTTATGATGTAATCTTAGAAACGCTTCCTAAATTTTATCGCAATCCCACGGTTCTTTCGAATCTCTATGTTCGCTCCTCGACAAGCAACCTCGTTCCCCTCTCTGAAATTCTAGAACCCACAGAAACTGCTGGACCTCTTACGATTAACCATCTCAATGGTCTGACTGCAGTCAATATCTCATTTAATCCTGGCATCAACGTTCCCCTTGGAAATAGTCTCAAAACCCTCAACGACATGGCCCGCGCAGACAAACCGGCGAATGTATTTGGGCAAGTCATCGGGACCGCAGATGTGTTTAAGCAGTCCTTTGCAAGCCTTAATTTTCTTCTCATTATTTCATTTTTCGTCATCTATCTTGTGTTAGGCATCTTGTATGAAAGCTTTATTCATCCAATCACAGTGATGAGCGCTCTTCCGCCAGCTTTACTTGGTGGACTCTTCACACTCTACCTCTTCAACCAGACGCTCTCTATCTACTCATTTGTTGGCCTGATTCTGTTAATTGGAATCGTCCTAAAAAATGGAATTATTATGGTTGATTTTGCCAATAATGCCGTTGAAAAAGAAGGCAAAACAGCAGAAGCTGCAATTACTGAAGCAGCTCTCGTCCGTTTCAGGCCAATCATGATGACCACAATTGCAGCGATGATGGGCGCAGTTCCTATCGCACTCGGCATTGGAGGCGCGCTCGCTCAAAACCGCATCTCACTTGGACTTTGTATCGTTGGTGGGTTAATCATTTCTCAAATGCTCACCTTGCTACTCACTCCTGTGCTCTATTACTACTTTGAGCTCCTTCAGGAAAAACTCTTCAAAATGCGTCACACTAAAAGAACTTGACTATACCCGATAAGAATCAGAGAGTTTCTAAAGAGAAAATCCAACCCATCCAATCGTCACGGGAGAACTCTTTCACTAGGGTCCAACCCCATTTCTTTGCAAGCATCAGGTACTCATTTTTCTGCTCGGATAATACACCTGAGACAATCCAGAGTTTTGCAAAGGGATTGAAGTGAGTTGGGTCTAAATCTTTTTGTTCCGGTAAAATCATATTCATGAGACACACGGAAGGAGGAATGTTTTTAGGGATTGTTTTTACAAATTTCGCCTTTAGACCATTCAGCTTTGCATTTTTTTTTGCATGCTTGATTGCCGCAGCATCGATTTCGATTCCAATTGCAGATTTTGCGTCTAAAAGAAGGGCTGCAAGAGTTAGAATGCCACTTCCCGATCCGATATCGATGACTGATTCATTGCAGATTCTTTCTTGCATCATTTCGATCATCAGTTGAGTGGTTGGATGGGATAGATCACCAAAGCCTGGTCCCGGCAGAAGTAGAAGCGTTTTATCAGAAATCTTGATGTGCGCTTTCCCCTCTTTAAAATCATGGGCAAACATAGACCACTGATCTTCCCAATTTACAGCTGCTTTTTCTTCGATCAGAAAAGCTTTTTTTGTGCTTATTTTTTTACGTGTTTGGCCACCAATGAAGATCGTCCCGGTTGCGTCTTCTTCTATGAAATAGATACTTTTAAGCCCCTTTTGATGCAGCTCTTGCTTGACAACTTCGATATCGTGCTCTGAAATGATTTGAAAAAGATAGTTATACATCGATATCATAGTATCATGCGCGCGAAAATAATCGCTCTAATTTTGATTGCATCAGCAATTCCTTCGATTACGAAGTTTGTAAAGCCTTATTTAGAGGAACGCCTTCCTTTTGAATTCGGTCTTGAGAAGATTGCGCTCGATATGCAAAACGACTTTGTAAACGGTGAAATGGATCCATCTTTGATTGAAAATCAAGAGTTTCACTATATCGGTCATGGAGGTCAAGCAGTCGCCTTTGCCAATGACGTGTATGTTTTAAAGTTCTTTTTAGCGCGCCAACTTCAGGGAGAAAAGCGCTATCCAATCCCTAAACCCACCCACTGGATTCCAAAACACCGAGACGCAAGAAGGGAAAAACGGGCAAAGACAAGGCTTGCCAGCTTAAATAAAGCGATGAAGAACACAAGTGCCGCTTTTGAAAGAATTCCTGAAAAGACCGGCATTATTGCACTGCATTTTCGTGCGTTGGATGAACATCTTCCAACGATTACTCTGATCGATCACATGGGCAAAAAGCATGCGGTCGATTTAAACCGAGCCTCGTTTGTTTTTCAGCATAAAGCCAAACTCATTCCTGAAAAACTTGCTTGTTCTGAGAATAAAGAAGCTGTAATTGCAAAACTCAATCAATTTTTCATCGAAAGAGCGAATGCCGGTTTTATTGATACTGAACGCAGTTTTATGATTAACCATAACTATGGTTTTTTAGGGGATACGCCAATTCAGCTCGATGTGGGAAATATCGAATTTCAAGAAAACTTAAAAGCAACACCTGATGAAGAAATCAAAAGAATGCAAGGACTTCTAACGAATTGGGCAAAAAATTTATGAAAACCGCCCTGGTTTGTGCCGATGGCATCGGTGATGCGCTGATTGCATCGATCGCAGCGCACAACTTAAGAAAAGTTGGACACAATATCACTGTTTTTAGCTCCCATTTACCGAAGTTTGGGAAGTTCTTAGAGTCGGGAGATTATCTTCCGATGGCTACAAATTGGAAAGAAGCACTTGCTCCCTTTGATGCGGTCATTTTACAGCATGAAGACACGAAAAGAGCCAAAGAAATCAAAAGTTTTCGAAATAATGGTCTAAATCTTTATATCATTTACACAAACTACCGCACTTCAAAACATGGGCCCCTTCTGCCAGGGTTTGACTATCCTGTCGACGAAACAAAACCAATGGTCTATAACGTTTGTAAAGCGATGGAAGAACTCTTTCATCTTACGCCAACGTCTCAGAATTGTCTTGAGCCATCCTTGCCACTTTTGCACCGGAAATATATCAAACGAGTACTCATTCACCCGACAAGCACAAGAGAAGATAAAAACTGGTTGAAGAGCCGATTTTTAAAACTGGCAAAAAAAATAGAAAGAAACGGGTTAGAACCCATATTTATTGTATCGCCCGAAGAAAGAAAGGATTGGCCCAATGCTCCCCTATTTTCAACGCTTGAAGAGCTCACTAAAACAATTTATGAATCGGGCTTTTTGGTGGGGAATGATTCAGGCCCTGTACACATTGCCTCCTATTATCAAATTCCCCATCTTGTGATTTGCCAAGGAAGGCAAATGCCCTTGTGGAGTCCTGGATGGTATAAACCAGAAATCATTCGGCCTCCAAAGTGGGTACCCAATCTAAAGGGCATGCGTTTGCGTGAAAATCAATGGAAATATTTTATTTCTACAAATCAGGTTTTGCGATCTTTGAGGGAATTGCAAAACGAGAATCCCGTAATTATTAATCCTTAGAGGGAATTGCAATACTCCATTTGACTCCAAATTTGCCCTTTTTCCATTGGATTCAATTTTTTGCAAATTGCCTAAAGCCCAATAGGTTATGTCAATTTGCACAAATTGAACCAATCATCAAATTTTGCGCGCAAAGCGAGTTTTGCAATTCCCTCCTTAGGATTTCCTCCATAAGCCGTGTTCTGTACAGATTTTTAAAAAATCTTTTGGCGGAGAACAATTTACATCGATTTGTTGAGAGCGATACATAAAGGAAAGTTTTGCTGCATGCAAAAGCGGTCGATTGGCATGAATTCTTGATCGAAAATGACTTGCATATTGTCGATCGATGATCAATGGATGACCCATTTCGGCCATATGAACTCGAATTTGATGTGTTCGTCCTGTGTAAGGCTGACAAAGAACTAAAGTTTCAGACGTTCCGCGAGTTTGCACTTTCCAGTGAGTGATGGCGTGATCGCCACGCGTGGAAGATCCCCAAATTGTCTGTCCTTGAAAGCTTCCCTTTTTTGCGAGATAATTATCAATGGTCCCTTCATCCTGCGAAATCACGCCATCCACGACAGCAAGATATTCTTTCTCTATAGAGCGCGAAGAAAAAAGAGTCATAAGCTCATCGCGCACAGCAATATTTTTTGCAAGAATCATCGCCCCTGTTGTGTCTTTATCGAGACGATGGACTAAAAATAGTTTTCTACTAAATGTACGTTCGCAATTCTGTTCGCTACAAACCCAGTTCACAGGTTTATCGACGATTTGAAAATCTTCATTTTCAAACAAAATTGTCCAAGATGTGACTGCTTCTTGAGGAACGAAATATTCAACAACGGTTCCGGGCTGTAACCAAGTAGAACCAAAACGTTCTATGCGCCCATTGATTTTACAGCAGTTTTGTTCGAGCGATCGGCGAATTCCTTTGATGGAACCGCCGATCTTTTCCTGTAGAAAATGGGCTAGCTGCTGCCTTTTTTCTACGCGATATCTATTCATGAATATGTTTTAGATATTCAACGAGAAGCTGAACGCCATAACCCGTTGCTTTCGTAGGATGATAGTATTTCGACTTCGACCAGTATGCAGCACCCGCAATATCTAGATGTGCCCACTTTGTATTTCCAATGAATTCTTGCAAGAAGAGTGCGCCTTTAATCGCTCCTGCATCTCTACCTCCAGAATTGACAAGGTCTGCAATATCTGATTTGAAGGACTCTTTATACTCATTGATTAGAGGAAGTCTCCAGAGAGCGTCGGAAGTTTTGGAAGATGCATTCAGCAGATCTTTTGCCAAAGTTTCATCGTTTGAACAAAATCCTGCCATCATCTCTCCAAAAGTCACAACAACACTCCCCGTGAGAGTTGCTAAATCAATGATGAGACTTGGATGTAAATTTTTCACGGTGTAAGAGAGCGCATCAGCGAGAATTAAACGTCCTTCAGCATCTGTGTTATTGATCTCAACAGTCTTGCCAGAATAAGAACGATATACGTCTCCAAGTTTATAACTTTTCGAGCCAATTGCGTTTTCGACACTTGGAACGACAACCGTTACATTCACTTTAAGATTTAATTGTGCAATGGTGCGAACGGTCGCTAACACTGCTGCAGCGCCGGCCATATCACTTTTCATTCCGCACATACCATCAGTCGGTTTTATCGAAAGACCGCCGGTGTCGTACGTCACGCCTTTACCAACCAAAACAATATGTTGTTTGGATTTTGGATTCCCTTTATAGGCAACCTCAATCAAGAATGGATCGACATGAGATGCACGATTGACTGCTAAAATCAGGCCCATCTTTTGTTTTTCAAGCCATGCGCGATCTCGAATCGTTGTTTTAATTTTTGGAGATACTTTTTCAATTTCTCGTGCTGTTTCAGCAAGATGGAAAGGAATAATCTCATCGGCATTGTCGTTGACTAAATCGCGTGCAAAATAGACCCCCTCCATGATGGTGGACGTCTCTTCCAAAATTTTTGTATCTTTCAATTCAATCCCAACCAAGCCCACTTTCTCAAGAAAAGAGGGGGCGTCTTTCAACCCTTCACCCATGAGTTTGTGGAAAGAATAATTGGACAGTAAAATCCCTTCCCAAAAGCCAATCAGGATTTCTTTATGATCGAGTTTCTTATGTTTTGGAATGACTATGTTGGCAGATTTTGCCTTCACACTTTTGATTGCTCGCAATGCAGATGCGATTGCACGACGCAAGAATTCAATCGATCCTTTGTCTTCATGACCCAGTCCTAAAAGCAGGATTCTTGCTTCCTTTCCATCTTTCGGATAAACAAAAAAGGTCTCTCCGTTCTTTCCTTTGAAGTCCCCAGTTGCAAAGACCGGTTCAATAAAAGATTCTAAACTTAAAGGTGCCTTCCTTTCTTTTTCCCAGAAAGGAAGAACTAAAACATCTGCTTTTTCTCTTTTGTCAAATTGGGAGACAAATTTGTATTTCAAAAAGGCACCTCATCGTCAAATGTAGATCCTTGAGGTTGAGCCCCTCCGCCCATCGCTGGCATTCCGCCCATATATGGATTCGGAGCCTGAGTATAAGAGCCTTGCGTCTGCTGCTGTCCATCATTTGTATTTTGCGAGCCACCTGGTTTTCCAAATGGAGAAAACTGCAATTGAGACGCTGTCATTTCAAGCGACACTTGCGACTTCCCCTCACGATCTGTGTAGATTTCAGGCTTTTGCATTTCGCCAAACACCATTACAGAGCTTCCCTTTTTTAAATGAGGGATCATATTTTTAAATTGCTCATCCCAAATTGTGACGCGCCACCAAATTGTCACATCTTGACCACCTTTTCTAGAGTGTGTCGCAACACGAAGAGTTGTGACTTTTTTACCAGACTGCGTAAAACGCGTTTCCGGGTCTGTACCCAAATTCCCCGCTATGTGAATAAAATTCATGGCCGCCTCATCATTAATTTTTCCTTACAATATAGATCTTTCACAAAAAATTCAATTGATTTCATATCTTCGCAAGAGATATAATCCGTCCATGATTTCGGATCGTGCTATTTTAGACCTTTCCTCTAAAATGATGGATCCCTTTTGCGAGAGCTATCGGTTGATTCGCTACGATCTTGTAACACCGATGGAATTTTGCGATTCATCAGCAAAAGAAATCGTTAACAGAACATTGATATGCCCTGGCGCCATCATTGCAAGTACCCTGATTTGCAACTATCCAGTACCTATCATTGCAGGGCTTGCATTCATTGGACTGAGTGGAAAAATGTTGCGTGCCCTTGGCTTTGCATTGCAAAGCGGAAACTTTACTCACGTCCTGGGACAGGGAAGTGAAAAAAACCTAGCAGCAAGCCTCAAATTGATGACTTGGAACATCTGTGGGCTTGCTGGGGGGTTCTCTTTAGATCATGGTGGAGTTCTTCCTTGGAAAGAGCGTTTCGATGCCATTGTCAAGACAATCAAAAGCGAAGATCCTGACGTCCTCGTTTTGCAAGAAATTGTCGACACTGAACTTGCTGAATCACTCATTGAAAAACTAAACACTGAGTACGCCCATTTTTTTATTCATCTAGGCAGCAGTGTTTGGGGTGTTGGAAGCGGTTGTATGGTTCTCTCTAAATGTGCAATCCATGACTTTTCATTCACCTCTTTCTCAAATAGAGATTGGACACTCCATCGCGGTTTTGCCTCTTTAGAGCTCAAGAAAAGTCCTGAGGAAGAAAAACCATGCATCCGCATTTTAGGAACACATCTTCTTTATGGAAGACCCAGTGTCGCTCATGCAAGTCGTATGCAACAAGTCGCTGAAATGATTGACTCCATTGCAAAAAGAACGTTTTCCATCCCAACTATTATTGCTGGCGATCTAAATATTGAAAGAGATCATGAAGACGGGGTAGAATTAAACAATCTTCTCCATCATGGCTACGTTGGAATAGAACCCACCTGCACCGATCAATTCCTTGCCAAATGGAGTCAAGAGAAGGCCCTTCAATTCCCCGAGGAAACGGTCGATTACATTTCCTCAGTGCGAAGCGAGCCTCCTGTCATTTTCCAAGACGTGCATATTGTTCCTGCTTTCGAAAATGACGTACGAACCGCAAGATCTGATCATCACGCCCTAGTTGCAGAGATCAAAATAACCAAGTGACCCTATTCCAATCCTTGTTTAGGAACTGAAAATGTGATATATTCATTTCTCTATGGAAGAGCTACAAGAAGCAATCAGAAAAAGACGCACGTTTGCAATTATTAGTCACCCGGACGCTGGCAAAACAACTCTCACCGAAAAACTACTCCTCTATTCTGGAATGATTCAGACAGCAGGAATGGTTAAAGGAAGGAAAGGGCGTAAAAGTGCAACGTCTGATTGGATGGCGATGGAGCAAGAAAGAGGGATTTCAATTACCTCATCTGCCATGCAATTTCCATACAAAGGTGCAATCATTAACGTTCTTGATACACCTGGCCACGAAGATTTTTCCGAAGATACATATCGTACATTGACTGCTGCTGACTGCGCAATCATGGTGATTGACGCATCTAAGGGCGTGGAGAAACAAACAAGAAAATTATTTGAAGTCTGTCGTTTGAGAAAAATTCCTGTTCTTACTTTCATCAATAAAATGGACATGCCAGGTCGTGATCCCCTTGAACTCATGAATGAAGTGGAAAATGTTCTTCAAATTCAATCGTATGCGATGAATTGGCCGATTGGAACCGGAAGAGATTTTCATGGTGTCTTTGATAGACAATCAAAGGAATTCCTGTTTTTTTCCAAAACTTCACATGGAGGCGCTCAAAAAGCAGATATCGCGCGTTTCTCTGAAAAGAGTGAAGAAGCATTGCAAAAACTCACCTCCGAACAAAAAACAAATTTGATTGCAGAGCTTGAGCTTCTTGATTTTGCAGGAAATGCATTTTCAAAAGAGGCATTTTTAGCAGGAGAAGTGACCCCCGTATTCTTTGCTTCTGCATTGATTAACTTTGGCGTAGAACCATTTTTCGATGCGTTTGTCGACCTTGCCCCTTGTCCCTCAGCGAGGCTTGCTGATTTACCCGATGGAACAGAAATTGAAGTAGATCCCGTCACAACACCTTTCAGTGGCTATGTGTTTAAACTCCAAGCCAACATGGATAAGCGCCACCGCGATAGCATGGCTTTTATTCGCGTCTGTTCAGGCAAATTTGAGCGCGATCAAGTCGTGAAGAATGCACGGTTGAAAAAAGAGGTCAGGCTCTCCCGTCCGCATAGTATGATTGCTGGAGAACGAACCACTCTCGACACAGGTTATGCTGGTGATATTATCGGAGTCATTAACCCCTCTCTTTTTGCAATTGGTGATACGATTCTCACATCGGGTCATTTCCAATACAAACCTCTTCCTCAATTCCAACCAGAAATTTTCGCGAAATTGCATCCTAAAGACGTCGGTAAAAGAAAATCCTTCGATAAAGGCGTTCTTCAACTCACAAGCGAAGGAGCCATCCAAATGCTCAAGTCATATCCAGAAGGTGGTGATCTCATTTTTGCAGCGGTTGGGGCCCTTCAATTCGAAGTGATGACCTATCGTTTAAAAGATGAATATGGAGTAGAAACGATCATAACTCCCCTGCCCTACCATTGCAGTGCATGGATCCTCGGAGAGATCAATCAATTTGCAAAACCAACCAATGCAGCTTTAGTACAAGATAGTCAAGGTCGCCCTATGGCACTCTTCACAAGCCAGTGGGAAAAAGAGTACTGCATGAAACAAAATCCAAAGCATGAACTCGTAGATCTCAGAGCTTAATGAGGGAATTTATCCCTCATCTTTTCTAAAATTCTGAAAGAGAGTAAATTTCTTTTTTAAAAAAGGAGGAGGATATGTTTGAGATGCCGTTTCCGCAGGAACTCGTTTGGATTTCTGATCGAGAACAATTTTGGAGTACAGAAAATATTGCGCAACAAACGTATATGTTTGCAATAAATCCGATCAATATTTCTCATTTTGCAAATAAAAAAGTTCTATTATTAATCCATGGTTATAATAACACGACTGAAGAGGCGCAACAATCCTATTTTGCTGTTTCTAAAAAAATGGGGAAATTAATCGGAAAGGATGGAAAATCTTCTTATGATGCAATGATCCATTATTTTTGGCCTGGTGATCAAAAACTGTCCGCTTATTCGAATGCTGAAAAAAATGCAAAAAACCCCATGTTAAGAGATCGTCTAGCGTTGACTCTATCTGCTCTTTCGCACAGCGCATCTTGCGTTGATGTAATTGCACATAGTATGGGAAATCGCGTTCTCCTTGAAGCTCTTTCGCATACTCTAGAAAGACATTCACCGATCATACGCAATTTCTATTCTTTTGCAGCAGCAGTGGATGATGATTCTATTGAAACCGGCAACGAATATGCCATTGGAGCTGCGCTCTGTAAATCGATTTATGTCTTTCATTCAGATGTTGATATCGCTCTTCATGGATATAATGCGATCGAGCAACATGAAGCCTTAGGTTCCGATGAAAACATCGATATCAATAAGGCACCGAAAAATGTTCAATTCATCGATTGCACACTCATCTTGAAAGGCAACCATTCCGCTTATTTTACTGAAGATGCAGATCCGATTTACTCCTATATTGGAAACGAGCAAAAAAAGGAAACAATTGCTGCAAATCCGAAACAGTGGAAAGTGTTGGAGGATGGAACGATAAAAGAGGGCGATGTGGTTTTGAATTCTCTTGAAAAATGGAAGTTTTTGTCTTTAGCTGCTGGCAAACGTCTCACTGAGGAATTACAAGAAACAAGGTAAAGATCGGGTTATGTAAGGATTTTTTCCTTCTATCTCTGCGGTAAGTTTTTAAACCTTAATGATTTACGATATTCTATCATTTCCCCGATCCAATAGCCAACGAAGGATAAGATTACGCTGGCAATTTCTTTGGGGAATGGAATTGGAAATCGTCGCAATAAAATAAAGCTCATCGCTCCAAAACTGACCGAAATCCAAGCAGATTTCGCATTTCCATGCTTTTTGATGAGAGCATAAAATAAGGGAACGAATAGACAGCTGACAGATAGCTCATAACTTTGCATGAGTACATCGACAATGCTATCAAAAAAGAACGCAACAAGGATGGCAGCAAGAGAGATGGTGCAGATAATTCCTTGCACAATAGGAATGACCTCTTTGCGTTTCAAGAATGAAAATTTAAAGTCATTGGAGATATTTGAGCCAATTGCATTGATCAGTGATGTTGCTGTTGAAATAATTGCAGCAAGAACTGCACATCCGACAATCGCCGAAATCCACGGATTCGTCGTTTTTTCAATACAGAACATCAAAACGCTAGTTCCTGAAGGTATTTCTAAACCAAGAGTTTTTGCAAGGGTTCCAAAATAAATAGGAACAATGCAAACGATCATTGTGATGATTCCTGCAATCAAAGTGGCAAGAGAAACAATTTTTGGGGAGTCCCCTGCAAAGCAGCGCTGCCCCATATCCTGTTCAATGAGCATGAAAAGAAGCGGCATAAACAGCCAACCACACATTTTGGTAGAAATTCCTGTATCTATCCAAGTAACAATGGGAGTCGATGGCTGTGTATATACAAAACCAAAGCATGCGATGAAGACAAGGGAAAAGAAGAGCGCCTGTACGATATCTGTTGCGATCACAGCTCTCAAGCCCCCTTGAACCGTGTAGAGAATCACAGTTGCCCAAAATGCGACGAATAGAGAATTGCTAGTGATCCCAAGGCTTGCCAAAAATTTGGCGGAAGCAATAATTTGTGCAACTAAAATCATGAAAAGAGAAATCACAGAGAGTAGAGAGGCTATTTTTTTAAGATTTGAAGAAGAATAAACAACTTCGAAGATTTGTGCGACGGTGGATACTTTAAAGCGAGCCAATCTTTGTCCAACACCTGCGCCTAATAGAATCAGTCCCAGGGATGCGCCTAAAGGATAAAATAGAACTGACCACCCATAATGGTAAGCCTCTTCTGCCGCTCCCAGGACGAGTCCCCCACCCACTTGAGTCGCTAAAAAGGTCATCATCAGCGGCCAAAGACGTACGCTTTTCCCAGCTAAAAAATAGTCGCAAGATGTATTTAAATTTTTTGAGGCTCGTTTTCCAACAAGCCAATACAAAAACTGTAAAAAAAATAGTAGAACAACAAAAAGTGGAATATTCATCGCGAGAGAATTATAGCAGTTTCGCGTGCAATTTCAAAAGCTTCTTGTGTGTGAACAATGACAATTTTCATTTTTAAAAAAGAAAGTTGATCGCAGACTCGTTCGCGAATCACTGCCGCATTTTCACCAATTCCCCCGGTAAAAACAAGCGTATCTATTCCCCCTAATGTGGCGATCATGGATCCAATCATAGAGACAAGGCGATGGATATAGACATCTAGAGCCAATTTTGCTCTCGCAGATTTGCTATTTAAAAGATCACGCATGTCAGAAGAAATGCCCGAAAGACCGAGTAATCCCGAGTTTTCATAGAGTTCTTTTGTCAGTTGTTTCTGCGTTTTTTTCGAAAAAAGATAAAGAAGGATTCCCGGATCTACAGTTCCGGATCTAGTATCCATCATCAAGCCTTCTAACGGAGTAAATCCCATCGTTGTATCTACGCTTTTCCCATTAAGAACTGCGCAAAGAGAGGCTCCAGCCCCCAAATGGCAGATCACCATTTTTTTAGGCATAGCACCCAGCTTTTCTGCGACATGTCTTGTGCAATATTGAAAGCTAATTCCGTGAAATCCATAGCGACGTATCCCTGCTTTTAACCAAGAATAGGGACCTGGATACGTAAATGCTGCTGCAGAAAGTGTGTGATGAAAGGCCGTATCAAAGACAGCCACTTGAGGTACTTTGGGAAACAATTTCTCGAGTTTTCGAATGGCTTCGAGATCTGATTTATTATGTAGAGGCGCGAACTTTGCGTAATGATTAATTTCTCGTTTTAAGCGCGCATTAATGAGGGCGCTTTGAAATCTTTTTCCCCCATGAACAACCCGGTGGCCTATCGCGTCAGGTTTTACACTTTTAAGTTTTGAAAGATCAAGTGCTGTCGAATCAACTTTAGATTCCCAAATAAGATTTGGGAAATCGTAGAAGCTCATCTTAATGCTGCTAGACCCACGATTCATGACTAGAATTTTCATGATTTACTTATATCAGAAAATATTTGAGTATGCGAGAAAAATGAAGGAAAGAATTATGGCCATCACTTTGGATCTGCTTGAAAAGATGAATGCATACTGGCGTGCCGCGAATTACTTGTCAGTCGGGCAGATCTACCTGATGGACAATCCGTTATTGAAAAGACCCTTGAAGAAAGAAGATGTGAAGCCCAGACTTCTCGGTCATTTTGGAACAACACCAGGTCTTAATTTCATCTATGTGCATCTCAATCGGATGATTCAAGAAAGAAATCTAAATATGATCAATATCACAGGTCCGGGTCACGGAGCACCAGGAATCCTTGCGAACACATATCTGGAAGGCACATATTCGGAAGTCTATCCCAATATTACTGAAGATGAAGACGGGATGAAGAAGTTTTTTACGCAGTTCTCTTTCCCAGGAGGCATTCCAAGTCACACGGCTCCTCAAACGCCAGGGTCAATCCATGAAGGTGGGGAATTGGGCTACTCACTTGCCCATGCGTATGGAGCCGCTTTTGACAATCCCGATTTGATTGTCGCTTGCGTCGTTGGAGATGGCGAAGCAGAAACAGGAGCTCTTGCAACAAGCTGGCATTCGAATAAATTTTTAAATCCAGTAAAAGATGGAGCAGTTCTCCCAATTTTGCATTTAAATGGATATAAAATTGCAGAACCAACAGTTTTAGCCCGCATTCCTAGAGCTGAACTCGAGCAGCTTTTTTTTGGCTATGGATATAAACCTTACTTTGTCGAAGGAGATGATCCGATCCCAGTTCATAGAAAGATGGCAGAGACATTGGATCAAATTTGCGATGAAATCAAACAAATTCAAAAAGAAGCGCGCCAACATGGATTTAAAAAAAGACCCAGATGGCCGATGATCATTTTCCATACTCCAAAAGGATGGACTTGTCCAAAATTTGTCGATGGAGAACCTGTTGAAGGAACATTCCGATCTCATCAAGTGCCCGTGACAAACGTGCGAGAGATACCAGAACATTTGCGCATTTTAGAAGAGTGGTTAAAGAGTTATCAGGCGCACGAACTTTTTGATGAAAATGGAACGTTGATCCCAGAATTACGAAAACTTGCTCCAAAAGGCAATCTAAGACTGGGTGCAAATCCAAATGCCAATGGAGGTCGATTGCTTCGCAATTTAAAAATTCCCGATTTTAGCAAAAATGCAGTCACAGTCAAAATACCCGGAGAGACAATGGCAGAATCGACAAGGATTATGGGAGATTTCTTGCGAGATATCATGAAAGCAAATTGGGACGATCGAAATTTTAGAATCTTTGGACCTGATGAAACTGCATCGAATCGTCTCTCCTCTCTTTTTGAAATCACAGATCGAACATCGACTGCAGAAATCATACCCATCGATGACCATATCTCTCCGAAAGGCAGAGTAATGGAAGTCTTAAGTGAAAGTCTTTGTCAAGGTTGGTTAGAAGGATATTTACTCACAGGAAGACATGGCCTGTTTTCTTGCTATGAAGCCTTTGTTCATATCGTTGATTCCATGTTTAACCAGCACGCAAAATGGCTAGATAGCTGTCACGCACTTTCTTGGCGCAAGCCCATTGCATCGCTCACCTATCTTCTCACCTCTCACGTATGGAGGCAAGACCATAACGGATTTAGCCATCAAGATCCGGGATTTATCGACGTCGTAATGAATAAAAAACCAAGCGTTGTTCGAGTCTATCTCCCCCCAGATGCAAATACGCTTCTTTCAGTCACTGACCATTGCTTAAGAAGTCGAAATTATATCAATGTGATTATTGCAGGAAAACAAAGAGAGCCTCAGTGGCTCGATCTTAAAAGCGCAATCAAACACTGTACAAAGGGTCTTGGAATTTGGAAATGGGCAAGTCACAATCAGGGGAAAAATCCTCATGTGGTCATTGCAAGCGCGGGTGATGTTCCAACGCAAGAAGCACTCGCTGCTGTCCAAATCCTCCGAGAACACCTGCCGAAATTAAAAGTGCGCTTTGTCAATGTCGTGAACTTGATGACTCTTCACTCACATACAGACCATCCACACGGAATATCAGACAAAGAATATGACAAAATTTTTACCAAAAATCGACATATTGTCTTTGTTTATCACGGTTATCCAACTCTGATTCACAGACTGACATACAAGCGAAATAACCATCACATTCACGTGAAAGGCTACATGGAAGAAGGGACGACGACAACGCCCTTTGATATGTGTGTGATGAACGGAATCGATCGTTATCATGTCGTTCTGACTGTGCTGGAAAAAATGCGTCTTCGCGGCCCTCAAACGAAAAAGCTGAAAAACCAAATATTTAAAAAACTACAAGAGCACAAAAAATATATTCGAAAACATGGCGAAGACATGCCAGAAATCAAAAATTGGAAATGGAATTCCTCAGCTTCTGTTTGAAGGAAGTGCACCGTAAGATTTCAATAACTTAACCATGGATTCATTTTGCGCAAGGTCAAGCGGTTTTCTTCCCAGTTGATCCAAGATATTAGGATCAAATTTCTTCTTCAATAATTCTTCGCAAATGACATAATCATTCACTTTCACAGCTAGATGGATGTGCGGTAAATCGATGGATGGAACTTCTTTCCCAATCAAAATTTTGAATCTCTGAATTGCAGTCGAAACGCAGTGAGAAAATATTCTCGTACCAAAATAAATCAAGCAATGTCCTCCAGAAAATCAGCGATTCTGACATTTTGTTAAAAATTTTAGCAAGAAAATTAAATTATATTTTCACTAATAAACAACAAATTTTAATTGTAAAATATATATCATTTTATTTAGTTTTTTTAATTCCACTTATCTATTATAAAGATTAATTATGACTATTGCTAATTTATCACCACTCATAACCAACTATGCGCAAGTACGTTCCCAATCGCGACAAGGACAAAACATTTCCCCGAGTTCTGATTTTTCAGATTCTCTTGGAACGGAAAGTTGTTCAGAAAGTAATGATTCGAGTTTTGCTACATCGAGATCTGAATCACCTGATAATCTACAAGTAGATAAAGAGGCTATCTCAAGAATCTACAAGCAATGGAAAGAATTCGGTCCAGGTTCGGAATTCAGTACTTATGTTGGAAATGAACAATTTTTGATCAGCCGTCAAAATATCGGAACAGGTGCTAATAAAATTGTACATGCTGCGCATTCTGAGGCAGGTCATGCCGTTGCCATACTATACGCAAGAATCACAAACGAGCAGCAAAGACAACTGATCGAAAATGAAGTCAAAGCTCTTACCTTTTGTGAGACAATGAATATTCCAGGAACTTTACGTCGATTAGATCCATTTATCAGGATCGGTGAAAAATGGGGAAGATTTGCGACGAATTTTTGCGAGGAAGGGACTCTGAATCATTGGGCGATAAACCAGCCGCTTTCAAAAAGACTAGAGATCATGCATTCTGTTGCTAAGACTTTAGAAGAACTTCACCATCGTGATTGCGCTCATAATGATGTAAAATCGGAAAATATTGGAATTACCAACGGTAAGCCGATTCTTATGGACTTTGGTTTATTTACAGACAATGCTTCAAACTCTTCTCCAAAAGGAGTCACAATGGCATACCTTGCTCCTCGACATCTCGTTCCTTCCAACGCTCTTCAAGCAGATGTGTTTAGTTTTGGAGCCACATTATATGAAATGACCTCTGACAATATTTCTTGTGGATCTCTTTGCCAGACTGTCATGAAAAATAACAACTGGGATAATTCCATCGCCTATGTCTTTAATGCGAGTCAAGGTAATATTGATCTAGCAATTAGCCAATTAAATTGTTCTGATGAATTAAAAATTCTTCTAGGATCCTTATTAAAAATAAATCCTCAAGAAAGGATTACCATAAGGCAAGCCCGGGAAGCCCTAGAAAAGATGTTCTAAAAGTAATCCAAGATTTGTAGTTGGATTACTTTTTCTTTTTTTCTGCTTTTTCTTTTTTCTTTTCTTTAGCAGTTTTTAGCGGTTTTTTTCTCTCTTCTTTTTTTACTGTTTTTTCTTTACTCATAATTTTTATCCTTCCTTTTTATGTATGAACCGTTCAACAAAAGCAACAATAGAGAAATAGGGAAAAAGACAATTGCCCAAAAATAGAGCCAAAACCGATTTCCATAGTATCTCATGCAAAAAAAACTTCTCTTATAAAACCAACCCGTGTTTGTAAACAATAGCACAAGACCGATTGGGAAAAATACAATGATCCAAAATATTAACCAAAAAAGCGAACGTGTATAGTAAACGCGAAAATGTTCGGATTGCATATACATACAGAATAAATGAAAAGACCTTAAATGATGAGCAAAAAAAATGTATAATATATAAAATTCGACACAAAGACCGCGCTTAAATCCTTGTCCGCATTGCCAAAAATAATTTGAATCTGGCATGCTCTTTGTGATGTTTAAAAGAATTTGTATTTTCTTCTTATTCTTTGTCACGTTGTATGGCTATCATCAGATTCAAATCAGCGAGCAACCTCGAATTTTCTTACTCAAAGATTTCTTAACTGGAAAAGAATGTGACCATATTATTCGAGTTTCTCGACCGAATATGATTCCTTCGAAAGTAGTCGACGACAAAAATCGCGGCGAGACCACAGATTATCGGCGATCAAGTGAAGGTTTTTTTATTCCTACAAACTGGAATGACCCTCTTTTGAAAGGAATTGAAAATCGAATTGAGAGTCTTACTGGAATTCCCGTAGAAAACGGAGAAAGCCTTCACATTCTACATTATAAAATTGGTGGGGAATATCAACCCCATTTTGACTATTTCAATCCATTAACTGCGGGTGGAGCTGATTATTTACGTCGCGGCGGACAACGTATTGCAACAGTCCTTATGTATCTCAACACCCCAAAGGCTGGCGGAGAAACAATCTTCCCCAAAGCGAACATCACTATAAAGCCTCAGAAAGGGGATGCAGTTCTTTTCTATAATTGTACGCCAGACGGAACAGTTGATCCAAATAGCTTTCATGGCGGATCGCCCGTCATCGCAGGAGAAAAATGGATCATGACACAATGGATTCGAGAAAAAGCGTTTAGAAAAAAAAATATTTGATATCGAGTGGAATTTATTGTATACCCCACGCTTTAGAGACAAGGGGATACAAATATGCTCAAGAAAATTTTGTGCTTTCTGTTAATGATTTCTTGTTACGGTGAAGTTGTTCCCATACAACTCAGCGAAGATCCAAGAATCTATCTACTCAAAGGCTTTCTCACCGAAGCTGAATGTGATCATGTCATTAAAGTGGCTAAGCCACACTTAGTTGCATCTAAAATTGTCGATGAGATGAATACAGGCGAAGTGGCAGATGTCAGAAGATTATCTCGTGGTTTTTTTATTCCTACAGATTGGAAAGATACTCTATTGAGAAGCATTGAAAAACGAATTGCTGCTTTAACAAATACGCCAGTAATAAATGGTGAAAACTTACACGTGCTTCATTATGGAATTGGTGGAGAATTTCAGCCTCATTGCGACTTTTTTAATCCAACTCCTGGGGGAAATGAATGTGCACGCTATGGTGGACAACGTGTGGCGACTGTCGTCATGTATTTGAATTCAACAGAAGCCGGAGGAGAAACGATTTTCCCTTGCGCCAATATTTCGGTCACTCCAAAAAAAGGCGATGCAGTTCTTTTCTATAATCTAAAACCAACCGGAGAAACCGATCCTCACAGCCTTCACGGTGGATCGCCTGTCATCGCTGGAGAAAAGTGGATCATGACGAAGTGGATTCGGGAAAAAGCATTTGTGAAAAACTAACT
>CAZVXF010000008.1:0-58618 GCA_964630875.1 uncultured bacterium | reverse complement strand
ATATTGTCGGGCCCGCTGCTTTATTCAGGGCCCTAGATTCACTCCGCAGTAGGAGCGGTCCCATGATAGAGACAATTCCCTCCAGCGACCTCGTGTCGCACGTTCTGATTACGTCCGATTGCCTGCAAAAACAAAGAGAAAAAGCCTCCCGGCTTTTTCTCTTTGTTTTTGCCGGTGAAAAAAAGCGAAGCTTTTTTAGGACGAGAAGCGAAGGGCGCCAGCCCGTAGCCGGCTTTCTGGACGAGGACGAGCCGTCTCGTCTCGTTTCGCCAGAAAGGAGTCCGGTCACCGGCAATCAATCGGACGAATTGAGCCGTTTTTGATCCGGTATTCAAATATTTAATGCTTGAATTAATATCAAGATAACTGATATAATTACGTTTATTAAATAATAAAACAACAGGTATTTACTATGATAAGAAGCTCAATGACTGCGAACAGCAGACCCTTTCTAAGTGCAATAACAACTCTGGGACCAATAGAAGTTTTTAAACTTTTAGATTTAGGGATTTCGAATCCAGCTCCCAAGGGAGCTGAAGAGAGGTATACAAATCTTCCCTTTTTAGCCTCCTTAGTGCAGAAAGGGGCAGATTTAAAGGTAGATAAAGCTAGAAAAGACTATATACGAGCAGAATTTGCAAAGTGGAACGCTACTGCCATTAAAACTTCGCATGAGGATAGCTCGCAGGCTAAGTTGTATGAAGAATTCCATAGGGTACAGTTTCAGCGTCTAAGGAAAGAAATCGATTCCGACATTGCAATTTTATCAAACACTACAGATCCAGAATTAAAGACTTTTTTTGAAAACCAAATCGAAATGAAGACTAAAATGCTAAACTTATCGGCAGCTGCTATGTTAATGGAAAGTTGTGAGGTGACTTCTATTTCCTTTGGAAATTTCAGGAGTACAATAAGGATTCTCATCCAAAAAGAGGAACGACTAAAAGCCGTAGTTAAAATCGCTGAGGAGAAATTCCCTTATCAGAATCTGTTCTAACTTGTGCCAATTAGGGAGTAGAGGAGTCAGTTTCTGACTCTTCTATTTTTAAATGGTGCCTCTTTTACCGCTTCTCATATTTTGGGTCTTCATTCGCGCCTTGCCTATCGGCGTGGTCGTCCGACCCGGTTCACATTCGTTCACCTGCTCCTCGAGAAAAAACATGTTTTTTCTCGTTTCCGCAGACAGACGCCAAAATCTGCGCCGTCTCCTAGACAAAATTCCAACTTTTGAATTCATTTCGATATAGGCGATGTTTTGCGTGAGCAAAACCCGACGAACCGGCTTTTGCCCGACGGGACGAGCGTTTCGCTCGCCCGGGCAAAAGGAGTCCGGTTACCTGCAACCAATCGGAAGAGTAGAGCCATTTTTGATCCCGATCAGGGCTGTCAATGAAAAAAAACAAATTAGATAGTTATTATCAATTTAATATAATTTTTTAGATAGATCTCGTCAGATGTTTCGTTTTTTAGTATTTATTTTTTTTTCTGTTTTCATGTTAAAATCTTCACAAAAAACAGGTAAAATGTCTTTTTTTATAGATAAATTTATTCTTACTGGCTGTGCTGCAGCTTTCGGAAAATATTATCCGGAACCTCTAGTGAGGTTAAGAAGAGGATATACTAAGTCTTTGAGAGTGATTCATGGACCAGAAAAAGAAATTGTCTGGCCCGATTCCTATGAAGTTACCCTAGAATCTGTTCAAAAAATGTTATTTCCGGAGTCGGAATCGGATTTGCTATTTTTTCCTATTACATCTGCTATTAAATCAGAAACTCCTCAAAGTGAGACAAGTTATAGAATTCCGCAAACCGTAAGTTATAAAGTACTAAAATGCGATAACACAAAAAAACAGAGTGATGTTCTAAATTGGACTGCTTTATCTTTAGCTAGCATTTATCCTTTAGCGACAGCTCTTTTTTATAGGAAATCATCATCTATTTTTGTACGCGTTGCAAGAGCCTGCTTTGGCGTATTTGGTGTTTCCTTGCTTGTTAAAAGCCTTTCTGTTCAAGCCGAAACACACACTATCTTAGTCGGAAGCAAATATCTCGCAAATCTTCCTCAAGCGATTTCGCCTGAGATGAGAAAAAATATTTCTATCGCTCAAGAAATCTTAAAGCTCACTGAAGATCGCCTACCAATGAATTATTTTCGGGGTAAACTTGATGTTGATCAAATGAGCGATTCCGAATATCAAGAAACTTTGAGGAAAAGGTTATCGTCTCATAATCATATTGGCGAAGGTAATTGTCGGGAGATTGCAAGGCTGGGTTTAAAACTCCTCAATGATAAACATCCGGAAATCCTTCACGCAACAACTTGCGAATCTTATTCAATTCTATTTGGTGATCACAGCTTTATTATTATTGGTCCGAGAAATAGCCAAGACAGTATTCTATGCGACCCCTGGGCGCGAACCTATTTTCCTCTCGCTCAAAAAGAGAAATATTTAAGAGATTATGCCGGAGATATTCGTATTCACGGTCGACAGGAAGCTGTTGTAAAACCTTTAACATTGATTAATCTTCTCATTCGAGAAAAAAAATAGCTTCTCCTTGAGTCAAAAAGGCCGAAAAAGCCGTTAACTTTCTGAACGAGGGCGAGCCGCATCGGCTCGCTTCGCCAGAAAGGAGTCCGGTTGGATATACCGAAATAACCTGAAGAATCGGGAATTTGACAAGGAAGTTTCTCAAAAATTGCATTCGGAGCGAGTGACCATTGCGGAATCGCAAGGCACGAGTGAGAATGCCATTTTTGAGAAAAAAACGACGCAGTCAAAAACCGATTCTTCAGGTTATTTCGGTATAAAGAAGGCGTTAAATAATTCAGATTGAAAATTTTTCTCTAAGTTCCTTGCTTGCAAGTTGAAGTATCAAATTCCGCGCCCAGGGAGAAGTCTGAATAGCGATAAGGACGATTTCTCTGTCCCCTCGAAGCTCTTCACTTGCCCATTCTAGAGCCCAGCCGCTTTGTTGAACTGCAACAAGAACTACTTCCTTATCATTTCTGAGAGCCTTGCAAGCAGATAATGTATCGTAAGCTTGGTTGATTGCGATCAGAGCAATCTCCTTGTCATCACGAAGCTCTTCGCTGGCATAGAAAATTGCATCACCATCTTCTAAGACAGCGGTTAGGACGATTTCTCGATTGCTACGAAGTTCTTCGCTTGCCCACTCAAGTGCTGTGCCGTTCTGTTGAATCGCGGAAAAACCACTTCTTCGTCACCACGGAGCTCTTCGCTTGCCCATTCAAAAGCTGTTGCATTTTTTTGGATAGCGGCGAGCATAAAATAAGGATCGTTTAGAAGCTCTTTACACGCCCATTGAAGATTCCAGCTACTTCTCTGAACAGCAGCCAGAACTATTTTTCTATTGCCTCTAATCTCTTCACTTGCATCAGCAAGAGCAAAAGGTGTGTGCAGAACATGCTCAATCCACTTGTCTTCATCATATTCTATATCGCAAACTTTATGAGTATTATGTACACAAACAATTATATTCCAAATAACAGGGATTATCAGAGTAATTGCTTGTGAAATTGAGTGCTCCTTTAAATAAGTATACAAATGCGTGTTCGCAACTTTTTCAATAATAAACTCAAAAATTGGTTTTTGACTGCGTTGGACTTGGCAGCATATTTTGGGTTTTCGCTCATGCCTTGGACAAGTCCAATGGTCATTCGCTGCAAACACCAAAATATGCGCCGCCTCTTTGTCAAAATTTCAATTTTTGAATTCATTTCAGTATTGCGATGTTTTTCGCATTGAAAAACCAGCTTGTCTGAAGTGACGGTATGCGTCACCAAAAAGATACGGTTTCTGATAATCTATCGGACGAAATAGCTCTACGTTTTTTCACTCAAGTGAGGGAATCCATGATGGTCGGTTCCAATCATGAGTTTTCTATTGCTGTATACCTAGTTCTAAAAGGTCTTAGCTCGGAATTTTCTTTAAGTTTTAAGGAGGTTTTAGTTCGCATCCATGTTAATAGTGCGAAGCAAGCAAAGCCTGGTAAGGTAGTCATTAATGCTAAAGTAGTCCATCCAATCCAGGACATAATAAGAGAAGTTTTTCTCGCTAATTGAGTGACTTTTGTTTCTGAATTGTTCACTTCACATGCACGAATCCGTCGACAGAACTCTTGGCTCTTGTAAAAAGGATTCGTAAGGCAAGAGGCTACTTGGAAGAGGGCTGATTCTATTTCCCCAGGCGGTATTGATTTTTCAACAGGGGTACTCATAGGAAAGAATGCATCTACTATTGGACATACTTTTGCTACTTTTCCTAAGCAATATCTCATTGCTAGAGAAATTTGGCCATCTCCTTCGGTTTGATAGCGGCCATTTTTGTATTGAGTGACTTGATTGGTCCCGAACTCATCGGGCATATAAATTTTAGCCAAAAGTTTTCCGGAGGGGTCCTTCCTGAAAGAAATACCGAAGGGTTCCCAAGGGAGACCTGCACAGACATTTCTTCGAGAAGCACTGACTAAAACATCTGGATTCAACAAAGAAATTTTTCTTGCCAAAGAATAAAAATTGGGTGTTTCCTGTGCTGTAGAGCAACTATACAGAATGATATGCGCATTAGGTGAAAGTGGCGCGCGTGCAAGGAGGTTAGAATTCAATGTTTTCCCTCCTCCCATTTCTATGCTGTGTGTGTTACCATGCCCCAACAAAATCAAAATGGGGATCTCATTGTTTTGAGATCTTAATTGATCCAATATAGAAAGCGCTTCTTCTGGGTGAGAGATCTTTCGAATAATGGGGACTACCCCCATAGAATCTAACTCTCTTATCCCAAAATGGGGGGCTCCCAGATTTACAAAGAGACCATAGAGTATAGCGTCTGTATCCGATATGAAAATTGGAACGCATACTCTGTTTCGAAGGTTTGGCAAATTTTCTGAGGATGAGAGATCTATGATTTCTTTACAATGTTTTTGATATTGATAACATCTATAAAAACACGTTGCAACTACAATAATTTCAATTATCAAATAAAGTGGGATGTTATCTCTATGATTCCAGTCGTTATTTTTTGAAGACAACTTGCTTGGCTCCAAGAAAGAGGCGTTAGGATGTTCTGTTCGACGATGAATTTCCTTTCGATGATTTTCTAAATCAGCATCTATTTGCCTTGATTGCTCAGTACTCTCCTTGATTGTTGCAGCCAATTCATCTTGAATGCATACCATTTCCTGTCTAATAGGGATGAGTCGTGATTTCCTCTCATAGAGAGCATTCAACGAAAGTTTTGCAATAGTACTACAGTTCTTAAGTGAGACTGAGCAGGTAGCTATACATGCACTTGTTAAACGATTGCTATATCCAGATCTAATTGAGGAGATCATTTAAGCCTTAATTAATATTAATTATAAAGTTTAATTATACCATTTATTTTATTTATTTTTCAATGCATAAATAATTACTATTTTGTGAGGGCGTGTTTGGTGCATATTGCTGATTATAAGTGACCTACGCGTATTCCTTATCAAAACATCGACAAATCGTTTGAAAAAGAAGGGGTCGTATTTCTCAAAACATCTAATTAATTCGGACGAATGGAGCCATTTTTAATTCCCATAAGGGACATAAATGGCTTTTTCACCTCGAGAATTTTGTACCTCTATTGTTTCTGTGGATCAGGTCAAGTGGTTTTTTGTTCAATGGCCGAAAGATTTACTCAATCCCCCCATTAGGGTTATAACGCTGAAAGTAGCTGATTGCTTTAGAATAATTGTTTACTTTCACTTTCTTCAGGAGGGGCAGAGCAGACAGAGTGAGAGTCAGCTCAATTTCCTGATTCCCTCTAAAACGTTGTTCTTGAGCTTTTAGAGTAATAAGATTCAAAAGGATAAAATGTACATCTAGATCGCCGTCGCCCGGCTTAGGCATGGGAAGAGCGATGAATTGATCAAGAGCTTGGCATGTTTCCTTTAGTAATGCAGAAAAAAAGTGTCAGCTTTTTTGGGTTGTCGAATTGAGAAAAACAACCTGTGAATGTTTTCTTCGAGAAGCTGGTGAAAGAAGTGAACCTGCTCGAGGGGGTGTTTTTTATGGTGTAAAAAGTTTTTTTTAGTTAGCATTTCGACCCGAATCGTCTGAATAAAAGAAGTTATGAAGATTTTGAAGGTTATTCATGGGTATCCCACCCGATACAACGCGGGCTCAGAGATCTATTCGCAAACTTTGTGTCACGAATTAGCTAAACAGGGCCATGAGGTTATTGTATTCACACGACAAGAAAATGCGTATAAACAAGAATACTCTATGGATTGGGAGTTTGATCCAATGTGCCAAGAGATCAAAATTTGTTTGATAAACATGGCTCATGGGAAGGATGGGTATAGGCATCCTGAAGTGGATCGAGCGTTCTCACAGCTCTTGGACGCATGTGAGCCCGATGTTGTTCATGTTGGGCATTTAAATCATCTTTCAACTTCTTTAGTTTTCGAAGCTAATTATAGAAACATTCCGGTTGTATTTACTCTGCATGATTTTTGGCTCATGTGCCCTCGTGGTCAATTTTTGCAGGGAATTCATTCTAAGACAGAAGATCTTTATCCATCTTGCGATTCTCAACAAGATGAAAAATGTGCCAAGCAGTGTTACTGGCGTTATTTTTCAAGTCCAGAAGATCAAGAGGACATTAAGTATTGGACAAACTGGGTTGGAAAACGGATGGAGCATGTTCGAGAAATCACATCCTTGGTGGACCTTTTTATTGCACCTTCACGCTACTTAATGAACCGATTTGTCAAAGATTTCGATGTGGACATTTCCAAAATTGTCTACCTCGATTATGGGTTTCAGCGAGAAAGGCTCATGGGAAGAAATCGAAAAAAAGAGAAAGATTTTGTTTTTGGCTACATTGGCACCCATAAACAAGCAAAAGGGATTTTTCATCTTTTACAGGCATTCAAAGAAACCTATCAAAATGCGCAGCTTAAAATTTGGGGAGCTCCCGTACAGCCATTTACTCAATCGTTACAGTCTTACATTATGACAATGGACCCGGTCGCTCAGAGTCGTATTTTTTGGATGGGAAGCTATCGAAATCAAATGCTGATCGAAGAGGTATTTAACCATGTCGATGCGATCGTTGTCCCTTCTATTTGGGGAGAAAATTCACCCCTTGTCATTCATGAGGCTTTAGAAGCAAAAGTTCCCATTATCACGGCCGACTTTGGGGGGATGGGGGAATATGTTCATCATGAAATGAATGGATTGTTATTTAACTTTCGAAATCCAAAAAGTCTAGCAGAGCAAATGACAAGAATCGTTTCTGATCCTCAGATTGCTTTAAAAATCGGCAATGGTGGGTATCTTCAATCAGATGACCGCCGTATTCCTAGTATCCAAACACATGTTGAACAAGTAGTTAAGCTGTACAGTATCGCAATCAAACAGAGGAAAAAGCATGAAGATCGAACATCTCGAAAAACCAGGCCCTTGGCGTATCACATTTGATACAAATCCTGATGATTGCAATCTTCGCTGTATCATGTGTGAGGAACATTCGATCTACAGCTCTTGTCAAACCAAAAGAAAAGAGGAAGGTCGGCCTCGAAGGCGGATGGATATTCATCTCCTGCGTAAAGTCCTTGAGGAAGCAAAAGGATCTCCCTTGAAAGAAATGATTCCATCAACAATGGGAGAGCCTCTTCTGTTTCGCCATTTTGATGAGATCATCCAAATGTGCCACGAGTATGGTGTGAAACTCAATCTGACGACCAACGGGACTTTTCCTGGGATTGGTGCGACAAAGTGGGCAGAGAAGATTGTCCCCATTGGGTCTGATGTAAAAATATCGTGGAATGGATCGACGAAAAAAACGTCGGAGTTGATCATGATTGGATCGAATTTCGAACAAAGGCTACAAAATGTGAAAGACTTTATTCGAGTGCGCGATGAGGTTGCAAAAATGGGAGGCAATTTTTGCCGTGTGACATTTCAGCTAACTTTCATGGAAATAGGGTTGGAAGAGCTTCCAGAGGTGGTCCGTCTTGCCGCTTCTTTGGGAGTGAATCGTGTGAAAGGTCACCACCTTTGGGTATTTGCCAAACAGATGCAAGAGCAAAATCTAAGAAGAAGTAAAGAATCGATTCAACGTTGGAATGAAATTGTCGTCAAAGCAATAGATGTAGCAGAAAAAGAAAGGCTTCCTTCAGGAGACAAGGTCATTTTAGAGAACATCTATTGCTTGGAAGATTCAGCAACAGGGGAACTGATTTCCGAAGGGGTTTGCCCATTTCTTGGACAAGAAGCATGGGTCTCGTCAGAAGGGAGGTTCAACCCATGCTGCGCTCCAAATGACGAGCGGCTCAAACTCGGCGATTTTGGAAATCTCTATGATGTTTCTTTGGAAAAAATATGGAATAGTGATCCCTACAAAAATTTGCAGAAAAACTATATGCAGCATGCTGTATGCAAAGGTTGTAATATGAGAAAAAAGAAAGAGGCTGATGTTGAAAGCACGCTTGCAAACGTTTGAAATCTCAGAAGATCAATCCTGTCACCTCATCGACAGGCAGAGAGCCTATTTGCCTCGATTTTTATCCGTTCTCAAATTTCATGAGCCAGGTCTTGCCGCTGTCAAAGATGAGACTGGGGCTTTTCATATCAACGTGAATGGAGAGCCGATCTATCCCGAGAGATATATTCGAGTTTTTGGATTTTATGACGCTCGGGCAGCGGTCCAGTCTGAAAGGGGATGTTTTCATATTCTTGCCAATGGAAAAGAGCTCTATAAAGAAAGGTATTCCTGGTGTGGAAACTTCCAAGAGAAATTCTCCGTTGTAAAAGATTTTGAAGGGAACTATTTTCATATCAATCGAGATGGGAAAAAAGCCTATCCCAATCTCTTTTGTTACGTGGGAGATTTTCATGATGGTTATGCCACCGTGCAAAATAATCACGGATTTTATACCCATATTTTACCAAGTGGTGCTTTTTTGCATGGAAAGTGGTTTCATGACCTCGATGTCTACCATAAAGGGTTTGCGAGAGCCAAGAATGAAAAGGGGTGGTTTCATGTCAATACCTCAGGAGAAAGTATTTATCCCGAGATCTATAAAAATATTGAGCCGTTTTATAATGGGGTTGCTCGTGTAGAGACAGACCGCGGCGCTCTCCATTTAATTGATGAAGAGGGGAGGAAAGTGGGTGTTCTTAGGGAAGATCTTGAGGATCCTTTTCATTCTGCATCCGCTGATTTAGTTTCCTACTGGCGTTTTTACACGATTCAAACAGCTATAGAAATTCACCTTTTTGACTATTTGCCTAATTCCTCTTCTGAGATTGCAGAAAGCATTTCTCTTTCAGAAACAAGTACCATTAAGCTTTTACAAGCACTTCTTGAGATGGGGTATGTTGAAAAAAGAGGTGATCGAAAGTGGTTTGCAACTGCTACGGGAGTCTTTTTTCATTCGCAACACCCTTTTTCTCTGAAAGGCGCAGCCAGTCTTTGGAAAGAAGAACATCTTATCTCTTGGCGCCATCTATTGAAAAGTTTGAAAACAGAAAAAGCTGCGTTTGATTCTCTATATGGCATGGGATGGTTTGACTGGTTAGAAAACCATGAAGACAAGTGCCAGTTATATCACACCGTCTTATCCAAGTATGCGAAAAGAGATTATCAAGCATTTTGTTCTTTGATCGATTTAAGTGTTCATCGATCAATCCTCGATGTGGGTGGATCAAATGGAACTTTGCTGTTCGAAATTTTAAATAAAAATCCCAGTCTCACGGGCCTTCTTTTTGATCTTCCAAACGTAGTAAACCTCGTACAAATACCTGATGAGCTAAAAGACAGAACAAAACTTATTTCGGGAAATTTTTTCGAAAATTGGCCTGTCTTTAGCGTTGAAAGCGCTGTTTTGTCGCGTGTCATCCATGATTGGCCTGATCGCAAAGCAATCGAGATTTTAGAGAAAGTTCATTCAAGACTGTCGAACCATCCACAGAATCGGGTCTATATTATTGAAAATATTCTCGATGAAGCGACTGGTTCTGGAGGAGTGTTAAATCTAAATATGCTGGTCATGACTGGTGGATACGAACGGAGTCTTGCTCATTTTTCCAGTTTATTCAACCAAGCAGGCTTTTCTTTAGAAACCATTTATCCACTCAATCAGGTCTCTTCAATTTTGGTCGCAAGGAAATCGCCATGAAGTCTATAGCTATTTTATAAATTTTTCTCGAAGATTCTTCCCAAAAAAAATTCTTTTGTAAAGAGCGAATTCACGTGTGCGATATTCCTCATAGACAAGCGAATGTTCTTTATTTATAATGCCGAAATGATACGTCGATTTCTGTGCATTCTCTCACTTCTTTTGACAGGATGTTCTTCGTTGCGTGTGTTGCCTGAAGAAGAATATGTGATTCTGCCAACATTTCAACCATCAAAGCCGATTGAATTAGCGCTCGTTTTAGGAGGAGGAGGATCAAAAGGTCTTGCTCATTTAGGGGCAATCCAAGAATTGGAGAAAGCAGGCATTCGTCCAGATTTAATTATTGGCTGTAGTGCTGGAGCAATTGCTGGTGCACTATATGCTGATCAACCCGAATTGCAAAACGCAATCAATCGTTTGATTCCTTTGAGAAAAAGAGATGTTCTAGATTATTCGTACATGAATCCGGTTTTCGGAATTGTGAACGGGGATCTTTTGCAAAATTTGATGGGCGATCTTTTGAATGCAAGACATTTTGACGATTTAAAAATCCCTTTAATCGTAGTGGCGACAGATTTGATTTCTGGTGAGACAGTAGAGATTTGCTGCGGGGATATTCCATCCGCCATTCGGGCATCGTGTTCATTTCCTGGAGTTTTTAAACCTTATCAACTCTATGGACGTCATTGTATTGATGGTGGTGCATCTTGTCCAATCCCTGTTTCTGTTGCAAAAAAATATGGAGCGAAAGTCGTTTTAGCAATCGATTTGAGCGAAAAATTGCCCACTGAGCATCCGACAAATCTTTTTGGGGTGACACGACGAGGGCTTGAAATTGCCTACAGAAAGTTTGTTGAGCAGTCTCTGGCATTAGCGGATATTTCCATTCAGATGAATTTTGATGAGTTAGGGACGTTTACTGACGATCAAAATTATTGGCTTTATAGACAAGGTCAAGAAATTATTCGCACCCATTTGGCCGATATTAAAACCAAATTGCATATGGCCAAACTTGGTTTACCTTCAAAAAGAAAAGCGATTGAACGGCAAATCTCTTATGGCATGGATCACATCGATATAGAGCTTAGCGTGCCATAGACACCATCTAATATACCCAAACAAGCTCACAAATCGTTTGTCGAAAAAATTCTTTTGTAATTTTTGTTGGAATACGGGTACTCTTTTGAATTTTTAATAATTTGAGGGAATTTATGATTAATAGTAGTGTAAAAGTTTTGTTTGACCCAGCTCGAAAGATGTTAGTACATTCTGGTTGTGCGCATCGTTTAGAAGAGGCTGGGAAATATGAAAGTGCTTTGACGCATCATTTCTTAGCATTGAAATCATCTATAACTGCCTTCGGAGCAAAGTCGAACAATGTATCTATGCATCACGAAAGAATTGCGCGTTGTTACCAAAAGCTGGGCAAAAAAGAACTTGCTACTGAATATTTTCGAAAAGCTGGATTTCCTAAACATTAATTAAAAGGGGAAGAAATTCCCCATAAAAATAGATTAGACCTCTTTCGAAAGAGGTCTATTGTCGTATAAAATGTATTTCATCAGTTTTGGCTATACCCAAACAAGCTTAAAAATTGTTTTTTAAGCGCGCCAAAGCGCCTAATTTTAACGATCGCAAGTGCCTTAATATATAATCCAGAAAATGATTGACTCTTTCCATGATAGAATGCATGATCTTGGCATTTTAAGAGGTCATCAATGCCAATTCCTTCAACTCATACTTATTCCGGTGCTACTTCCAAAATTGATTTTTCTTCACAAGAAGGAGATCTCTTTATAACGATTGAGACGAGTCGTTTATTGATTCGAACCGTTAATCAAGGGGACCATCGCCTTTACGCAGCTCTTTTTGGCGACAAGGACGTCATGGAAAAATATGCGAACGGCGCGACAAAAACAGAAAATGAAATGGCTAAGCGCATTAATGATATTTGGGTGAAGCGTTTGCATGAAAATGATCCTTATGTAGGAATGGCCGTCTTTAGAAAAGATACGAGCGAATTTATCGGTCATATCATTTTGGGTCATGGAGATCATCCTGGTGAATCTGAAATTGCCTATTTGTTTCACAAAGCGCATTGGGGAAATGGATATGGTAGCGAGGCAATATCTGCATTAGTCACAGAATTTGCACCAGCTACGGTCAAAGAAGGCTTTACTCTTGAGGGGAAAAAACTCGAAAAAATTGTGGCCACTTCGAGACCTGATAATATAGCCTCAAAACGAATTTTAGAAAAGCTAGGTATGCATCTGACAGGCGAAGAAATAAAATATGGAGCGAAAAGATTTCACTACGCAATTAGCTTAAGCGAAATTGTAGAAAAATCAAGTCAGAAGACTACAGAATGCTGGTATAATTCTTTAACTTGGTGGAAATCTCTTATTGCTTGTTAATGGCTGCTGACGTTTAAAGGATCATATTCACTTTCGGCTCAAGCGTGATTTCACATTTCTTCGGGACGCATGATCGGGAAGAAAAGAACGTCACGAATCGATTCCACTTGCGCGAAGAGCATGACCAGGCGATCAATTCCAAAACCAATTCCGCCAGTCGGAGGCATTCCTTGGCAAATCGCTTCGATAAATTCTTCATCAAGAGGAGATGCTTCGACATCACCTTGCTCTCTTTGTTCTGCTTGCTGAATAAGTAGCTTTCTTTGCAATTCTGGATCGTTCAGCTCTGTATAGGAATTGCACATTTCTCTGCCTAAGATAAAGCTTTCAAAGCGTTCTACAATTCCCTCTTTTCGTAAAATCGGATCACGATGAAGTTTGCAAAGAGGTGTGGTTTCAATCGGATGGTCGATAATGTGATGAGGTTGGATAAGATGAGGCTCAGCAAGTTCGCCAAAAAGCATTGCAATCAGGTGGCCTCGCGTTGCGGCTGCAAGTCTTTTCTCTTCGACGTGTGTATTTTTTCGAAGGTGATCTTTCATCTCTTGATCGCTCATTTTGTCGACGTCTAAATGAACGTAAGTACGAACGGCTTCCTTCATGGACATTCGTTTCCATGGAGCTTTCAAATCGATCACTTGCGCAGTTCCTTCGTCGCCACTGCAAAAACGAATCTTTGTATCGCCAAAAAGCTCTAATGCAATCGACTCAAATAAGTTTTCAGCAAAAACCATCGTATCATTGTAATCCCAACCTGCAGCATAAGCCTCAAGCATCGTAAATTCAGGATTGTGAGTTTTATCAATGCCCTCGTTACGGAAAACTTTGCCAATCTCGAAAATCTTTTGCATTCCGCCGACGATCAATTTTTTTAGAGGGATTTCAAGAGAAATACGTAAGAACATATCTTGATGGTGCGCATGAAGATGCGTTGTGAAAGGCCGGGCTGCGGCTCCTCCATAAATATTTTCAAGAACCGGTGTTTCGACTTCTTCAAAGCCTGCTTGTTCAAAGTACTTGCGAATAGAAAGTAGAATGCGGGAACGAAGACGAAATTTTTCAAGCGAAGATTGGTCTGTGATTAGATCGAGCCAACGCTTCCGATAGCGAATCCCTTTATCGGCAAGCCCACTATGCTTATCTGGCAAAGGAAGAAGTGATTTGCAAAGGATTGTGACTTTTTTTGCAAAAATTGTCAGTTCACCTTTTTGAGTGTGAAAAAGATGTCCTTCTACGCATAAGATATCCCCGAGATCGAGCTTTTTCTCAATGAATTTGATCTGTGAAAGCTCTTCAGTAGGATGAAATCCATCGACTTTGGTGAGATCCCGGTTGAACATAACCTGGATTCTTCCAGTTTCGTCTTGAATATGCGCAAAAGCATTTTTCCCCATCGCGCGAAAAAGAACAAGTCTGCCTGCAACACAAGCGCTGGGTGTTAATCCTGCTCCAGCATCATCACTGTGCCCAATTTCTTTCCCCTGAATTTCTAAAGCAAGTTCAGCAGTTTTTTGGCCGCATGGCTGTTTTGAAGGATAGGGTTCAACGCCCAGGGCACGAATCTCGGCTAACTTGCGAGTTCTATTCTGAAATTCTTCGTGTGAATGATAATCTGGATTGGCAAAACTCATTGATCCTCTATAGAAGACTATGGTACTGTTTTTTTCTCTATAGTGTAAAGGAGAAAATGGGTGTAATAAATTTAAAGATACTAGAATCGAGAGCAAGCAGTCCGAATCAAGCGAGTGTGTTTTGGAATGAATTCATAGCTACAGATTCATCGGATTTCAAAATCGATTCAACCAAAAGTGCGGTAGAACAATTATGGGGCCAAATGTTTGAAGCGTCGTTTGATATGATCGTTCATGGATTTGTTCCATCAAGTCTTAGTGATCGGACTTTTCAAGTGATCCTAATCGACGATACAACTGGGGAAATGAAACGGGGAAGTATTCGAGAAGAAAAAATCTCTGATATGCCTTTGCGTATTCAATTCTCAGCTTTGCATGACGAATAAATTGGGAACCATATGGGGTTTTGCAATTTCCACAATGTATTGGTATTAATTTAAAACTTGAAAGCAGAGAAGATGGACATCTTCCTGAGGATCCTTTCTTTTGACGAGAAAGGATATTTCTTTTTGGAGCATTCTTGATGTAGTTTCTAGCCCATCAAGCGCAAAAATATTGAGTACTTTATTGAGTAAATCTTGGATATTTTTGTGGTTCTTATAAAATCGAAGCATCCCTTGATTATAAAGGAAAAATAGGTCCCCAGTTTGTACTTGAATGCATTGCGTAAAATCGAGAAAGCGTTTTTTGCTCATGGACCATAGGAGAAGACGATTGGGTGTGTGGAGCGTAGATGTTTCCTCATCCAGCGTAATGCAGGTCGTTTCGCCATCAGTTTTAGGTCCTGTAAGCAGTTGATACATGCCTTCGAAACCTTCTGTGAGGGCTTCAGACAGCTCGATTGTGAATTGTCCCACATTAGCTTTTGGGAAATGAAGGAGGATCCCTCGAGGATTTTCGGAAAAGAACGTGATGGGTTTAACGGCAATCGCATCTGATTTGCAGTCGTCAATATTTTTCTGAAGCATCAAGTGCTGCAAGAGCATCGCGCATTCATACTTACCGTACATTCTTTCTCGTAAGATGGCGTTTTCTTTGAGACGATTGATATTTTCAAGCAAGCACTCGCTCATAATATTGAGAGTTCCTGCAAGTTCAGCGATTTCTCTGGGGCCTTGGGAGGTAATGGATTCACCATATTGTCCTGCTGCTAAAGCGAGAGCCGAGTGATTGAGTTTTTGAATGGGATGAGAAATTTTATTCGCGATCATAAAGAGTGTGCCGACGACAATGAGAATTGTAAAACTGGCCGAGAGAAAGATGAGAAATAAGCTTTGCCGAAATTGTGCATCGATCAGTCGAATATCAACATCTGCAGTGATGTATTCTTTTAAGTGTTCAAGGCTTGAGTACCAGTTATAGGCAAGCAGCGACGAGACAAGAGCAATACTTCCGATAAATGTAGGAAGAAGGAAGAGCAAAAATCGTGTTCTGATTCTCATGAAAAAGTCCGGATCATTGTTTGAGAAAATCGAAATCGAATGTAGAAATTTGGGGATTGGTTCATGCTTTATACCTACAAGGAAGCTGGCTTGAATACACTTGCAAGAGTGCGATTGCGACAGATGGGCATTCGGAAATGATTGAGAGTAGGTGGCTCCTTGATAAAGAAAAAAGAATGCTGTCTGTTTGGCAAATGGCTGCATAGGTGCGCGACCTTTCGTTAAACAATGACTCATCGCCGAAGTATTGATCGTTGGTTAGCTCAAAAAGGGGTCTATTTTTTTCATCAAGAATTTGAACCTTCCCTTTCACAATAAAGTAGATGCGGTTTGCAACTTGGCCGGAAGAGAAAATCTTTTCATCTGCATCATAATCATCTTCATGCAATTTCTCTGCAATGGCGAGTAAAAGCTCTAATTCTAACTCACTAAAAAGATGGATTTTTTTTAAGAAAAATGCTTTTTTGATTAGGCTCTTCATGTTTCAAGTAACTCGTATGCGTATTGATGGAATGTTTCATCTGAATGTTTCATCAGTTCTCTAAGCTCTTTTCTCCAATTCGGCATTTGCAGTTGCGTCTTCAGGCGGACAGCAACAATTTTGTCGAAAAGAAGGGGAGAGTCGTCCAGTTTATCGAGAAGTTCAGAAAGAGTAAGGTTTGGAGAATTTCCATGCCAGCTAATGCATGCGGCCATTTTCTCTTCGAGAGGAAGATCATCGATTAAAGGGGCAATCAGTCGAAAAATCCGCGCATCACAAGTTTTTTCAAGACTTTCGATGGCATGCGCGTGGATCTTTCCATTGCGGTTATGTAATGCGCGAACGAGCAGATCGGGATCTTCCAAGGATCCTGCGGCTCCAAGCAGATGAATCACAAAATCAATGACAGACTGATAGCCTGCAAAGAGTGCATTCTGAAGCATTTCAAGATCATACAGGGGATATTGTTTTTGGATTGTATGGGCAAAATAGAAATAAAAATAGGCTCGATCAATTTCGATATCCAAAATTTCAGGGAGAATAGATTGCAATTGAGGAAGTGCAAGTCGTGCTAAAATTTTCCCGGATAAAATGCGGGCACGTTCTGGAATTGCAATATCTTTTGTTAAAGAAAGAAGTAGGGGAACGATTTTTAATCCCATGTGAAGAATGATTTCTTCAGTGCGTCGTCGTTCAGAAGGGCGAAAACGGATACTAGCTAAGAGGAGATCTTTAATGATCGTCGTATCGGCTATTTTGCCGAGCGCATCGAGTAAAGAAAGGCGCATACCAGAGTCTCTTGAATTTTCGAGTTCTTCAATGAGTCTTGGTGCATGTCGGCTAAATGATTTTGTCGCGGAAGCTGCAATCGTGCGCGCAGCCGCTCTTTTGACCAGTTTGGAGTCGTGATTGAGAAAAGGAAGGGCCCGCTCAGGTGTATTTTCCTCGGCGATTAAATCGAGAGCCATGCCGATTTCATCGATTCGGCTCGATTGCAGCATAATATCTAGTTTTTTGCTTGCAATGGTGCGATTTAATGCCGCCGTTTCAAGTGACGAATTCGCAAGAGATTTCTTTAAAGTTAAGATAGCGGCTGATCTGAGTATGAGATCAGGCTCTTCAAGATCCTCTTCTGCCTTTTCAGGATGATGCAGTCCCTTTTTTGCGAGATAAAAATTGGCATGTTTTGCAAGCTCTGGAGAATCAGACTCAGTCCAGGCATCGATTGTTTGGATGACGTTTGTATGATTGTGGAAAATTGAATGTTCCAACAGTTGTAATAATTGGATTTTCGCTACTGTGCCAAACTTTCTAGCAGAGAAAAGAATTTCATCGAGGTGATTTGCATCCCCCATTTCAAGTAATGATTTGGCGCCGAGCAACTGAAAATCTTCATGCGGTGATTTTAACGCTTTTAATATCGCTTTTTTGGCCTCTTTTTGCTCTCGACGCGTCATCAGAGCAAGCCAGGTTTTTAATTTTCGATCAAAATGTAAGGCATTTTCTTTTAAATTACTTAAAATCGCTGAAGAATAAAGCGTTCTCACTGCAAATGCGAAGACGAGGACAAAGACAGTGATGAGAAGACCAAGACCTCTTGTAGACTCTTCAAAAGTGCTCATTAAAGCGGCCGAGATCAGCATGCCAGTCGGCTCAAAAAAGGATCCAATCAGAATGCGTACTTTTGACTTTAGCTTACTTGGCGCTGCGTTGGTCATGAGATTCGTGCTATTTTCATCAAATCCGTAAAGGAATCCTTCGATGGCAACTAACCCCAATATCGCCGTCGGTAGTCCGTCGTAAAAAAGCCATCCTACATAGACAGCTACGAAAAAAAGCGGGGTCACTAAGATCGCATTGTTGACGCCAATGCGGCGGATGCATCGATTGTAGATAAACATCGCGATGAAAATATTGGCAAACGCAATGATTGCTCGGCTTTTCCCAAGGAATTCGGTAATGTGTCTTTCTCCTTTAAAGGCTTCCCCGAAGGTTGCCATGCAATTGAAGTCCGTCACTGTTTGCAACAGCTGTGAGAAAATGGCAAGTAAGAGGAGACAGATCACATACTTTGAACGGAGAATTTGTTTGACCATTGTCACTAAAGAGTCTCGATTGGATGACATGACTCCTTCAGTACTGTCATCATGGATGGCTTTTGTCACTCTTGTAATGAGTCTGGCCTCTCGCATTCCTAAAATAATAGCTATAAACGCAGCGCAGAGCAAGGTCGTAAAGCCAAGTGTATCCAGCAAGAAATTGATCGACATTCCAGAGATAATCGCGCCGATGTAATAGGTACCGTTATAGAGGGCATAGACTCTTTTTGCATCTTGTAAATCGTGATATTGGTCGGTGAAGGTCCACATTAGAGGAAGAACCACTAAATAGAAAATTCTTGAAACAATCTTGAGAGCATACCAGAACCAAGTGGGCGTATCGCCACTGACAAAAATCGCTGATGTGATGCATACAGTGGCTGCAATTCCAAAAACAGACATTAAAATTTGATAAGGGCTCAGCTTTCTAAGACCATAGAAAACTAAAGAAGAGGTGGCAATCAAGGCGATCGCGACGCCAAAATAGACACGGAGTAAGGAAGCGGCCCCGACCTTTTCAATGAATAAACCATCGGAAAGCGTGTCTAAGCAAGAGCAACCAAAGGCCCAAAAAATCGCTAAACGGGCAAATTGGAGAGCTTGTCTTCCCTCCCCTGAATAGACCCCAAAAACTTTTCGAAAGAGCTGCTGCATTTCATCGGATATTATAGAGTAATTATGAATTTAAATAGCATCTTTTAAAGAAGATAAAATGTGATTTTCTCCAATCATTTTCAAGAGGCCAAATTTTTCGAGATCTTTTCTGGAATGCTCCTGAATTTCAGTCAGGTATAATGTGATCTTTTTCTTCTCACAAACATGATAAAATTCTTTTAAAGCATGAATTCCCGATGCATCAATCATAGGCACATTCTTGAGCCTTAAAATAAATTTTTTAGGCAAAGCGGTTGTCGATTGAAGCGAGTCTCGAAGCAGATTGGCTGTCCCAAAGAAAAAAGGTCCTTGTATTTCATAGACTTGCACATCTTCCGGAAAATGTATAGGCATTTTTTTTTCTAAATTGTTCTCTTCGAAAAGATGAGAGATGGGGGTGACTTTTGAAACTTGGCTCATTTGTCTCATGAAAATAAAACTTGCTAAAATCATGCCCACCGTAATTGCGACTGTGATATCGACGAAAATCGTCAGAAGAAACGAGACAATAAGAACAAGCTTGTCTCCAATCGGTCCTCGAAGGATTTGGATAAAATGAGGCATTTCGCTCATATTCCAGGCAACCATCATCAATACCGCGGAAAGTGCTGCAAGCGGAATTTGGCTGACAATCGGCGAAAGAAAAAGAATGATGAGGAATAAAGTGACGGAATGGATCATTCCTGCCATCGGAGTTTGAGCACCAGATTTTACATTTGTTGCGGTCCGTGCAATCGCGCCAGTTGCTGGGATTCCTCCGAAAAGAATAGAGCCACCATTTGCAATTCCTTGTGCAATGAGTTCGCAATTGGAGCGATGTCTTCCTCCAATCATTCCATCTCCTATGACGGCGGAAAGGAGAGACTCAATGCCTCCCAAGAAAGCAATGGTAATCGCATCGGTCAAACATTCTTTCCACATTCCTGCGGGAATCGAAAAATTTGCGAAATCGGGGAGGGGAAGACTTTTTGGGATTTCTCCGAAACGGGATTGAATCGTTTCGACGGGAAGTTTGAAAATTGCAATGAGAAGTGTAGAAAAACAGATCGCAAACACAGCCCAGGGAATGGATGGAAAGACCTTTCTCACAAAAAGAATGATTCCTAGAGTGGCAAAAGAGACTGAAAATGTGAATACATCCAAAGTCGGAAGAGCATGAAAATAGGCTGTCCATTTATCGACAAACGATGCCGGTACTGCGAGCTGTAAACCAAAAAATTCTTTGATTTGTGTCGAAAAGATAATGACCGCAATGCCCGTCGTAAAACCGGTTATGAGCGAATGAGGAATAAATTTGATCAAAGAACCGATGCGAAATAACCCGAGCAATACAAGAAAAACGGCCGCGATCATTGTCGAAACACAAAGTCCTGCATATCCCGTTCTTTGGACAATATCGTAGATGATCACGACAAAAGCGCCCGTCGGTCCACCAATTTGTATCCGGCTTCCTCCGAGGAGAGAAATGATAAATCCTGCAACAATTGCTGTATATAAACCACGAGCAGGTTCGACACCAGAAGCAATGGCAAAAGCCATTGCGAGCGGTAAGGCAACAATGCCAACAGTAATGCCTGCAATCAAATCTTTTTTGAACGTAGAAAATTGATAATTACGAAAGTAAAGAAACGATTTTGGGACAAATTCCTGGAATTTTGTTGCCATACAGTCTAAGATTGCAGAATAGGGATTTTTATGACAACAAGTATGACTGGATTTGGAAGGGGGATTATCGATGCTCCTTTTGGCCGTTTGATTGTCGAAATACAGTCGCTCAATCGGAAGTTTTTTGAAGTCAATACAACTTTGCCAAAGGAACTCTCCCGCTTTGAAAATGAAATTCGAAAATGGGTTGCTGAGAAAGTCCAGCGCGGTCAGATAACAGTTCGCGTGCAATGGATACCATCCAGCGAAATTCTCTCAAACCTTCTTCCAGATGTTGAAACTCTAAAGAGTTTGAAGGAAGCTTGGGAAAATATTGCAAAACAGTTGAAGATGGATCCGAATACAATCGACCTCTCTTTTTTGATTGCAAATGTGCCATCTATCCAAAAAAATGACCTTTTAAAAGAAGAAGATCTTTCGATTTTGCAAAAATGTGTGGGGGATGCTCTCACAGCACTTCTTCGGATGAAAAATGAAGAGGGAAAAGCGCTTGTCAAAGATGTGAGTCACAGATTAAAAATGTTACAAAAAATGGTCTCTTCGATTGAGGCTCTAGCGCCGGCAGCCATTGAGAAAATGCGCCAAAAACTTCAAGAGAAGATGAAAAGTTTATTGCCCCAAGACCCGTCGCTCGATGATCGAATCATGAAAGAAGCCGCTTTTTTTGCTGAAAAAATTGATATCTCAGAAGAAATCACTCGTTTAAAATCTCATTTTGTTCAGTTTGCAGAATCCCTTTTAGTGAAAGGAAGTATCGGAAGAAAATTGGAGTTTATCATCCAAGAAATGTCTCGAGAAACAAACACTATTGGTTCCAAATCAGCGGATGCGCAAATTTCAAATTTAGTTGTGGACATGAAAAGCGAGATTGAAAAAATTCGGGAACAGAGCCAAAATATCGAATAATGAGAAAGAAAGGGATTATTTTTGTTGTGAGTGCGCCAGCCGGAACTGGCAAGACAACGCTTGTTCGCATGCTGCAAGATGAATTTCCGCATATTATTGAGAGCGTATCTTACACCACGCGTAAGCCAAGGGCTCAGGAAATTCCAGGTAAGGATTATTATTTTATTACGCATCAAGAATTTGTTGATAAAATTGCGAATGGTGAATTTTTAGAATACGCGAAAGTATTTGGCAATTATTACGGAACTTCACGAAAATTCTTTGAAGATGAACAGAAAATCGGCAATCATATTGTCTTCGTTATTGACACGCAAGGCGCAAAATTGCTCAAGGACAAGATCGATGCTGTGTTTATTTTTATCCGCCCTCCGAGCATGGAAGTTTTGAAAGAAAGATTGCTGGCTCGCAAATCTGAAAGTAGCGAAGCAATCTCTGAGAGGCTTTTATGGGCTGAAAAAGAGATGAAGTGTATTGATGCATATGACTATGAGATAGTGAATGATCGCTTAGATCATGCATACGATGTACTTCGATCGATCGTGATCGCCGAAACCCATAGATTATAACCGCAGTTTTTTCTTGTACTAAGACTCTTAGTTGTAGTACGATCTATTGCTTGAGGTATTTTTATGAGAGATGATTCAGTCACAACCGAAGCTTTGAGAAAGAAATTCAAAAATAATTTCGATCTTTGCAATTTTGCCATTCATGTTGGAAGAAATGAGATCATGAAAAATCCCCAAACAACGTTAAGAAATATTCTTGACACCGTTGAGGAAAGAGAAGCCGAGAAATGAGAAGAATTCTCATTACAGCAGCTCTTCCATATGCAAATGGCCCGCAGCATTTCGGCCATCTAGCAGGAGCTTATTTACCCGGGGATTGCTATGCTCGTTTTGAGAGACTTCGCGGGAATGATGTTCTTTACATTTGCGGTTCTGATGAGCATGGAGTTGCAATTACACTGAGTGCGGATCTTGCAAAACGCACCCCCAAAGAACACGTCGATATTTTCCATGCAATCAATAAAAATTTCTTTGAAAAACTGCATATTTCTTTTGACCACTTTAGTCGGACTACTTGGCCGGGCCATGTTGCGACGACCCAAAGTTTTTTCCATGCGTTAGAAGAAAACGGCTTTATCGTTGCAAAAACAGAAAATCATCTTTTCTCTGAATCTGAGAATCGGTTTCTCGCCGATCGTTATGTGGTAGGAACTTGCCCGAGATGCGGTTTTGAAGAGGCAAGGGGAGACGAATGTCAGAGATGCGCTGCTTCTTATGAAGCTACCGATCTAAAAAATCCACGTTCAAAATTAACTGGCTATCCACTGACAGTTCGACCCAGCGAACATCTCTATCTCCGTTTTGATCTCTTTAAGGATCAATTAAAAAAGTGGATTGAGACAAAACATTGGAAAGAAAATGTGGTTCGCTTCGCGATGAGCTACATCAATGATTTAAAAATGCGCGCAATTACACGTGACTCTGATTGGGGAATCCCAGTTCCTGGAATGCCGGGGAAAGTCTTTTACGTATGGTTTGATGCTCCGATTGGCTATATTTCTGCGACACAAGATTGGGCGCAAAAAATCGGAAAACCAGAAAAGTGGAAGGATTATTGGTTGTCACAAGAGACCGAGCTTGTCCAATTTTTAGGCAAAGATAACATTCCTTTTCATGCCGTCTTTTTCCCAGCAATGTTAATGGGTCAAAAGATTCGCTATAAACTTCCAGATCAACTCCCCGCCAACGAATTCTTCATGCTTGAAGGGCGTCAATTCTCAAAATCCGATGGTTGGACAATTGATATGGATGATTTCTTCTCGAAATACACACCGGATCAAGCGCGTTATACAATTGCTGCAAATGCACCAGAAACCGCGGATGCTGAGTTTAATTGGAAAGATTTTCAAATGCGCTGCAATGCAGAGCTTCTTGGCAAATTCGGGAATTTTGTTCATCGCGTACTTGTGTTCGCAAAACAACACTGCTCTTCAACTGTTCCTCCAAAAAATGAGCTTCAAGAAAGAGATCAAGCGTTTTTAGCCGATATTCGCAAACTCGTCGATCAGGCAGAAGAGGCATTTGCGAATTTCCATGTGCGCAAAGCAACGCAAATTTTGATGGAACTTGCGCAAGCAGGAAATGGCTACTTTGAACATCGAAAACCTTGGGCTTTAGCCAAAAATCCGGATCAACGCAAAGAGTTAGAAACAACATTGTATTGCTGTATTCAGTGTATTCAAGCGCTTGCTCTGATCTCTTTCCCAATCATTCCAGATGCAGCCCAAAAAATCTGGAATCAACTCGGTTTTACGACAATAATCGATAACTGGGCAAACATCCGAGATAGGGAAGTACAGGCCCATCAAAAGCTTCCTGAACCTTCCGTTATTTTCCGAAAAGTGGAAGATGAGGAAATCGCAGAGCAGATCGAAAAACTTGGAAAGTCGAAGGCCTTACACAAAGAGGTTGTCGTGAAAACTGAATTTCCTGTTGCAGAACCGATATACGAAACTCAAAAGCCATCGATTAACTTTGATCAATTTGAAACACTTGATCTTCGCGTCGCACAAGTTCTTGAAGCCACAAAAGTTCCCAAATCCAAGAAATTACTCAAACTTCTTGTAGATCTTGGCTTTGAAAAAAGAACGATCGTCTCGGGCATTGCTCAGCATTATGAACCTGAACATCTCATTGGAAAGAAAGTGGTTCTTGTCGCCAATCTTGCTCCAGCAACGATCATGGGCATTGAAAGTCGCGGCATGATTCTCGCTTCTCACTTTGGCTCATTGCTAGAGCTTCCGCAGATCCAAGGACTACCTGCTGGTAGCGTAGTTTCTTAACCTCAATTGCATCATATTTTACAAACAATGCGATAGCGAGCTTCATTTTTTTTCAGCTTTTCGATTGCTAAATTGATCTGTGAAAGCGGCAGCTCTTCAATCCAAGGACGAATGTTATTTTCAGCAGCAAAGGAGAGCATTTCTTTCATTTCTTCGATGCTTGCGTTATTACTTCCGCAGATTGTTCTTTGTGCGGATACAAGATTCTTTGGGTCAAATGTAATACCTTCAGGTGGTCGGCTGACAAAACACAGAATTCCGTTGGGTTTTAAGAATGTAAGGATTTGGTTCCAGTCCAATGGAGCATCCCCAGTGCAGAGAATAAAATCAAATGACAAAGGTTTGGGTGGATTTTGGAATGTGTAAAAAGATGCGGCTCCTAATAAATGGGCATCTTTTTCTTTGGATGTGGAATGAGAGAGAGCTGATACTTCATACCCTAATGCATTTGCAAATTGAATCGCTAAATGCCCAAGACCGCCTATTCCAATCACTGCGACTTGTTGCATTTCGTATCGTGTCAAAGGTGCATATACGGTTGAACCCGCACAAAGAAGGGGCGCTGCATGTGCGGAATCTAGCTTTTCTGGAATCAGAAAAGAAAATCGACTATCTGCAATCATGTGTGTTGCAAAGCCACCAAAGCGTCCTTGAGAATAGGTGGATGTTTTATTGAGACAGATATTTGGTTGACCCGATCTGCATTCATGACACTGTTGACACGTAGAATGAATCCATCCTACACCGACACGATCGTTCATATTTTGGGTAGCAAGAGCTCCTTTTTCTACAACGTGGCCGATAATTTCATGCCCAGGAACAAGGGGATAGGAGGATCGCTTCCAATCATTATTGATCATATAAAGATCGGTATGGCAAAGTCCGCAGTGAGAAATTTTTACAAGAATCTCATGAGGTTGTAATTCTGGTAAATTGTATGCGAACGGTTGGAGTTCATGTCCTGGGTCAAAAGCTGCGTACCCTTTAGAAGAATGTAGAGTTGGGATCTGTGTCAATTTTTGCGCCTTGGATATTCTGCAATATATTTGCGATGTTTCCGATTTTAGGTGTTTTGATCAGTATTTGGAAACGATAAAGATCTTTGATTTTTGGGTGACCCGCTGGGACTACAGGGAAGATCTGTGCAGTTGAAGGGAGTTCTTTTTTGAGAAATGCATGAGCATTTTCTGCATTTCTTTGAGCGATCTCAGAATTTGTATCGGAGAAAGTGAGTTTTGCTAGATGTGAAAATGGTGGATAATTGAATGATTTTCTTTCTTCAATTTCATCATTATAAAATGCGTCATAGTCTTGCATCTGTGCTTTTTTGATGACTGGATGATCGGGCATAAAGGTTTGTAAGTAGACTTCGCCTGGGATTTCAGCGCGGCCGGCACGTCCTGCGACTTGAATCAACAGTTGAAATACGTGTTCAGGAGAGCGAAAATCAGGAATGGTCAAGGATGCATCGATGTTCAAGATGCCCACCAGAGTGACAGATGGGAAATGAAAGCCTTTTGCAATCATTTGAGTCCCAATCAGTACGTCTGCTTTGTGAGCGCGAAATTGTTTAAAAATTTCTTCATGATCGTGTTTTTTTTGGATCGTATCTCGATCCATTCTCAGAGTGCGAACATTCGGCAAAATAGCATGCAAAGAGCGCTCTACATGTTCTGTTCCAAATCCTTTAAATTCGAGTTCTGGTTTGTGGCAGGATGGACAATCGCGATAAGGGGGAAGTCCATAGTTGCAAAAATGGCATTTGAGAAGGTTTGCTTCTCGATGAAATGTAAGGGATAGATCGCAATGCGGACATTTCACAATGCTACGGCAACTTTTGCATAGTTGCATTCGATGAAACCCTCGCTTATTCAGAAGCAAAAGTGTTTGTTCTCCTTTTTCAAGTCGATCTTTCATAGCATTGAGAAGTTCGCTTGAAAAATGGGTGAATCCACCATTGCGCTCCATTGCCATTTTCATATCGATGATGTGGACTTTGGGAAGAGTTGCTTTCGTAGCACGAGCGCGCAATTCATGAAGATGGTATTTCCCAAGCTTTGCGTTATAGCGGGATTCGATCGACGGCGTTGCGCTTCCTAAAATAACGCAGCAGTTCTCAAAATGGGCGCGCATGACGGCCACATCTCTTCCCTGATAACAGGGCATTTCATCGCTTTGTTTGTAAGAGCCATCGTGCTCTTCGTCAATAATGATCAACCCCAAATTTTGGATAGGACAAAAAATGGCAGAGCGCGCACCTACGACAATCTGAATTTTGCCAGAGCGCAAATCCTCCCAAGCAGTCGTTCTCTCTCCAAGACTTCTTTTGTGATGAAGTATGGCAATTTTATGAGGGAAACGGGCTTTAAATCGCTCAATTGTTTGTGAGGTAAGCGCAACCTCAGGAACAAGCAGCATCGCGCTTTTACCCAGTTCCAAGGCCTTTGCGATAGCTTGTAAATAGACTTCTGTTTTTCCGCTTCCTGTGATTCCATAAATCAGATGAGCTGAAAAAATTTTCTTGTCTAGATTTTCTCGAATGGAATCGAGCGTTTTTTCCTGCTCTTCGTTTAAAGTTTTAGGTGATGATGGGAAGAATTCCTCTTCTAGAATATCGCTGAAGGGAAGATTTTGCTCTTGAATCCATTTTTTTTTCACAAGAGTTTGCAAAGCGCTGACCGAAATCTTTTCTTTGATATGAGAAAAAAAGACTCCTTTTGGAAATTGCAGCAGAAGCTCGAGAACATCTGCTTGTTTTGGGCTTTGAATCCGTAAATGGCTACATTCTTCCAACGTTTCTTTGTGCGTTTTTGCAAGTGTGAACAACTTCTGGCTTTTCTCTTTTACGTCCCGTCGAATATTCGGGGGGATAAAACATTTGAGTACTTTTTGAAGAGAAGTTGCGTAGTAATGCGACATCCATTCAGCAAGTTTCCACTGGCTAGCTGAAAGTTCTCCTTGAGGAGAAAGAACTCGAATGATCTCTTTTACCTCAGAAAAGCTAGAATGGGTTTTGATGGTCGCAATTGTTCCTTTTGCAGTGCGCGTCTTTAAAGGTACTTCAACTCTCATTCCTACTTGGACGATCGTGTCCTTTGGAACTGCGTAATCAAGAGGTTTTTGCAAACTCTGATCTAGATAAACAGTTACGAACATACGTTTCTCTGAATCGCTTTCCACAGCGATCTTTTCAATGATGGATCTTTTAGATATAACGATAGGTCAGGCAAAAGAAAAAGAGGAACATTTTTAAGGGTTCTTGAAGGCTTTTCTTTAAAATATTGCATCAGATCAGTCAACTGCCACAGAGTATAATCGCAAGCAATCACGAGTTTGAGCGCTGAACTCGAGAGAAATGTTTCCCATTGTTTTTCTTTTTCTATGGTCTCTGCTTGAATTAAGCGTGCGGGACCAAAGTAGACATCGATTGCTTTAGTGATTGCTATCAAAAGTTCTTTTTGGGGGCCAGGTTCACTAAAGTATAAAATCGATATCGGTGCAGCTTGATTTTTTGTTTTCCATCGATTGGCAATTTTTTTTGCCTGATCATCTGCTGGGGTTGTCTGAATCAAAGGCATCTGAGGAAAGAGTCTTTGATAGATTGCTTTTAAATGAGAAAAATTGACTGGCTCTATAGAAATTGTTGACTCGCTTCTCCAAGCAACTAGAGGAACATCTTGTGTTTTTTTCGGTGGGATCGAAGGAGGCAGTGCAGGTGGTTCTTGATGAACAGTGATTTTTGGCGCCACTTCTAAAACAACCAGTTGATTGACTTTTGGAGTTTGCGTAGAACCATTGATCAAAAATACAGTTGAGTCTGACTGTGGCAATTCTGCAACAATTTTTTTGTCTTCATTCGCGTCTTGTCCATAGGCAACGGTTGCTTGCTCTAGACTTGAAATTTGTGCAGTTTCCGTGTCTTGCGCAACTTTTTTTTTGATCGATGGAATAACTACCGGAGCTAGAATCGATTTTTTGAGAATTGTTCGAAAATACTGCGCATCTTCTTGCGATGCTAAAATGGTCGATTCTTCTTTTAGAAGTTCTAGAGTGTCTCGAATTAAACTTGCGTAGGACATGACTCAATCGTATTCATTAAATGCTCTTTTTCTGCAAGAAAAGAGGTGAAACCCCTCCGAGTTAACCCTTCTGAAACGATTGTTTTTACATAAGTCAATCCTAAAGGAGAAAAACTGGAGAGAAGATTTTCAATGGAATTTGGGCCTAATTTTTGATTTAAAGCATCTTTAATCTCAAGAAGTTTTATGAGAATATTTTCATCCGTTCGCGATTGAAAAAGAAAAGGCATGAGAGCCAAGAAAAAAGAAGAAATTTGTTCCGCTTTACCTGCAAGTTTTGCAATTTTTAAGTTCATTATTTCTTTGTGAAGTGCATCTTCGTTCGTGAGGTTTTCGCAGTAATAACTTAAACAGTCGTAATTTTTCTTTTCTTTGATCAACTCTTCAAGGATAAAACATAAGGCTAAAGAGCGTCTTGCGATCATATCTAGACGCGGAGAGAATTGAAACCACGAATCTGTATTTTTCATACAATTTTTTCACATTAAAATGCACATAGCCTAAGCGAGCGCCGTAAAGCGTAGCAGATTTTGCTGATTTTGAACATTGCGAATAATTTAAATACCTCTTTATCCTTATCTTAACTGGAGATCCTATGGCAATTATTGAACAGGTCAATGACCAAATTAAAGAAGCGATGCGAAATCGTGATCAATTGAGACTCACAACGCTCCGTATGCTAAAAGCAAAAATCTTGGCAGTCGATGCGCGCGCCAGTTTGCCAGATAGCGAAGTGATCAAAATCTTTAAAACATATTATGGAAATCTCCAAGAGTCATTAGAACAAGCGCAAAGTGCAAATCGAATGGATATTGCAGAGCCTTTAAAAGTCGAACTGCAAATCATTCAAGAATTTTTGCCTAAAAGTCCAAATCTTGAAGAGACACGAAAAATTGTTGCTCAAGCGATTCTTGAAACGGGCGCGAAAACAAGAAAAGAACTTGGCCTTGTGATGAAAGGTGTGATGAAAATCAACAATGGTGTCGATGGCAAAATTGCCAAAGAATTGGCATTCGAAATGCTCGAAGGTTAAGGCGCTTCATGAGAACTTTTTAACATTTTTTATTTTTTTGATTAAAGGATAAATTCGTAAATTGATTTAGCTCCGGTTTTGTAATGGTCATCGTTCATTCTTTTAATAAGGCATCTAGATAGGCATCCACATCAAAAGGGAAGAGATCTTCTTCAGCCTCTCCCATACCGACCCAACGAATTGGGATATTGAGTTCCTTTTGGATGGAGACTGCGATTCCACCTTTTGCAGAACCATCAAGTTTTGTGAGGATAATTCCGGTAATGGGTGTAAATTCATGGAAAACGCGCGCTTGATCAAGGGCATTTTGACCCACTGTTCCATCAATGACGAGTAGAGTTTCGTGAGGGGAGTCGGGGATCTGTTTTTGACAGACTCTGCGCAATTTTGCAAGTTCGTGCATCAAATCGGTTTTGTTCTGCAGTCGACCTGCTGTATCAATGAGGACGATATCTGTATTCCGCGCTTTGGCTGCACTCAAAGCATCAAAGGCAACAGCTGATGGATCTGCAAACGTTTGCGATTTCACAATGTCTACATCGATTCTTTTGGCCCAGGCTTCAAGTTGTTCAACGGCTGCTGCTCGGAACGTATCTCCAGCAGCAATCAGTACTTTTTTGCCTTGTTTTTTGTAGTGGCGCGCAAGTTTTGCAATGCTCGTTGTTTTTCCGCTTCCATTCACGCCTACAATTAAAATGACATGGGGAGATTGAAGAGAAACTGGAGGTAGAGATGTAAAAATTTTCTGTAGTTCTGACTTGATGAAAGGAATAATTGTTTTAGGTTCTGGTTTTTGGCGACGAATTTTTTCAGCAAGTTCAGTGGATACTTTTGCGCCAAGATCGGCTTCATAAAAAATTTGTTCTAAATGCTCAATGGTCGACTCATCCACACCGCGAGAAAATAGGAAGCGAATTTTTGCGCCCAATTGCGATTTAATTTTAGCGAATGGTGAAAAAATCTTTTTGATAAAATTTAACATACGGTGTAAGTCTATCAGAAAGATTGTTTGAAAACTATGATAGAAATTCCAGGAAGAATCCCGATCGCAATACATCCCTTTTTTTGGGTTCTTGCGGCATTCATTGGATGGATTAACTCTGCAGGCTCTTTTTTGTGGATGTTCATTTGGATAGGAATCATTTTCTTTTCTGTATTGATTCACGAATATGGACATGCCTTAACTTCGGTTTTCTTTAAGCAAAAAGCGCGTATTCAGCTGGTTGCAATGGGCGGAGTGACCTCCTTTGATGGTCCAAAATTGAAGTTTTGGCAACAATTTCTCATCGTTTTCAATGGACCTCTATTTGGTTTTTTATTGTATGTGATTGCGACTTTGCTTTTACAATTTCATTGGTCGCCCTTACCGACAGCGATCTTAAAAATGACGGCTCTTGCAAATGTATTTTGGACTGTTGTGAATCTTTTACCGGTTGTTCCTCTCGATGGAGGGCAGCTTTTACGCATTGTTTTAGAGGCAAATTTTGGCATTAAAGGGTTTAAAGCATCCTTATTGATCGGCGCGATTCTTTCCGCTGTTTTTGCTTTTGCTTTTTTTATGGTCCAGATGTTTTTAGCGGGCGCCTTATTTTTCCTGTTTGCTTTTCAAAGCTTTGATCTTTGGCGCCAAAGTCGCTATGCTACCGGTTTTGACCGCGACGAGGAGACAAAAAAAATTCTTCAATCCGGTGAAATGGCTCTGAGAGAAGGGCAAGCAGATGTTGCAAAGGAAGCTTTTGCAAAGGTTCTAGAGAAGACGAAACGAGGCGTACTTGCAGCGGCTGCTCGGCAGTATCTTGCGCTCATCAAAGTGAAAGAGGGAGAGCGCAAAGAGGCCTACGAGCTGATGCTTCCAGAGCAGGATCACTTGTCCGATGAAACGAAATGTGTGATGCAGAAGCTTGCTGAAGAATTTATGAATGACAAGCTCGTTGCCAAGCTATCAAGTAGCTGCTATCAAATCCAATCTACAAAAGAAGTGGCTCTTCGCAACGCAAGAGCGTTTGCACGACTCAAAGAACCAAAACTTGCCGGCGGATGGTTGCAAACTGCCTGGAAACATGGAGATGTCAACTTAGAAAAAATCCTTCAAGAAGAGATTTTTGTAGCGCTAAAGACGTCTCGCCAGTTTAATGAATTTGTTGATCAGATGAGGTCTTAGATGAAGAGGTTTTTGATTGTCCTTAGTATCATTTTCTCAGGATGCATGACTCAGGGTTTTCATCTTGGAGAAAATCAAAATGTTGTGCAGGCGATGCCTTTGACAAAACAAAAACAAAGAATCGCTATTTTGCAAAAAAAACTCGAATATGCTCAAAGAAATCTGAAGGTCGCGAGCGACGAAGTCGACCATTTAGCTTCGGAAATTCAACAATCACAGCTCACGATGATTGAAAAACAGATGGAAAAGGGATCGAAAAATTTTTTTCTTAAAGAAAGGGAAATTCTTCAGCAGATTGTAGAAAATGGGCCATCCCCTGAAGCCTTTGAAGCGCGCGTTGTCTTAGATCGCTTACAGAAAATCAAAGGTTAATCGTGGTCTAATATGCATAAAGAGCATCATGGTTTGCTTGTTGCCGTTGGAACCGCTGCTTTGAGCGCTGTGAGTGCAATTTTAGTGCGGTATACTCCAGTTCCTGTCACAACGCTTCTTTTTTTTCGTTTTGCGATATGTTCTCTATTTGTTCTCCCTTCTTTATGGCAAAGAAGAGTCATTCTTACCCCAACGAGTATTCGGTTGCATACTCCTAGGGCTGTTGCGGGTCTTCTCACAATGGCCTGCTTCCTCTACTCAATCTATCACTTGGCTATCATGGATGCGCTGACATTTAGCAATACAACGCCAATTTTTCTGCCTGTAGTGATTTTCTTTTGGCTTAAACAAGTTGTTACAAAAACACGCATTCTGGCCTTGCTCATTGGATTTTTAGGTGTTGTGATTATCTTGCATCCGGACGGTCATATTCATCTAATTGCCGCGCTCATTGGTTTATTTGGAGGGCTTTGCGGTGCTTTTGTCCAAATTGGTATCAAACAATTGTCGATTACAGAGTCAATCGAGAAAATTTTGACGCATTACTTTGTGATCATCACCGTAGTCACCTTCTTTCCGATGATTTATTTTTGGCAACCCATTACAAATCCGATTATTTGGATAAATCTTGGTTTAATTGGTCTTATTGCTGCCCTTTTTCAATATTGTTATGCACGTTCACTCAAATACGCAGGGTCAACGAAGGTTAGCGCTGTGAATTATTTAGCGATTCCCTTTGGTGGACTTTTAGGATGGTGGCTTTTTGACGAGACTCCCTCGATCTTAGCGCTTGCCGGAACGGCTTTAATTCTCGTTGGAGGAGTGATGGCTATCTTGAGCAAAAAAGAAACGCACGATGAGAAGAAATAATACCGAGAAACCAACGAATTTCTCGGCGCTATTTTCAACGACTATAACTTCACATTTAGTTGAGTTTAACGGTGTAGTAGCGTTGATAATTGTGATGTCTGACAATCAGGATGATGTGTTTGCGATCTCCGATGTCTTTTAAAGCTTCTTCAAAATCCGTTATGTTTCTGATCCGTTTTTGATTGTTTAAGCTAAACGCGATGCCTGTAATCAAATTAGAAGCTTGAATTCCAGCCAAAGCTGCAGGCGAATTTGGTTTCACTTTCGAAATGACAATCCCTTCCACGTCCGAGGAGTAACCAAGACGACTTGCGAGTTCTGGTGTCAAATTCTCCAGTTGTAAGCCAATTTTTTGGATTGCTTCAGTAGAGAGCGCCTCTCCTTCGCTTTGCGTTCCAAGGATGGCTTTGATGGTGATTCTTTTATTATTCCGCAAGATGACGAGCTTCAGTTCTGAGCCTGGTTTATACATTGCAATATCATTGCGGAACTTATTCACGTTTTTGACTGCTTTTTCATTGTATTGGACGATGATATCCCCATTTTCAAGACCTGCTTTTGCCGCAGGAGAATCCTTCATGACTTCAGAAATGAGAATTCCTTCTTGTTTTTCCAAGTTCAATGCGTCTGCTAAAGTTTTGTCAACTGGTTGTAAAATGACTCCCAGATATGCGCGCTGAATGCAGCCACCATTCATTAACTGACAGATCACATGCTCTGCCATTTTACTCGGAATGGATAGACCAATACCCATATATCCGCCGCTTCGACTGAAAATTGCGGTATTTACGCCAATAACTTCGCTATCAAGATTCAAAAGAGGTCCGCCTGAATTGCCTGGATTAATGGCTGCATCCGTTTGGATAAAATCTTCATAGGAGGCAATCCCAACATCTTGCCGTCCTTTCGCGCTTACAACGCCAACAGTTAACGTAGCTTCAAGACCAAAAGGGTTTCCTATTGCAACAACCCACTCTCCAACGCGAAGTTTGTCAGAGTCTCCAAATGTCAAAAAGGGAAGATTTTTCTCTTCGATCTTTAATAATGCGAGATCCGTTCTTGGGTCTGTCCCTTTTACCGTGGCGATATATTCTCGATCATCGTTTAAGATGACGGTGATTTGAGACGCATCTTTAATCACGTGATGATTCGTCACGATGTAACCATCTTTGCTAATGATAAATCCAGATCCCCCGGCAACCTGCTGTTGTTGCTGTTGTGGATTTTGAAATTGGGGACCAAAGAATTTACGGAAAAAATCATCGCCGTACATGTCAAAAGGATTGGCCCCTTGAGTCTGTTCTTTGATCTGAGTCTTAATGAAAACCGTCGCCGGCATTGCTTTATCCGCGATATGGGTAAAGGCAAGTGATGTTTGTTCAAGCAAACTTGCGCCCTCATCTCCCTGCGATCCTTTTCCTTCAGCAACATGGGTGAGAGCCAGTAGCATGCATATAGATAAGATTTGTCTTTTCATAGTCACCTCAAAAAAAGTTGAATTATAGAAAATCACAGAAAATTTTACCACAGAGAGTGCTTGTAAGTACTATTTCGATCTGTAAGATGATCGCTTTTTTATTGGATTCAAATTTTGCGCACAGGGGAGTTTTGCAATTCTCTATTTAGTGAATCGTTAGAATGTCAAGAGGGTCGTGAAGCTTTTTTTCTTCTCGGCGATACAAATCCTCTCCTAAGAACGAAACAATGACATGCGGTGATGGCAATAATAGTTCTCTGACGGCATTTGCAACATCTTCTTTCGTTGCAGATAGAACGGCTTCTCGGAATTTTTGTCTCTCCTCAAGCGTTCTGCCGGAACGGTACCATGCATAGGCGGTTTTTGCCCGATTGCCTGGTGGAACGGGGGCATCTAGACTTTGAATTGCACCAAATTTTGCCTCTTCTAAGTCTTGATTGCTAAAATTACCTTTGCTGATTTTTTCTAAAGCAATTTGGAATTCTCCGATGGTTTTAGCCAGATTCGGATCGCGGTAAGAATAAAAATGGAAATTGCCTGTATGTGGAGAGTAATTGGCACCGCTTCCATAGGCGCCTCCTTTTTCTCTAATTTCTTTATGGAGGTGAGTATTATCCAAAAGTTCTGAGGCAAGCACGAGGAAGGAAGAGCGGGGATCTTTGTAGCAAATCGTACGCTGGCCTCTTGCTGTAAATGCAACAGGCGAAGAGATAAAACGCGCTTGGGATCGTTGTTTTTTGACTGAAAAGTCGCTTTTCCAAGGAATCAATTCGCGCGTCTCAAGCTTTTTATGAAGATTAAAAAATGACTGATTTTGAATTTCATCGAATGTCTCTTTCTCAGAAGAGATGACCAAATGAGGAATCCCTTTCCCTAAAATCAGATTTTGAATGCGATGGAGTTCTTCAGGAATTTTCTCTGGTTTCTTCAACCACTCAAGTACGGCCTGATAATACGATAACCCATACCACTGATCGGAAACAAAAGCGATTTTTGAAAAATCAAGAAGGGATGTTTGTATCGCATAATTGAGGGCATTTTTCGTTAAACGATTTTGTAATTCAGTTGCTTGCTGTTCGAGCAATTCTTGGATTCGTTCGCGATCTGTGCAATCGACTCCTTGCATAAAATCTGCAAAGAGAGAAAAAAGCTTTTCGCTATTGCGAGCGAGCACCTTACCTCGCAAAGAAAAATAGGGATAAAAAAGATCTGGAGTTTCTCGCGGTGTATGCATTGCTAAAGACGCCTGAACACCTCCTGTATAGGCTTGTTGAAAGCTCAAATTTTCTGCGTAGTCTCTTCCTCCACAACCAAGCTCTGTTAGAAAATGGACAAATAATGAAACTAAGGGAAGGTCTTTTTCTGCAATTGCAGGCAAATCAAAAATCAGATCTGCATAAAGGATTTGATTGGTAAAGCAAGGATGATGAAAGACGTGAAGTTGATCCATTTTTGTTTCAAAAAGGGGATAGTCTTTCACTTTTCTGGGAATATCTTTCAAATTCAGTTTCGGAAGACAATCAAGGGATTGCGTTTCTATGGATTCTTGATATTTTGCAAGTTCCTTAGTCTCTGCGATGATCTTTTTTTCATCCACTTCATGCAGAAGTTTGCGCAGTGTAGCTTCTTCCTCATTTCTTTCTTGAGCGCTCAGCTTTGCGTCTGGAGAAAAAATCACTTTTACGAAGTGTTGATTATCTAAGAAATATTTTCGAATCAGATTTTGTAAGAATTGAGGATCTTTTAAATCTTTTCTAAGAGAGCGGAAAAGAGTATGAATGAGCAATGCATTTTCTGGCTCACTACCATGTTGTTTATTTAAAGCGGATCTGAAGAAAAGAGAAAGGCCAAAAGGGACTCCCTCAGCGCCAATTTCAGTACGATCAAATTCTAATTGATGAAGAGAAGCATCGATTTCCTCTTCACTAAAATGACATGTTTTCAGCGTATCGAACAAAAGTTTTTTTAAATCCGGCGCATTTTTTTCAACGCATCCTTTAAAAATAAACGAAAAGGGGATCTCGCTCATTTCTACATCAACAGATGAGTCTGCGCTTGTGCAAAGACCTGACTTTAAAATCGCAATTTTTAAAGGTGAAGCATCTGTATCCATTAATAAACTATCGATGAGGCAAAGGGCAAGAACCTCTTCTTGATTGAGCAAAGGAGCTGTTAGAAAAGAGAAAACGATCCATGTTTTTTTCAATGTAGGTTCCGATTCTGCGATCGGGTAAGAGGCTTGAATAGTCACAGGTTTTAAAAATCTTTTTTGCAGAGGAATCAGAGGTAACGGGGCCTCTTTTTTAACATCGGAAAGTGCGTTCTCTAAAAGGAAATCTAAATGTTTCTCGAGAGGGAGATTGCCGTAAAAGAAAAAGATACAACGCGATGGATGGTAGTACTTGCGATGGAAACTCTTGAGTTCTTCATAAGTGAGACTTGGAATGACTTTTGGATTTCCTCCAGAGTTGACAGCATAGGGAAGATCTGGAGTTAAATGTTTTAACACGACTTCCCAAAGACGCGGTTCTGCTGAGGATAAAGATCCCTTCATCTCGTTATAAACAACGCCTTGAAATTCCAGGGTTTTTTGTTCTGTAAAAACAAGCCGATGCCCTTCTTGCAAAAAACTCATGAGTTTAAGCTCAGGGTGGAATACTGCATCGATATACACTTCAAGGAGATTGTAGAAATCTTTCTCGACTTGAGAGCTCGCTGGATAACAGGTGAAATCCTGTCCTGTCAGCGCATTCATGTAGGTGTTTAAGCTCCGTCTAGTCATCGAAAAAAATGGATCTTTGATCGGAAATTTTTTGGATCCACATAAAACAATGTGCTCTAAGATATGAGCCACCCCATTAGAACTCGAAGGAAGAGTTTGAAAAGAGAGGCAAAAAAGATTTTCGGGGTCGTTGTTCGCAATGTGCATGATTCTAGCGCCGGTAGGCTCATGCACAGCTTCGATCAGTGTACTTTGGAGTTCTTTCAAGGGAAGATTTTTTGTCCCTCGAAATGAACGATAAGAAGATCCAACAAGCATCGGAGGTCTTACTGCCGATGCTTAAAAGGATTGTTGTCAGTATCAACAGGTGTTGTAGATGCTGAGGATCCACTTGATTCAGATTCGCCAGCTGACTTCATGCACTCACGTGCCATGTAATTGCATTCGCCAAGCAAAAGTAGCAAATGGTTCTTATGGGCCGTGAGAACATCGGTTTTAGCTTTTCTTTTTACATCCGCTTGCAGTTTCTTCCATGCGTCGTCAATTTTTTCTTGAAGTCCTTTGTAGGCTCTCCAAAGAGATTCATGATTGGAAAGTGAGGATTCTTTTCGTGTGGATTTTCTTTTTTGTGCAGTTTTTCTGCTTGCCGTCTTTTTCACAGTTCTTTTTTTAGACGTCACTTTTTTTGCAGCTCTTTTCTTCACACTTTTGCGAGACGTCTGTTTTTTTGTTCTTTTTTTTGCCTTGGCGACCATTGATTTCTCCGAGAATGTCTAATTGCATTCTATAAACCGAATGAAAAAGTTGTCAAATAAATATTTTTTTAGTACTTTGTTGGATCACGTTGAACAATAGGAGAATATATGAAAAAAATAATGTTAATGGCAGCAGCTCTTAGTTTTTACGGTTTATCCGCGCAAGAGTTCGATGATCATCAAAGCGACAACCAGGAAATTGAAGCGATTGGCGCTGCAGAAAATGCAGTCGCGGAACCAAGCGCTGTCGCTGCAGAACAGCAAAAACAACAAGAAAAAGTTGCGCAATTAGGAAATGAAGAAGAATCAGGGCTTAACGACGCAGAAGATACAGAAGAATAATTAAAGATATTACGGGATTAGACCCAGGGGGGGGAAATCCCCCCTAAGCATACTCGATTAGGTCCAAACGAGGTTTGAAGAGGACTGGTATTCAGTGACTCTCGTTTCGAAGAAGTTCTTTTCTTTTGTTAGATCGATTGCTTCGGACATCCATGGGAATGGGTTCTTTGAGCGGTAGATTGCTTTTAGGCCAATTCTTTCCAGACGTCGGTCAGCGATATGTTGCACATATTCTCGAAACATCGGAGCAGTAAGGCCGAGAATGCCTGTTGGCAAGCAATCTTCTGCATAACGGATTTCGAGCTCAACTGCTTGTTTAATTTTTTCAATGATGTGTGCTTGGAATTCAGCAGTCCATAGATGAGGATTCTCTTCTTTAATTCCATTGATTAGGTCGATTCCAAAGTTTAAATGGACCGTCTCATCGCGGAGAATGTATTGGAATTGCTCACCGATACCAATCATCTTGTTTTGGCGCAGGAAAGAGAGGATCATGACAAATCCGCTATAGAAGAAGATGCCCTCCATAATGATGTAATAGCCAATCAGGTTTTTGAGGAATTGTTGAGCTCCCTCGGGTGTTGCTGTAGTAAAGTCTGGTTGAAGGACTGCTTCTGTGAGCTCCATTTCAAATTGATCTTTTTCAGCAATCGTTGGGATCTCATTGTACATATTGAATATCTCGCCTTGATCTAGCGTTAGAGATTCAACGATATAAAGGAATGTGTGGGTATGGATCGCTTCTTCAAATGCTTGACGTAGCAGATACTGGCGCGCTTCTGGATTTGTGATATGACGGAAGATTGCAAGTACGATGTTATTTCCGACTAAGCTTTCAGCCGTTGAGAAAAATCCAAGTGTGCGCATGATCACGCGTCTTTCTTCATTGGATAATTTATCTGATTTCCAAATCTCGATGTCTTTTGCCATGGATACTTCGTTGGGCATCCAGTGGTTTGCGCATCCATTCAAATAATGTTCCCATGCCCACTTATATTTGAGGGGCATGAGTTGGTTCACATCAACTGCGTGGCAATTAATGAGTCTTTTATCTTTTATATTAACGCGTTGTTCTTTTGCTTGAGTCATGTTTCCCTCTTAATCTCGGTGGTTCTTTTTTTATTGGCAGCTTTCGCAGCCTTCTCCGAGTGTGCAAGCTTTTGGCATGTCATCGGTTCTATCCACTGCAATATTGCTCGATGCGGATTTGTTCTTCATCCAGCGCGGTTGTAAGCCTCTTTTGTTAATATCAACAGAAGATTTCTCAATTTGTGTAGCTCCCAAAGTTCTGAGATAATAGGTTGTTTTCAATCCTTTTTCCCATGCAAGCATATACATTTGATGCAGTTTTTTCCCGCTGGGTTCTTCGAGATAAAGATTGAGCGATTGACCCATGTCAATCCATTTTTGGCGACGTGCTCCACACTCAATAATCCATTCTGGCCCAATTTCAAAAGCAGTCAGGAATAGATTTCTCACCTCTTTTGGAATTCTTTCAATTTCACGAATCGAACCATCAAAATATTTGAGATCATCGATCATCTCATCATCCCATAACCCAAGGGTTTTTAATTTTTCTACAAGATATGGATTGATGATTGTAAACTCTCCAGAGAGATTGGACTTCACAAACAGATGTTTGTAAATGGGTTCATTCGATGGAATGACGCCAATAATGTTGCCAATCGTCGCAGTGGGCGCGATGGCCATTGTATTTGAATTGCGCATGCCATGTTTTTTCACAGCTTCGCGCACAACGCTCCAATCCATTGTAGATGAGCGATCTAAATCAATTTTCGCCCCTCTTTGCTCTTCTAAAAGCTCAATTGTATCGATCGGCAGTAGTCCTCGATCCCATGCAGATCCTCGATAGCTTGCATAGGTCCCTTTTTCATGTGCAAGTTCTGTTGAAGCCAAAATTGCATAGTAGGAGATCATCTCTTGGCTCTTGTCTGCAAAATCAACCGCCTCATGGCTTGCATAACTGATGTTTTGAATATAGAGCGAATCTTGGAATCCCATAATGCCAAGGCCGATCGGACGGTGACGTAAGTTGGAATTTTGTGCTTCAATTGTTGGATAGAAGTTAATATCCACGACGTTATCTAGCATGCGAATCGCAGATCGAATGGTCGCTGCGAGCTGTTTCTCATCGAGACCTTTTTCTGTTGTATGCTTGGGTAAATTGATGGATCCCAAGTTACAAACCGCTGTTTCATCCGCTGATGAATTTAGCAAAATCTCTGTGCAAAGATTGGATGAGTGAACAACACCCACATGTCCTTGCGGCGAACGGATATTCGATGGATCTTTGAATGTAATCCAAGGATGACCTGTTTCAAAGAGCATGCTCAACATTTTGCGCCATAATTGAATCGCTTCAATGCGTTTAAAGAGCTTGATTTTCCCTTGCTCTACAGCTGTTTCATATTCAGTATAACGCGTTTCAAACGCTTGCCCATAAAGGTCATGCAGATCAGGAGTATCGTTTGGACTAAACAATGTCCACATTCCATTTTCACGCACGCGCTTCATGAACAGATCAGGAATCCAGTTGGCTGTATTCATATCAGGAGTTCTACGTCTCTCATCACCAGTATTTTTGCGGAGCTCTAAGAAATCTTCGATATCGAGGTGCCAAGTCTCAAGATACGCGCACATTGCGCCTTTTCTTTTTCCTCCTTGGTTCACTGCGACTGCAGTGTCGTTTGCAACTTTGAGAAAAGGGATGACGCCTTGAGAAGTTCCATTTGTTCCTTTGATACGAGCCCCTGTTGCTCTCACGTTTGTCCAGTCATTTCCAATGCCGCCGGCCCATTTTGAGAGTTGAGCGTCATCTGCAATCACTTTGAAAATATGATGCAGATCATCCATGACAGTCGAGAGATAGCAAGAGCTCAACTGAGAATGCATTGTTCCAGCATTGAATAGTGTGGGCGTACTCGAAGTGAAATAGAATTGAGAAAGGATATTATAGAACTCAATGGCTCTTTGATTTTTTTGCTCACCTTCGTTTAAAGCAAGTCCCATCGAGACACGCATCCAGAAAATTTGGGGTGTTTCCAGACGTTTTTGTTCGTGGTGAATAAAGTAGCGATCATAAAGAGTTTGAAGCCCTAGATAGGAAAACTGATCATCTCTTTCTAAATCCATTGCTTTGCCTAATTCATCGAGATCAAAATCTAAGAGTTTAGGGGAGAGGCGTTTATGAGAAATCGCATCTTTAATCGTTTTCTTAAAATATTGACGATGGGTTTTTTGCAATGTTCTGTCTGATGCTGATAAGCCCATTGTTTCTCGATAGATGGTGTCTAACAGAAGGCGAGAAGCAACTTGTGCATAAGCTGGCTCTTTTTCGATCTTAGATTTTGCTGCGAAAATATTGGCTAAATCGATTTCATGCTCTTTCATGCCTGTGTAATATTGCATGATCGCAGTTTCTAAAAGCTCTTCGTGAGAAACGAGTTTTTCAAGCCCGCGACATGCAAATTTGAGCTTTGTGCGGAGCATCGTTTCGTTAATCTTGAGTCTTGTTTGATCTGCACTGATGATTTCAAACTGACGAATTGTTCCCGTTTCATCAACGCTAGGTAGATTTTGAAGAGGGGAGTCTTTTGTTTTTTCTGCGCGATAAAGAATATAAAATTTTGCGACATCAAAGATTTTTTCGCTCATTAACTCACGCTCAATCCGATCTTCGATCATATCGATATAAAGAGTATCGCCTTTTGCGGATAAGTCGATCATTTCACGCACGATTTTTTGCGTTAGATCGTTGATGATGGTGACAGCGTCTTCTGGAATTTGTTCTTCGATTTTTCTCGCTTCTCTGAATGCTCTTTCAATAGAAGAGGCAATTTTCATTGGATTAAAGCGCGCTGGAGTTGTTTTATCGCGACGATAAATCTTTAAATGGAGGACAGAATTTTCTCTTGTTGCTTTTCGATTGTCCCGATAAATGATGTAATCGCGAGCGACATCGTGATGGGAGTTTTTCATCAAAGTCACTTCGACAACGTCTTGGATTCCCTCCACAGTCAAAGAGGCTCCCTTAGAGGCAAGGCTAAGCACTTGTTTTACGACTAAATTGGCAATGTTCTCAATTGTTTTCGTTAACTCTGAATCAATCGGTGTAGGATGAGGAATTTTTTTTGTATCTCGGAAAGCAGCTTCCAAAGCAGTCATAATTCTTTCTCGACGAAACGGAACGAGAGTTCCATTTCTTTTGACTACTGTGTAGTTGGTTTCTTTGGATGTTGGTTCCTTTTTTTTGCTCCCAACTTTGAGAGTGATCTCTTCAAGAAAAGATGTCGTCGTATCGCCAGTTTTTTTCATCATATACCTCTAAATATTGGGATCCGTGCTTTTGCTTTCCACTACAACAGGTAGTAGAGGTCAACGCCTTCAATGCACTGTATATTGTAGTTGTCGGTTTAACGTCTAGCAAAAAAAATAACAGGGAGTGTTCGAAATTCTAACTTGCAAGATAATAAAATTCAAACGATTTGAGATGCGACCGTATCGTGAAATAAAAGCCCTAGATCTGTTAGAAAAATGCGCCCATTTTTTTTCATCAGCAAGTTTTGATTCACAAGGACTTCTAATGTTTCAAGAACATGAGTCGGCAGATTTGCATCAATTCCATCGAGGAGTCTTAATTGAATTGCGATTTTTTCTCTGATCCTTTGTTCTTCCTGTAATTTTTCACGAAAATCAACAGGTGATTTTCCCTCTTTTAAAGCGCGCGTATAGCGCTGTAAATTTGCGCAATTGCGAAATCTTTCGCCATTCCAAAAACTGAAAGCCGATGGCCCAAAACCCAAGAATGGACGTCCTGTCCAATAGCCTACATTGTGAACAGAGGGCCTGCCGAAAGCAGAAATTTCATAGCGCTTCAATCCAAGAGATTCCAGCTGTTCTACAGCTCTAGTTAGAAATCGCAGACTTGTTTCTCCAGTTGGAAAAGTCAGTGAGTTTCGTCGTTTATAAAAAGCGGTATGTGGCTCAATTGTCAAATTGTATAAAGAAAGGTGTTGGATCGGTAAACTCTCTAATTTTGAAAGACTATACATCCAACTTGCTTCTGTTTGATCGGGAAGATCGTACATTAAATCGATGCTGATATTCACAAATCCAGCTTGAGCTGCGAGTAAGATTGCTTCTTCTGCTTTTTTTGCGCTATGAATCCTTTCCAGAGTTTGCAAGGAACGGTCATCTAAAGATTGCACTCCCAAACTGATCCGATTGACCTTGCATGCTTTTAATTTTTCAAAGAGCTCAAAGGATGCATCTTCTGGGTTTGCTTCGACCGTAATTTCGCAATCCAAAGTAAATTGTTGCGCAATTTTTTCTAAAATTTTTTGAATCCCATCGACAAATAAAGTAGGCGTGCCTCCACCAAAATAAATGGAGACAATCCTTTTATTTAAAAGAAGGGGGAGTTGTCTTTCCCATTCAAGGGAGAGGCCAACATCCAAAATTTCATGAAATGATTTTTGATTTGGAATAACGTAAAAATGACAGTATGGACACTTTTTCGTACAAAACGGAATATGAAAGTAAATCGAAACGTCCTGAGTCATCGATTCTTGACTGTGTCGGCTTTCCTTCATTATTTTGTATTCTCACTTGCGCCTTGCGTGATCGCAATCGTCACTTGCTTGAATAACAATTTGGAGGAGCTTCCTGTCCAATTTTTCGATTTTTCAAGACGTTTCGATATCAACTAAGGACTACCAATTATCAGCGTCCGGATCTTCTAGAATACCCCGCTTCCAGCGATTTCGATCAGAGAAAGGATCTTCATCCTCTTCTTCTAATACCGAGCCTTCATCTTCGGCAGATGTTGCGCCGCTTTCAGTGTCTTCTTCAGTCACAGTTTCTATTTCATAGGTTTCTGTTTCCATATCAAGTCCGGCGTCAGTCATATTATCGCCGAGATCCATATCTGGGAGGGTATTCGGTTCAGCATAGGCTTGTCGCGCCTGAGATTTTTTAGGCGTGACATATTCTTCCAATTCGCCACTTTCTTTCATGAAGCGAAGTCTCTCTTTTTCCTCTTCGATTTTTGCATTCAAAGAGCGAATTTCTTCCTTATGCTTATCAATATCTTTTTTTGGAACAAGGCCGAGGCTCATCCACTGCTCAAGGTCTTCGAGCTCTGTTTCAAGTTTTTTAAGTCTTTCACTTTTAATATTCATGGGCTTGACTGTTACCTAATTTTTGGGTCTCGCGGTCGGTATACCATTTAAATAAATATTTGTATACCGAAAGAATTCAGTGACGCAGAATATACACGATTTAGGATTTGTTGACCACGATGAAATAAAATTCTGTCGAACTTTTGTTGCGCAAGAGGGCTGTTATTTTTTTTGGAAAAATGACGATGTTATTTGAATGGTTAGGGATGCGACAATTCCAACTGGAATGCCGATCATTGCGCCAGTTAGGGCTCCACTTTTTACCCCTGCAATACCACCCTCTTTGGCAAACTTGACCATTTTTTCTTCTTTCCAGTTAACAAGTCTTGAAGGTAACGCGCTGATACCAAGCATCATCATGTACGTGCCATATCCATAAAATAGTGCGCCTGCTGTAGCTCCGGTGAGGAGGCCTCCTATCGCGCCTTTGATAACTTTGTTATTGTCTATTTCCATAATAGATGTAATTATATCAAATTAACTAATTACAAATCAACTAATTAAAGATAATAGTTGAATATTTAATTATGATTTTGTTAAATAATGTTTATAGAGTTGTGGCAAATTTAGGGGATATGATGAGAAAGAAAGAACTAAACAATAAGATGAAAGAAGGGATGGCTGAAGTAGAAAAATATACCTACAAACATCTCGTAGAGACTTTAACGGTGCTGGCTATTTTAATGGCTACTTTTTCCGGTTGGATGCATTTCTTTATCGGTACAATGGGGTGGTCAATTCTGTTTTTAGCCATCGGTGGTATTGCAGGACTTTTTGCTCCAGTGCAAATGGATGCAATCGTGACAAAAATTTACTCTTTTTCGAAAGGACGTAGTCGACCCGCTGTGATTGGTACGGAGGTGATTAAGATTGCAATTGCTTTATTTTTCCCATTTATTTATTTCTGCTTCATGGGAATTATGAGCGGCACAGCATTCCAATATTACATCCATACTTCACGTTCAAGTAAGTAAACTCAAACAAACTCAACAATCGGTTTTTAAGCTTGTTTGGGTATAGTGCCACAGAACAAAAGAGGCAGAAAAGAAATTTTCTGCTTCTTTTTTGCTATTTAGGTTACAATCGGAGACAATGAAACGCGCAACACTTTTTCCGAATATGATCACGGCCTTTGGACTTGCCTGTGGTCTTTTCGTTATTTTTAAAATGAACATGGTTGAACCCGGTAGCGGCGCCTACGAAGTGGTTCAAATGTCTACTTTTCTTCTTCTCGTCGCAGCACTCGCAGATTTTATCGATGGAGCTTTAGCGCGCGCATTACACGGAGAAAGTGAGTTTGGATTTGTCTTTGATTCACTGTCTGACTCGATCTGCTTTGGAGTTGCTCCCAGCGTTCTTCTTTTAAAAACGCTGTCGATGACGCAAGGGACATTTCTCTCTTTCTTTGCTGCTACTGGCGCGATGGTCTTTTCGCTTTGCGGAGTCCTTCGACTCGTCCGCTTTAGTGTAAAAGCAAAAGAAGCAAAAGGCAACGAAGAGCTACAAAAAGCGCAAAAAAAGCATTTCACAGGTCTCCCAATCCCCGCTGCTGCGATCGCAGCCACTTCAGCAAACTTATTTTTTCTGACTCCGCTTGTGACAGAATGGATTCCAATGTCTACTTCTGCAAGAGCGATCATGCTCACTTTCGTGATGATTTTACTCGGATATTTAATGGTGTGCCGTTTGAAATTTCCGAGTCTCAAGATGCTTCGCTTTCGAATCCCATCATTTCATTTGGCTTTTTTAGCAGTCGTCAGTGCTGTTTTCGTCATTTATGGCATTTTATATTTCTTCTCATTGATTCTCGCTTTCGTTGCATGGGTCTATATTGCAGTCTCTCTGATTTTATCGCTGATCCGATTGATCGCAGGAAAGAAATCAAAAACTTTAGAAGAATTTGAACCTGATGATGAAGAGGAACATTGATTTCCATACTGATTCTGATTGCATGTACTCTTTTGCTGTGTTTGCTTTTTCACAAGAAAGCATCAGACACTCAAAAATCTCTTGAAAATACCTTTAAATCTCTCACTTTTGAGATCTTTGAGAAAAATAGTCGCTTCTTTCAGGAAAGTGCCGAATCCCGACAAAAGGCGGTAGACGAGACATTAAAACCATTTCAAGAGTCTTTAAAATCTCTCGATTTGCAACAAAGAGAGCTCGAAAAACAAAGAATCGGTGCCTATGCTGCACTCACCAAGCAAGTTGAGGGGATGGTTAACGCAGAAATTGAGCTGAGAAAAGAGACCGCGCAACTTGTCAATGCTCTTCGCACCCCACAAATCAGAGGCTCCTGGGGAGAAATCCATCTCAGACGAGTCGTCGAAATCGCAGGTCTATTAAATCACTGCGACTTTTACGAGCAAAAAAGCTTCGAATCTGACGGTAAAATTTGGCGACCAGACCTCATTATTCGATTACCGACGCAGCGTTACATTGCAGTGGATGCGAAAACGCCTCTCCATGCTTATCTCGACGCAAGCGATGCAGGGGATGACAATCTCAGAAAAAAGAAGCTCCTCGATCATGCGCAATCCATACGTAAACACATCAAAGAACTTTCAGCTAAAGAATACTGGAAACAGCTTGACTTAGCACCAGAATATGTCATTCTTTTCTTGCCTGCCGAAGCATTTTACAGTGCAGCTCTCCAATCAGATCCAACTCTGATTGAATTAGGAGCCGATCAAAATATTATCGTCGCAACACCTACAACTTTAATTGCGATCTTGCGAGCTATAGCCTTCACGTGGAAGCAAGATGGCCTATCCAAAAATGCAAAAGAAATTGCCCGTTTAGGTCAAGAACTATACGAGCGTTTAGGAACTGTTTGTGAGCATTGGAATAAAGTGGGAAAGAATCTAAATACCGCAGTCGATGCATTCAATCAAAGCATCTCATCCATGGAATCAAGAGTGATGGTCACGGCTCGAAAATTGAAAGAAACTGGGTCAATTCAAGCCGAAATCAGCGAGCCGATAGCAATCGAAAAGTTAGCCAAAGTTCTCGAAGATCGTTAATTTTTTCCCTCTTTATTCAACATCCATAACGAAGTATGCTGGGAATGCGAAGTGGTTATTAGGTCGTGGGCTTGCTACGATTGTCACTTCTTTATCTGCATACTTTTCTAGATCTACCTGTGTACTATATACATATGCGATCGGGCCTGTAGATCCTTTAAGAATGTAATTACCAGGTTTGTCTTTCACTGGATTTGTATAGGGTTCAAGTTTTCCTGTTAAAACGGTGCTGTTTGCTTTTTGTTCAGCATAAAAGTCATCCATTTTTTTGCCAGTGTGGAAGGATGTCCAGCTCAAATAGAGGGCTTCTTCAAGAGTATCCCAAAGTTTCGCGTCAGTCATTTGATTTCTTGGCTTTTTCTTAGACCAAAAACTTGGATGCGCTTGTTCTGTAGCAAAATATTCTTTTGTTTCTTCATTGTGTTTTGCAATCAGCTCTTCTTTGGCTGTTGGGGATAGTTCAGCTTTTTCTTCGAGATAGGCGATTTTTTTATTGAGATAGACTTCTTTTAAATGTGCGAGAGCCTCTTTTGCAGCTGTAAGCATATCGGGGAAATCTGTGTAGCCGCGAATGATCGTTTGAAATTGATCGGAAGCGGTAAATATGGACATTTCCTCATAGCTTTTTTGTTCTTCAGCTAAAGCTAAAGAGCGTGCAGAATTGTATAGTTCCTCGACTTGCGTTTTTCTTTTTTCCATTGTACCCAAGTATTCAGGGCCACCTGCTTGCACAACAAACTCTTTTGACACATAAAACTTTGAGTTCACAGGCATTGGAATTTCAAGCCACTTATGGTTATTTGCGCAAATTTGGGATTGAACTTTCATTCCAGCTTCTAATTGACCGATCACCGGAGCTTCTGGGTTTGGCTCTAGGCGAACGTTTACTTTATTTGCTTCGACGACATCATCGAGAATATAGCTTCTAAAAACATAGGCCTTTGTGTCTTTCGGAGGTTCTACAGCAAAAAATTCTCCCTCTTCACCGACAACAAGAAGCAGTTCATTTTTTGAGAATTGTCGAACAATATGACTATCTAAATCAGCTTTTGCTCTCATCCGCACTTTATTTGCTGTCACTCTTCCCGTGAATGGTTTAAATGCTTTTACGGTTTGCTGTTGAGGAACAGGATTTTTATTCTGTGGCATCGCAGCAAAGCAATTTGAAAAAATGCAAGTAAGGACAAATGCAGAACGGATCATACCAAAAACTCCAAAAATGAATCATCTCTCATAGTAGAGTCTTAAATGTTTTTCATCAAAGAATAAAATGATTTTTGTGCACTTACGCTTGCGGATTCCGAAATTTTTTGGAATTGGAAAACGCAAGCGTTTATGGTTGTGTGATCGATTATGTATTTAGAACAGCGCAGATGTGTTCGCAATTTTTAGAACCGCAGGTGCATCCAATTGGTTCACCTAAAAAGACGTCGTAGTATTCATTTTTATCGATTGGATTGACAACATGATAGAGCTTTTCTTCGACTTGCGTCACTTCCCAATCACGAAATTTGAGATCTGCTTCATCAATGATTTCTTCTTGAGGTCGCAAAGAGCGCGCAAGTTGGCAATAGATACAATTACAATTCGCAACCGTTTGTTCAAGAAAAGGGGTGTTTTCGAGCCCAAATGATTTTACAATTGACCCGATTTTTTCTAAAACATGTCCCGGAATTGGCGGGAGGTCTGATTGTTCTGGATTGTGCTGCATTGTAGCATTTAAAGGATCAATCACGGCTCCTTCTTCAGTGCTTTTGAGAGGAAGAGTAAAACTGAGGGAATTCTTTAAAAGGGAGGCCGGTTCACCATCATGAAAGGCTGCATGGGCTTGGAAGATTTCATCGATATCACTTTGCGCCATGCTTGGAATCTCGACTTGAGTTCCGCATTTGAGTGTAACAATCAAAAGAGAACGCTCGTTTTTGCTTTGCAGTTGAATCGAGGAGATGTTGCTCCAGCTGGTAGAAAGATAAGGCGGGATACTTAAAAGCCTAGGCGTGATTTTCATAATACCTCAATCAATATAAGCCTATTATACAATAATTTAGGATCTGTTGTCAATAAAAACTAGCAGTCTTTGCGCCTGACTGCTGGTTATGTTTTAAGTGTATGATGGTGATATAGTTGTGTATTAAGTTTGACAGCGATTGCCTGACGTTCTATAAGGAAATTTTTGAATCAGAATAACAAAGGTAGGCCTCAATGAGCATGGCGTCCACGCCGGTTTCGCATATCACTCTTACAAAAAGCGAGGAAAGAAAAGTGAGTAGAAAGACTTTTATCATCGATACCAACGTACTAATCCACGATCCCGCTGCGATTACAAAATTTAAACACAATGATGTCGTCATCCCCCTTGCTGTATTGGAAGAATTAGATAGCTTAAAGCGCTATTCGGATGAGGTTGGCAAAAATGCTCGAGAAGTGATCCGTTATATTGATTCTTTGAAAGCAGATAATACAGGGGATTTGCATCAAGGGATTGAAATTCCTGAGGGTCCAAAAATTCGCATTCATTTGGATCTTGTTTCTGAGAAAGTCAGCGGTTTCCCATTAGGGCTAGATCGAAGCAGCAATAAATTTCTCTTTATCGCCTATCTTCTAAAATCGAAGGGCGAATCGGTTGTGATTGTATCTAAAGATTTTGTCACTCGCGTAAAAGCTGAAGCGATGAATCTAGAAGCGGAAGATTATCAAAATCTCAAAGCGCCTTATGAAGAGATGTATAGAGGTTTTCGCAAAATTGAATGCACAAAGCAAGACATTGATACGTTCCTAAAAGATGGCGCACTCCCAATAATTGAAGAAGGTTTTAGACCCAACGAATATGCGCTTTTAACAAATGGCGAAAATTCTGTTGCATGTAAGCACAGTATGAAAACGAAAAAATTAGAGCCATTAACGCCGATTAGCAAGGACCTTTGGGGCATTCAACCTTTAAACTTAGAACAACGATGCGCAATTGATCTTCTCATGCGCGATGATATTCACCTTGTGACTCTGATAGGACAGGCAGGCACGGGGAAAACATTGCTCGCACTCGCATGTGGAATGCGTAAAGTTTTCGACGAAAATCGCTATTCAAAAATCTTAGTTTCTCGTCCGATTGTTCCTCTTGGAAAGGACATCGGTTATCTTCCTGGGACAAAAGAAGAGAAGCTCGCCCACTGGATGCAGCCAATCTTCGATAACATGGAATATCTCTGCGCTCTCACAAGCGGTGAAAACAATAGCGCTGCAGCCCTTGGTTTCATCATGGAAAGTAAGCGCGTTGAGATGGAAGCTGTGACCTACATTCGCGGGCGCTCGTTGCCTAAAATGTACATAATTGTCGATGAAGCGCAGAACCTCACCCCTCATGAAGTGAAAACAATCATTTCTAGAGCTGGTAAAGGGACAAAAGTAATCTTGACTGGCGATCCAACGCAAATCGATAATCCTTACCTAGATAAGGATTCTAACGGCCTTACTTTTGTGGTGAATAAGTTCAAAAACCACAAAATATACGGCCACATGTTCTTAGAAAAGACTGAGCGTTCGGAGCTTGCATCACTTGCAGCGCAGATTCTATAGCGTGTTGGACTTAAAAAGGTTTATCCCTCTCGATAAACCTTTTTAACCCAAAATTTTTAGGGCGCGTATCCCTTAGGAATATGATCGATTGCTTTATCCGCATCGTTCTTGTTGATATGAAGGGCCTCTAACACTGAACGTAACTCATGCTCATAGGCATCTATCACTACGGTTTTTTTTTCTAGATTTTTTTCTCCGGTAGGAACATTTGCATTTGTAATGGCCTTTTGCAGTTCTTTATAGGCTTGGAGATTTTTAGCTTGGATTTCATATCCCCCGCCTTGCTTATTCGTTATAATAATTTCATTTATTTTCATGGTAATACCATTTTTTAACTCTTTATTTAACTATAACATCACATATAATTATAAAAATAATTAATAATATTAATAATTATAAATCTTTGTGCTTTACTGGTTTTTGTTCATTTCATACAGAGGCCTCGATTGAACGTCAGTATGAAAAAAGTCTTGCTGTGAAGAGGAAATAAGGGTATTTTATTACTTATGAAACGATACGGGCTCACCGCATTTTACCATTTAAGAAGGTCAAAAAAAGTCCTGCGTAAGCTGGATCGACTTTACCAGAGAAAATGGAAAGTCTTAGATCACCATGCTAAAGAAAAAATTATTGCTCATCTGGATTCTTTACGGGAGGCTTTGAAGGCAAAAAATGCGCCTGAGGCAAAGATTCGTGCTCGGGAACTGCAAGAAGCTGCGCATCAGTATATGCCACAGACCGCTTTTGAAAAAGTGCGGCATGCTGTAGGCGGGCTGGGATTTGCACTGCTGGTGGCTATTGTCATTCGTCAAATGTGGTTTGAGCTCTATACAATTCCAACCGGCTCTATGCGCCCGACATTGAAGGAAAGCGATTTCCTCGTTGTTTCAAAGACCGATTTTAGTGTGAATGTACCTCTTTCTACAACGCATTTTATGTTTGATGATTCTCTTGTGAAGAGGGGAAGCATTGTTGTCTGGACAGGGGCCAATATGGACATCCCGGATTCTGACACGGTATATTTTTATCTCTTTCCGGGCAAAAAGCTGTTTGTGAAACGACTCATGGGAAAGCCTGGGGATACGCTTTATTTCTATGGTGGAAAGATCTATGGAATCGATAAGAATGGCAATGATTTGGCTGAATTGCGCAAATCAGACTGGAGCCAAAACTTAGAACATGTTCCCTTCATTCGTTTTGAGGGAACAGTCGATACCAAAGATTTACAAGGGCAGATGTTTATGACGTCTGTTTTCCAGCAAATGAATCTTCCGGTAGCCAAGTTGAAAACCAATGTCTTTGGCACAATCAAGGGCGAAATGCTCGGGGGGCTGGAGCATTATAGCGACCTTTGGGGCATGAAAAACTATGCGATGGCACGCCTTCTGAATCAAGAGCAGTTAGCTTCAATGTATCCAGGTGCTGTACCTGAGAATGGTCTTTTATATCTAGAATTGACCCATCATCCAAGTTTGAAACATGGAAAGCTCGTTAAAGATCGCATGCACCGTGTTCGTCCTGACTTAGCGACAACAGTTTCTCTAATTCCATTGCAAAAAGATCATCTACATACAATTGCAAACAGCTTAACAACCTGCCGTTTTACTGTAGAAAACGGAAAGGCATTTCATATCGGATCACAGAAAAATCATCCTTTCTTCTCGCGTTATTTTCCGACACTCGAAAATGTCCCGAATGGCACCTATGAAATCCAAAATGGGAAAGCTGTTCGCATTTATCCGCTTGGGATAACAAAAGAATTGGCTGCAAATCATCCGTTGTATAACAAAGACCCAAGTTTTGTTCAGAAGCTGTACAATTTTGGAATAGAATTCCTGACTTTCTATGAACCGGCAAAAAATAGTACGCTTTATCCTTCTCGATATGCCTATTTTAGGGATGGATCACTCTATTTGATGGGATCTTCAATTCTTGAACGGAATGATCCTGCTCTTGTTGCTTTCAATGAAAAAGAACAGGGAAGAATTGATGCCTTTATTGATCAAGGCGCACCACTCTTAGCTGATGGAAGTCTTGATAAGGAGTTCATTCGTAAATATGGTGTCGTCGTTCCTGAGAAAATGTATCTCATGCTTGGTGATAACCATGCAATGAGCGCAGATAGTCGACAATTTGGTTTTGTCCCGCAAGACAATCTAAAAGGGGTTTTAAGCTTCCTCTTTTCTCCACCTGGCTCGCGTTTTGGCAAATTGCCACAGCCTGAGAAGAATCAACTCACATTCCCAACGATTTTTGTTTGGGGAAGTGCCATGGTCATCATTGCTGGATATCTCGTGTATCGTCGCAAGAAACAATCCCATAAATTATGACAAAGTTGATGATGATTGCAGGACCAAACGGTGCCGGCAAGACGACAACAACAGAAGCCATTTTTTATAAGCAAGATGATATTTACGATGAATTCATTAATGCAGATCATATTGCAAGAGGCCTTTCTCCTTTACATCCAGAAAGCGTAAATGTTCAGGCTGGAAGATTAATGATTCAAAGATTTCATGAGTGTTTATCGGGAAATAAGAGCTTTGTATTTGAGACAACTGCTTCTGGACTTTCTTATGTAACCCATTTGAAAAAAGCGAAAACGATGGGGTATACAATCAATTTGATTTATCTCTGGCTTTCTAGCCCAGAGCTGGCCGTAAAAAGAGTCGCTCGCAGAGTCCAGCAAGGAGGTCACAATATTCCAGAAGCAGATATTCGCCGACGCTATTTTCGTGGGTTAAAAAATCTAATCAATTTATACTTGCCTATCGCAGATACAGCTCTGATACTTGATAATTCAGCAGAAAGAGAAGTTGTCGCGAGAAAAGAGTTGTCTTCTCAATTAGAAATTGAGAATATAGAAATGTGGGAAAAATTACAGGAAATTGTTTATGGCTACGTACACTGACATCAATGATTTTTTCTTAAAAGCTCATGCACTGGGTGTGAAACGAGCGATCGATCTTGCAATTCGAACAAAGACTTCCTTAGTGATTGAGGAAAACGGAAAAATAAAATCAATTAAACCCAAATTTAAATATGTTTTAGTTCCAATCAAATCGAAACGTTCTTCAAAGAAGAAAGATTAATTTCACCTTCTATTTCAAGCTTCTTTAAACGACTTGTATGTCCGGATAAGATGTGTATTTTCGATTTTGGAATGGAAAAAGTCTCACTTAAAAATTCGATCAATGTTTCGTTTGCTTTGCCCTTGTCAGGAGGAGCGTGAATTCTTACTCTGAGTACATCATCTTGAAATCCGACGATTTTGCTCTCACGAGCATTTGGACTAACCGATACTTTTAGAATCATAAAAAATTTGTCCGCGACGATGAATGTGATCAATTAATTCTAGATTATTAATGTCTTGAAAGAAAGAAATATCAAATTTATAGGGCAAAAATAAATCATCTAAATCGTTATTAATTTTGCAAAGGAGTTGTAAATTTAATCCATCTCCTTTGATTGTAAGATCAATATCGGAACCTGTTTTATAATTCCCCATTGATCTAGAACCGTAAATAGTAACAGATTGAATTTGCGGATATTTCATAAAGACGGATTTTATTTTTAATTGCTCGTCCTCAGATAAACCAAATTTCATGTTTTCAACTTTTCTAATCTTGTTTCGAGCTGTACAAAAGCTAAGTAATAACGTTTGTGGATAGCATCAATTATTTGTTTTGTGACGTCTTGATTATAGGTATGCGAAGTTAAGTTGCGACTTTGAATCATTTCCATCCAAACATCACCATTTTCAATGATCGTCATATTGAATGCCTGACGAGTCGCATCCTTTGAACCATAAATATCAGAATACCCTTTATCCTTTGCGTAATCAGCTAAAGTTTTCCAGGCTAGTTCGTGGGTGTATTCGAAAGCTTGAATGAGACCTTGCTCTTCCAGTTCATTCAGATGTGAATGCTTCATGAACTTGGATAGCTGTGAAAGAGCTCTTTTGTAATTACTAAAACGCTGTTGCCAACGAATATCTGACTGTTTTGAATTCATAAATGAATCATATCTATCTTAGACTCTTTTGAGAAGAAGTTTTGCAACTTCCCCATTGAGATCAATGGATTGGCCATCACAGTTTGTAAATTGGACTTCGGTTGCGAGGACTTCTCCTGTGATGTAGTCGTAATATTTCTCAAAACAGGTGCGGACTTTATCAGTGGCTTGGAGTTGAATACGAATGCGGTCGGTGACTTGGAAATCGAGGTCTTTTCGCATGGTGTTGATTTTGTTCACAAGCTCGCGAGCGAGACCTTCTTCAAGAAGTTCATCATTGAGTTGCGTATCGAGGGTAACAGTAAGATCGCCTTGGTTGCCGGCAGCTGTGCCCTCTTTCACTTTGCGCTCAATTTGAACGTCGGCAGGTGTGATTTCGACATTTTGGTCGTCAAGTTTGATTGTAATGTTTTTGCCCGCTGCGATTTGTTGAATTTGCGAACGTGTAAAACCTGTGATGATTTTTTGCGCCTGTGGCATGAATTTACCGATTTTCTTACCCAGGACTGGGAAGTTGGGTTTTGCAAACCATTGGACAAATTCAGATTCATCGCTGCAAAATTCGATCTCTTTTACATTGAGTTCGTCTGCAATGAGTTGAGTTTGTTTTTTAAGAGAAAAGAGGCGTTCTGGATTTGAAGAGATGAGATAAGCTTTTGCTAAAGGTTGACGAACTTTAAGCTTGTATTCTTTGCGCAGAGCGTGACCAAGACCTACTGCTGCTTGGACTGCTTCCACTTCTTTTTCCAGATCTTTATTGCGGAATTTCTCATTATAAAGAGGAAAGTCGGAGAGATGCACCGAATCAGGCATATCGTCTGTTTTTAACTCTTGATAAATCGCTTCAGATAAGAAGGGGATAAATGGGGCTGCAATCTGAGTTAAACTTAAGAGAACTGTATAAAGCGTTGAAAATGATTCTCTTCGATCTTGCGTATCGGCGTCTGTCCAAAAGCGACCGCGACATCTGCGAATATACCAGTTGGTGAGCTGATCGATAAATTGGATAAATGGTTCAACGGCGCGATTGAGATCGTAATTTTCCATTCCAGACTCAACATCGGCAATGAGCTTTTGTAGAATAGAGAGCAGCCATTGATCGATCAGTGCTGCGGGCTTGGAAGATATTTTCTCTGCTTTCCAGTTGTAGATTTTGGCGTATGTAGAGAGAAAGACAAAGCAGTTCCACATGGGGATGAGAACTTGTCGTAAAGTATGCTCCACTCCTTTTTCAGAGAAACGCAAATCATCGGCTTTTACGGCGGGGCTTCCAAGCATGTAAAGACGAATTGCATCGGCGCCCAATTTATCAATGACGATTTCTGGATCAGGATAGTTTTTGAGCTTTTTCGACATTTTATTGCCGTCTTCTGCCAAAATAATTCCGTTCACTATGACGTTTTTGAATGCAGGTTTTTTAAAGAGGGCAGTAGATAGGATTGTCAGAGTGTAGAACCAGCCACGTGTTTGGTCAATGCCTTCTGCAATAAAATCAGCAGGAAAAGAGCTTTCAAAAGTCTTTTTGTTTTCAAAAGGATAGTGATTCTGCGCATATGGCATAGAACCTGATTCAAACCAGCAATCAAAGACTTCAGGAATACGACGATATGTGTAGCCGTCTTTTTCGAACATCAAGTGATCGATGAAGTGGCGGTGCAAGTCGGTGATTTTGGTATTCGTGAGTGTTTCAAGCTCTTGAATGCTTTCTACAACGTGGACATCGCCTTTTTCGTTGATCCAAACAGGAATTGGTGTTCCCCAGTATCGATTGCGGCTAATTGCCCAATCTCTTGCATTTTCAAGCCATTTTCCAAACCGGCCATCTTTAATGTGCTCGGGCATCCAATGGATGTGTGCGTTTGAAGCGAGCAATTCATTTTTGATTTGTTCTACAGCCACAAACCAAGTGCGAACCGCTCTATAAATGAGGGGAGTATCGGATCTCCAACAGAATGGATAGCGGTGATGAATCGTCCCTTGATAAAAAAGAACGCCTGCTGCTTTCAAATCACGCATGATGATTTTATCGGCCTCTTTGACAAGCATTCCTTGATAAGAAGGCACATCGCTTGTGAAACGACCATTGGAATCGATCGGACACACAAGCTCAATATTCTCACGCTTACAAGCAAAAAAGTCGACCTCGCCAAATGCAGGAGCGGAATGAACAATCCCTGTACCATCTTCGATTGAGACAGATTCTTCCATAATGATGCGGAATGCATTTCGATCGGCAAAAAATGGGAATAGAGGAGCATAGCGAGCGCCATTTAATTTTTTGCCTGAAAAACGCTCTAGAATTTCGACCTCTTCTTTAAATGTGTCCGCTAAGCGCGCTTCGGCTAAAATATATTGTTTGCCTGTTTTATCTTTGACTTTTACATAGGAGTGTTCCGGGCCGACCATCAAGGCCAAGTTTGAAGGAAGTGTCCAAGGAGTCGTTGTCCAAGCCAGGAAATACGTGTTCGGCTCGTCCACTTTTTTAAATGCAACTGTGATGGAGGGATCGTCTACTTCCTGATAATTCAAATTTGCTTCAAAGTTCGATAATGGCGTCCCCAATTTCATTGAGTAAGGCATCACCTTAAAGCCTTCGTAAATGAGTCCTTTATCGAACAGTTGCTTGAAAACCCACCAAACGCTTTCCATAAACGATGGATCCATCGTCTTATAGGTTTGGCTAAAGTCAACGAAACGACCCATTCGGTCGACCGTTTTTTTCCACTCATTGCTATAGCGTAAAACGATGCTTCTGCACTCCTCGTTGAAAGCTGCAATTCCAAATTCATCAATTGCAAGAGCGCCAGAGAGATTTTTTGCCTTTTCAATCTCATTTTCGACCGGCAGCCCATGGCAATCCCATCCGAACCGTCTCGGGACGCAAAATCCTTTCATTGTCTTGTAACGAGGAACGGCGTCTTTAATCGTGCCAGCTAAAATGTGACCATAATGAGGAAGTCCTGTAGCAAAAGGGGGACCATCATAGAAAGAAAATAAAGGGCGATCTTTTTTTTCTTCTACAGAGCGCTTAAAAATCTGATGTTTTTGCCAAAATTGAAGGACTCGCTCTTCTCGTTTTGGCATGCTTTCGCTTGGATCGAACTGAAAAATAGGAAACCTCAAAATACAGAAGGAAGATTATAGTTTACACTTAAATTTTTGTCGCTTTTTACTTTCAAAGCGCTGAATACAAATGAGTTATACATACTCTAAAAAAGCCATTATTTGTGTGAAAAATAGGACATATGCTAGAATGGGTGTATAAGCATATGTCTTCTCTCTCCCGCAAAGGATATTCGAAATAGTATTCTTCGCGGGGGTGTCAAGGTTTCGACTTGGAAGCGATGCATAGGTGGCATGTGGAGGACAATCGTTGGCCTCTAAAAATATCCGATTAAATATAAACGACAATTCTAACGAATTGATGGCTGCTTAAGGCTTAACCGCCTTAAGTGCCCGGTGAGCTGGGATCAGACCGAGAGTTACAGATCCTCACCGTCATACATCTTGGTATGAACCTTACTAGTACTGGCAAATCTGGGGTAAGGATTCGAGATTAAGGTTTGCTAGTTGGTTCCAAGCGTTTCGCCTGTCGGCAAAACCAACTTAATTACAGGTGATAAGCATGTAGTCATTTATGAGTAGTTTGCTAAGGACGAGAGTTCGATTCTCTCCACCTCCAAT
>CAZVXF010000007.1:50103-64433 GCA_964630875.1 uncultured bacterium | reverse complement strand
TTTTTTTTCAACACGCAAGGAGCGGCGCTTCCTCCCAGTCCTAAAGGACTGGGTTCCCGCGCCGTCATTAGGATGAAATTTATCGCGATTTTTTCATTATTTTTTTTGACAGCCGTTACTGCAAAAACAAGAGATTTACCTCCAGTTACTGAAATCATTTATGCTTGTGAGGTGGATGAGGTTCTTTTTAAAGAATTGTTAAATACTGAAAATCCCAATTTAGCTCTTGAATTCCCAAAAGGAAATGCGATCCCTGTACATTTTTTGGTAAAATCTCCATTTTCAATCCTTGCCTGCAACCCCAACTTAACAGTTCAAATGACCGAAACTACTTACTTGCGAATTTTTAGAAAAAAGGTCTACATGAGTCATGACCTAGATCATTGGGATAGACCGGAAAGATTTTTTCAAGGCAAAGTAAATAGCACCGCTAAAATGAGTGACGATAAATCTCACGCCATTATCGAAATTGAGATCAACTGATCAGCATAATCAAAGCCATCACTCCCATGACAACATCCTCTGTCAATGTAACAGTTGATAGAGGAACATCGAGAACAGTTCCCGTACAAGCGCAGCGAACATCAAGGCCTGCTTTCAGAGCTTTTATAACGCCAACTGCACTCATTCCCATCACAGAGATAGTGATTGCATAAATCACATTAGGAATGATAAAGGCAAGATAAGCAAGCCCTAAGAACAGTTCAATAAAAGGGTAGATAAATGCATAGGCTCTGAAATGTTGTGCAACAAGATCATACTTTTGAAAGCCTTCGACAAATCCTGATAGAGAAAATAGTTTCAGCATTGCAAATTGACAGAAGAAAAAGCCCATGAAGTAATGAAACCAGGAGAAACCTCGGCTGTAGCTCAGAGCGCAAGCTGCTAATATCGCGATAATGATGAGTGTGTACAGAGGATAATAACGTTTCATGTGTAATCGACCATCATAGCAATTGATAGCAATGTAATGACTAGGAGCGAAAATCCGAACATTTTCCGAGCCCATTTGATATTGTCTTGAACACGAAAGCCTTGAATGGCTAGCCTCACCCATCCTAAACTTAAAAGAATCGATACAACAAGATATCCATAGCCTGTGTAGCCGAAAAATGTCAAAAGCGGTGCTACCGCAAGAAATACAATGGTATAGATCAGCATGTGGATTTTTGTCGTGGGGATTCCTTTCACAATCGGTAAAACAGGAATCGAGGCTTTTGCGTAGTCATTTTTGCGAAAAATCGCGATCGCGTAGAAATGGGGCATTTGCCAAATGGTCAGAATTGCAAAGAGAATCCAAGCACCGAGATCGAGTTGACCGCTCACTGCACAATAACCAACAACTGGCGGTACAGCTCCAGCTAAGCTTCCAATCAGCGTTCCATGTACAGAATAATATTTTGAAAAGCTATACAAGAGCACATAGACAAAAAAGCCGAAGAGCGCAATGAACAAAGCGATGTAATTGGTGAACGCGAGGATCCAGATTCCAAGTCCGACCAATAGAAGAGCAAAAAATAGAGCCTTATAAAGTGCGATGCTTCCAGTGACAAGTGGCCGGTGCTTTGTCCGATCCATTTTGCTATCTGCTTTACGATCAATTGCATTATTAAAAACGCAGGAAGAAGCAATGATGAGAGATAATCCTACGACCGTTATTAGCAGGAGTTTAAAATCGATTGACCCGCGCGATGCTAAAAAAAATCCGCCGAGAATAGTGATCGCATTTCCAAGAAGAATTCCAGGCTTCGTAAGAAGAGCGTAGGATCGAACTGTGAAGCTATATGCTGTCATTTTGGCATCATCATATAATTTAAATTATACATAATCCAAATCGAAAGTCCAACGACTATCAATACAATCGATACCATAAAAAGAAACATTTGCAAATTCCAGTACGGCTTTGCCTCTTTTCCCAGTGAAAAGAAACAGACGAATTGGGCAGCTGTTTGCACAAACCAAAGAAGCGCAATCATCCAAAGAAACCCAGGGAATCGGAGAACGGCAGCAAAATATGCACCTAAAGTACAAATAAGGGAAATGATAAAGCCTGTTATGACTGGTTTAATTGCTGAAATCATCCAATCCCCATTAAATAGATTGTTGTATAAAGCCCCACCCAAACAAGTCCCAAAAACTGCCAAAACATGCGCAAACAAGTGAGTCTTCGAATATCTCTTTCAGTGACTCCATAAAGCACAACGGGAGGCAAGAGCACGAGAATCCAGAGCAGAGCAAAGATCATATGGAGAGCATGCGTTCCAAGCAGCGTAAAATACGCTGATAAAAACCCACTTCTTTGCCACCCATTTCCAGCTTCAATCAGAGTGGAAAATCCATCGACCATCATCCACGTAAAAATAAGACCCAAAATAAAGGTGAGTGCAAAGAAAACAATTGTCCAATTTTTATTCTTCCGAAAGGCCATTACATCTGCGATACCACTGGTTAAACTACAGCTAAGAATGAGCAGTGTTTGGATGAGCGTAAATGATAATGGAAGTAATTCTTGTGCAGAGGGGCCACCAAAAGTGCTTGTTCGCAAAACAAGGTAGGTCGCTAAAAAGGTCGCAAAAAGGACAAAATCGCTGAGGAGATAGAGCCAAAAACCAAATACTGTTTTGGAATATGTTTCTTCGTTGTGACTCATGAGCCCTTCTCGATTTTTTGAATTTCCGCTGTAGTCACATCAAATTCGACGTTCTTTTCATAAAGACGCCAAATGCAGCATGCAACAATTCCGATTGCACTCATAGCTGCCAACCACCACATATACCAAACCATTCCAAAACCTAGGAAAAAACTCAGCACGCCGATTCCAAATCCCATCGCTGTATTTCCAGGCATATGAATTTTTTCATAAGGGCCAACACGTTTTGGCACTTTGTCAGTCTGCTTCATTTTCCAAAAGGGATCGATGCTATCAACTTTGGGTATGTGTGCAAAGTTATAAAACGGAGGAGGAGAAGTCGTCATCCATTCAAGAGTTCTTCCATTCCAAGGATCGCCTGTTTCATCGCGCAAAAGTTTTCGATCACGGATGCTAACAAGCAGCTGAATCACTTGAAAAACAACACCAAGAGTAATGACAAGCGATCCAATCGCAGCAACGATAAACAGCGGTTGCCATCCCATCACATCATAGCGATCCAGTCTTCGCGTGACACCCATAAATCCAAGTAAATAAAGAGGGAGAAACGCGAGAGCAAACCCATAAAACCAACTCCAGAATGCTCTTCGGCCCCACTTTTCATTGAGCGTAAAACCCATGAATTTAGGAAACCAATAAGTATAGGCACCGAAAATCGCAAATACAACGCCACCGATGATCACAGAATGGAAATGGGCCACTAAGAACAAGCTATTATGCACCTGAAAGTCAATACCCGGAATTGCCATTAAGACCCCTGCCATTCCACCCATTGTAAAAATCGCTAAAAAACCCATAAACCAAAGCATGGGAGACTGAAAACGAATTCTTCCACGCAACATGGTAAAGAGCCAGTTGAAGATTTTCACACCCGTTGGAATCGCAATAATCATGGTCATAATGCCAAAAAATGCATTGACGTTTGGCCCTGCGCCCATTGTAAAGAAGTGATGGAGCCACACAAGGAATGAGAGAAATGTGATTGCAAAAATAGCCCAAACCATTGTGGTATAGCCAAATAAGCGCTTTTGAGAAAATACAGGGACAATTTCTGAATAAATGCCAAACGCAGGGAGTACAAGAATGTAGACTTCAGGGTGACCCCAAGCCCAAAATAGATTCACATACATCATTGGGTTTCCACCTGCTTCCGATGTGAAAATATGTGAATGAATCAAACGATCAGTGGATAGCATGCCCACAGTTGCAGTCAAGACCGGGAACGCAAAAATGACCATAATGACAGTTGCAAGTGAAGCCCAAACGAAAATTGGCATTTTCATGAGCGTCATACCAGGGCAACGCATTTTAATAATTGTGACTAAGAAATTAATCCCCGTAAGCAAACTTCCCGCGCCCGATATTTGCACCGTCCAAAGCCAATAATCGACCCCAACTCCCGGATTGTATTTTAGATTGGCAAGGGGCGGATAGGCAGACCAACCTGTTGCAGCAAAGACACCAATCATCAACGAAACCATGATATACATGGCACTTGCGGCAAACAGCCAAAAACTCAGCGAATTTAAAAAAGGGAACGCGACATCACGCGCACCAATTTGAAGCGGCAATACAAGATTCATGATTCCAAAGATAAGACCCATTGCCACAAAGAAAATCATCGTGACGCCGTGTGCCGTGACAATTTGCTGAAAATGAGATGCCGTCAAATAGCCAGTAGAATCACCAAACGCCATCGCCTGCTGCGCACGCATCATGACCGCATCGATGAGTCCTTTCGAGAGCATAATTCCTGAGACCGCAATATACATGATCCCAATTCTTTTATGATCGACACTCGTCAGCCATTCTCTCCAAAGCCACCCCCAACGTCTGAGATATGTTAATAGTGCAATTACAGAAATTGCACCCATAATCATCATGACGCCAGCAATATACTCAATCCAATCGTGCTTGAGCGCTTGTTCAGCCAGTCTTCCGAAAAACATTTATTGCTGCCCCTTATGCATATATTTCATCACAATTTGATTGAATAAACCATCCGACACTCCAGAATAATATGTGACCTTATTGTATTCACTAGGGCGTGCCAATTGTTCATATTCTGAATTGCTCAAATAAAGAGGCGAAGATCGCACTTTCGAGACCCATTCTTCAAATTCTTCATCGCTTGTGGCAACAGCTCTAAAAAACATCCCAGCAAACCCCTTTCCACTAATATTTGCCGATAATCCCTTGTAATTCCCCGCTTCATTTGCGATTAAATTCATCTTTGTTGTCATGCCAGGCATTGCATAAATCTGACCTGCTAATTGAGGAATCCAAAAAGAGTTCATCGGTGCATCAGCAGAAATCGAAAAAGTAATCGGCGTATCTTTTGGGAATTGTACGTAATTCACTGTTGCAATTCCCTGTTCCGGATAAATAAATAACCATTTCCAATCCAAAGCCACCACCTGAATATTCAATGGTTTTTTTCCATTCACAATTGGCTGATATGGATTCAGCGCATGCGTCGAAGTCCAAGTCAAAATACCTAAGACCGCAATCATTAAACAGGGAATTCCCCACCAGATAATTTCAGCAAGCGTGCTATGCCCCCATTCAGGAGCATATTTTGATTTTTTATTTTGTTCTCTATACTTCCAATAAAATAGAGGAATCATGATGAAGACGGGAATCACAACCAAGCACATCAATCCAGCAGAAACTAAAATGAGCCATTTTTGCTTTGCGGCAATAAGGCCTTTTGGATTCATCACCTGAATGTTATGATTCGAGACATATTCAAGAGCGTGCATGCCAATAAAGACAAGGACAAGCGCCCACAAAATTGTTTTTATGACTCTCTTCATCTAAAATTTTTATATAAAAAGCGCGAGATTTTTACCACATAAGAAATTTACATCAGAGGAAAGTGAAACAAAACTGTCACTCGCCTTCGAGAAGATCGAGGAAGGCCTGGAGTTGTTTTGCTCTTGTTGGGTGACGCATTTTGCGGAGCGCTTTTGCTTCAATTTGTCGCACACGCTCACGCGTCACTTTAAAGCGAACACCCACTTCTTCAAGCGTTTTGGGTTTCCCATCAAGGAGACCAAAGCGCTCGATCAAAACGGTACGCTCACGATCGGTGAGAGTGGACAGAACTTCGCCCATCTTGTCTTTAAGGATTGCGTAACCTGTTGCTTCAGCAGGGGATTCAATGGATGTATCTTCAAGGAAGTCGCCGAATTGACTTTCACCGCCATCGCCAACTTCTGCTTGAAGGGAAATTGGGTGTTGGGCAATTTTATAAATTTCACGCACACGCTCAGGGGTGAGACCAAGTTCTTTTGCGAGTTCTTCGGGCGTTGGTTCACGTCCTGTCTCCATCATGAGTTTTTTCGCACCGCGAAGCACTTTATTGATGGTTTCAATCATGTGAACTGGGATACGAATCGTACGCGCTTGGTCGGCAATGGCGCGAGTGACAGCCTGGCGAATCCACCAAGTTGCGTATGTGGAAAATTTATATCCCCTGCGGTATTCAAATTTTTCAACCGCCTTCATGAGGCCCATGTTCCCTTCTTGAATGAGATCGAGGAAAGAAAGTCCACGGTTTGTATATTTTTTTGCAATCGAGATCACAAGACGGAGGTTCGATTCAACCATTTCACGCTTTGCTTCTTGGCTCTTATCCATCCAACGTTGCAACATACGAACGTCTTTTTTGAACTCATCAAGAGAGCGTCCAGCAGCAAGTTCTCGTTTGTAAAGCTTACGTTTCGCAGCAGCAAGTTTACCCGCCGCAAATTTATTTTTCTCTGCGCGAGGCGTGAGTTCTTGAATTTCTTTCTCTAAGACCAAGAATCGATCGTACGCAGAAAGAACCACTTCGCCAAAGTCTTCAATAATATTATGTCTGCAGCTCAAACGTCTTAAGTAAGCTTGTGCACGAATCCGGCACTTTTCAATCGCGTCGAGAAGATCTGCTTTAGAGTCTTTTTTTAATTCTGGATTCAACAGCTGGATGAGTAATTGTTCCAGCAGCTGATCTTCCTGCTTCATTAAATCACACAGCTTTGGAAGAAGACTTAAATATAATGGCTTATCAATCACCTCTTTTTCGGCGATTACTTTATCAAATCGTTCTTTGCCGGAGATTAAATGATATGCAATGGAAATGGCTTCACGAATTGAATAGCGGAAGCGCATGATGATTTTTTCCATTTGGATTTGCGCTTTTTCAATGCGCTTGGAAATTTCAACTTCTTCTTCTCGCGTAAGAAGTGGTACAGAGCCCATTTCTTTAAGGTACATACGAACGGGGTCATCAGAGGTCCCCTCTGTTCGTTTCGGCAGTCCTTCGAGTTCTTTCGCCTCTTTTTTTCGTTCTTTCTGTCGGTCGACTTCTGCTTGGTTCAGGATTTGAATATCCATTCCGCTCAGGTAAATCAAAACCTGATCGATTTGGTCCGCAGAGTCAAAAGTCATGGGGAGAATTTCATTGATCTCCTCGTATGTGAGATAGCCTTGATCCTTAGCTGTCGCGACTAATTCTTCTATTTTTTGTTGATGCTGAGGATTGCTAAAAGTTGTTGTTCCGCTCATGAACTCCCGACAATGAAAATAACTATTAGAAAAGTATACTCGATATAATATATAGTATCCAATTAAATTCAATGGCCTTATTTGCAAAAGACAAAGAAGAGACGATCTCGGCTTGGGATGCAATTCCCGGAAAGTATTATGAATGTCTTGAATGTCAGACCCCTTTAAAGCTCCGCCACTCCAAGAAAAAATTTCCTCATTTTTATCACCTCTCTTCCTCTCGTTTTTGCCGTCTCTATAGTAAAAGTGAAAAACATCTCTTCATCCAATATGAAGTTCGAAAAAAAAATCCTGCAGTCATTTTAGAAAAATCTTTCCCTTCAATCCAGAGAATTGCAGATGTTGTTTGGGAGGAAAAGCAAATCGTTTTTGAAATTCAATGCTCTTTCATCAGCGAGAAAGAGGCGCAAGATCGAGTCAAAGAATACGGGTCCTTAGGATACGAAGTGGTTTGGATTCTCTATGATGGTAGATTTAATCAAAGACGTGTCAGCGCTGCAGAAGACTACATGCGAAAACGATGCTGCTACTTTGTCGACAAAAATTTCATGTTTTATGATCAGCTTGAAACCATTGTTCAGCAAAAAAGAATCCAAAGAGGAAAGAAGATTCCCATTCAATTAACGCCACTGTTCACTCCTCTTGAGGGGCCAGAAGAACTGCAAGACAGAATGCAAAACAAATATTATTTTGAAAACGATGTTCTTGATTTGAGCTTACGTTCTCAAATTATTTTTTTACCCAAACCAAACATTCATGATCGCTATTTTTTTCAAAGATTCGTTCGCGCGCCTTATGAAGCATTCATCAATTCTTTATTGAAAATAGACAGCAGGGGCTAGAGTTGCCCCAAGAATGAGCCTAAAAAGGCCGGTTCCGACGATAAATGGGAACATCATCCAATCGCCGAGGTCTTTTGCAAGCAGGGAGCCTCTCTTCACAAACGCTTCTTGCGCTTTGCACGAAGAACCTAGTGTTGCTACATAGATCATCGCTGCGCTCGCAAATGCAACGGTTCTAAAAAAAGCGATAAGGACTTTAAAACATAAAACAAACGGAAGAAAAGTAATTTTTTGAAGAAGTAGCTTGAAGCAAATCCAACGGCCCTTAATCGAATAAAAACTACCTAGCTCAACTGAAAACGCATCGCAATTAAATTCAGAAAACTCTTTTAAATTCATAACAACTATTATAAAATCAAACACTATTTATAATCAATTATTATAAAAAAATTTAAACACCCAAACAATCTCAAAAATCGGTTTTAATGTTGTTTGGGTATCACACAAAAACTCTTTACGAAATCTCTGTGTTGCTACTATAATGATCCCTTTAATATTGAAAATGAGGACCCATGGCTGACGCAGCTGACAAAAAAGAAACAAAAAAAAGACGTCCTTCCGCTCTAAAAAGAGATCTTCAAAACGAAAGAAGACGTCTGCGCAATCGATCGCACAAATCTGAAGTACTCACTGCGATCCGTAATGTAACAGCGTCCTTATCAAGCAAAGAAACTGTAGAGCAAAGCAAAGAAAAGCTCAGCACGCTTTATAGCTTAATGGACAAGGGTGTTAAAAAAGGCGTATTTAAAGCCAATAAAGCAGCCAGAACCAAATCTAGACTCGCTGCTCGCCTAAAAGCATAATCAGATGCGAATTTTTGCGATTGGCGATCTCCATTTAAGCTTCGGCGTCGCGAATAAAAGCATGAGCGTTTTTGGCCCTCGATGGGAGGGCCATTTTGAGCGTATCGCTCACAATTGGAAATCTAAGATTCATCCAGACGATCTAGTGTTGATTCCAGGCGACATTTCCTGGGCAATGCGAATAGAAGAAGTGATCCCAGACTTACAATGGATCGATGCTCTTCCTGGTACAAAAGTCATGATCAAAGGGAACCACGATTATTGGTGGGGCTCTTTAAAAAAAATTGCCGAAGTTCTCCCCCCTTCTATTCATCTCGTCCAAAATAATGCATTTCATTGGAAAGATGTGTCGATTGGCGGTGCGCGTCTTTGGGATACACCAGAGTATTCATTTGCAGAATACGTTGAATTTCAAGAAAACCCGCGCGAAAAAAAACCAACAGATCCAGAAGAACTTGTTCAAGAGGAATTCTCTGAAAAAATCTTCAATCGTGAACTGGAGAGATTGAACAATAGCTTGCGACTCTTAAATAAAGACGCTAAAATACGCATCGCTATGACACATTACCCTCCGATTGGAGCAAAAATGGAGTCTTCTCGCGCTTCTCAAATCATGGAAAAATATAATGTTCAAGTATCCGTTTTTGGGCATCTTCACAATCTTTTCCCGAATCGACTTCATTTCGGTGAAAAAAAAGGAGTTCGTTACCTCCTCACCTCTTGCGATTTCCTCGATTTCTCACCGATCCAAATATTCTAAAAAGCCATTTCTGCTCCTAGAAATATTAATCTCCATACTTCTTGTCACACTCTGCTTAGTTCCGATCATGCAAAATCCCATTCAAGGGTATCGAAAAGAGCTGCGATTACTTGAAGAAATGGAAGGAGAACGCCTTGCAGAATGGACCTTTTCCGAAGTGAAAGAAAAACTGATTCAGCATGAAATTCCTTGGGAAAAACTCCCCTCTCTGAATGAATCAACAAAAGAAATTCCCCTTCCCTCAATGAAGATCGATATTCCAGGAAGCAAACCTAAAGAAATCACTCGAGCATTTACTCTATACTGCAATAAAAGAGGAGAGAAAATGGGCCCCAAAGGAGAAATCTACCGAATGATCCATGTCGATATTCACTTCTCTCCCCGCCTTAGCCAAAAAAAGAAAAAAGCAAAAGGAAGAGGAGATTATTCCTACAAACTCATCGTTCAAAGAATTTAGGGGTTATTCATTCATTTTTGAAAGATATTTACCGCCAAGCACTAAAAAGGGAACTGATGCAAAAAGATAGAAAAACCAAAATCGGGCATCCCATTTTAGAATGACTTCTCCCCCTTGGGAAAAGAACAGCATCAGTAAACTAAACACACAAAGCTGGATACCAATTGTAAAGAAAATCATTGGATAAATCGGATTGACCGGCTTTTCTTCAGCCTGGACTGCGTTAGCTACCTCTTCTTGATTTGGATAGAGAGGCTGAACCGGTTGTGCTTGTCTTTGAGTGACATAGCATGTAGAATATTTTTGTTCTGGCTTTTCTTCGCGAAGGTCTGCTGCACAAAAAGGGCACACAATTACGTCGAGATCGATTTCTCCTTCGCAATTATGACAGAGCTTTTGACGCTTTTTTGGCTTCATACAGGCAGATTACCATTTCACGTTTTTTACACTCCAGTTATAATAGTAAATATGGAAAATAAAGTATTTGATATCGCTGTGATCGGGGCTGGCCCCGGCGGATATGTGGCTGCGATTAAAGCAGCACAACTTGGGAAAACAGTTGCTCTCATTGAAAAAGAAGCGCTTGGTGGGACTTGTCTTAATGTCGGATGTATCCCAACAAAAACGCTCATTGCTTCAGCTTTAGTGCATTCGCAAGTGAAACGGGCTGCAGAATTTGGGATTCAAGTGGGTGAAGTACGCATCGCGTACGAACAAATGAAAAAACGTAAAGATACTGTTGTAGCTAATATCAAATCGGGACTTACTGCGTTAATTAAAGCAAATAAGATCACCGTTTTCCAAGGAACTGCGCAATTTGAATCTGTCCATGATTTAAAAATCATAGGGCAAGACAATGCAAGAATTCGTGCTGAAAAAATAATCATTGGGACAGGTTCTGTACCCATTGATGTCAAAACATTCCCTTGTGATCACGAACGCATCTTGAACTCGACGTCGATTTTAGAACTCTCTCAGCTCCCAAAGAGTTTATGCGTTGTTGGCGGCGGATATATTGGTTGTGAATTTGCCTCTCTTTTTGCTGAACTTGGCGTGCAAGTGACAATTGTAGAGGCGCTTCCTACAATTTTAGCAGCTCAAGGCAAGACAATTGCCGATTTCATGACAAAAAGCTTTACAAGCAAAGGAATTGAGATTCGCACCAATGTCATCGTGAAGACGATCGTCAATGAGCACAATCAAACGACCATTACTTTTACAGATGGATCGACACTTGTCACTGAGATGACTCTAGTTTCTATTGGCCGTAAGCCATATACAGAGGGCTTGTCATTAGAAAAAGCGGGCTTAAAAACCAATGAGCGAGGATTTCTTACAGTCAATGACAAAATGGAAACAGAAGTGCGCGGTATTTATGCCATCGGCGATGTCACAGGAAAAGCCATGCTTGCGCACGTTGCGTCGCACCAAGGAATTACAGCTGCGATGAATGCGTGCGGGCTCTCTTCACACGTCCACTATCATGCAGTACCTGCCGTAATCTTTACATCGCCTGAAGTTGCCACAGTTGGAATTACACAAGAAGAAGCAGAGCAAAAAGGACTCCAAGTAAATATTGGTACGTTCCCATTCCAAGCGATTGGGAAAGCGCAAGCTTCTGGAGATGCGAAAGGGTTTTCTCAAGTTGTGGCGGATAAAAAGACAGGGCAAATCCTTGGCTGTACAATCATCGGTCATGATGCGGCAAACTTAATTGCAGAAATGGCCCTTGCAATTCAAAACGAACTCACATTAGAGTCTGTAACTGAGACGATCCATGCCCATCCAACAATGGCTGAGATTTGGCATGAAGCAGCAGCAATGACACTTGGAACACCCATCCATCTCCCCCCAAAAAGGCAATGAGTAAACTAAACATACTTCCAAACAACCCTGAAGAGAATGCAAAAGGCCGCTTTCCTTCATGGTTGCACACGAAATTGCCGCAAGGTGGAGAAATTTTTCAAACGAACTCGATTGTTGAAAAATATCGACTCAATACAGTTTGCGAAGAGGCAAAATGCCCCAATCGATTGGAATGTTATACAAAAAAGACTGCAACTTTTTTGGCTTTAGGGAAACAGTGCACACGCAATTGTGGATTTTGTGATATTGATTTTTCCAAAAACCCAAAAATGCCAGAAGCTGATGAACCTGAGCGCATTGCTAAATCGGTGAAAGATTTGGGCTTACGTCATGTGGTGATCACCATGGTTGCGCGCGATGATTTACCAGATAAAGGGGCAAATCATATCGCAGCGATCATCCGTACAGTGCGTGCACTCAACGAAGGTGTAACGATCGAAGTGTTAACTTCTGATTTTTCTGGCGATTTCGCAGCACTCGATATCGTGCTTTCAGAAAAACCAGAAATTTTTAACCACAATATCGAAACGGTCAAATCACTCACCCCACGTGTTCGTCACAAAGCCGAATATGAAAGAACACTTTCTGTGCTTCGCCATGCCAAAAATTCTTTGAAAACGATGTTTGTGAAATCAGGGATTATGGTAGGTCTTGGAGAAACAGAAGACGAAGTCAAAGCCACAATCCAAGATCTCTATGAAGCTGGCTGTGGAATCATTACAATTGGACAATATTTGCAGCCGAGCAGAACAAAACTCATTGTGAAGCATTTTGTACCCCCAGAACAATTCAAAAGCTTTGAGGCCTTTGGTCTAAGCATAGGCGTGCCGCATATGTATTGCGGACCCTTTGTCCGCTCAAGTTATAATGCAAATATTTTTATCCAAAATGCGAGCCCAGCAGAATAGACCTCTTTCGAATTTTCTTGCGATCCAAATCTTGAATTCTTATGTTGCGGAATATATATGCACACTCCCCCGATTCAAGTTGCGACGATTATTTTGGCTGGAGGCCAGGGAACTCGACTCTACCCTTTGACAATCCACCACTCTAAGCCCGCTGTTTCTTATGGAGGAAGATATCGTTTGATTGATATCCCTATTTCCAATTCGATTAATTCTAATTTCCGGAATATTTTCGTCATCGCACAATACCTGTCTACTGAGCTTCAGCATCATATAAACCAAACCTACCATTTTGACGCGTTTAATCCTGGATCCATTGATGTTTTAACCCCGCAAGAAAATGAAAAGGGTGAAAAACAATGGTTTAAGGGAACCGCTGATGCTGTTCGCAAAAATCTGTCAATCATTCTAAAATCGCCTGCTGAATTTTTTCTGATCTTATCTGGAGATCAACTCTATAACATCCATTTCCTCAATATGGTTAAATTTGCGCAGGAAGCAAATGCAGATCTGACCATTGCCTCCATCCCAGTGAGTGAAAAAGAGGCCACTCGAATGGGGCTTCTCAAAATAAATGAGCACAATCTTGTCTTAGATTTCGTTGAAAAACCAAAAGATCTCTCGACTGTTCAAAACTTCCGTCTAAAAAGCACTACGCATCCCTATCTCGCATCGATGGGTATTTATGTATTTAAACGTGAGGCTTTAATTTCCTTGCTTAAGCTGGATGAAAGAGACGATTTTGGCTTTCACCTCATCGATACTGCTGTAAAAACAAGAAAAACACTGACTTTCATCTACGATGGCTATTGGGAGGATATTGGAACGATTGCTTCCTATTACGATGCAAATCTCATTTTAACAAAAACATCAAAAGGTTTAAACACCTACGATGAACAAAACCCTATCTACACTCGCCCCACTTTTCTCCCTGGGCCTAAAATATCTGGCGCAAAAATCACAAACTCAATTATTTGCGAAGGCAGCGTCATTGAAGCAGAAGAAATCTCAAATTGTGTCATCGGCCTTCGTTCCTATATAGGTAAAGGAACCGTCATCCGAGACACAGTGATGATGGGCAATCATTTCTACATGCCGCCAAACAAACTAGAAGACATTCCTCATAGCGAACAATTTTCCATTGGATCGAATTGCGTGATCGAAAAAACGATTATCGATGAATTTGTGCGCATTGGTAACCATGTGAACCTAACAAACAAAAAAGGCCTCAGTGAATATGATGGAAACGGCATATTTATTCGTGACGGCATCATTATCGTCCCATCAGGAACTTATTTACCCGATTATTTTGAAATCTAAATTAAAATTATTCTTAATATTCCAATTATATTATTATTAATGTACAATATTATTAAATTAAGGATATCAATATGACGCACCCAATAAATAACAATTTACAAAACCTTCATCTTCAAGAAGCTAAAAAGGATGCGACTGACAAAATTCTCCCAGGCTCTGCTGCATCAGAACTATAC
>CAZVXF010000007.1:41708-50003 GCA_964630875.1 uncultured bacterium | reverse complement strand
ACTCAACTATTTCAAGAGAACAATCCCCCTGTGAATCAGAATCCTTCTTCGCCGACTTCCAAAATTCGTCCAGGTGATGGGCAATCAAAAATATTCACTCAACTATTTCAAGAGAACAATCCCCCTGTGAATCAGAATCCTTCTTCGCCGATTGACAAAATTCGCCCAGGTGATGAGCAATCAAAAATATTCACTCAACTATTTCAAGGGAACAATGCTCTTGCTGGCAAAACTGACCCCGATCTAAAAAAATCATAAGTGCTTAAGCAAAAGGCATATTCATTATGCTAAACCCTCGAAATACATCCATATATAGGCTCTTCGAAGAGCCTAAAATCGCTTTGTAAACAATCATCTTTATATTTCATTAAGAAATCCTTATAATAGATTTTTTCGATTATTTAGGATTGGCAATGTATCGACGCAAGGCGACATTTCTTCTTTTTGAGATCCTAGTAGCGCTCAGTTTGATGGGTATTCTGCTGTCGATTCTTTTTTCTTTCATGGTTCAAAACATGAGAGTGGATAAGAAGATGGAAAACGCGCGAAAAAGCATCATCGAGAGGCAAAATCTACAAATTCGTTTTCAAGATATTCTCACAACGCTTGCTCCCGTTGAGAACTCCCCGTCTATTTATACGCAAAAACTCCCGAAATGCGAAACAGAGAGTTTGATTACAATCTTTGATAATGGAATTGATCCAGATCCTTTATTTAGCGGAGTGGTCATCGGAAGAATTTATCTGGATGAACATAAAAATCTTTGCCTTGCCTATTGGCCTTATCATATTCATGAGCAGAATCGACATTGGCGAAAGGAGACTCTTCTCACAGATATTTCTGATTTCTCTTTTACTTTCTTAAGGTCGAGTAGTGATGCACGAAAGTCGTTAAACTTATGGGAAAATTCTTGGCCAGAAAACAACACACAGGCGCCTTCCATTGTTCGTTTGATTTTGAAGCAAAATAATGGTACTGTCCAATTTGCTTTTCGTTTAGTACATACACATACAATCCCTACCTGGATTCGGTCGACATGAATTTTGTCACATTTGTATTTTCGCTCCTTCTGATTTTTTCATTTGGGACTTTCGTAATCTTAGAAAAGCAATCGAGTAACCATCGCTTACGATCTAGTTATTTAGGTCATGTCGGTGCAAACCGAAAACTGCTCTCCCACCAGGTCAGCGAATCTTACAACTCTCTTCGAGGTCAGTCCACATCTCCCATCGCTGAAAAATCTCCAGAGCAAAAGGAAGTGAAAACATCTGAAATCCCAGACATTAATCCAGAATGTGCTCGACTCAATCTCTGGCCGCTCATTCAAGAAGGGAAGCAGAACCAAGCCTTTTTGTATGAAAAAGCAATCCAAATGATCAACCTCTTTTATAAAGAAAAGGTTCTAAGCGTTAAGCCAGAAGTATTTCTCAATGCTTTTCTAAAAGCTGCAAAACTTGCCATTCAAAAGCAATCATTTAGCTTGGAAAAATTGACCTTAGAGCCTGCACTCCAATTGACTTATTACCAAATGCTAAAAGGGACAAAAGTTTTTGATGTGAATGAGAAAATCGGATATCCGTCCTTTCTCGATATTTTTAAAGTGGATGAAAATCCATCTAAGATTTGCATTCATCACGCGCATCCAAGTCAACTAATCGCACTTTTTGGAAATAAAGTAGGGAATCTGTTGTATCAGGAAATTCACACAAACAAATCCTACCCTTCCAAAGAGCTTTTTGAAAAAGTCTATGCTCAATCCCATCTAATCGCTCCAGATATCGATCTATATCAATGGATTGAACTTGGAAACCCAAGCCATTCGAATAAAGGAAAAATGACAATGATTGCAAAAGATCTAGAAACAAAAGTCCTTCTGCGCAAAACAGTGTTTATTCCTTAAGAACCTGAACTTCGGGTTTGTTCTCCTCAGAATCAATCGAGATTTTCGATGAGGTTTTGTATTTTTTCGCGAAACCCATAGCCAAAGGTTCTACGGGTGAGTGAAAAAATGCAAAAAATCGCGAAAAGATCCTTGATTGTGATAGAGATAAACACGAAGTTCAGGTTAAGAGGGCAGTGATAAAGTAAAAGAACTCCCTTTACCAATTTCTGAAGCAACCGATACTTTTCCGAGATGTTTTTCAATAATGAGTTTCACAATTGAAAGACCTAATCCAACGCCCCCCGACTTTCGCGACCGCGCTTTATCTACAGTATAAAAACGATCAAAAATGTGCGGTAAATCATTTGTCGGTATGCCAATTCCTTGATCTTGAACGGTGATCTCTACACACTCATTTCTTTTCTGAATATTTAAGTGGATTGGATTTTCTGAATATTTGACCGCATTTTCTAATACGTTCATCAACGCAGATCCTAGTAAATTAAAATCGCCTTGTACAGTGGCATTGTCATCATGAGTGGATATTGTGAGTTGCACTTCAGGATAAGCAATGCTCAACATGTTTTTACAATTTTCAACAAGCATCGGAATATGGCAGGGTTTGAAACGATCACGGGTCACATTTTCAAGATCTGTCAACTCAAGTAGACTTTTCACGAGTTTATCCAATCGATCACAGGTGCGAACAATTTTTCCCGTCATTTCATTGGGTGAAGGAGATTGATCCTCAAGCATTTCTGCAAACCCCCGAATCACAGTAATTGGAGTGCGGATCTCATGAGAAGCATTTGCTATGAAGTTTTTTCCAACTTCAAGAATTTTGTGATCTGCTGTTTTATCTTGGATGACAAGGATCGCTCCTTCTTGATGCACTAAAGGGGCTGCAACAAGATCATAATAGATTCCATTTGCGATCCATTTTTCATTTGTGGATTCAGCTGCCTGAAGAGCGTGCAAAACCATCTCATGACATTTTTGCAAAAAACCACCAAAATACAAGAGGGATCGCCCCATTAACTCATTTTTAGATAATCCCAGCATTTGACACGCTTTTTCATTCACAAACGTCACCTTTGATCGAACATTAAATGCGAGGATCCCTTCGTTCAATGCATTTAATATCCCGCTCAAATCTTTGTCTTGCCCCGCAGATTGGATTTTCCCCTCTTTGATTTTTTCAGCCATCGCATTCATCGTCAGGGCAAGATCCGTAAATGCATGTTTTTCAATAGGAAAGGGAACTGCTCCAAGAATCATTTTTTCTAAGGGAGAAAAGAATCTTTTGATAAAAGATGCCAATATAATTAAAGAGATCACAAGGATAATGATTCCCAGAAATGTCGGGAGAAAGCAGAGGCTTAATGCTGCTGCATGAATCAAAAGAACGGTCCACTTAAAGCGTAACATGTCCCTCATTTGTCACTAATACGACATCTTCATAGCGAACACCACCAAGTCCTGCACGGTAAATTCCAGGTTCTACAGTAAAGGTCATCCCAGGCTTCAAACGAAGATCTGAGTCTCCACCAGAAATTGTCAAGCGCGGGTACTCGTGAACATCCAGTCCAATTCCATGCGATAATCCATGGGTAAATAGAGCTCCGCATCCCTCTTTATCCAATCCATCTCGGGCAATTTTGTCCAATTCTCCAAAATGTAAACCCGGCTTTACATGAGAGATGACCCGTTTTTGAACTTGCTTGATCAGAGCATAATCTTTTTGCAACTGCTCATCAACGTTTCCAAAGAATTCAACGCGCGTCATATCCCCTGCATACCCATCCACAACAGCGCCCACGTCAATGAGTACAATCTGATTTTGTTTTAATCGATCTTTTCCCGCGCGATGATGAGGATATGCGCTATTTTCTCCGAAAGCAACAATCGGTGCAAAAGAAAGTTTTGACGCTCCATTTTTTCTGCAAAAAAATTCAAATTCCAGCGCCAAGATTTCCTCGCTGATCCCCTCTTTTAAGAGACTCACAATATATTGCAGCCCCGCTCGCGTGAGCTGTTGCGCTTTTTTTAAAAGCGCAATTTCATGTTCGTCTTTAATGATTCTTAAATCCTTTAACGGCCGAGGACTCGGAACAAATTGCGAATTTGGAAATTCTTTCTGCAAATTGAGGTAACTTTCAAAAGACAGAAATGCACTATCAAACGCAAGAGTCCCAAGAGGTACATGTTGTTTGATTTCACTGAGTAAAAAAACGTCACAAGGCGCTTGCTTTTTTGCAACATCGATATATCGGCCATCCACAAAAAGTTTTGCAAAATGAACAGAAATGACAAGACGCCCCAATGAAAAATGAAGACCTGTTAAATAATATAAATCGATGGGGTCATCGACAAAAAGGACTCCATCTTTCACATTTTCTTGGAGACGCTTGATTCTTTCAGTAAACATTCTAAATCCTTTGGCTCAATTTTTCCCCAGATTTTTTTCCCTAGCGGATCATAAAGCTGATCCTTACACAATTGTAAACGATTCCATAGATGCATGGCTTCGTCAATCGTAAAGCGTTTATGACCATAAAATTTTGACGCAATTTCCAGTTTTTTCCCCTCTTTCCAAGCATCAAAAAAAGCGGGAAACTCGGATGGATCGAGTGTGCTTGGCATGGCATCAATGACCATTTTTTTCTCCCCCATCAAACGACAATCAAAACCAATCTTTTGTAAGGCATCGGCGATTTCAGGATCTGACTCAATCACCTCTAAGGGGAACAAAAGAGTTTGCAATTGAGGTTTGCCGCTGACAATTTCTTCAAAGAAAATGCGGGATCGGGCGCTTTGCAAATCAACGAGGATCAAACCCTCTTTTTCCATGAGTAGATATTTTCCAAGCACATAAAGTGGCCGAGCATGTACAACAAATTCTAAAGTTTGTTGAATTGCAGGAAAAGAAAATGGAGTGGGTTCACAGAAGGAAAATTGCGGCTCTTCAAATACGAGGGGGGATGAGAAAAAAGATTTCTGCACAAACAAATTACCCACGAACATTTCTACCTTTGAAAAAAGCGCATTTTGTTGGGCAAATCTCACCTCTTTTTTTTGCGGATGAACATTCACATCAATGAGAGCTGGATCCAATTCTAAAAAAAGAACAAACGGAGGATACATATTTTCATCAAGACGTGTCCCATATCCTGCTTTCACAGCATTTGCAATCAGAGGAGAAAAAATAGGCCTTTTATTGATAAATAGCACCTGATCTCTTCGTTGTGTTTTTGCATGAAGGGGTGCGCGAAATAGCCCCCAACAATCGTTTGCATTTCCCTCATGCTCAAAACTCCCAAATATCGCCTCAATGCGTTCCTTTTTTGTTTGCTTTGGCAAATGCAAAATGCGCGCATCTTGAGAAAAATATGTGAATGTTATCTCGGGATTTGCGCAGGCAATGATCTCAATTACTTTTGTCACTTGCGCAGTATTTGCAGAAATCGATTTTTGAAATTTTTTTCTCGCTGGAACATTAAAAAACAAGGATCGAACAGTCACCGTCGTTCCCTGGTTTCGAGCGTTTGGGATCATCTCTTCGATAGTTCCCCCTTTTGCTTTGATCCAAGTTCCCACATTCCCATCAGAAGTTTTGATCTCCATCAAAGAGACGGAGGCAATCGCAGCAACAGCCTCTCCTCGAAAACCCATCGTAGATAAAGTAAATAAATCATCGGCTGTTCGAATTTTTGAGGTCGCGTGGCGCTCAAGCGACAAGATGGCATCCTCCTGACACATGCCGCAACCATTATCATCAACTTCGATCAAGATCTGTCCACCCCCACGAATGCGAATCACAATTTGGGTAGCTCCAGCATCGATGCTATTTTCAAGAAGCTCCTTAATGATAGAAGCGGGATTTTCCACGACTTCGCCGGCGGCGATTTGGTTGATGACAGATTCAGATAAACGGGCAATTTTCATAAATGGTATAACGATCACAGTCAGTCTGGATAGACAGGATATTTTTTTCCTGAATATCTTGTGATTCACTATTCTACCGAAAAATCTTAAATCCGCTATACTCCCGTTTCATGAAAATCTTTCTCTTATGCTTTTTTCTAATGATACCAAACGTAAAAAATAAGGTCATAAATTTAACAAGAAAGCGGCGCAAATTTTTGTGTCTGGAGCGAGCGACCATTGCCGGTAGGCAAGGCGCGAGTGAAGACAAAAAATTTGCGGCTTCGCTGACGCTGTTAAATATGACGTTATTTCTTGCGTTTGGTATTAGTCCTATGTTTGGTTGTTATATAGGGAATCTTGGCGCTCCATCCATTATGAACACCGGTTTTTTTTCTGCGCATAATCCTTTTATTAAAGGAACAACAGGCTATATTGCCGATTATGTGACAGATAAACACTTTGTTACAGGAGCAAGTGATCCGCTCTTTGACCCAAATGACGCTTTTAAAAAGTTCATCATCCATTCTCAAATGGCTTCCTTTTCTATGATTCTGTTAGAGCGCCTAGAGATTTTTGGTGCCGTTGGAGGCTCTAAACCAAGAGCCAAATTGATGGAAGAAAACCCCAATTGGGATCTCATTCTCGACTTCACAAGTGGGTATCAATTTTCTTGGAGCACAGGTGCCAAAGTTGTCCTCATTCAGTGGGGACAAACCTATTTTTGCTCCGATTTTACCTATTTTGCGATGCCGGAATCCCCTCATTCGTATTTTAAGTTTTTTAACCGCTTAAATCTTCCGATCGACTTCTCTAAAAAACAAGAACTCTCATTGAGCGAATGGCAGCTTAGTTTTGGCCTTTCTTCTCGTATTTTTTTTCTTACGCCCTATGGAGGTGGATGTTTCTTAAGTTCAAAACTCCATATTTCAACAGGACCAGACGTTGGCCCTTTCAATTATAAAAACGAGAATCGATTCGGCTATTTTTACGGTGTCACACTTTCGCTATCGGGAAGCTTTCATCTCAATTTTGAACAAAGATTCCGCAGTGAAAATGCGTATACATTCTCCACAGTTGCGGTGTTCTAATGCATGAACATCCACAAGCTCGATTCATCATTGATACGCTCACAAAAGCAGGGTACATCGCCTACTATGCGGGGGGTTGGGTACGCGATCTTCTCCTCCAACATGAATCCGATGATATTGATATCGCAACGAATGCTCCTCCTGAAACAATCCAAGCGCTATTTCCGCATACAGTCCCCCTTGGAATTGCTTTTGGAATCGTCCTTGTTATTGTTGAGCATCATCAGTATGAAGTCGCGACTTTCCGTCGCGATGTTGATTACGCAGATGGAAGGCGTCCCACAAAAATTGAATTTGCCACTGCGATCGAAGATGCGAAGCGTAGAGATTTTACAATCAATGGCATGTTTTATGATCCCCTGCAAAATCAAATCCTCGATTACGTTGAAGGTCAAGCTGACCTGAAGAAAAAAATCATCCGCGCAATCGGAAATCCCCATGAGCGGATCAAAGAAGATCGTTTACGAATGATTCGGGCCATACGCCTTGCGTGCCGATTTAACTTCACAATTGAACCACAAACGCAAGAGGCAATCCGCTTTCACGCCAAAGAAATTTTCCCCGCAGTCGCCATCGAAAGGATCTATCAAGAACTCACGAAAGGACACGATTTCAAAAAACTTCCAGAAATGCTCCTCGAACTGCATTCTTTTGGCCTCTTAGAAACCATTTTTCCGGCCCTTAAAAATGTGTCTCTAACAGATGTCAAAAATAGACTTGATCGCACAAAAAAATACCCACAAGAAGCTCCAGTCATTGCCTTTCTCCTGCCTTTATTTCCTCAATATACCCTCGAAGAGCAGTTAGAACTATGTAGGACTCTGAAACGATCGATTGCGGACCTACAATTTGTGAGCTATCTTCATCACCTATTACACTTGGGAGATGCTGATAAATGGTCTTGGGCGCATGCTTATGCAAATCCTAAAGCAGATCTTTGCCTACAAATTCTTTATAATGATACGCATTCAAAACAGCGCCTCGAATTACAAGAAGCCATTCAACGGATTCAAGAAAAAAACCCAGTTGTTAAATCAAGCGATCTTATCAAAGAAGGTGTGACTCCTGGCAAGCGTATGGGGGAATTGCTTAAAGAAGCCGAAAAAATCGCGATCAACGAAAATATCAACGAACCTAAAGAAATTCTCAAAAGACTCGGGTTGTAATTAAATATATGGCTCATGACGATCCATATCTATGGCTTGAAGAAATTCATGGTGAAAAAGCATCTCACTGGATCAATCAACAAAATTCTCACAGCACAACATTTTTAGAATCAGTCAACAATGTTTATCGATCTTAAGTACTGGAGTTTTGTATAAATTTAACTCCAAATGGAAACGAATTATTAAAAAAACAAAATAAAAAAAAAATAAGCCATAAGCAAATAAAAAAAAA
>CAZVXF010000007.1:0-41698 GCA_964630875.1 uncultured bacterium | reverse complement strand
AAATATTTTTTTTTTTAAGCTATAATTTTTTTTTGATTTTTTTTATTTTTTTTTGTATATTTTGGTGGCCTATATGGGGCAAAATTAGTCCAAACTCCAGTAAATACAAATGAACGGCTTCCCATAGAAAAAAAAAGAGAGAATGACAGAAATAACTGTCTTACTTATATTTCATGCCTTGTAAAAGAGAGTGAAAAATGTCTTCACCAACAGGAGAGAGTTATCCACGAGAAAAACCATATCCAAAAGAAGGTAGTATGGGACCTGGGATCAAACAAGATCCCTATATAAAATGTCAAGATGCTTGTGATAAAATCAATAACGAAATACTGCAATTATTTTGCCGTATAGCTTGTATTTTTGCGAAATAAAAGGTGTTAAATGGAGACGTCTTCTTTAAAAGAGATACTGTTAAGCCCGATAGGCCTATTTTTCGTTCTATTGATCAAAACACTTTTAGGCGCGATTTTCTTATGCGGAGGCTTGCAATTGTTAAATTTAAAAAACATGCACTCTTTTTTCAGACTGAAGAGAGTAATTGGAATGTTTTTGCTGATACTAGGATTGCGTTTTTTAATAGATGTATTGTTTATTTTTAGTCTTGCTTAAATCAAAAAGAGATGCTCGTTAAAAAGCATCTCTATCTACTCTACTTCTTGCTAAGAAACCCAGCAAACGTGCTACCAATCAGATACATTAAAAATGATAGAACTCCGATTGATTCATACACTGTAAAATTTTTAGGCATTAAAGATAAAATCGCGCGTTCATTTATTGAAGATAATATACGCAAGCCGACAGCAGAAACTGCAACACACGTGAGCGTGACGCCTTTTGTTCCTGAAGAGGTTTCGTTCCAAAAATTGATTTGATAATCGACAACATTAAAAGGATTAATCATACGCTTCGTACCTTTACTTCTATTTGGTTTGTTTGAATCGAAACAAGCTCAATTTTTTTCCACTCAAAATAGTCCTTTGCCCGTGGAAGCTGTTCTTTTTCTGGAGATTGCAACTCTTCTTTCATTCTTTTTTCAATTTCTCTAACTTTATCTTGAAGTCTTAAAATTCTATCAGAATTTATGTTAGATATTTCTTTGTTTGAAAATGACTTTTCTTCCTCAATATGAGAGGCTAAAATAGCAAGCCCAACCATCGTTATTATTAGACCTGAACCGTATAACAAAAAAGATCCAACACTTGAATCTATATTCTTGGATTGCCTTAAGCCTTCACCTATAGCTAAAGTTCCAACTGCTGCAGAAGTCTTTGATGCCTTTGATTGGAAATCGCGTTCTTTACGAAAAGAATCAAATTGTTCATGATAGTTTTTTGATTCTTCTTCTAAAGTTTTTTGTTCAATTGCATCCATGTTCGCAAGAAAATCACAAAGTCTATGCCCCTTCAGCAGAGGTACAGATGCAGCAAGCATGTAATGATTTGTAGCCGTTACCATAGTTTCTCTTCTTATACGACAGAGAGTTTACCACTATTGGGAATTATACTAAATGCAATAAATAACCCTATATAAATAACCGGATGAAAATAATTTTTATATTTAATGAAATCGCGAAAAAGCTTATAATAATTACACAACATAACAAAGGTTTTTAATTATGACTTTAATTACAAATGATGTTTCAAATAATTTCTTGGATTTTCTACCTGAAATGAGCTCTACGACTAAAAATGTAGTGAAGACGGCTTGTGGAATCGCAGGCATATTATTTTTAGGTTATAAAGCTTACGGGTATTTTCACAATCACGTCGAACAGAGCCTACGAGAAAAAGTGGCAGACTACATCGTCATTGGATGTACAAGAGATTTTAAGCTCTCCGAAGAAGAGATGGCTTTAAAAGGCGAGGCCATTGCTGTCAGAAAAAAAATCTGCAGTCTGTTCCAAGAAATCGTAGAGGAAAATATTCAGGGTTTAACCAATAACCAACAGCAAGAATTAAAAAATATAAGCGCATTGGTGAATACTTGCTTTACAGTCTTGGATACATTCATTGCTAATACGCAAGCTACCAAAACTCTTCCTTTTTGGTGGACAACGATTGAACCAACAATCAAAGCGGAAATTCTGAACTGTATTCAAGTTCGTTACTCTTCTGATCCAGCAATGAAGCCAAAAAAAATTCAAGCAAAAGAAAATCTCAACAAGCAACTTGATCTTATCGCTGAAAAAATTATCAGCAAAAACAATCTCAGTACGGCGCAGCAGTTGTTATTGAAAGGGGCAATAGAAAAGTTAAAAAATAAGCTGTGATTTGATATCCTCAAATCCATGGAAATCACAAGTCTCCAACATGCAGTTGTGAAACATTTTGTCTCTTTGAGAAAAGATGCGACTTATCGCAAAGAGTCAAATTCCCTATTGCTGATTGGGGATAACATCGTTCAGGAGTATCCTTTTTCCATCAAATGTCTAATTTCGAAAGAACCCGTTTCTTTGCCCGCGAAAAACAAATATCTAGCGACTGAAGAAATTCTTCAAAAAATAGCGGGTCTCGGGACTTTTTCTGGCATGATCGCAGAAGTGGAGATGCCTCAAGCGCAAAATATCGAAGACAAGAATTTTGTGCTTATATTGGACCAGATTCAAGATCCAGGAAACTTAGGCACATTGATTCGAACCGCTGTTGCTTTCGGGTGGGATGCAGTCGTCGCAACTCCTGGGACTGTTGATTTTTTTAATGATAAAGCTCTTCGCGCAAGTCAGGGAGCGATTTTCCGCATTCCTTTTGCCTACAAATCGTCTGAAGAAATCGTATCGTGGGTTCAGAAAAAGAAGGTCCATCTCTGGGTTGCCGATATGTTGGGCACAGCAGTCGAAAAGCAAACGTTTCAGACACCGCTTGCGATTGTTTTAAGCAATGAAGGAAGCGGTGTTGCACCTTGGGCAAAAAAAGCTGGGAATTTCCTCTCAATTCCGTTGCAAAACAATATCGAATCGCTCAATGTAGCGATTGCAGGCGCTATTTTGTTATATAGGATCCATGAAGCACTATGACTTTGAAGAAGAGTTTCATGCACGCGATCGAAAGCAGTTTCGAAAGGAGCGAAAGCTCGCGCAAAGCTCTGATCGTTCAAAATTTAAGAAAACTAATGTAACAACGAAAGAACAGATGACCCACGAAAATACACACGTGGGTCGTGTTCTTTCGATTTCCGGAGAAGGAAGCCTCGTCGATTTTGAAGAAAAGCAATACCTTTGTTCTTTGAAAGGATTATTAAAAAAAGAGAAGAGCTTAACCAAAAATCTCATTGCTGTTGGCGATCGTGTTCAGTTTCAAATCTCATCTGAAAAAGAGGGCGCAATTGTCGCAGTCATGCCACGAACATCTATTCTCTCGCGCACAGACATCAGCGGCAAAAAAGAACAACTCATCGCTGTCAATGTCGATCTTGCAATCATCTGTGTGTCCATCGCAGAGCCTCCTTTAAAGCCCTCACTTGTGGATCGTTATTTGATTGCGGCAGAAAAAGGCAATCTTCAGCCAGTTATTGTCGTCAATAAAATCGATTTGGTGGATGAGCAAAAAGAGCTCTACGAAGAGTTTCTAACAGGATACGAACCTTTAGGTTATCCGATCGTTTCAATCAGCACAAAAACAGGCGTGGGATTAGATGCTCTTGCCTCACTTTTGCAAAATAAAACATCTGTTTTCTCTGGACAATCAGGTGTTGGCAAATCGTCTCTTTTGAATGCATGCTTTGGGTTAAAGCTCAAAACAGGAGAGCTTACGCAAAAAACGGCAAAGGGCGCGCATACAACGACGATGGCTGAGTTACTTGCGCTTCCTGGTGGCGGCTATTGCGTTGACACTCCCGGTGTGCGTAGTTTTGGAATCTGGAATTTACAAAAACAAGATGTGATTGACCACTTCCGCGAATTGAAAGTGCAATGTAAGTTTCCTGACTGTTCCCACACAAATGAACCTGATTGCACCGTGATTAAAAAAGTGGAAAATGGGACGATTTCTCCGCTACGCTACCAATCTTATCTAACACTCATCAATGAACTACAAACCCAAAATAGTAAAACAACATGGAATTAATTCAATCTTGTCATGCATTAGAAATTCTTGACTCTCGTGGCAATCCAACAATTGCCGTGACCGTGGTGTCAAGTGGTGGATTTGTTGGGAAAGCATCCGTTCCATCAGGCGCTTCTACAGGCGAACATGAAGCCGTCGAACTGCGCGATGGAGATCCAAAAAGATACCTCGGAAAAGGAGTATTAAATGCGATTTCAATTGTTGAAGGGCCTCTTCAAGAATGTGTGAAAGGAATGTCGATTTTTGATCAAAAAGAGATTGACGAATCGATGATCCGATTGGATGGCTCAACGAATAAAAAAAACTTGGGTGCGAATGCCATTTTGGGTATATCGCTTGCCGTCGCTAAGTGTGCAGCAAATGCAAAAGGCGTTCCTTTATATCAATACATCGGCGGACAAAACGCATCTCTTCTTCCTTGTCCGATGATGAACATCATCAATGGTGGCGTGCACGCAGATAGCGGACTTGATTTTCAAGAACTGATGATTCGCCCCATCGGCGCTCCATCCTTTCGCGAAGCACTTCGCTGCGGTGCCGAAGTGTTTCACACTCTCAAGAAGCTGTTATCACAAAAAGGATTCTCGACATCTGTGGGAGATGAAGGAGGATTTGCGCCCGCTCTATCCTCTCATGAACAAGCCATTGAATATATTTTAGGAGCGATTGAAAAAGCAGGCTATACGCCTAAAAAAGATGTCACTTTAGCACTGGATTGCGCAGCATCAGAATTCTATGAAAATGGACTTTACCGAAAGAACACGTACCAGGAACAAGTGGCTTATTTAGAAAAGCTTGTAAAAACATATCCCATTGACAGCATTGAAGACGGGCTCGATCAAAATGATTGGGGTGGATGGGAATATCTGACAACAAGACTTGGAGATAAAATCCAGCTTGTTGGGGATGATATCTTTGTGACAAACACCAAATTTTTACAAAGAGGAATTCACGACCATGTTGCAAATGCCATTTTAATCAAAGTCAATCAAATTGGAACGCTTACAGAAACTGCAGCAACCATTCAATTAGCACAGAAAAATAAATATAAAACCGTCATCTCGCACCGATCTGGAGAAACAGAAGATACGACAATTGCCGACCTAGCAGTTGCTTTTTCCACAGGGCAAATTAAAACAGGCTCATTATCTAGATCTGAAAGAACTGCAAAATATAATCGATTACTTGAAATTGAAAAAGAATTAGGAAACACAGCTAGATATTGATATTAAACTCTAATCCATTTATACCGAAATTATCTGAAGAGGGGATTGCCAAACTCCCGATCCAACGAATAATTCCGGTATATTAGGGAACTATGAGACATACAGTAGCGCTATTCGGAGAGGCGGAGAAAGGTCAATGGGAAAGTGCCCATATTGTTAAGGCCCTCCCTGAACTTGTAGATTTGCTCGGAAACCCACCTGTTGAAAGCCTAGGTCTATTTTTTGCCATTCAAGCTTTGCTATACAAAAGAGAAGTGATCTATTTCAGAGTCCAAGAAGAGGGCTTTAGCAAAGCAGATTACATGGCCGGTTTAAAAATATTAAAAAACAAGAGTCAAATTAAACATCTGCATGCGCTTTGTATGCCAGGTGTTGGAGACCCAGAACTCATCCAAGCCTTTCTGCCTGTTTGTGAAATTCATAAAACGCATCTGATCGTCAATCAGAAAGACCTCTTCGATTATCTTACTTGCTATTGAAGTACTCGACAAGACCCTGATCTGTTGGCTTCATCGCTTTAGCGCCACTTTTCCAATTTGCAGGACAAACCTCACCATGTTTTTCGTGGAAAATCAGCGCATCTAAAGTGCGCAACACTTCATCAACAGATCGGCCAATGGGCAAATCATTGATTGTTTCATGGCAAATCACGCCTTCTCGATTGATGAGAAATAAGCCACGGTAAGCAATTCCATCCTCTTCTTTCAAAACGCCAAAACTTTTCGAGATCGTTTTATTGAGATCAGAAACTAAAGGATATGTGATGCCTTGAATACCTCCCAGTTCCTTGGATATATTCAACCACGCTGCATGAGAAAAGCAACTGTCGACTGAACAGCCAATCACTTGGGCATTTCGTTTTTCAAATTCTTGAAGTCTTTCTTGAAACGCATGCAATTCTGTTGGACAAACAAATGTAAAATTCAAAGGGTAAAAAAAGAAAACGATATATTGGCCAACAAATTGATTGAGTGAAAAATCTTCTAAAAATCTATTTTTGAACACTGCTTTAGCTGAAATAGCCGGTGCTTTTTTTCCTACGAGAGCCATCTTTTCTCCGCACTTATTGTTGTGTTTGGGCCATGGCCTGGAATCACGATTGTCTCAGGCGGCAACTGGCCGATTTTTTTTAATGACGTCCACATATCTTCAGGGTTTGATGTCGGAAATTGAGTATTCCCAATGCTTCCACAAAATAATGTATCTCCTGAAATCAGGAGCTTGTTTTCTGAAGAATAATAACATACACCACCCGGAGAATGTCCAGGAGTATGAATCACTTGGAAAGAAATTTCTCCAATTTTCACCCAATCCCCCTCTTTCACAAAATGATCAGGCTTTACAGGCTTGATTGGAATGATGATCGGTAAACCATCACTTCCTGGCGCTTGTAAATTCGGCGCATCGAGTTCATGGATATACAAATCAGCGCCCGTATGTTGTTTTAAGATAAAGGCGTCAGCGAAATGGTCCCAGTGAGAGTGAGTGAATAGAATTTTTTCAATTGTTAGCTGTTCTTTTTGAGCAAAATCGAGAACTTGCGTTGTCGACTGGTAAGCGGGATCTATGACAGCCGCTATTTTTGTTTTCGAGCAACCAATCAATATTGTATTGGTCTTAAAAGGTCCTGAAGGAAATTTATAGAGAATCATATGCGTACTGAAGAGACAACATGAAAAAAACGGAAACACTTCTGTTTCTGAAAATGTCTCCGTGAAATGTGCACTGGAGAGGACTCGAACCTCTGACCCCCTGGTTCGTAGCCAGGTACTCTATCCAACTGAGCTACCAGTACAGAGCCCTCTATTATCTATGGGGACCCTCTTAAAATCAAGCTCCAAAAGGAATCTCCACTCTTTTTTATTGTGGAAAGGACATTTTTTTCACTGTATCGAACTACATTCGGAGCTCCCTTAGGCGCAAATGCTGGATTTAATGGGAGTTGAAAAGTGGGTGTCACAGTTTTACAAGGATACTGATGAACAAAATCGACCCCTTTAAAAGGTCCAGTAAATTCATTTTTGACAAGCTGCGACCACTCTTGATCTCCACGATGGCCCCAAGCACTCACCTTTTTTAGCATCTCTTGCTCTGTCCGAACCCAGCTATAGTGATGAAACATCGGATTCCCATCTACTCCAACAACCATTCTTCTCTTGGGACCTGGTAGCGAATCATAAATGGCATTTCTCTCTTCTTGATTCAATAAAAGATGCGGCTCTATGGCTCTTCTTTGCGCAAAAACAATGGAGTCTTCCCATTTATCAGCCTGATAACAGGCCTCACGAAAATACCAATAATTCGCCAACTTAATGACCGTATGCCCATGGTAGTCGCTACAATCTAGCCATTCTGAAAATCGCTTTGAATCTGGAATTTCATCTGCATCCAAAAATAAAATATGATCGATCGACTCATCCACAAACTCAGATGCAATCATCCTTGAGAGACTATGCCAAAAATTCGCAGGACGAACTCTTTTAAAGACTTTTTTTGGAATTTTATGAGGAATGAAGGGATATTCAATAAAAAGACACTCAGGGAATGCTTGATAGATCTGTTTTAAAAGATCTGGATTTTCCTTCGTTCCATCAAAAAAATGATCACAAACTGGAACAATTACTTGATTCGAAAATTGAAGAGCCTGAGTTAAACAAGTGTGAATAAACCGACTCTCATTTGTACAAAAATTAACTATTGTTGCTAAACTATTTTTCATATGAAAATTATTTTGTATCAGCCTCAAATTCCACAGAACACAGGAACTATTGTTCGAACTTGTTCTGCCACGAACACTTCTCTAGTTCTCGTTCGACCCCTTGGATTTAGCACAGCAAGTCGCCATCTCAAAAGAGCAGGGCTTGATTATTGGAATGACGTAGAAATTATCGAAATTGATAACCTTCCTGACTATCTTCAAGAACAAGGGTTACCTTTTTTCTTTTTTTCAAGCCATGCAACCAAGATGTATACAGAGGCCGAATATTCTCCCAATTCTCAACTCATTTTTGGTTCTGAAACTTCTGGCCTTCCCAAATCTTATTTTGAAAGATGGCCTGAATGCTTTTTTACAATCCCTATGAATTCAAATGCGCGCTGCTTGAATTTATCCAATAGCGCAAACATTGTCCTTTATGAGGCTTTACGCCAAACTCATTTCTCCGATTTAAAAAGAGCAAATAACAATAAAGAAAGCAACCCACTTGTAAGCACGGAACTTGCAATCGGAAAATAAATGACTGCGTCATTTTTTCTCACCACAATATCGCCTGGGAGTTTTCCCACCCAACTTAAATAGGGCACATCCATTTTTAAATGGAGGAAAACTCCTGACGCGATCAGAAGAACAACTGAGAGCGCAAGAAATCTCATACAATTGAGAGGATCATCTCTTGGATCGTTTCCGCATTTTTTAAACCAACAACTCTTTTTACTTCCTTTCCGTCTTTGAAAAGAATCATTGTTGGTACTGAAGTAATTTGATATTGCGATGCTGTGTTTTGCTCCGTATCAATATCCACTTTACCTATGGTTGCTTTCCCTTGAATTGCTTTATCGACTTGTTCAAGTATCGGAGCAAGCATGCGGCAAGGACCACACCAGTTTGCATGGAAATCGACCAATACTACGCCTTTTGCTATTTCTTTTGAGAAATCAGTATCCTTCAAATTCTTCATCACTCTACCTTTGTAAAAATAATCCTTCAATACCTTGGACAAAAATCTCGACTGCTAACGCTGCTAAAATAAGTCCGCCAATTCTTGTTACAACATTTAACCCCGAAGGTCCTAATTTCCTTTCCAACTGCATTCCGAAATACAGAACAAATGCACTGGCAATTCCTACAGCAAATCCACAAACAGATAGAATCAACCAATCAGAAAATGTTGCATATGTATTCGCAGCGACAATTGCTGCGCTTAAAGCTCCAGGCCCAGCCATCACAGGAATAGCAAGCGGAACAATTGGGATCACACTTTTCGCAGTATCTTCTTCTGTTTGTCGCATTGGAGAAACTTGAGCATTTAACATCGAAATCGCCAACATAAACACAATCACTCCACCTGCACATTGAAAGGCAGCGATTCGAATGCCTAATACGTCTAAAAAAGCGCCTCCAATCCAGGTTCCAGCCACTAAAATCAAGCCAACGCTAACCCCGAGAATCACCGCGATTTTATTTCGAACATTCTTTGGTTTTCCTTGCGTTAAACTCAAAAAAGCAGGGATGGCAGTCAGTGGGCTGCAAAGCATAAACAGGGAAATAAAATAGTTAAGAATCAATGAACCTTTCAAAAATTGCTCCCTAGTTTGTCCTTAGCTTATCATCTTCTGGAAGTTTCCAACAAGGAGTGGATGAAGAATATCTAACAACCTGTTCAAAATCTCTTGATGTACTCAAGCAAGCAGCAAAGGAACTTGATGTGCAAGATATGCAAGATACGCTTGATAAAAGAGAGTAAGTTATACAGCTAAAGAGATTTTGAACAGGTTCTAAGGCGGTATTCCTTGAGCGCCATTCTCTAGCCACGTTTTTAAATTCTCTACCGCTTGCATACATCGATCAATGAGACGTTTTTCGGCCTCATCTTTAGGCAGATCTTCAAATTCTTCCCAAGCAATCGGTGATCCAAAAACACATTTTACTTTCCCAAAAAGACGGGGGAATTTCCTCGCCACTGGCCATACTTCATATGCACCTGCAATGTATGCAGGATATACAGTCGCTTTTGACTTTTTTGCTAAAAATGAAAATCCAGCCTTAAAATGATGTAGTTTTCCTGTTTTAGATCTTGTTCCTTCAGGGAAAATAATCAGCTTTTTCCCGTCTGATAAAAGTCGAATCATTTGACGAAGAGCATTCATATCCGCAGATTCTCTTGCAACAGGATGCGTATTTAATGTTTTGATCAGACGTCCAAGAAGAGGAATTTCAAACAGCGACTCTCTTGCTAAAAAATGGACCTCTTCATCGCAGGAAATAGAAAGAATTGGCGGATCATAGAAAGAAGTGTGATTCGCGATGAAAAGACCAGACCCTTTTCGGATATGTTTTTCCCCATAAATTTCTAGACGGTAGAATAACTTGAAAAATCCCCTAGCAATTGTATAGACAAGCCAATAGGGAAATTTCATTGTAGAGAATCGGCTTTTGGTCTTTGGAATTAAGCGAATAATTTTTTTGACCACTTCATCAACCGAATCTTCTGAGGTATCAATCATGATTGCATCATCGGCTGCTTTTAATGGCGAAATAGATCGGGTCGTGTCATTTTTATCGCGCAAAGAAAGCTCTTCGTGGATTTGATGCATTGTGGGGTGAGCATGCTCTGGAAACTTTGAAAGGAGCTCATGATATCTTCTCTCTGCGCGCACTGTTGGCTTTGCAGTCAAAAAGATTTTTAAATCAGCATCCGGGAAAACGACCGTGCCCATGTCTCTTCCTTCGAAAACTGCATGACAACTACGACCAAATCGTCTCTGCAGCTTCACCATGAAATTCCTCACTTCTGGGTACACTGCAATTTGAGATGCGATCATGGATATTTCTTGCGTCCGAATCGCTTCAGTCACATCCTTGTGGTTTACGAAATATCGTCTGTCTTCTTTTGCCTGAATTTCAAAATGAAATTTTTGTAATGATGCTACGACTTCTTCCTGATTTTCTGGATTGATTTCATCGTGAGAAATTTTCCAGGCAAAACAGCGATACATGGCTCCTGTATCGAAAAATGTGTACCCTAGTTTTTTTGCAACCTGTTTTGCAACTGTTGATTTTCCAGTTCCTGAAGGGCCGTCAATCGTGATAATCATAATATCTTCAGGTATAAGTAAATAATTGGTGCATTAAACAATAGAGAATCTACCATATCTAAAACCCCGCCAAAACCAGGTAATCGGTTACTATCTTTTTTGTTCGCATCGCGTTTCAGTAAAGATTCACAAAGATCTCCAAGAGGCCCGATCAAACCTAAAATCACTCCTAAAATTAAGCTTTGGGGAAGCCCAAGATGGAAATTCTCGACGCGCGAAAAATAAGAGAGCAAATAAAACCCAACACTGGCCGCAATCGCACAAAGAAGGCCAAAAAGCGTTCCCTCAACAGTTTTCCCAGGACTGATCGCAGGCGCAAGCTTTCTTCGTCCCCATAGTTGACCTGCAAAATAAGCGCCTACGTCTGTTATTTTTGTAACGATGAACAAATAAGCGACCCACCATCGTCCATCTTGAGCACCCGAAAAGTACAGAATCCCCAGAATCATTCCCATGGGAATAGCAATATAGAGAAGACTGAAAGAGGAAACAGCCAAATCGATAATCGCCCCCTCTTTTTCATGAAAGTGGGCAAGGCAAATACAAAAAAAAGCGATAAAGAAGATCAATACCGGCGCCCATATTAGTTGCGGATAACGAGCTGCCGCAAAAAAAGCGATGACCTCTAAAAGAGAAAATAGAATAATCACCGGGAGGTTCAACTTCCCCCCAATTGTTTTCACAAGCTGTTCGTATTCCCAAACTGCAATACACGTGATCCCTGCGACGGCAAGAATGACTACATATTGAAACCAGGGATTAAAGGCGAAAAGAAACAGGCAAATGAGTACTGGTACTGCAATGAGAGATAGGATAAAACGTTTACTAAGATCTTTCATCTCCCCCTCCAAGGCGGCGATTACGTTTTTGGAAACTCAAGGCCGCTTCATAGAGATTTTGCGCAGAAAAGTCAGGCCAAAGAACATCTGTATAAAATAATTCAGTATAAGAGATTTGCCATAAAAGAAAATTGCTAAGTCTTAATTCTCCGCTCGTGCGGATCAAAAGATCCGGATCTCTCCATCCATAGGTATCGAGTTTTTGCGAAATCAGCTCTTCTGTCACTTGTTCACATTCAATTTTTTGCTTTTCATTCTCTTGTAAAATTTTGACAACCGCCCTTCTTATCTCATCCCGCCCGCCATAATTAATCGCTAAAACAAGATTGATTCTATCTCCATTTTGCGTCAGTCTTTTCGTCTCGTCAAAAGCTTCTTTGACTCTTTGTGGCAAGCGGGTAAGATCACCAATTGCATCCAGCTTAATTCGCTCACGGACCATCATCTCCCGTTTTTGAATCAGATAGAGTTCGAAAACATTCATCAGAGCTTCAATTTCTTCTGGAGATCGCTCCCAATTTTCTGTTGAGAAGGAATAGACAGTTAGAGTTTGGCATCCTAATTCGATAGCAGCTTGCACCACATCGATTAACACCTCAGCCCCTTCCCAATGTCCGATTGTAGGAGGTAGGCCTTTTTGTTTTGCCCACCTCCGATTCCCGTCCATAATAATCGCAATATGTTTTGGAATCTTTTCAATGAATGACAATTGTTCAGGCGTATAAATCGCCTTCGCGTCTAAAGAAATATTTGAATGAACGGTCATAGAAATAGAATACCGAACCGAAGATATATGGACAAGATCAACCGATTTGAATATCCTCTAACAAAAAAAGCTCTGTACCAGACATTTTCAGTGAACGGTGAACCAAAAAAACGATAAAACAATATCGTTCCATCGTTGATTTGTGATTGGGAAACAATTTGTCTCCAGAGCAAAAAAAAATAGAGTGACTATGGGCAAGAATCGTAAATTGCAATTCCTATGCATCATCGCTGTGATGCTCCTGACTGTGTACAATATCCTTCCAACCTTGTTTTTTTATAGTAAGCCTTTACAATCCCCGATCTCTAAAGAACAAAGCGACAAGATTGCTTTAGAGGTTCAATCCCGAGTCAATCACCTAGAGGAAGAGACGCTTCAATGGATTCATTCTTATTGCGAACTGATTGGCCTACATCCTAAAAAGGTATTTCTGGATGCTGAGAATCCACAATGGATTTCCGTACAATTTTCGAACACAGAAGAGGCAGATCGATTAAAAAAATATCTTCCTAGAGCGGTAGCAATGATTGCTTTTACGCCAGCCGCTTTGACTCTTTCCGCAACTGATAGCGACCCGAAAATTGTTCTTATTCAAAGACAAATCCCCATTCATCTCGACCCATCTTTGTTTTCATGGCATGTAAAAAACGAATCTGGATATCAAAAAATCATCACCGATCGTGCAGCTCAAATTGTCTACACGCTCTTGAAAGAGCCTCCAACATTGCAGGCGTTGCAGGCAATGCTCACACAAGATCCTCAATTTTCATTTGGTGATAAAAATTCGGTATTCTCAAAACTAGTCATCGATTTTGAAAAAGAAAGAATTCAACTGTTGCTCCAGACTCCTGTTTCAAATGATCTTCTTGTCAAAGAAGTTGCAAACTTAAGTCGTCAATGTAATGAAAAACTGCATTCTTGTGAGGAGGGGTATGAAATTGCCTTCCATTTCTTACCGAATACAACAAGTTCATTGATCCTTCATTTGGATAGGCTGGCTGAACGAGAAATTCAGACTCTTGCCAAAACCTTAAAAACAAAATGGAACCCGCAACATCCTGATTTACAAACTGTTTCTATTGTCGATATCAATACTTATGCAACTCTTCCTCTAGAAGAAAAATCATTAAGCCTAGTGATCTATTCACCACATACATCGACTGAAAATGGAAACAATGGCTCTTTATATATCTCTGCGAACGGATTCGATAGAATTCTGAAAGCGTATCAAGAACATGCTGAGTCTCCCCTTGCAGCAGTTTTAGCAAGCGATCTTCAGTCCCTTCATAAAATTTTATATCACATGGGATTTGCGAGAATGCCGAGTAGTAAAGAAGGCGTTTTCCAATTTGAAAAATTTAATTTCGCGGCACCCATTTTGGCTGCAACTCGGGAAGACTTTCGCATTCTCGGAAGCAAACGTTATGCGATTTTAGATTTATCAACCTATGAACAAAGAGCAAGAGCTGTCAATAAAATTGAAACGGCTCTTCACCAAGAATTGATTCAGTGGAATGAACACTATCTTTCCTCAAAAGTGAACCTCGATCCAAAAGCTCGTTTCGATACTCCAAAACCAACTCACAATGTTGTTTGGAACAATTTCCTTCTCACCTTCCGAAAAATCTTGCGCGGGGACGAAAATAAAGTGATTCGCTGGGGTCTTGATTTGTCAGGCGGAAAAACGGTTGAAATTGAGCTGCGTGACAACAATCAGAACCTCGTGGAAACAGATAGCGATATCAAACAAGGGATTGCTGAACTCCGCAATCGCGTGAATAAGTTAGGCCTATCCGAAGTTTCCATTCGACAAGTGGGGCAACATGTCGTGCTAGATTTTCCTGGATCACAGGATTTATCAGCATCTGAGCTGATCAAAGCATCAACAATGGTCTTCCACGTAGTCAACGAAAAATTTGCGCGCAATAGCCCAAGAATTGGAGAGGTGGCTGATCGTTTCTTGCAAGGAGTTTGGGATGAAGCTGTCTTTCATGGAAAAACTGATGCCCAGAGCGTCAATGAAATTGCAAGAAAACACTTAAGGCAGTCTCATGAAGACACGAAAACATTAAGAGATCATGGTTTAAAATTTTTAACAGGGAATGATCATTCTGCTGATTACACAATGGATGACACAACCTCGAGAATTGTGATTCAAAGAGGTACATCCCCTACAGATTGGCATGCAACTCATCCTCTTTTGATTGCGTTTAATAATTACACTTTGCTCGGATCGGATCTTGAAAATATTCATTCTTCCTACGATCCGTCAAAAGGTAATTATTTGAGCTTTAGTATCGTAAAATCTGCGCAAAATCATATCCAAGCGTGGACAACTCGTTTTTCTAAAGAAAATATTCTTGGAACACCGAACGAAACGTATTCTCATGGACGTGGCTGGCGAATGGCCGTTGTCCTGAACGATACCGTGATCAGCTCGCCAAATCTTGAATCTACCCTGAAAGATAACGCCTCAATTAGCGGAAGTTTTTCTCAAAGCGAAGTCCAGCGTCTTTGCTCTGATTTAAAAGCAGGATCCCTCACATTCACTCCTCATATTTTATCTGAAAAGAACGTAAGCCCTGAACTTGGTTCTAAAGATCGAGATCAAGGGATTTTAGCAACCGTTGTGGCTCTTCTACTCGTGATGGGCTGCATGATTGCCTATTATCGATTTGCAGGTTTCGTCGCATCGATTGCGGTTCTTTTGAATCTTCTGATTCTATGGGCAGTACTTCAAAACTTAGGTGCGACATTAACTCTTGCGGGAATTGCGGGAATTATTCTAACCGTTGGGATGTCGATCGATGCAAACGTACTTGTATTCGAAAGAATTAAAGAAGAATTTGCAATTTCAGGAAGAATTAGCAGTGCGATTCAAACGGGATACAGCAAAGCTTTTAGCGCGATTGTTGACTCCAATATTACGACAATTATTGCTGCGTTAATCCTATTGAATTTTGATGCAGGACCAACAAAGAGTTTTGCGATGAATTTAATCATCGGAATTACATCTTCTATGTTCACTGCATTATTTATGACCCGTTTTTATTTTACAAAATGGGCTCTAAATCCAAAAAATACCATGTTGAACATGGCGAACTGGATGCGAAAAACAAGTTTTGATTTCTTGAAAAGAACAAAGCTTGCCTATACTACAGTTGCAATCGTGATGATTTCTGGCATTGGACTTCTGTTTATCCAATCCTCTTCTATTTTGGGTCTCGATTTTACTGGCGGCTACTCTCTTTACTTAGAACTCGAGCCGAAATTTGCTGATGGCCATTACGCTCAGAGAGTCAAGGACGCATTTGTAAGAAATGGCGCTGAAACCAAAGATTTCGTCGTTCAGGAAATGAATCCCACAAATCAGCTGCGCATTTTCTTCGGTCAAAGCATGGAGAAAAATGGAAAGCCATTCTTCCAAATGCCTCTAGAAGAGGAATCTGCGGATGGACTTTTATACAAAAAGAATCCACGCATTACATGGCTTGTGAAAGCAGTCGAAGAATCTGGAATGTCCCTTTCTTCTAGTACTCTCGCTAAACTGCATTCACATTGGACTGCTGTCAGTGGTCAAATGTCTGATACAATGAAAAATCAAGCTCTTTTTGGCTTCCTTCTTGCATTCATCGGAATTTTTATCTACTTAGCATTCCGTTTTGTGTATCCATTTGCTGCGGCCGCGATTGCTTGCTTGATCCATGATGTCCTGATGACTCTTGCGATCATGGGAATTCTCGCCTATTTCGGTGTTCCAATACAGATCGATTTAATTACAATTGCTGCGCTCATGACTGCTGTCGGTTATTCATTGAATGATACCATCATTATTTTTGATCGGATTCGTGAAGAGATGCGCCTAATGCCAAGACGAAGTCTTAAAGAGACTGTGAACCATGCGTTAAACTTTACATTAAGCCGGACAATGATTACTTCGGGAACAACGTTGCTTGTCCTCCTTGCGTTACTTGTTTTAGGCGGCGCATCTATTTTTGGATTTGCTCTTGTCATGACCATTGGCGTTGTCTTTGGAACGCTATCTTCTTGGTTCATAGCAGCTCCATTGATGCTCTTTTTCCAAAAAAGAGAAGATCGTAGAGTGGTTGTTGAGAACGTCTAACAATGAGTGATCAGTGGATCTACCCGGAAAGAAACGAGCAGATCCACCGCTCGATTGTGGATGAATTTCACATGCATCCTGTGATTGCTCAAATTCTTATATCGAGAGGTTTTACTGACCTCTCTCTGATTCATCAATTTCTCTATGCGAAATTGCCAAATCTATATGATCCAGATTTGCTTGCGGATATGGATGTTGCTGTCCAAAGAATTCTAAAAGCACTCGACAACACAGAGAATATCCTGATTTATGGCGATAACGATGTGGATGGGATATCTGCAGCAGCCCTTCTCACCGAATTTTTAAGGAATGTTGGCGGACATGTATTTTTTGATATTCCCGATCGCATTTCTTTGAAAAAGAGCATGATTGGGAATGCACTGGAAGTTGCGACAAAACATTGTTGTACTCTTTTGGTCACGGTTGATTGTGGAATTACGGCAGCCAAAGAAATTCAAGAATTGGTCTCTTTCGGAATCGATGTGATTGTGACAGACCACCATGAACCTACATCAAAAATCCCTCACTGTGTTGCAACTTTAAATCCAAAGCTGATCAATAGTACCTATCCAAATCGTGAACTCACCGGCGTCGGCGTCGCTTTCAAACTCGCCCATGCACTCACAAACATTCTCATTGAGCAGGGGAAAATCAACCCATCCGACATTGATCTGAAAAAATATCTGGACTTAGTCGCTCTTGGGACGATTGCCGATATGGGAGCTTTAAAGGGAGAAAATCGCATTCTTGTCCGTTATGGACTCAAACAATTGAGTAAGATGGACAGGACAGGTCTTGCACAACTTTTTGTGACCAGTGAATTAGAAGAAGGGAAACTCACGCCGAATGATATTGCATCTAAAATCGCTCCTCGTCTGAACAGTCTCGGAAGGATTGCGGACCCAATAAAAGGTGTAGAGCTCCTTCTGTTGCATGATCCTCTACAAGCTGAAAAACTTTGTATTGAATTAGATCTCAATAATTTAAAACGACAAAGAATCGAAAGAGAAGCGGCCTTAGATATTGAAGAGATGCTGTGTCAATTCCCTGAAATTTTGAATGAAAAAGCAATTGTTCTTCAGTCAGATAAGTGGCATCCAGGAATCATCGCGATCTTAGCTGCGCGGATCGCAAAACAAATGAACCGCCCTACTTTAATATTATCCTTAGAACAAGGGGTTGGAAAAGGATCTTTGCGCACAACTCCTGAATTTCCCCTTCTCCCTGTGTTGAGTCAAAACCAAGATCTTCTGATCAATTTTGGAGGTCATGATTTTGCAGCAGGGCTCACAATTAAAGAAGAAAACATTCCACTCTTTAAAAAACGATTTCTCGAATCGGCAAACAGCGCACTCAAAGAACAAGACATTCAATCTAAACTCCATTTAGATGCCAAAGTCACTTTTGAAGATCTAACATTTGACTTCATTGAATCCTTGAATCTTCTCGAACCATTTGGCAATGAAAATCCTCATCCAATACTCTATTGCGATTGTGTACAAACACGACCTCCCAAAGCGATCGGGCAATTCCATTTAAAGCTATTCTTTGAACAAAATGGAAGAGAGCTAGAGGGAATGGCGTTTGGTCTTGGGGCTAGAAAACACGAGCTTCGAGAAAAAAAACTCTCCTTAAGAATAGCATTCACTCCGCATGTAAATACTTTTCTCCATAAACACAGCATTCAACTTCAAATTAAGGACTTCCAATTAATAGGTGAATCGAATAATTAGGAATTATAGGTATACTGATGAAATTCTTTACAACTCTTTGCACACTCGCTCTTCTTACTGGTTGCGCAAGCAACACGGGCACCGGTTTGATTTCAGGAACAACACTTGCCGCTACGATCGGCGGGATCAAATGGGGAGGCGAGGGAGCCCTCATTGGAAGCGCAATTGGTCTTGTGACTGGCAGCATTCTCGGCGTAATTCTTGATGAGCAAGATCGTAAAATCATGCAACAAAGCAGCCCTCGTACCATTGACAGAATGGATCGTGGTGAGCCTTTGACAATCAACGACATCATAAAGTTGAGTCAGAGTGGCGTGAGCGACGATACGATCATTCGCTATATTCAAGAAAAGCAGACGATTTATAATTTGACCCAAGCGCAAGCACGAAGATTAAGAGATGCGGGCGTAAGTCAGCAAGTAATCCAATTCATGCTCAATAAGAATCGAGAATAATTGACAGAAAACGTTGTAAATCTTGACAATTGAAGTATGGCTACGCTACTTGAAAATGAATTCACAACTCAACCTCGACTCATCCAAACGAACCTCTACAAGGAAGCTCTAAAAAAGTTTCGCAAAACGGCCAGCTCCACGACTCACCTGCATCTCCTTTTTGGAACAATTTTATTTTCAGAGGTCATTGCTGGTCTCATCTTCAGTCAGGCACTTTTTCTCGCAATTTTCGTAAGTCTTTTTGTGGCTACTTGTTTTACCTATTTTGTTCTCCTTTTTTACTATCAAGCAAGAAACCCAGAAGAATTAAAGACTCTGACGACAGAATTCTTACATTCCTGCAAGATAAGCTTGGATCACCAGCATCTTTCTGTCGCTGAAGAACTGGTCCGCTTTTCTTCTTATTTAGAAGATTTTGAGTGGGGTTTTTATAAAGTTTCCTCGCCGATGATTTCTCGTTTTTCAGCTTTTTGCTATTGGGAAGATGTATTCAAAACAAAGCAGATGCTTTTACTGGCTGCAATCGATGAGCATATCCAGCAAATACGAATCAGCCCCACAGATATTGAAGTGCATGCGTCCCTTGGCAGCACGTACGTCGCACTTTCTAAACTCTATCGACAACCGATTCAAAACCCCCAACATCCAAGAATCAGTGATCTCAAAAAACTTCAGTCCAGATTTGAGGAGAAATCCAAAAATTATTCAAAACTGGCCATTGAAGAATTCAAAATCATCCATCATTACGCATCTGATGATCCTTGGGTTCACGAACAAATGGCCTTAGGATTTAAAGATTTAGGCCTCCAGGCAGAAGAAACAAAAGAAATAGAAATCCTTCAGAAATTACGACCCCATGATAAAGAAATCCTCTATCGTTTGGGAACTCTTTACTTTGCCCAAGGCTTGAATGCTAAAGGCCTCTCGATCTATGAAGAGCTGAAGAAGACCAACTTCAAAAAAGCTGAAGAATTGATCGCCTCTTACGGAAACATCTAATACTGATTTTTTAAAAGCCGATGAAAGTTGCAACCGCTTTCCAATTCACTGTGCCGATCACAAGGCCTGCTGTACAGAATTGACAGGCTTTCCAGTCTACTTTTTCTTGATAGAGTTTTTGACTCCAAAGATTAGAGAGGAAAATACCCATCACAGAAAAGATGGGATAAATGATTGCATTTTCTAAAGGGCCTGCAACTTCCGTTGACCAAATCATAAAATAGGTGCAAAGACCATTCATTACCCCGCCAATGACGCCAAAAAGCGCTTCCTTGGTTCGAGGCATTCTTCGTTCATAATAAACAAAGAAGAGAAACTGGATGAGAAATGCAGCGAGGAACATCATTGGAGAAAACCACTGGCTTTTAATCTGTTCTGCGCTAAAAAAAGCACTGATTTCTTGTGGATCAGGAAGATTCAATAATAAAGCCCGCCATTGGAACAATACAAGAATCAATATGTGTAAAGAAAACATTGCAAAAACAAAGACCATCCATTTCTTACGATCCTGCCACACTTGCAATCCTTTTCCTGCAAGAAATAGTCCAAATAAAACAATTACAGAACCAACTGCATGCCATGCTGTATAGGGAAATCCATATAGAACTCCAAATAAAGAAGCCATGACGATTCCCGGCATGACAGTGGCTGCGTTCAATATAGAAAATGTGAAACCAGCAGGTCCTTTTTCTAAACTACGACCTAGAAAAAAAAGCATAAAAGAAAGAATGGCTCCCGCAACAAGGCCGAATATAACAATCGGACCATTGATCGAATAATTTCCCACTTTGATCGGATTGAGCAGAAGTGCGACGATGAACGCCATTGCCATCTGAAAAACTAAAAAGCCTTTCGTCGTTCCCCCTTCATCAATACTTTTTCTCATAAAAAGATTGGAAAGCGCGACGCAGGAAGCTGCAATGATCATCAGAAGAATCGCCATATCGTGAATGATAACTTTTTAATCAAAAAAAAGGAAGGGCCTATAGACACATCTGATGAGAACTGCTATAGTTGATTGAGGAATGCATATGCGCTATATACTTTTATGTCTTTGCCCTCTTCTATTGTTTGGAAATGCCAGGGAAGATGAAGCCCTTTTCCTCAATCGTATTGCCGATTTTTGGGAAGAAGGAGAATTTGAAATCGCGAAAAACCAAATTCAAGAGTTTATCAGTCTCTATCCGAATAGTTCATCCTATGATTCTTTAAGTTCAGCAATCGGAGATCTTTTTTTGAAAGAAAAAGATTATTTAAAAGCGCTTGCTTCCTATGAGAAAATCACAAGCCCAACAGTGATTGAACGCATTTTCCCTCATAAGCTCCAATGTCTATATGCATTGAAAAAGTATGAGAATATCGCAGATGAATGCGAACAGTTTTTACTCTCTAAAGAAGATTTACAGGTTACTTATTATCTCGCTATTTCTTTATATCAACAGTGTCTTGTCTCTAACGAAAAAGAAAGTCTCTTCAATCGCGCAACACCCTATTTTGAAAAGCTATTGACCAGTCCATTAAAAGCACAAATTGCTGCACCCTACGCTCATCTCTTATGCATGCAAAAAAACTTTCCAAAAGCAGCGGAGATTTATCTCGAGCTTGGTTCAGATGAGATGCTTTTTCAAGCAGCACTCATCCAAGCAGAATATGACAAAGAACTTTCTTTAAAAACATTTGATAGCATTAAAAATGCTAAACCAGAATCTGCATATAATTGTCTTGTACTCTCTTTTGATCTTCAAAAGTATGAAGAAATCATTCATAATAAAGAAACTACACTATGCGCGATTTCTCGAACGCAAATTCCAATGGCCCACTTATTTTTCGGGCGAAGCTTGTTTGCAATGCGTCAATATTCAGAGGCAAGTGTTGAATTCGAGAAATATATTTCTGAACAAACAGCAATCAGCGACAATCTTCATTCTGCTTTGCTGACACTTCTTGAATGTGCCATTCAAAACAAAGACTTAGACGCAATCGAAAATAGCATCCAAAAAATTGCACTTTTTTACCCAGAAGATGATGGCATCTCGAAAGGGAAATTTTCTAAAGCACTGATATTTAGAGATATAAATCAGTTCGATATTGCAAGACAAATTCTTAAATCCCTTCCAGAAACAGAAGCAGTTCTTTTAGAGCTGACCTATCTTTGCAATCAATTGAATGATTATGAGAAAGCAAGAGAATACGCACTCCTATGCCTTTCGCTTGATCCCTCTAACTCTCTTGCAAAAAAATATTTCAGCCATGCTGTTTCCATGATCGCGAATACAAGCATTGAAGGGAAACACCAATTAATCAATGATTTAAGAGAATTGAAAGATCCAACTTTTAATTATCTTCTTGCAAAAACGTATTTTAATTTGCACGAATATCAAGAAGCCCTCCCACTTCTACTCCACCAAATTGAAAATGAGTCAGATCCTGACATCTTGAATGATCTGTATCTCATGTCAGCTCTTTGCTATCGAGATGGATTTCAAGACCTCAATCATTTTTGTTTGTATGGGGAAAAAACAACCTCCAATACAATACATTCCACTCTTTTCAATGCGTATTTATTGCTTTCTGATCATGAAAAAGCTGCTTTTCATCTTTTTTCTGCGTTGAAGGCAAATCTACCGATCTCTTCAGATAACCTTTTTTGGCTCGCGCAGCACTTTATTACCCAAGGAAATACAGTCGATGCAACGATCGTGCTTGAATCGATGACTGACAAGAAACCAGAAGCGGTTCTAGCTTTGAGCAAAATTTATCATCAAAATCACCGTGAAGAGGAAGCCGCTGTTCTTTTAGAAGGAATTTCTGAACTCGATGACGCATCTCTTCTTTTAGGGGAAATTTACGCAAAGCAAGGCAAAATCGAAGAAGCTCAAAAACTCTTTGCTAAAGTATGCCAAGACTCATCTAGTTTGAAAACCTATGTTGGCGCTTCTGCTTGTCTACAAAGTATGCGCTTACAAGCACTCAGCGAGGGCCTCTTAAGCCAGTATAAAAATCTCATCCTTCAAAAAAATATTTCTAACGAACCTCTTTATTTAGAAGCAGCATTAGATTACGTCGCTTTGCAAACACAACGACATGATGGAGATCTAGCAAAAAAAATCGCCCTTTTGAAAAAAATCAAAGAGGATTTTGAAAATACGGAAGATCTTCTATCGAAGGATTATCATGCAGCAAGGCTTGCACGACCTGATCAAGATGCGGTTTACCAAGCTTATATGAAATTTTTAGAAGCGGAGATTTTTGAAACAGAAAGTCTTTTGGAACCTGAAGAACAAAAAGAGTTGCAAGCAAAAGCAAAAGACATTTTGTTAAGGATTGTAGAAGAAAAGGCTCATCCGGCCTTAGTAGAGCGAGCAAATCAATGTCTCAATCCTTAAGCCCTACTCATTCTTTAAGCTACTATCATAAAAAGCTTCTTTTCTTCTCCGTTTTTTTATCGCTCGCAATGCATTTGGCTGAAATGCATTTTTTACAGCGTCAAACTTTATGGTTTTCTTCTGCTCCTAAACTGGAAACAAGTCCAGTTGATTGGACTGAAGCTTTAGAAAAAATGGAGAAGGATCAAATCTTAAAAGATGCATTCATTAACACTGAAAAGGGCGCAGTGAGTACCCCTAATTTTACAGGAACTCAAGCGTCGCTGATTGCAGAAGAACCTCTATTTACTGAAACTTCTTTGCCGCACAATTCACTTGAAAAACCAACCTATTCTTCGAGTTTAGAAGCGCCAAATTTTTCAGATACTCTTTCTATCAAATTTGAGCCCCCCGTTATCCGATTTGAAGAACAAATTTCACTTCTGACAAACCTTCCTAGAGAATTGATATTGCCCCCGCAAGAAAATGTACCTGCACAAATCTGCGCGCATCCAATAGATTTTACAATTCAAGTCCAAGAAACTCTCCCCCACGCACGAATATCAGCACCATCTTCCACAATCCCAGAATCTCAACCCGTTTTTGCACCTTCGTGGGTCAATCAAAAACTTCTATTTTCTTCCATTCCAACGCCAACATTCCCTGCAATTCAAAATCTTCCCACGCTTTCGGAGTTGCGCGCGGCTTCTTATTCAGACGCTTTTGAATCAGAACTTGTTTTTTATGAAGTTGATGATGGTTTTTTATTTGCTCTCACATTAATTCCTCAACCAGATCTTCCATTGGCCCCATTAAAACAAAATTATCTCTTTTTAATTGATCGATCCAACTCCATTCAGAAGGAAAGGCTTAACGCAACTAAAAGTGCTGTCAGAAGAGCCATCGATGAACTGAATAAAAATGATCAATTCAATATCCTGGTTTTTGATCAAAAAATCGAAAAACTGTCTCCAACGATGCTTCCTATGACCGCTGAATCGATCAGTAAGGCGCATCAATTCATCAATAAAATAGAATTGGGAAGCTTTTTCTCTCAAAAAAATCTCAATAAACCACTCTTTTTAACCCTCCCGCATAGCTCTAAAAATGATGAGCTCTATACTGCGATCTTAATTACAGATGGTGAGAATTTATCCCAACAAAGCGCCATTCAGGGTTTAGTCAGTGAATGGTCTCGTATGAATCAAGGAAAAGTATCTTTATACACACTCGGAATGAGTGATGATGCCCACGTCGATATTCTCGATGCAATTTCTAATATGAATCGAGGGAAAAACTTTTCGTCGCCTACTTACCGTGGCTTAAAAAGAAAACTCCTCAAAATCATGAAAACCGTGCATGCGCCTGTAGCAAAAAATATCACCTGTAAAGCAATTCCACGCTATGGCAATGCAAGTATTGAACTGTTCCCAAAACCCAATCACGCACCCCATTTATATGCTGGAGAACCCTATGTCATTTTAGGGGCTACAAAAACGCTTGATGATTTTGTATTATTTGTACAAGCGTCTTTAGATGATCAATGGCTTCATATTAAGAAAAATATCAGTTTTAACAAAGCCAAAAAGGGAAGCGCTTCTTTAGCTACAGAACTAGCTCAACTAAAGTCTTTTGACTATTATCAGCAATATTTAGAAGGCAAAGGGCTTCAATGTCTGAATGAAGCGCAAACGCTTATTAAGCAATACGAACTCCCCTCCATTTTTGAGAACTTCTAATGAGAATTATTGGTGGGAAATTTAAGGGAAGAGTCCTGTATACCCCCAAAACTGACACGACTCGTCCTACGCAAGCAGCGTTGAGGGAGGCTGTTTTCAATATTTGTCAGTCTGAAATCGAAAACGCCACATTTCTTGATCTTTTTGCAGGAAGTGGAGCAATGGGATTTGAGGCGCTTAGCCGTGGAGCTTCTCATGTAACACTGGTAGAAAGCAACAAACAAGCCCTCATTGCCATTAAAAAAAATATCGAACTGTTAGAAGTTCAATCTTTCGTAACACTGTTGGCGATGGATGCAACAATGCGGGTATTCTCATCTGTAAAGCCGTTTGACATCATTTACATTGATCCACCCTATGATATGAATATCTATCCAATCCTTAACCAAATCTCAAAACTCCTTACAATGAGCGGAAATTTATTTGTTGAAGCTCGCTACGAAAAACAAAAAGAGCCAGAGATTCCTTTTTTAACACTAAAAAGCGCTCGTAAATACGGCTCTACTGCCTTATTTCATTATACAAAATAAAAAAGCCCCGGTTTTTGGACCGAGGCCGTTTTTCTTGCGTTAAGAAGAATGATTATTTTTTGCCAGGTTTTTGGCCTTGAGCAGGATTTTGTTTTTTTGCGTCTTGGCTTTTATTCGCAGGTGTTGGTTGTTGTTGTTTGGATTGAGGTTGTGCTTTATTCATTTGATTCTCCTTTTTACATGCAGCTTTTGTGCTGCATGTAATCCATACTACTCTTTTTTTAAAAAAAAAGAAGAAATTTCTTAACGCTTTTACCCTTAATTATTTACGATCTTGATGAGCAATCATTTGACCATTTTTATCATATCTCTTTTTAACACCTTGAGGCTGATCGTTTACAAAAACTTGCTCTAATTGAATGTTTCCATCGTCATAGTATTTGTTGAACTTTCCATTGCGAAGGTTGTTCTTATATTCTGCAACGAAGACAAGAACGCCTTCTCGATTCCAGTTTTGACACAGTCCCTCTAACAAATCATTTTCATAGTGGTAAATTGAGGCAATTTTCCCATGATCATAATAGGTGATTTCATCACCTTGACGCTTCCCATTCACAAACTTTGTTTCTCGCCAAATTTTTCCATTCGCAAAATAGTGACACATGGGCCCTGTTTGTTGATCTTTTTCAAAGGAAATCGTTGTTTTTAGTTTTCCATTCGTATCAAATAATTTAGCAACGCCTGATTTTTCCCCATTAGTATAGGGAAGTTCACTGACCTTTAACCCTTCTGGACTGTATTCAGTCACAATCCCAACTAATCGATCGTTCACAAAGTGAGCCTGTAACGCTTTGATCTTCTGGCCCTCTTTATTTGGAGGGTAAAAGATTTCATGAAGTCCATTTTTAAAATGATTGTGGTAGTGATAGACGACTTCTCCTAAGTCTGGAGTACGCTGGAAAAATCTTCCTTCAAGCGCACCATTTACGTAGCTCACCTCTTCCAGAGGAGATCCATTTTCATCCCAGACTCGTTTCAGACCATGAATTTTTCCCATTTCGTAAGGGATTATGGATTGCATTTGTCCATTCTGATAGAAAGAAACATGCTCTCCTGTCGGAATATCATTGTTAAAAGTCGCTTTTCTCAGGATTTGTCCATTTTCATAAAACCATTCTTGAGTCCCATTTTGCTTTCCATTTTCAAAATGAAATCTGGTTTTTAGTTTGTCTTTTGACCACCAAGAAAGAGCGGTTCCATTGATTTGGTTATTTTGATAGTTGACTTCTGAAAGCAGTGCTCCGGCTACACTCCACTCACGCCACCAGCCGTGCTTGCTTCCTGCAAGATATTCGACCCTTGTTTTGAGCTGACCATTTTCAAACCACTCAGTTTGAACTCCTTCAGGGACATCTGCTTGAAAATAGGCATCCAACTTCGGATTTCCATTTGTATACCATTCTCCCATTTGACCTTCCTTGAGCCCATCTTTGAAATGAACTCTTCGGGATAGCACGCCATTCGAATGCCATTCTTCATGGATTCCATCTCTTTTCTTATCTTTGAAGAAGGTAGATGCTTTGATCTGGCCTGTTGGGAAATATTCTTTTTGCAGTCCGTCTAAATCTCCTGCTAAATAAAAATATTCTAATTTAAGCGCTTGATTCGGATACCATTCCGTATAAGAACCGACGAGTTTGTTATCCTCAACAAAGTATTTACGGATTAGGATTCCCTCTTCGTTATATTCATTTATCGGCTCTAAAAGCTTTCCGTTTTTATCAAATAACGCAACGCTTGCTGTCTTTCCATTCGGGTGATTTCTCCAATGCCTTCCTGAAGGAATCCCCTCTTTGAATACCCCATCTCCTGCTACGCTCCCTGTTTCGCTAAGCCATAGCTCTTTGCCTTCTTTTTTTCCATTTTTGAAAGTCACTCGATAGCTTTCTTTTCCATTTTGATGATATCGAGTATGAACACCAATGGGCTGTCCTTCTCGATAATCACCGACTTCCATCACTTTTCCATCATCATAATAAATCGTTAAGGCACCATTTCCATGAAGAAGGCCATTTGAATAATGTCTTTGTGACTTTAGGATTCCATTTGGGTGCCATTCTTTGACAATTCCATGCATTTTTCCTTGAACATGGGGTGAAACACCAGCTTTGACACCATTTTCGAAATAATAAACAGCTTCGCCTTCGATCGATCCTTTAACATAGAGAGCTTCCTCTTTCTTTGTTCCATCTTCATAGTAAGAAGTAGCTAGACCTTCTAAAATTCCATTTTCATAATGAGTGATCGCATTGACCTTCCCGCTTGGGTAAAAGAAAGTACTTTTCCCCTCTATTTTTCCTTCTTTATAATGCGCTGTGCGAAGGAGCGCTCCATTTTGAGCAAAATCGACGCGTACTCCATGAGGAACAACTCTCGAATTCCAGTCTCTTACAGAAGGAGCCTCTTCAGCAACATAGATGACATCCGCTTCAGTTTGGATTTGACTATTTTCGTAAAACAATACTTGCTTGACAGGTCTCTCACTTCCATCCACTTGCGGCTCGAAAAAGATCACAACTTTTGGACTTCCGTGGGGATATGCCTGCACCATTTCCATTCGCCAGTTCGGCTGTCTCGGCTTTAGACCACTTGTTTCCGATTGCGGAGTAGGCAATTGTGCAAAACCTACGCTAAAACAAAAGAAGAAAGCCAAAAGAAATGTTCTCATAATTTTCCTATGTATTTTTGAATACGATTATACGATTTTTGAATCCTTTTGCCCAGAAGTTTCTAGGACACATACAGAAAAAAAGGAACCCTAAAAAATCATTCATTTTTAATGAGGGAATTGCAAAACTCGCTTTGCGCGCAAAATTTGATGATTTTTTCATTGGTTCAATTTGTGCAAATTGACATAACCTATTGGGCCTTAGGCAATTTGCAAAAAATTGAATCCAATGGAAAAAGGGCAAATTTGGAGCCAAATGGAGTATTGCAATTCCCTCTAATGTTAAATTTTTCCTATGGATGACCAATCCTTCGGGTGAGCAGGTCCTGCTTTAGAACCCTCTTCTAGAGAGAAGATCTCACTGAGGTTCCAATCGATAGGTTCAAGATTCCCAGCTTTGATTTGAATCTTTCCTTGAGGAGAGATATCGCCACTGGACGTGAAATCAAAAGAAATGTTTTTCATTTCTTCGCCGTTTAATTTTACGACAAGTGAACCTAGCTTGAGTGTTGGCAATTGAGAAACTCTCTCATCATCCACGCATTGAGAACTAAAATGGGCTTCCTTGCCGAGAAAATAAAGGTTTCCTTTCCAATCAGATTGCATATTCATTGCAAGTCTTCGGCTCGTCAAAAGTCGTGATCGCAATCGCTCCATATTCGAACTGAAGCGCTTTTTCGCAATCATTCCATACATTTTCCAACCCATGGCACTAGCCACCATGGCAATCAAAGAAATCGCGACCATCACTTCAATCAGCGAGAAGGTTTTCTTATTCATCGTCAAAATTATCTTGAACTTGAGGTTTACGCTTATTATTATATTTAATTAAATTATCAGAAATAATTGAGAAATCTTTTTGTTTCTTCATGTAAGAGATTTGAAATTTCTCTCCCCAACCATCTTTCACAATTTCTTTGGGATTTTTTGCAAGAGCATATTTTCTTAAAATCGCTTCGGGATCATTCACTATTTTATCAGGAGATTCCCCTTCAGCAACACACATAATGAATAAATCCTTCAATTGTTCAATCGCCTGTTCTGTTCGAAATACTTTACCTTTGTCAAGAGTCCCTTTCATGCTATATCCAATCGCACCTGTAATCAGAGTGATTAAGAAAATTACAATGATAATCTCTAAAAGCGTGAAGCAGCTCTTTCTCATTTTGATCTCCGGATTGAGAATCAATTATACGTGTTTGGGTTTTAATTGACAAAGGAACTAACGTCTGTCAGAGGAAGTAAAACAGCTAACAGAACGAACCCAACAATTCCTCCTAAAATCAGAAGTAAAATGGGCTGAGCAAGCGTTGCAAAGCGAGTGAGATGCGTTTCGAGTTCATCTTCATAGATTTGAGAGATCTGGCTCATCATGAATGGGAGTTTTCCAGCTTGCGTTGCGATGGCAATCATGCGAGGGACAAGGGGTGGGATTAAAGGATGGTTTTGGAACGGAACATGCAAAGGCTCCCCTTCAGATATTTTTTCTTCAGCTTTAGCAATCACAGCTTCTAAAACAGGATGTCGCATGACAGTTCTTGCTTGAGCAAATGCAGTCATTGCAGGAATGCCCCCTTCAAGAAGGGTTGCTGTAGCTCGGCAAAATCGTACAAAAGCAATTTTCGCAAGGAATGATCGAATCAAAGGAATACAGCTCATGATAGAAATCAATTTTTGTCTTCTTTTCGCCGTAGACAAACAAAACCCTGTCATTCCAGCAATCGCGATCAGAAAAACAAACAGTTCGCTTTTTGCTTGGCAAGCAAAATGGCTACAGGCGAAGACAAGTTTTGAAAATGGATGTAAATCTCTTCCTTCAAATAACTCTTTAAGAGACGGAACAACAAAAAAAAGAAGCGCAGATAAAATCACACAACAGAAACCACTCAATAGCGCTGGATAAATAAGCGCTGAAACAATCTGTTTTCTCACCTTGATTTGACGATCCAAAAGGTTTGATATTTCATCAAGCGCAACCCCTAATCTGCCAGTCTTCTCTGCGTTTGCAACCATTGATATGAACAAAAGATCAAAGCAATCTCGATGCTGACTAATTGCCTGCGAAAAAGATTGCCCTGAGAGCACTTTGTCACATAAATCTAGGAGAAGTTTATGTGTTTTTTGGCCCCGATATTTTTCTTCCAAGGCAGCGAGCGCTTCGTACAGAGGAAGCCCCGCTTGTAGTAAACGGGCAATTTCGGAAGTTAAGGTGAGCAGGTCCTTTTTTGATAAAACGGTTCGCAGTTGTTTTTCAGAGAGTGGATCAACTGTTAAAACGATTGTCTGACGACGGACTAACTTTTGTTTTGCATCGCTTAAGCTATCGGCTTGAATCGATCCAAAAATCTTTTTCCCTTTTTCATTGAGTGCTACATACTGAAATAACGCCATATGATTATTTTTCTCGAGTCACTCGGAGCACTTCTTTGCTTGTTGTCAACCCAGCAATGACTTTTTCAACTCCATTTTCAAATAATGATGCCATTCCCTGCATCACAGCAACTTTTCGCAAATCTTCTGCATCTTGACTCACCATGACCTGCGATTTAATTTTAGGAGTGACCAACATAATTTCATAAATCGCAAGTCTTCCTTTAAACCCAGTCCCTAGACACGTCTCACAGCCCACTCCTCGATAGAAAGGAACTCTGATTTCTAGCCCCATCTCTGCAAGCTCCTCATCATCAGGAAGGTAAGCAGTTTTACAATCGGAGCAAATTTTTCGAACAAGCCTTTGCGCAACAACTCCTAAAATAGAAGAAGCAAGCAAATAAGGCTCAATTCCCATGTCGGCAAGTCGAGTGAGGGCAGAAGGAGCATCATTGGTATGGATTGTGCTAAACACAAGATGACCTGTAAGTGATGCCTGAATGGCAATTTCTGCTGTTTCACGATCGCGAATTTCCCCGATCATGATCACATCCGGATCTTGTCGCAAAATATGCCGCAGTCCTTTCGCAAAAGTCAAATCGATGCGTGGATTGACACTGACTTGAGAGATCCCTGTGATCTTATATTCAACGGGATCTTCCACTGTGATGATATTTCGCTCGCAATCATTGAGCTCAGAGATCGCACTATAGAGAGTCGTCGTTTTTCCACTCCCTGTAGGGCCTGATACAAGAACAATTCCTTCTGGAATAGAAATCAACTTTCTCATCTGCTTTAAATGCAGTTCATTCATTCCAATACGATCAAGACCTAAAACAACATTGCCTTTGTCCAAAATACGGATCACAATTCTTTCACCGTGAACAATCGGCAATGTGCTTACGCGAAAATCAATTTCTCTTCCCCCATGATGAAGCTTAATACGGCCATCTTGCGGCAATCGATGTTCTGCAATATCCATTTTTGCCATCACCTTCAATCGCGTGATGATTTGCAACTGATATTCACGAGGAGGAGTGTGTTTTTGCTGTAAAATCCCATCCATCCGATAACGAATCATGAGACCTGTTTCTGTCGGTTCAAAGTGAATATCAGATGCCCCAAATTGAATGGCTTCAAGAATAATTGTGTTGACCATGCGGATCACAGGATTTCCATCCGCCTGTTCTAATAAGTCATACGTGTCTTCCTCTTCATTTTTAAGAGTCGATTCTTTTTCTAAATCAGAAAAAAGACGTTTTGTTTCTTCCTCTCGCTGATGATAACAGCGCTCAATGGCTGTCTCGATCACAGATTTTGGTGAGTAGACTACTGTGATCTGTTTTTTGAGAAGCATACGAAGCTCAGTGATCACTTCGTAATCAAGCGGGTCAGAAATAGCAACGACGAAGCTCGCGTTTGTTTCGTCTATGGGAAGAATTTTTTTTTGTTTTGCCATCCCATAGGGAATGACAACCATACGATCTCTGACAAAAGGAAATGCATGAATTTCTTCGTGAACCTGAAGACCAAAACGTTCGGCGAGTTGTTTCTCATCCATGGTTAATACATGTCAAAGAGCATTTTTAAACTATTGTTAAACATTCTTCTTCGTTCCTGTGTTTTGGCTTCATCAAGACAGGCTAAAAACTCAGGGATATCACCAGCTCTTTTTTGATATTCGCGCTGGCGAATACCACACAGATCGTCTTCAGGACAGCGAATAATATGTGGAGTAATAAAGATAAACATTTCAGTTGTCACGTCCACTTGTTTAGCGGCTCCAAATAGTTTTCCAATGCCCGGCAAGTCGCCAAGAAAAGGAATTTTATCGCGTGTATCTTGCTCCATTTTGCTGCGCAAGCCACCAAGAATCACCGTTTCTCCATCAGGAATACAAACTTCGTTTTCAATATGACGGCGAGTGACTGGAGGACGATTGTCAAACGAGATCTTCGTCGTGTCAAATTCGATATTTGTTTGAAGGGTGACAAATCCATTGTTTTCGCTGTCTTGAGAGAAATGGATCGTTGGAGTTAATACAATTGTAGTCCCGTACTGCGCGCGCGTGTATGACTGCTCGAGGAGGGCTCCCGACTGCGTTTGAAAAGAACCATTGTTAATGGATATTTCATCGACCACCGAAATTGTGACTGGGGTTTGATTTGTGGTTAATGCGGAAGGGGCAGAGTTAATGTGAACATCTTCCTGCGCAAGCAAGAAATTGTAGCGAATGTCCATTGCAGGCCATTTCCCACTATCTCGACTAAAGATATAAGAGAGCACTCCCTTGGCAAAACCTTGCCCAGAATGTAACTCTTTTCCATCATGTCCATGATGGGGTGGGTTACCAAATGTGACGGCATTTTCATTTTTGTGACTTGCATTCGTTCCAAATTGCAATAGATCAAAACCAACTTCACGCCGATCTGTCAATTTCTTTTCAACAAGGAGGACTTCTAGCTGAACCATTCGTTTTGGCACGTCCATCTTTTTCAAAAGGTCTTTGATTTTCGGAAGCTCTTCTCGGCGGACAACCATTAAAATCGATGTCGTTTTTGCATCGACAATAAAATTGCCAAAACCGGTTTTTTGGGTTTTGTCAATTGTTCCAGGCTGCACAAAAGGTGGATTTGCAGGTAAAACAGGGTTAAAAATAGTATTGGGGCCAGTACAGTGATTTGGAGGCGGCGGTTCAGTGGACAGAGCTGGCGCGGGAGGCAAGCCATTCGGCGTTTGAGGTGGCACAATGACCGTTTCTGATTTTTTTTCAAATCCAGAGCACATGAGCGAATCGTAAACTTTCTCTAAAACGGCCGCGATATCTTCCGGATTCGAATGCTTACAGGAATACCAGTAGATCACTTTTTCTCCCGGATCGTCTAATTGCGCTTCCAAATCTGCAATGATCTTCTCTCCACGGCACACAGTATCGTTTTCTCCAACCAACACCAAGCCTTGAGGGAGCGATAGAATGGCTAATTCATCTGCGCCCACAGGACTAAAGTTTGGGCGGCCTTTCGCAGCATTATCAGTGAAAAATGCTTTCAAAACCTTCTCGGCTTCCTGAGGAATAATTTTAGAAGAGCGGATCAAACGAACCACTTTCCCCTGTTCTTTTTCCCAGACTGCCTTGTAAAGCCCAAGCAACTTTTCAACCGTTTCTCTTGTCGATATGACAACTACTTTCGAACCAATCGCCTGAATGGTCGTCTGCTTTGGGTCTGAAAATCTCTCAAAAAAAGCATGAAGAGATTTTAGCTGTTCAGGAGGAGGAGAAAAAACAAAGAAGAGCCTAGAATGATTTGCAAACAGCGCTAAATCCTCTTCTCTAGAAACAATCCCTTCCACTGCGCAAGGATCAAGTTTTAGAACATACAATTGCTTCGCAAAGGCATTGATTCTTTTGACTCCCACACCATTTTGCGCCAAGATCATTTCGATCATTTCACTCCAAGATTCTCGCGGAAGAGAAACACTCGAAAATAGACTGATTTTTACAGCACTTAATTCTTGAGGAATCACATAGAGATAATCATTGGCGCCATATTCCATCACCAATTGTGACAAAGTGGTTTCTCCCATATCCCAAAGAGCGTACGGCTCTTCAGATTGAGAGTTTTCAGCCACAGCATTTTTTCTCCATTGCTCTTCCAGAGTTTGAATCTGATTTTTTAAAGAGCGCACAGAGGCTAACAAGTTTTTATAAGGAAGATCGTCATCTGTTTGAGTGATCGCAAGTGCCTGTTCATACTTTTGTCGCATTTCAGCACGCAAAGAATTCAACAGACGATTATAGCTTTGGGCATTTTCTGTATCTGAGACTTCTTCTCCAGAGATTGCACACACAAAGCAAAGTAAACAGATCATTCGGAGAATCATTGCTTTGTTTTTCCTTTTTCTCGGGCTGAAATTACTTTTTTCTGACATTGTGCAACTACATTCACAGGAATCATCTGGGATCTGGCAACGTTGACAAGATTCCCCTGAATATTTTTTTGACCGCTTTTCAGATCAATTCGATCAAACACAAAGAGTTCTCCCTCAAGTTTTCCTTGCAAATAGGCATTCTTTTCTTCATTTTTTCGCAAGATTTTCCATCGGTTCTCTTCTTTCAAAACCCAATCTCCAACTCTTAAGACAAAACATTGCTTATCCAGCATACAACTAATCTGCTTTTCAGAGCGAATACGAACTGAAGACAAAAACTCCTCGCTTTTCGTCTTGAATGGGATTTGCAACATAGAGGATACAGAAATCCTTGAGTATCCATCAAGTCCCCAAGCATCAAAAATGATATTTTTTTCATCGATATGAGTCACTTTCGCTAGAGGAAAATTTTGGGTTTCACAAAGAGATGGAACTTTTTGCCATTTTTCTTCTTGCCAGCTCAAGAAATCTCCCTCTTTAATCGGAATTGTTTGATTGCTAATCTCTATGCGTTGATTTGCGCTGCTCTCTTTATACATTTTCAAAAAAAGATCTTTACCTAAGACCTTACTTTCAGCCAAAAATCGCAAAGGTGAGCCCTCAGGGAACTCATTTGCGGAGCGGAGATTCGCTTCCTCTGCAACAAATCGATAAGTTTTAATTTCTTCAGGCTCTCCACTTCGAGAAATCAAAAACTGAGCAATGATCTCTGCGCCATCTTTTTGAATGTCTGCCCAAAATGCACGATCGTCATCGGAAAATTGCAATTCTTTATCAAATTTAAGACCTACTTTTGCAGGCAATTTCAGACGTCGGTACTGATTTGTTTTTTTCAAACGAACTAAAAAACTGCTACAATCATTTCCAGATTCTGGTCGCGCACGCTCGCAAGAAAAGCTAAAAGATTCTTCGAGGCGTGGAATTGAAATAGGGACCGAAGTCTTTTGCAAATGAAATGGAATTTCAAGCGCTTCCACCTTTTGCAACGCAGATATAGGAGAGCCAAATTGAGCAAGAGGAACTTTCTTGCCCGCGATAAACATTCCAATGATGGCAGAAGAAAATACCATCATGGCAAAGAGAATCATCATCGCTGTTTTTAAGGTTTTATCAATATCAAATAACAAGCTCACGCTCCGCGTTCTTATACAGGGAGTGATCAAACAATCGGGAGATAGCAAGGAGGCTGCCCTAATTGATCGTTTAGAGCGGCCTTGCTCTTCTGCATGGCGGCGAGCGAAAACGAAAAATTGGGTGCAGAGCCAATGCAGTCAGAACCGATTCTTGAATCACGAGTGACATACCATCATGAAGTGATTGTCTGTAAAATTCAAGATTGAAAAAGAAATAGTTTAGATTTATATGAAAGATGATGGTTAAGTGAGGACTTTCTTATGAGCAACAAGAAACTAGGTGATCAACTGAAAAAGGGAATTTCTCCTCAAGAACTTGAGAGTTTTGTTAGAAATCATACCCCCGAAGTGTTTTCAACCGTTGCGATCTTTGTCAGCGCAGCGTCAAGTATGTTCGATTTCTTTTCTGGCCCTGCCTGGTCAATTCTTTTTGCTGCAATCGGAGCAATCTTTGCCCTGCTCTTCCCTGAAAAAGTCGATCGGAAACTGAAACGTTTTTATCACTTCACGATCAATCAAGAAAAAACGACAGAAATGGTTTTAGGCGGTGTTAAGCTTGTGGTGGCGATCTTTCTGCCATTTATCTTTTTCTGCTTCCTCGGATTGCTTGCAGGCGTCTCTTATCACTTTTACATCCGACATGCGCAAATTACTGAGCCTGAAGAAGTTCAAGCTCGCAAAAAACGCTAATGGGGCTGTAAACTAAGCGCCCCATCTACTCAATCATTACAACTGCTTTCTTCTTTCAATGATGTAGTGGCTCAAGTCTAGACCTTTGTCACGAAAATGCGTAAAGATTGCTTGAGAAAGATTGGATTTTGATCCTAAAAACCTTTCAAGCTCATCCCAAGCAGCTTTTTCGCCCGGTTTATTCTTCAATTCTTTTTGAAGACATGCGATGCGCAATAAGTTGTGAACATATAGATATAGGCCGCCTGCATTTTTATTTTGCAAATTGCAAAGTTTTTGCATTTTTTCTTTGAGGCCAACCGATTTTTCTAAAGCATCTTGATACAAACCTTGCTCGATTAAAAGAGTTGTTCTTCCATAGGCTGCATGAAAAGGAGCCTCTTCTTCAATTTGTTGAATCGAGGAATAAGCAAGATTCAGAGCGTCAGCTAAGCGATCTTTTTGAAAGAGTTTTTGTGCAATGATCGCATTATATTTTCTTTCTAAAGTAGGAACTTTTTTTAACGCTTTTTTCATTTCAAGATACGATGCTGTATCGCCATTTGCTTGCCATTGACTGACTGCTGCTTCTGCAAGAGCGTAACTTTCAGGTCCAGGCGCACTGTTAACAAATGCTGTGAGCACGATGAGTCCAGTAAAAAAAGCAGCCCCTGATAAAATCCATCTACGCTGCTGTAAAGAAAACCGATCCTTAAAAAATGAAATAAAATCCATGTAAATCCCTTTTACATTTAATTTTACTCTAAGCTGTAAGAAATTGACAATAGAGGATTTCCCATCAGATCCTTGGATTCGTATCGGATACGATCGGAATATTTCTTGTTACTCTGTTCACGCCAAACATAGTATAAACCGTTTCCATCTGATCTAATGTATGATTGATTGTAAAACGATCGAGGACGAGCTGGTTGGCATTTTCCCCAAATTTTTTCCTAAGGATTGCATTATTTTTTAAATGAATCACCGCTTGCGCGACAGCATGTGGGTCAAAGATCGGGACACGAATTCCCGTTTTGTCAGGAATACAAACTTCGCACAAACCCCCGGTCGACGTAGAAATTAATGGTTTTTTTAAGTAAGCCGCTTGCAAAATCGCCTGTGAAACGCCTTCATTTGCAGTACTTAAAAGAGTGAAGCAATCAAGCGACGCAATGGCTGGGAAAGGCTGATCTAAATGTCCTGTAAAATGGACAATTCCTTCTAAATTAAGCTCTTTGGCTTTTTTATGATAAATTTCTGCATGTCCGCCGCCAATAATGACCCATCGCACATCCAAAACATCTCTAAGGATATTGGCTGCTTCCAGAAAAATATTGATCCCTTTCCAAGATCGCATCACGCAGGCGGTCCCTACGAGAAAATCAGTTTCTCGAATGCCCAGTTTTGTACGATATGAAATCGTTGTATCGTAGGTAATTTTTTGCGGATCTACTCCTGTCGGAATGGAACGCAATAGATCAAGCGACTTTCCCGATTGTTTTGAAATGATGGGAACCACTGCTTGACAAGTTGTTACGACAACATCGGCAAGAAAACCATACAATATGCGACTATTTAATCCCGCTTTAATTGGCGTCGATAAGTGTCTAGTACGAATGATTTTTCGTTTTGTCAGCCTCGCAGCAATCCCCCCAATCCAACCATCTAAGGAAGAATGAGTATTCAAAATCTCTACGTTATGGCGAAGAATGATTCGAATGAGAGAAAAAAGGCAAGAAACCCAGAACACTTTTTTAAAATTCAGCGGATATACAGTAAAACCTGCCGATCTTGCTTTCGCAATTAAGGTGCCACCCTTCATGATCCCAAATATGACCTGATGACCTCTGGCGCGCATACCTTCAGCCTCTTTTAGGATGCGCATTTCCTGCCCACCCCAACCTTGCGATGCTTCTAGATGAAAAATATTCATACAAACCATATTGCCAAAATCTCTTGTATAGAACAAGATTAGGGTCATGATTCGTGTACTTCTATGGATTTCTTTTATATTCCCCATTTTTTCAAGTATCACTTTAGGTGTAGATACTTTTTTTGAAGAGAGTCTATCTCAGAAACTTGCAGGTAAGAAAGTCGCTCTCGCAGTCAATCACACGAGTGTGAACCGAAAGATGGAGTCAACGTTATCTCTCTTCAAGAAACATAAAATATCGGTTGTTTCTCTCTTTTCACCTGAGCATGGCGTCGATGGACGATCTTATGCTGCAGAAAAAATTGACCACTCTTTGCATGACGGCATTCCGATTCACAGCTTACATGGAAAAACAAGACGTCCGACCGCAGAAATGCTTTATGGCCTCGATGTAATTGTTTACGACATTCAATGTACGGGAGCTCGCGCCTACACATATCCTACGATGCTTTTTTACATTATGGAAGAGGCCGCAAAGCGCGGAATTCAAATCATCATTTTAGACCGACCAAATCCGATTAGCGGAAATATCGTAGATGGTCCCATGTTAGAGGAGAAATGGCGCTCTTACATCGGTTACATTAATGTTCCCTATTGCCACGGAATGACCATCGGAGAACTCGCTCGCTTTTTTAATGATGAGTACAATATTCATTGTCAATTGGAAGTCGTCCCCATGAAAGGCTGGAATCGCTCGATGTGTTATCGAGACACAGGCCTTTCTTGGATTCCTCCGAGTCCTCACATACCAGAAGCTGATACACCGATTTTCTCATTAATGACGGGGATTTTAGGCGAGCTGCAAATGGTCAATATTGGAGTCGGATATACTCTTCCCTTTAAAATTGTAGGCGCTCCTTGGATTCAAGCAGCACAATTTGCAGAAAAATTAAATTCTCAAAAGCTTCCCGGCGTCCATTTTCAGCCATTTTATTTTCGTCCTTTTTACGGAGCTTATAAAGGAATCAATTGCGAAGGAGTTTTGATTCAAATTACAGACGCAAAAACGGTACGACCATTAGCTGTGCAATATCTGATTTTAGGACTTTTAAAAAGCTTATACCCTACACAGTTTTTAGAAAATCTGACAAAAGGATCGAAAGATCTTTTCTGCAAAGCTAATGGCACTGATCTTATCTATGAAATCCTTCGCAACGAAAAATATCCAGCTTGGAAACTCATCGAATTTCAGAAAAGCCAAAGAGAAGATTTTCTCGAAGCAAGAAAGAAATACTTACTGTATTAGCAGTCAGTTTAATGATCTGCTAAATCTGTTGACGCAAAACTTCTCTTTACCTATGATTTTCAGAAAACAGGAGAATGAACTATGCCTAAGAATAAAATTAAGCCTCTCGGCAACCGACTTGTGATTGAACGAAAAGAAGCGATTTCAACAAAGGGAGGCATTCTTCTTCCTGAAAGCGCAAAAGAAAAACCACGACAAGGGACTGTCATTGCAGTCGGATCTGGAAAAATTGACGACAAGGGAAACAAACATTCTCTCGATTTAAAAGTGGGAGATCAAATTCTATTTTCATCCTATTCAGGAACAGAATATAAACATGATGAGATAGATTATTTAATTCTTAACGAAGAAGATGTTTTAGCAATTTTGGGGTAATTTATGGCAAAGATGATTCAGTTTCATGACGAAGCCCTTAAATCCATTTTAAGAGGCGTAAAAATGCTTGCAAAAGCAGTCATTATGACACTCGGACCGAAAGGACGAAATGTTGTGATCGCGAAGGAAAATGGTTCATCGCTCTCGACAAAAGACGGTGTCACTGTCGCAAAAGAAATCAATCTCAAAGATAAATATGAAAACATGGGCGCGCAACTCATTAAAGAAGCGTCTACAAAAGCATCCGATATCGCAGGCGACGGGACAACGACAGCAATTGTTCTCGCTGAACGAATTTTTAGCGACGGTGTAAAAAACATCTCTTCCGGCGCAAATCCGATGGATATTAAAAAAGGGATTGATAAAGCGGTAAAAGTGATTGAAGATGCCTTGCACAAACAGGCAAAACCGATTAAAACACCTGAAGAAATCGAGCAAATCGCCTCCTTATCTGCAAATAATGACAAAGAGATTGGTTCCATTATTGGCGAAGCCATTCAGAAAGTAGGTAAAGATGGAATCGTGACCATTGGCGAAGCGAAAGGAATGGAAACGGTTCTCGATGTCGTAGAAGGGATGCAATTTGATAAAGGATATCTTTCCCCTTACTTCATTACTGACGCAGAAAAAATGGAAGTACAACTAGAAAATGTGTCTATCTTGATTATAGATAAGAAAATCAGTTCAGCGAAAGAACTCGTTCCGATTCTTGAAAAAGTCACTCAAAAAAGCAATAAACCCCTTGTTATTATCGCAGAAGATATTGAAGGAGATGCTCTTGCAACGCTTGTCATCAATAAAATCAAGGGTGGCAAATCTCTTTGCGCTGTAAAAGCTCCAGGCTTTGGAGACAAACGGAAAGCAATGCTTGAAGACATTGCGATTCTCACTGGCGCTCAGGTAATTTCAGATGAACTCGGATATAACATCGAAGAAGTCGGTTTAGAAGTCATCGGTAGTGCTAAGAAAGTGAAAATTCAAAAAGAAAATACGCTCATCGTGGATGGAAATGGGAAGCCGACAGCAATCAAGCAAAGAATTGCTCAAATCCGTTCCGAACTGAAAAATCCACAAATCTCCAATTACGAGAAGGAAAAACTCGAAGAGAGGCTTGCCAAACTTGCTGGAGGGATTGCTGTGATCAATGTTGGCGCAGTAACTGAAGCAGAAGCAAATGAGAAAAAAGCCCGTATCGAAGATGCCCTCTGTGCAACTCGAGCAGCGATTGCGCAAGGAATTGTACCTGGAGGAGGAGTTGCCTTGATTCGCGCCGCAAAAGCGCTTGAAAAAATGCAATGCATAGGCGATGAAGCCATTGGCGTTCAAATCATTAAGGATGCGTGCTTTGCTCCTGCAATTGCCATTGCAAATAACTGTGGCAAAAACGGCGCTCATATCGCAGAGAAAATCAACGAGAAAGAAGGATCCATTGGTTATAACGGACTGACCGACACCTTCTCCGATCTCGTTAAAGACGGCGTTATCGATCCAGTACTCGTGACAAAGAGTTCACTCATTCATGCTGCATCCGTTTCTGGGATGTTGATGACAATTGCTGCGATCATCACCGACAAGCCAGAATCCAAAAAAGCCAATCCTCCGATGCCAGGTGGAATGGGCGGAATGCCAGGAATGGGCGATTTCGGCGGCATGATGTAATTCGCTTGCGGTTTTTATCCCATAGGACGCGAGAAAACTCGGCCATTTATGGCCGAGATGAATCG
>CAZVXF010000006.1:0-67063 GCA_964630875.1 uncultured bacterium | reverse complement strand
AGTTGATGCGATCAAAATCAAGAAAGGAATCTCTCCAAAAGAACAACTCATGGACCGAATGGACACAACTGAACTAGCAGCAAACCTTTTTCGCATGACGCAAACGAAGGAAAAACTGAAGAAAAAAAAGATCGTGAATCAAAGAGATGCAATTGATACTCATGCGGAAGTTGGCAAAGAAGTACGAGCAGCAATTTCTAGAATCGATGGAACCCTCCCTGAAAGTATTCCTCCAGCCGAACCCATCAAGACAGTTGAGAAACGGATTAAAACCGTAAAACCACGCTTGTTACTCGATCCAAAAGATTCTCTGGGAGTCATCACTCCTCTAAAATGATCGATGAACAAAAAAACTGAGAATACAATCAAAGAGCGATAAAATCCTGTGAACAATACAGCAATGGTCCACACCATCACTTTGTCGGCGCCGACAAACCGATCCTTTTGACTGGGAAAAAACCAATGAAAGCGTGAAGATGAAATATGAGCCAAAAAATCTGGTAGTTATCCTTCTATTTCTCGCTAAGGAAATTAAACAAATGCAAGGTGGAAAATAGCCAGTCGGATAATCCAACCGAGTATCTTAAGTCATCTAAGTTGAGGCGGACTTCAAGCGAGACCCTTTCCAAACTCATCCAGGTACTTTTTCAAAAAGGGAAATTCTTTCAGCCGGAAGTCGTTTTTCCTTAAAGCTGTATCTTTGTCCTGAAACCCAAGTGCCTAGATTATATCCGTCTATAATATATCTGGCTGGCACCTTTCCATAACTATTGATTCAAAAATGGTTGGGCTGTTATAAGCTTAGCCTTCTTAATTTAAGGATGTAAATATGAGTAATCCAATACAAGCAAATTCTGGGAGATTTCCTGGACAAGATATTGCAGAGTTTTTAGTTTGTCCTTTTACTTTGTTGCCAGGGGCCATTTATCATATTTTTGAAGCTACTTTTGAGCTGCTCCAGCTTAAAAGTCCGGAAAAATATGGCGACGGTACAGAGGTAAATTCAGAACAAAAGCTTAAATCAGGGCTCTCAGGAACTTTAGTCCTTGGTAGTATGGCAACCTTGGAAATTATTGCTATCAAATTCATTTGGGACGTCTTCAGTTCTTCTAGAAAGTAATTCCCCTACTTAGAATGCCTGTCGCATTTTTTCACCAGCAAAAAAAGAAGGCCCTTGGGGCCTTCTTTTTTTTTGCCGGTGACCGGACCGCTTTTGCGCAGGCAAGCGAGACGCTCGTCCCGTCTGGCAAAAGCCGGTTCAACCGGCTTTTCGAAGCGAAAAACATCGCCTATACCGAAATGAATTCAAAAATTGGAATTTTAGCAAGGAGTCGGCGCAGATTTTGGTGTCTAGAGCGAGCGACCATTGTCGATAGACAAGGCGCGAGTGAAGACCCAAAATATGCTGCCAAGACGACGCAGTCTAAAAAACCAATTTTTGATTTCTTTTCGGTATTACACTTCTCGCACCTACGAAAGCCAATAAATTGGCTTTCTTCTCCGGCAAAAAAAAAGGAAAGCCTGGAGGCTTTCCTTTTGTTTTTTGCCGGTGACCGGACTCCTTTTGCGCGGGCGAGCGAGACGCTCGTCCCGTCTGGCAAAAGCCGGTTCAGGCGGTTTTTCGATGCGAAAAACATCGCCTCTCACTTCGAGTACGGACGAAAGCCAATAAATTGGCTTTCTTCACCGACAAAAAAAAAGAGAAAAAGCCGGGAGGCTTTTTCTCTTTGTTTTTTGCAGGCAATCGGACGTAATCAGAACTTTTGATTGGCAGAAACTCAAAGAAAAACTTACAATTTTTTCACATATACCATTAAAAAATAGGGAATCCTAAACGATGTATTTTTTACGGTTGTCTTTCTTAATACTTTATTGTACTTCGTCCCTTTTTGGATGGGAGGAGGAACCCAAAATTGTAATGAAGGGTGTGCTAAAAACTGCTATTCGCCAGTGCGGAAGTAGAGATCCTGATGGCACAGAAAAAAAGTGGGAAGAACGAAAAACTGTTCTGGTTCCGGATCAACCAATCGTTCTTTCTCGAGCCCTTTCAGTCGGAACTTCTCCAGTATTAACGGAACAAATCTCCTTACCCTTTATCGAACTTAATATATGCGAAGAATTCAACTCGTTATTGGGAAAGAGAGTAGAGATTCATGGTAGATGCGCGAAGCCTTTTCATTTTTTCGATGAAATGGCATTACGGGTTGATACTGCATTAGATATAGAGCTACAAACTAAAGAACCCAAAACTGTGTTTTATGAACCTCATACAACAGAATTAGTGGGAACGATCGCACAAAAAACCTATCCAGGCCCCCCGAACTATTCAGATATCGCAAGTGGTGATAGGCCAGAGACTCCTCTTTTTCTAGCCCTACGAGAACCTGTGAACGTAATGCTGCCGGAATCTGAAGAAGATCTATTGAATCAACCTGAGCAAGGTGTACGAGAAATACAAGTCGTATTTTCAGAGCAAGATCCTCCTCAAGAGTTATGGAGCCAAGGCATTCGTGTAATGGGAAAACTATTCTCCGCACATACAGGGCATCATCGAAGAAGAGTACTCATGATGGCTGATTCTTGGGAACCGATCGATCTTAAGCCTACACAATGAGAGATGAAAATGGCGTGGTATGATATTCTGGTCGCAAATAACACAATCCACTTTTCATATGCACGATAATCGCATGTAGCTGGTTCGAAGTAGCTAAGGAGATGGCATCAGATTTAGATAGCCAAACATCTTGCCCCTGCTTTTGAATACGATACTCATAAATGACCCCGCGCTTCCTGTGCACACCTGTGATGTACCATTTGTCAACAAGAAGTTCTCGACCTATAGTCCACCCTTCATTTTCTTCTATAGATTTCCAGTAGATTTCAAATTCCTTCTCACTCAATGAACGAATAGTCCGATCGGGATCCAATTTTGATAACTTCACAATTTTGTGAATATGGTTGGGATCTTCTTCTACATATCGCAATGATGCCGCACGCAAGGTGAGATAAACTCTTTTCCGGAGTGTCATGCAATCAGACGAGAAGTTTTGATTGGAAAAAACTTAAAGGAAAGCTTAAAATTTTTTCTTTAACATCACCCGATAAGTTATTTGGAGTTCAAGTCTATGGATGAGTTTAACAATCCAGTTCCAGTACCATCGGATCTATCTTTCGAATCGCTTAAAAAACTAAATCAGCATGCTGTCGAATATTGGAGTGCACGAGATCTTCAGGCTTGTCTTGGGTATTCCAATTGGAGAGATTTCAAAAATGCTATTAAGAAAGCGCTTCAGTCCTGTGAACAGTCTGGAAACAGTCCAAACCATCACTTTGCGGACGCCCGCAAACCGATCCCGGGAGGTAAAGGATCATTGCAAATAGTTGAGGATTATCATCTTTCACGCGCTGCCTGTTATTTGATTGCCCAAAACGGGGATCCCAGAAAACCGGAAATTGCACAAGCGCAGCAATATTTTACCATTCAGACTCGCCGTCAGGAAATTTCGGATCAAATGGCCGCAGACATGCAACGATTAGAAACGCGGGAACAGGCAAAGGTCGAATTCAAGGCTTTGTCTGGAGCAGCTCGCGAAGCGGGTGTTCAAAATTCTATGTTCGGCATTTTTCATGACGCTGGATATCAGGGTCTTTATGGAGGACTGGGAGTTGATGCAATCAAAATCAAGAAAGGGATCTCTCCAAAAGAACAACTCATGGACCGAATGGACATAACTGAACTCGCAGCAAACCTTTTTCGCATGACGCAAACGAAGGAAAAACTAAAGAAAAAAAAGATTATGAATCAAAGAGATGCAATTGATACTCATGCAGAAGTTGGCAAAGAAGTACGAGCAGCAATTTCTAGAATCGATGGGACCCTCCCTGAAAATATTCCACCAGCAGAACCGATCAAGCAGCTCAAGAAACGGATTAAAACTATAAAGCCACGGTTGTTACTTGATCCAAAAGACTCACTGGGAGTCATCACCCCCTCTAAATGATAGGTGGGCAAAAAAAAATTGAGAATACCCTCAAAGAAGTGAGTTTTCGGGGAAAGTCAAATTCCGTATTATTTCGAGTGGTTATAAGAAAAGCTGTTTTATAAAAAAACTCATTTAAATTGAATCGTTGGGAAAGTGTAGTAGCGTAATTCAGAAGGAGGGATGGCTTTATCTGAAGTATCGTGAGGATCACAGCGTGCAAACCACATCGAGCAACCCTTAATGAATGATTGTTTTTTATCCGATGAAGTATCGAACATTTCATATATCGCTAAAAGCTTGCGAAAATCTTTAGGGTCTGCACGCATCACAATAAGGGCAGGGTTTGCCGTCCCAAATCTTTGCCAGTACTTTTCGTAAAAACGCTCTACTTTTTTTTGTTGATCCTCTGTCCAATGATGGTTTTGATTGATTCTTGCATGAAATAATTCTCTCGCTTTATTGCTATCCCGTTTTTCATAGCGAAAATAGTTGGAAGAATTATTCTCTGCATTCCAATCACATAAAAAACTCTGAAACCATTCTGGAGATCCTTTTGCATAATGAAACGCTTCTTCAGGGTTTCTGGTTTGGTAAAATACCGCTTTGGATTGGTGTGAGTACCAACCAAATAGATCTTTTCCTAAATCTTTAGTTAATTCTTTGATTTCTTCATGATATTCTCTGCCAGAGCTGCCGCTCATCCCCTCTGCTTTTATTCTTTCTAGGAAAAATGAATTTGTTCCATGAAATTTGAGACAGAGACGATCTTTCAAGCATTCTATTACTTCGTCGCTTTCACTTTGAGTAAGCGCTGTTGGTCCTTTAGAAAACCGAATACTCGCCATGACTGCAAAAGCAATTTCAAGTGCAAATTGATAATATAGATTTCTGCTCTCTGAACAAAATGAAGGTTCTCCCCCATCATTTCGATCAATCGCAGTTTTCAAGCTTGGATGATATGCATACAGATCTGTAATCTTGAAATTTTCTATCGCTTTGTAGACGATAGATTGATCGTGAGAGCTTTGAATGAGTTGCAAAAGAAGAACTGTGATGCCAACTACCGCATGGAGAGCTGAATGGTGGGCACATTGGGGAAGAATTTTTTCTCTAAAGAAAGAGCTTTCAAAAAAACCAGGATCAAAATGATTTCCAAAAGCATCCACCCTGTATTCTCTCGCGGCAAAAGAAGATGCTCCGGAGTTTTTTCCATTTGTTACTGTTTTGTTAGACCAATATGCTGAAGCAGAGTTATATATCTGAAAGCTCGTTGCAAGAGATGCAAAAAAACCTACAGCACACCAATATTTTGGCCATGGCGTTGCCTTTCTTGCAATGGAAATCGGAATATTAGATCCAGAAAGAAAAATTTTATATATTGTCATAGTTAATTATGATTTAATCTAATATATTTTAACATCATAACGCTGTTTTTAGCTATATAAAAAAATTCATTGTTAATTATACCGCTCGTTCAGAAAGCCGGTTCAGACGGTTTTTCGATGCGAAAAACAACGTCTTTCACTTCTCATCCGGACGAAAGCCAATAAATTGGCTTTCTTCACCGACAAAAAAAAAGAGAAAAAGCCGGGAGGCTTTTTCTCTTTGTTTTTGCCGGTGACCGGACTCGAACCAGCACTCTATTGCTAGAAAAAGATTTTGAGTCTATCGCGTCTACCAATTTCGCCACACCGGCGGATATACCAAAGTGGTTTAAAAAATCGGTTTTAGCTGCGTCGGCTTACCTCATAATTCTTGTCCTCACTCATGCCATTGCCTATCGGCAATGTTCACTTTCTGCGAACAAAAGTTCTAAGGATCCTCCTAACAAAATTCCCGATTCTTGAAGCACTCTCCGTATAATGCTAAAAATTATACTCTGATTTCTTGTTTTAGAAAAGAGAAATCACCAGCCCCGAGAGTATCCTTTATTGGCTTTTTGCCAGTCATAGACAACTTTTTCATTTTTTTTCGTATCAAAGCGAACTTGAATGGAAATATAGGGATGCGGATGTCGATTGTCTAAATTACGCCCTTCATTTTTCTGATTGAGCTTTATGTATATTTCTTTATTCATCCAAGGCTGAATATCCACTCTGGCATCGCTTTTGTCATACCGAGTAAATATGAGAAATTCTTGTTTATTTTGATAGGCAGGTGTCTCTTGGTAATAGTGCATTAAGAGAGCAATGATTTCTTCTGGACGATCCTCCATGCCTTGTACATAAAAATCAACTTCAGCTCCGATTTGATGCTTTGAAGTGCGGTTTTCTGGAGATGGGTCCACATATGTATTGTGAGAGGGACATCGGTGTCCTGATGTGATGATGACCCGTTTTCCCGTTTTTTTCTGTATGTAGTTAAGCTGGGAAATGAGAATAGGATACACGCCTTCTTGTCCTTGAATAATAGGAAGGCCATGTCGATTGCCTCCATCGCAATCAAGAATTGGATCTCCCAAAGTAGCAATTGGATCGTGAGTCGGATTGCCCTTGCAACGGAAAAAATCTTTTGTAATGCGCGGAAGATTAGATTCTGATTCCCAAGGATATAAAGCCCTTTGCGTGTGCTTAGGGGTTTCAATTGCAAAGAAACGGTCGCTCTGATTTCGATAAATCGATTCTCCTTTGCAATTTCGCTTTCTAATCTTCTCTCTTTCAGATCTTTCAAGGCCTGAGCAAGAAGAAAATATAGCTATTTTTAAGAGAATCAGTATATTGCGCTTAAGAGTTCCTATACGGTTACGCATGTCAGAAAACATACCCCATCAATCTCGAGAAGCGCAAGAGAGAATTTTCATTGCGGAAAGTCCGCAGATGAAAAAAATTCTTCAAGACCTCGAAAAAATTGCTAAAAGCAATGCAAGTGTTTTTATTACAGGCGAATCGGGCACTGGTAAAGAGGTCATTGGATCTGCGATTCATCTCTTGTCTCATCGAAATAAGTCCTCTTTTATCAAAGTGAATTGCGCAGCCATCCCAGAAACCTTGATTGAGTCTGAGTTTTTTGGCCATGAACGAGGCGCTTTTACCGGTGCATTACAGAGAAAAATTGGACGCTTTGAGCTCGCAGATAAAGGAACGCTCATGCTCGACGAAGTGACCGAGATTCCTCTTGTATTGCAAGCAAAGTTATTGCGCGCGATTCAAGAGCAAGAATTTGAGAGAGTCGGAGGAATGCGACCTCTGAAGGTGAATATTCGATTTTTAGCGACATCTAACCGGAATATGCAAGAGGCAATCGATTGCAAAATTTTCCGAGAGGATCTTTTCTATCGTCTGAATGTCGTTCCGATTCACATTCCTCCTTTAAGAGAACGTGTTGAAGACATTTTGCCTCTAGCAGAATACTTTTTAACCCGCTATTGCACGGAAAACCGCAAAGAACCAAAGCGTTTTACTCAAGAAGCCATTCAAAAGCTTCAATCCTATTCTTGGCCAGGAAATGTCAGAGAGCTGGGAAATATTATTGAGCGGACAGTCGTTCTCGATTTCGATCCGGAGATCGATGCAGAACATCTCTACATTGAGTCAAAACCTGCCCTTGAGAAAAATTCCTTTCCAGTAGGTATATCTCTTCATGAAATGGAAAAAAGATTGATTTTAGGAACTTTAGAAGTCCATCACAGAAATCGCTCAAAAACAGCTGCTGTTCTTGGGATTAGCGTCCGTACGCTTCGCAATAAGTTACATGAATATGGAACGATTGTTGAGGAATAGCGAATAGTACTTATTCTTTCCGATAATCAGATGATCGGCAATTGGAATGCCCATGATATTTCCAATCGCAACTAAGCGCTCTGTCATTGATAAATCACGACTCGATGGAGTTGGATCGCCCGACGGATGATTATGCGCAAGGACCACAGAATGTGCGCGATGCTTAATTGCAAAGTGAAAGATTTCTCGTGGATGCAACACCAGTTCTGTCAAAGTTCCTTTGGCAAGAACTTCTCTATGAATACACTGCAGGCGAATATCTCTTAACAGAACGAATAACACCTCAGTTTCTTGATTTTCTATCTCATAGCGAATGCAGGTGTATATTTTTTCTGGAGTATCGAGGATGTCAGGTGTGGTTTCTTCTTTGCGACTGGCAATGGCGAAAGAAGCCAGCAACTGAATTGCTTTTGCATCGCCGATTCCTTTCACTTGTTTCAGCTCTTGAATAGAAGCTGTAGATACTGCACGCAAAGTTTTAAAATGAGAGAGAAGATCGTGTGCCAATTGCATCACAGGACGATTTTGCGAACCCGACCCTAAAATGATCGCAAGGAGTTCGATTGTCGAAAGCGCTTGCGTCCCAAGACGTGCAAGTCTTTCTCGAGGTCTGTCCTCATTCGGCATTAACTTTATTGTCATCTGGAACTACAAATGGGGCAACTTTTCTCATCAATTGGCGTGGAATTTCGATTTCAAGAAGAATATCATTTTCTTCATATTCACATGAGATGATTTTACTTTCGCGAATGACTGAGCTTAAAAGAGAATACTCACTTTGAGGAACGCGAAGGTGAAGAGTTTGGCGTAAATTGGAGATTTCTTGAATCATCAACTCAAGCAGTCGATCAAATCCTGTTTTATTGAGAGCGGATATCTCAACTGTTTTTGGATATTTGAAACGTACTCTGTCAACCATTAATCGATTCTCACAAAGATCAACTTTATTCAAAACAGTGATCATTGGACGATTTTTTATTTCTAGCTCTTTCAAGACATCCATCGTCGCTTCAATTTGCACCTCGACATTCGAGCTACTCACATCAACTAAATGGAGTAGAATGTCGGCCGAAAGAGCTTCTTCAAGAGTGCTTCGAAATGCAGCAATCAGAGCGTGAGGAATTTTACGTATGAACCCGACTGTATCAATGAGAAGGATCTGTTGATGATTCGGAAGTACAAACTTTCTTGTCGTTGTATCCAAAGTCGCAAACAGCTTATCTTCAACAAGAACATCCGCATCGGTCAATGCTTTTAAAAGAGTTGATTTTCCAACATTTGTGTAACCAATAATGGCAAAAGTGGGAATCGCACTACGCTCCCGGAGTCTTCGCTGAGTTTGACGATGTTTTTTGACCTCTTCGAGTTCTTTTTTCAGCTTTGTAATCTGATCTTTCAAGATCCGCTTATCGATCTCAATTTGCTTTTCGCCTTCTCCCTTAACAAAACCGCCTCCGGCTCCTCCTGATCTTTGACGACTCAAGTGTGTCCAAAGACGACGAAGACGTGGAAGCTGATAGCGACAGCTTGCCAGTTCAATTTGGAGTTTGGCTTCTTTTGTATGGGCTGCTTTCGCAAAAACGGCTAAAATTAATTCAGTCCGATCGATTACGGACTTTTCAACAAGCTTCTCAATATTCCGCTGTTGCTGCGGAGAAATGACATCATCAAAAATCACAACATCACAGTGATGAAGTGCTGCCATTTCTTTGATTTCTTGGATTTTACCTGAGCCTAAGTACGTTCCTGCATCGATTTCTCGCAAAGGACAAAGCATTTTAAAAGCGGTTTTTAGGCCATACGTATCGCCTAAGCTCTCAAGCTCATCTAATTGTTCAGAGCTCTGTTGTTTATCTCCAACAGCGTACGTTCCAACAAGCAAAGCTGTGCGCTTAGTTTCTTCTAGTTCATGTAAGCGCCCCTGTGTTGTCGTTGAGCTCGATGACTTCATACGTTGAATCCCAGTTCTAACCCATCATATCCTAATTGAATTGACTTAGGAAGCTTTCTGTTGGTTGATTCATGGTCAAGCCCATGCGAAATATGGGTGATCCAGGTTTGTTTGGCGCCGACTTGATTGGCAAAATCAATGGCCTCAGGAAGAGAAAAATGTAGCATCGAGCTCTCTTCACGAAGGGCGCTAACCACTAGGGTTTCAATACCTTGCAACTTTTCAAAAATGGATGGATTAAACTCTCGAATATCTGAAATATAGGCAAAATTGCCGAATCGATAACCGTTCACTTTGCATCCCCCTTGAGTGTAGCTTACATACCCAATTTTTAACCCAAGAAACTCTTTTTCTCCTTCATCTTCCGGAAGTACATGAATATCCAATTGCGCGCTTAATGTGGGAACTTTTCCGATGGGTTGAAAGAGATAATCGTAACGCTTTTCAAGATCGTCAAGGCTCTCCTGGGATAATAAACAAGGCAGTTTCATTTGAGAGCGAAGATAAAAAATTCTTAATTCGTCAATTCCTGCGATATGATCATAGTGCGTATGCGTCAAAAGTAGACCATCGAGCGTTTTAATTTTATGTGTCAATGCTTGGATGCGAAAATCGGGGCCCACATCAATCAATAAGGTTTTTCCATTTATTTTTATGAGACCAGAGGGACGAAAACGTTGATTGAAAGGAGACGAGGAAACACATACAGGACATGAGCACCCAATGACCGGAACGCCAGCAGAACCAGCAGTTCCTAAAAACAGAAATGTTCCTTTCATATTGATTTGAGTATAACAAGTTCAGGTTCTTGCGTCCAATGGTTAAAGTTGTTAAGCTATTGCAACTTTTTAATCGAAAAATAGGAATGTTATGAACGTTACGAACCTTTGGAAACCATCGACACCTGTCCAATCCTCAGAAACTAAACCATCAGAACAAGTTACTAAACGAGCAGAACCAACAGCTGCGCTTGCGACGGATCTTGAAGCAATTGGAACCATTACCCCTCCAAACAATCAAGGCATCATTGACCGCGTGAAAAGCGTTTACAATCATGCAATTGAAAATATCCAATTTTACGCAAACAGTGCATTGGAACAAGTACAATTAAGTGCTAAAGGGGCTGTAGAAAAAATCCAATCGCTTGCGGGTCGAGTGAAAGCTTTTACTCTTTCGCTTGTTCCTGATATGCATTTTGAAATTACGAAAACAAAAATTGAGCAAGTGATGTTGCTCGGCTTTGCTGCGTATACAGGCCTAGGCGCAAAAATACTTGCCGGAGGATTGATTCCTACATCATTCTTGCAGTGGACTTTAGCCTCTCCTTTTTTGGCTGTTTCTGCGGTTTCTATATGGTACGCTGGCAATCTCGTTGATTATGAGAGTCCAGAAACATTTGAAAAAGTGCGCAAAAAAGCACAAAAGCTTCCTTTAGCAGACATTTTGAATAAACATGGTTGGCAGAATCTCTTTGTTCACCAAATTTTAAGCCCCGCACAATTTCAAGACGCTTTCCGCAATCTTGCAAATTCTCGCACTTTCAAAGAGCTTTTTGCGATTGCTAAAGAGGCAACAATCGAGTTGGCTGCCGCAAGTTCTTCAAGCATTGGAAAAAAATATGAGATTCCGCATCTTGTAGAATGGATCGATACTTTCCATCACGAGACAGCACACCTTGAACTCTCCGAGATTCTTGCAGAATATCCACTTGCTGATCTACAGGCATTAAGAGCTCTTCCTCCAGAAGAATTAGCATCTTTTGAAAGAGCTAAAGCACTTTTAGATGAGCTCACTGTTGAAAAGGAAATCGTCCGCAAAAAACTCGATAATTATATTGGCCAAGCAGCCACTACTGTTTCGAAAATTGACGCAGCTTTTGGACCAAATGGTTCATTAGGTGAAGAGCTCCAAATTTTAGGGGATGCATTCCACAAAGTGCAAAGTGAAGCAAACGATCAACATCAAAAGAGAATCGTTGAAATCGGACAAGAACTTGCCGAACTCACAACGAATTATAACAAGTCGAGAAGAACACGTCCTAACATCGCGTGATATAACATGCCCCGAGAGCCGAGTCCAGTGAAAAGCCAGGTATTCGGCCTTACCTCAGCAAGGATAGGCTGATGACCTTCTTTTGGGGCAATTCTTTTTCCCGCTCTAATTTCCTGAATCTTGAATTCTCTTGCTTCTGGATAAAACGTTGCCACTTTCTCGATCAAGTCGATCGCCTTTTTTGGATCAGGCTCTTTTGTATGCTCGTACGTGGAACCAATTTGACATAGTTTTGGATCTTCCGTCACACTAATATACCCATAAGAGGCAATGCTAAATGGAAGTTTTCTTTTCCATTCGCATACAAGTGACTGACCAATTGCCGTCCGAAAAGAGATATTTTTGCACTCTTCCCTTGCAAGAGATCCTGCACCCGTAGCTAAAATCACCTTATCAAAACCCTTTTCATCAGAGAAATGCGCTTTGATCATCGTAGCCCCTTTTCTAACACATGCAAGCCATAGACCTTGCAAATAAGGGCGTGAGAAAACAGTGATTCCGCTCTCAATCCATAAGCCTTCCCTCACCACGAGACCTGGCACATCCACTGTACACCAAACAGCCTCTGGACTTTGATTTTCCTGAAAATCTCTTCTTTGATCCGCAGATTCGGCTGGGCGAAAAATTCCAGTATAACTTGCAACAGGCGAGCCGTATGCCTCTTCGGCGACTTTTAACAGATGCCTTGTTGCCGCCATGCCCTCCAAAGAGCGCCAAGAGTGAATTGCCTCTCTTCCCGGACATGGATACAACAAACCCGTAGAAACTCCGGATGCCCCAGCTCCAATGCCGACCTCATCAAAAACAGTCACCTCATGTCCTTTTTGGAGCGCATGCCAGGCGGCGGACAATCCCGCAAGGCCAGCTCCTACAACCGCAATTTTCATATGACAGTGAGAACACCTTTCCCGATCAATCCTTTTTTTGTAATAACAAGTAGCTTTCAGCTGCGAAATTGAAGAAAAACACAACTGCTGGACTCATCAGCGCAGCAAATGGGATCATCATAAAAAACCACTCCATCGCAACCATCAATCCATTCTCAGAAACAAAAAAACTCGTATTGGTTAAGTGCGCGGAAAAATAAAGCATCGCAAAAAGAATCGCAGTCGGGACCATCCCAAGGAGAAACAGTTTCGCAGCTCTCAAAATTTGCGTTTTCAATAGCTCTGCCATTTTCTTTGCAATGCTCCCCTTTCTCACAGTCAGGATCGTCGCAGAAGGTGCAATGAAGAAGAGAAGCGCTAAGTTGAATACAACCAGCAGCATTGAGACAAAAATCAAAAGAAATGGCCCAAAAGCAAAGACTACACTAAAAAACGCCCCAATCCCCGGAATTACTTTTAAAAGATAGAACACTCCAAGAATGATCCAACAAACAATAAAGACCAGAAGTGACGGAAGCGCTAAATAAGAAATCCCAATGATTAAATCCATTGAACTGGCAAGCAGTCGACGAACATTCAAGGCCATATTTTTGATTTCAAATGCGTAGATTTTTGTCAAAATTACACCCAGGGCAAGTAAGAGGCCTGAAATGATAAAAATTGGCAAAAAACCAAGACACAGCTGTATCCATGAAGTCGCATGAAGGCTCAATACTTGGCAAAAGAGAATGAGAATACCACAGAGCAAAAGAACCGGAAAAGTGATGAGGAGTCGTTTCCATGAGAGGGAATAAACAATCGCACGCTGAAAGGCTTTTTCTAACTCCATAGATTCCCAAAATAATCTGTCGCTTGGATTAATGCGCGTTCAATTCCAGGTTCGCTTGCAGAATGACCCGCATCGGGAATGATCTCAAGTTTTGACTCAGGCCAAGCCTTATGCAACTCCCAAGCAGATTCAAATGGACAAACTAGATCGTATCTGCCATGGATAATCCGAGCTGGGATATGACGAATTGTATCTAGATTCTCAATCAACCAATTATCAGTTTTAAAAAAGCACTGATTCAAAAAATAATGACATTCTACACGAGCTAACGCATCAGCATGCGCATCTTCAGTAAATTCTGCAAAAAGCTCAGGATCGTACAATAGGCGTAAGTTCACTGTCTCCCAAATTGTCCACGCCTTAGCAGCTTTTTTTCTGGTCGCAGGATCAGGTGAAGTAAGCCTTTTATAATAGGCCCTGATTAGATCCTCCCTTTCATCATTCGGAATAGGCTCTAAATATTTATCCCATTCGTCCGTAAAAATATGATGCGCTCCGAACTGGTAAAACCAATGCAATTCTTTTTTGCGACCCAAGAAAATGCCACGCAAGATCAAAGCTTTCACTTTCTCAGGGTTATGGATTGCATAGGCTAAACTCAATGTACTGCCCCAAGATCCACCAAAAACAACCCAGGACTCGATCCCCAAAAACTGACGCAATTTTTCAATATCCGAGACTAAATCCCAAGTCGTATTGCAGTGAAGCGAGGCATGCGGCGTACTTTTGCCGCATCCCCTCTGATCAAATAAAACGATGCGATAACGCTCTGGGTCGAAAAAGCGGCGATGTTTTGGGAAAGTTCTAGACCCAGGCCCCCCATGAAGGAAAACAACCGGTAGACCCAACGGATGACCACTTTCTTCCCAATAAAGGGTATGGCCATCTCCAACGTCCAAAAAACCTGTATTCAATGGTTCAGTCTGAGGATACATGCCTATCCAAGATAAACAACCAGGTCTAGGAAACGCAAGAAAATTTCATAAATCATTAATTTACAGAGAATTATGATAAATAAAATTGTTATTTTAATTTTAATACTATATATATTATAATTATTAGCATGATTAGAAATAACATATTCAAACAAAAAATTAATAATTATATACCTAATTTTTTAAACCATTCTTATTTTATCCCGAAATTTGCTTTTGGTATTTCAGCTTTTTCGAGTGCAACCCTTCTGGGAAATTGGGCATGGAGTAGAAGGCAAATTCCAGAAAATCAAACTCCCGAGATTGAGGCCTGTTATTCACGCACTGAACAAGGAAAATTAGAAGTGAACACCCCCGCTCTCATTCAATCCATGGGTGTGAGCATGTACGCATCGTCAGTTGCGCAAGTAGCTATGAAAGAACTTTTACAAAATGCTTTCGATGCAGTGAAAGAAGCCGTCCATAAAGGTCTCATTCATGAAGGTGATATTCAAATTAGCATCAACCCATCTGATCGCTCAATTACGATCAAGGATAATGGGATTGGAATGACTCCAGAAATCGTAAAAAGTGCATTTTTTACTCTCGGAGGAACACATAAGGACATACCTCCTCAGTTAAGAAGCGGTGGTTATGGACAAGCAAAAATCGCATTTATGTTAGGCGTCGAAAAAATTTCATTAAGTACCACAAGGGACGGGATCACTACAGAAGTAGTAACCACTCCCCCCCAGCTGCTTGAGAGTACGTTTACAATTTCAATCTCGGAACAACCAAGATCCAAACCAGGCACAACAGTACAAATTTGGATTCCAGAAAAGACTGGAGAAAGAGTCATTAATTTTGAAATGCCATATTTTCATTATTCAGCATTAAATGCTCCATTAATTGGTCCTACAAAAGTATCTGTAACAGATAATGCATATGTTAATGAGGAATTAAAATCTGGCGTCAATTTTGACACTCCTTTCATATTGGATTACAAGTTCGACTGGGGCACTGCATCTATATATTCTGATTTCTCAGGAAGAGAAACATACTATCCTGAGATCAGCATTTTATCGAGTGGGATTTTTCAATTTAGTGAATTTGTTAAAGACAAAGATCGCGAGTGCATTCCTTACGATGTAATCATCGATATAAAACCAAACGTTCTTCCAAGCAATCCATTGTATCCATTTACAAACAATCGAGGAAGCTTTCGTGGAAGCGTAAAAGAAGATTTTGAAAAATTAAAATCCGCTATTAAATGGAGGGTAGGAATCAATCGAAAGGCAGAGCTAGAAAAAACTTTTTCTAAACTTTTTTGTATTGAAGATGGTCAATGGAAACCTTTACTAAAAGATCTACACCAGTATCAAGCCGAAGAAATAAAATTTGCCGAAAAATCATTTTTTGATGATGTATTGAGAATCCTCAGACTTCCAAGAGAGAAACCAAAACCTTCCAAATTTATACAGTGTAATGGACCAATCTTTTGGAATCATGAAGAAAGAGATGTATCAGCAGAAACGAAAAGAGAAGCTGAGGAATTTTTTACTGAAATTGGAAAAGTACCTCTGCTGATGAGAAATGCAATGGCATCGCATTCCACGGATTACAGACAAATAGCCAATCCAGATTATTTCACAGGAATAGGTATTTCGAATAAATTTCGTGGAGCACATACCCTCAAAGAGCCTAAAGCTATTCTCATGAATCCAATAAGCTCGGATGCAAAATCTATAGATGGAATATGTAGAAATATGATCGATACAATGATCCATGAACTCGCTCACACGACAGTAATAGAGCATGGGGAAAGACATAATTCAGAAATGATCCGTGTTAGAGATTATCTCGCAGATCAAGGGATATTGACCAAGGCCGAAGAACAGATTAAAGCAGTTTTGACCAAACATCAAAATGTATACTGGAGCTTAAAAAAGCAATTCCCTAAGAACACTTCGACAGAAAATTGTTCTCTATAAATTCTCACTCAGGATCTGCGTGCGATATCGATTCATGAGTTCAACCATAAAATGAAGATTATGGACTGTTGCTAATGTATAGGCAGTCAGTTCATTTGCTTTAAAAAGATGGTGAATGTATGCCACGGTAAAATTCTGGCATGTCCAACAGGTGCAGTCTTCTTCTATAGGACAGAAATGATTCGCCATCTCGCCACGCACAACTTTAAGCCCCCCCTTTTTCGTTAAAAGAAGGCCGTGACGCGCAGCACGTGTTGGATATGAGCTATCAAACGTGTCGATACCAAGAGGAATGCATTGTTGAAGAGATTCTAGATCGCCAATCCCTAAAAGATGATTTGGACGCTCATCAGGAAGATGCGGCATGAGTGTTGTCAGCATTTCAACCATTTCAGGCTTTGTTTTTCCAAGTGACCCACCAATTGCATAACCATCAAAGGCAAGCGCTGATAAGCGTTTCGCGCTCTCCTCACGTAAGTTTGGATCAACTCCTCCGTGAATCACAGCATACATTGCCTGGTTTTGCGGATTTTTTAAGTGCTCATCAAGCGATCTTTTTTCCCATCGGTGTGTGCGCTCAAATGAGTTTTTCAGCTTTTCAGGACCAATATGATACGGAGGTAGCTCATCAAAAGGAATAATGATGTCAGCGCCTAAAGCTTTTTGCGCCTGAATCGAAGATTCTGGTGTGAGAAGGATTGGTCGACCGTCTCGATAAGATCGAAAAAGAACCCCCTCCTCACTAATTTTTAAAACATGCCCATCATGTTTTTTTGCGCCACAGCTTTTTAACTCGCTCGCAACAGACCCGTAGGCTAGCGAAAAGACCTGAAAACCACCCGAATCGGTAATGATCGGCATCGTGCGATTGATAAATTTGTGGAGGCCACCTGCTTTTTGAACCACGTCAACTCCTGGCTGCAATAGCAAGTGATAGGTATTGCAAAACATAAGCTGCAAACCGATCGAATCCACCATCTTGTTATCGAGCGCTTTGAGCGTACCATTTGTACCGACAGCGACAAAATTTGGTGTATCAATCACACCATGTGGCGTATGAATTTTACCCACTCTTGCACGCGATTTTTTTGAACGATGGAGAATTTCAAACCGGAACATATTTCCTCTTTGCAAAATGGCTGACAAGCGTGCAGCAGAAAATAATAATGCATTTCACGAAGAAACTTAAAACAATGACATCAAACAGCGAATCTACGACGCCGTAGAGACCAATAATACTGAAAAGAACAGTGTCTAGGAATTGTGTCAAAACAAGAGAAATTCCGACTCTGAGCGGAAAAGAAGTAAAAAGAGTTTTTAAAAAGGCAAACAAACGAACATCAATTTTTTGAACGATCCAGTATACGCCAATGGACGCAATTGTGATTCGGCTCGTATGAGATAAAATTTGAACAAAGGCTTCGTGCGTCGTATCTGCAGCAAGAGGAGTATACAAAAGATGAATCTTGGACATGATCATGAAAAACACAAGACCTAGAAATGATGCTTTGATGACCCGGTTTGCCTCCTCTTTTCCATATTTTTCTTGGAAAAGGTTTAAGCCCAAAATTCCGCCGATTGCAAACACATCGCTACATGTCACTGAAAAACCAAAAAGAGACATTTGTTTCACAACAAAAAGATTGGCAAAAACTGCCTGTAACACAATGAGTGTGACAAGAGCCTTTTTCCCAATTCGAGAGGCTAAAAACACAAGCCCTACGCAGACGAAAATATGGATAAAAAAAAGAATTTCATTAGTCATGGAACGTCTAGTATAGAGCTTGCATATATAATCTTCTACTGGTACTATTTTGATGGAAAAACAAGGATATAATGAATTTTTTTCTTGTCCTTTTTATGTATGCGGCTTGGTCGAGTGTATTTTCTTTAGGGAAAATGGCTCTCGAACTTTCCCCTCCGATCTTTCTCACAGGATTTCGCATGCTCATGGGAGCTGCTATACTGCTTGCCTATATTGTGATCCGCAATCGCTCCTCCTTTCAATTTAGTCGCAAGCAATGGGCGTTGCTTGGCCTTCTTTCGGTGTTTAGTATTTATTTGACAAACGCGTTTGAATTCTGGGGTCTACAGTCCCTAACGGCAGCTAAAACATGCTTTATCTATAGCCTATCTCCATTCTTTGCAGCCCTCTTTTCCTATCTTCATTTCGGAGAAAGAATGAACGGGCGGAAATGGCTCGGAATGTGTGTGGGTTTTGTTGGATTTATCCCACTTTTGCTCACTCAGAAAGGCGCTGATGAGTTATTGACTCATGTCCCTTTCGTCTCTTGGCCAGAGCTTGCTATGGTTGGAGCCTCCGCATGTACGGCTTATGGATGGATCATCCTGAGGATGATTATTAGCCCTTCAAAGGAACAGAAAGATGCGACCCCCATTTCTCCTATGATGGCAAACGGGGTAAGTATGCTGATTGGCGGATTCTTGGCTTTAACCCATTCATTTATGATTGATAGCTGGTCACCATTGCCAGTAGCGACGCAAAGTTTAGGCCCGTTTGTTCAAGGCGTCCTGATTATGGCGATCATTTCTAACGTTCTTTGCTATAATCTCTACGGATATCTTCTCAAAAAATTTACAGCTACGTTTCTTTCTTTCATGGGACTTTTCAGCCCTATTTTCGCTTCGTTAAATAGTTGGTATTTCCTAAATGAGCAACCATCGCTAGTCATTTTCTTTTCAACTGGAATCGTATCCCTTGGCCTCTGGCTGATTTATAGCGCTGAGCTTCGCCAAGGCTATATGACCCGAAAAACTGCATAGAGGGAATTGCAAAACTCGCTTTGTGCGCAAAATTTGATGATTTTTTTCATTGGTTCAATTTGTGCAAATTGACATAACCTATTGGGCTCTTCTGCAATTTGCAAAAAATTGAATCCAATGGAAAAAGGGCAAATTTGGAGCCAAATGGAGTTTTGCAATTTCCTCCATTATTTTTTTAGGATTTTCTCTTTTTCCGCCTGAAGGCGGTCAATCTCTTGCTGGACAGCATTTGCCTTGACTCGATTTTCCTCAGCAAGCTGCATATAGCGTCTTGTTTCTAAGTATGTTTCGTCATTGAACTGCAAACAATCCGCCTGATCCTCATGCCGCATTGCTTTCGCCACAAAACCCCATTTCTTTTCTTGCAATTCTTGAATCTGCTGATCAATCGATCGAACCCGAGTTTCATTCTGCACCGTCAAGGCAGAACAGAATAAAATCATGATAATAAGAGGAAAAAAGACTTTTTTGAGCATAAACCCCACATATCACAGGCATTGAACATGTGCTAGTAAAAAAACCTCGCTCTCCTTCATAGTATCTCTATGAAAATATTCATTTTTTTACTTCTTTTCCTTTGCTCATCCTTTGCGAACCCTACTTTGCAGACTTTCCTCTTGAATGGGAAAAGTGGAGACTACATTGTCACACAAGCGGGGAAGCTATTCACAGTCGTCCATCTACGCTCGATCGATGAGAATCAACTGATCATCGAGGAAATTTCAGGTCCAAATTCTTTTGTGACAGATTCTTGGGCAAGCTGGGTAAAGAACAAAGCTCCAGGTCATACTTCTTGGTCCATTCTAGAAATCGATTCAAAAAACGGCCAAGTCTTAGATTGCTATTCTGTATCAAAGAATATGCATGTAAAAATTTCTAAAAACGAGAGCATACTCGCGACTCTTTTACAACTGTCGTTGGTTCCGATTCAAAATGAAGACAGGCGTCGGATTGGCCCACCCCCGCTAGATGGCGAACCTGATTTTCGAAAAATCTGGAACCCCAAGTTTGTCTTCGAGAAAAAAACAAACCATGGAACTGTTTGCGACGCCTATACTGCGATTTGGCCAAATGATGGGTCTGAGATCGAGGGAAGATCTATCACTCTTTATTTTGATCAAGCACACAAAATCCCCTTTCCGTGCTGGATCGATATTGAAACAACACATGTGACAGGACGTATCCATGTTGTGGATAGCGGACAAAATCTTGTCTCGCCTGCGTTTAAGAAAATCGGAAACAAGTTCTAGGGTCGTGGACCGGCACTTCATAAGCGATTAAAAAATCGCTATCCCAAAAACATCCAGATCCTGCGAGCGGAATCAGCTGCATCTTAGAAGGGCATAAATTTTCGATTGTCAGCCGATCTCCATGAGACTGAAAAGTGACTTTCTGAGAGTGGTGATGATATCTTTGAAGACTTTTGGGAGGAAAGATATCATTTCCGATAAACGCAAGCTCCGCTTTCACATAAAATACAAAAAATACAGGGACATCCGTGGTGATCCCAACAAATCGTGTTGAAAAGCCAGATTCCTCATTTTGATATTCAAACCAAATCTCTTTTTGTACAGAGACAGCTGACCATTTTGCATCCGTGCGATGGACTCCAAACATTTGAGGATCGTTTAATGGATGCAATTGTGTACCAAATGCAGGAATTTCAATCGAACTGCAATTCATCGCGCCAAGAGCCACATACTCCCCATGCTTGACAAAAGCACATCTGATTTTTTCGCTAAAATTAGAAATAAAAGCTTTTGTTGTTTCGCTTGAACTTTCCTTAAATGTTGGCAGACTTTGCTCGAGAAAACGTAAGTGCGAAGGCGTTGGATCGTGATAAAAGGGCGCCTTTCCGAAAGCGCGCAAAAGCAAATTAATCGAAGATTGTGATTCGGATCGATTATATTCATTTTCCCGAGACCAGAGACTCGGGAAATGGACTAGGGGAAGAATTTGGGCAGCCAAAGGCTCCCCATCTTTGCCTTGAGAGAGGGCTAGCTGGCATAATTTCCCTAAAGAGAGAGTAGACTCAAACATTTTTAGGAAATCAATTTCTTCATTTTCTTTCCAGGAGTGAACTTCACAGCTTTGCGAGCAGGAATCACAATCGGGACTGCGGCGTTTTTAGGGTTTCGTCCAATCTTCTGTTTTCTTTCCACAATTTCGAAAACTCCAAAATCACGAAATTCCAAACGATCCCCCTGAGATAAAGAATCAGTCATCGCATCTAAAAAAGCCTGAATCACATTGCGTACGTCGTTCGGATGCAGTCCTCGTGCTTGAGAAATTGTATGGATCAATCTCTTCTTTGTGACCGTGGTCATATCTTCGCTCCCTTGGCTCTCTTGTCTATCTTGATGATATTCAGACAATTTATTTGTCTCCCTTATTTGAGAATCACAGTGAACCAGCCTCAAACTTTCCTCGTTTTCCCGGGATGTATGCCATTCCAGATAAACAGGTTCACAAAATCAAAATAACCATTCCTGAATATATTTCAAACAAATTTTATTGTTGCGCTTCAATTTGTAAAGGGGCTGCCATTGTTCGTCTTCCCAAAGAGGCTGTCCAAAAGGACAATACAAAACAAGTGACTAAAAAGAAAATAGCGACATAGCTTGTAAATTTTTTTAAGACTTCAGCAGTGGAAGTACCGAACAAAGAATCTCCGCTATCTCCACCAAAAGAGGCTCCTAAACCTAAGCTTTTCGCTTCTTGAATCAAGATCGAAAAACATAGAATTAAGCAAAGCAACATAAACAAAAATAAAAAAATATAAAATAATACCGTCATTTGAAATCCTATTTTTTACATTGATGAACGATTTTAGCAAATTCTTGGGCATCTAGTGACGCTCCTCCAACTAATACACCGTCCACATTCTTTTCTTTCATAATCTTTGCTACATTATCAACTTTCACAGAGCCGCCATAAACAACCGAAACGGCATTTGCCGCTTTATGCCCGAAAAGCTCTGCAAGTACTTGACGGCAAAACGCATGCGCTTCCTCAATCATGTCGAAGCTCGCGGTTTTCCCAGTTCCAATCGCCCAAACCGGTTCATAAGCTAAAATAAGCTTTTCAACACTTGATTTGGGTACGCCTGCCAAGGCAATTGAGATTTGTTCTTTGAGTACCTTTTCCATGGCCCCTGAATTTCTTTCTTCCAAGGATTCTCCGACACAAAGAATGGGCTGGATATCATCTTGCAAAGCCCGAATCACTTTTTTATGGATAAATTCATTGGTTTCATTAAACAGCGACCGTCTTTCGGAATGACCGAGAATGACAAAATGAGCCCCTGCCTCCTTGAGCATGAGACTGGCAATTTCTCCAGTAAGGGCGCCCTCTTTAGCATCATTCATATTTTGCGCTCCGATCACAATTTTTGTCTGTTTTGCAAAAGAGCTGGCAGCGGCAATCGCGGTGTAAGGAACGCTCAGGTAAATATTTTCGATCGGATCAACAAGTAAAGGCAACAGATGCTCAATATAATCTGTTGCTTCCCGAGCCGTTTTATACATCTTCCAGTTGGCAATGACGTAAACCTTCCGCATTCTGATAAGAATACAGAATGGATGATTGCAATTCAAATGCTTTTTGATACAAAATAATCGCATGAAAATTTTTTCTGTCTCTGAATTGACTTTTGCCATCAAATCCTTGCTTGAACCCAATTTTCGCCAAATTTCTTTACAGGGTGAAATTAGCAATTTTAAACTTCAAACATCTGGGCATCTGTATTTTAGTTTAAAAGACGCAGGCGCACAAATTTCTGCTGTACTCTTTAAAAACAGCGCAGCCACTTTAAGTCGCATCCCAAAGGATGGGGATCAAGTCATTGCGAAGGGAGAGCTGAGCCTTTATATGCCTCGGGGTCAATACCAGATGGTGATCCGAGAGCTTCAATTCCAAGGGGCGGGTGAACTTCTTTTGAAATTGCAAAAGTTCAAAGAAGAGCTTCTTCTTCGAGGATGGTTCGATACAGCAAAGAAAAAACCTCTTCCCAAATTCCCAAAAAAAATCGGAATTATCACAAGCCCAACAGGCGCTGTCATCCAAGATATCCTGAATATTCTTACGCGAAGATTATCAGGCTTTCATGTAGTTCTCAATCCAGTCAAAGTTCAAGGTCCTGGCGCTGCAGAGGAAATCGCACGTGCCATTCAAGATTTCAATACCTACAATCTTGTCGATGTATTGATCGTTGGCCGTGGCGGTGGAAGCATTGAGGATCTTTGGGCTTTTAATGAAGAGATCGTTGCAAAAGCAATCTACGAGTCCCGCATTCCGATTGTTTCTGCAGTTGGCCATGAAACCGATTTTACAATTGCCGATTTCGTAGCAGACGTACGCGCACCAACTCCCTCTGCCGCAGCAGAACTTGTTTCTCAAGAAAAAGCAAATATCTTCCAATTTCTAAAGACGACTCAAAATTTTCTAACGCAAAAAGTCATTGGACAAATCAAACAATCGCGCCAATATCTTGAAGCTTTGAAAAGACATCCGCTTTTTAATTCGCCTTATTCCCTTCTCTCGCAGCAGATCCAATCCCTCGATGATCTCCGTAGCGATCTAGATGCCGCTATGCAGCGGACACTGACGCAAAATGCGCTTAAAACGCGCGCTCTTTCACAAAGACTTGAACTGCTCAAACCATCGTCGCAAATGAATCTCTTACGAGAACAGCTAAAGCCATACTCGACCCGTTATCTATCTGCAATAACAACGCTGCTCGCAACCAAAAAGGAGCGACTGTATCAACTCACTGAACATTTACGTTCAATCAATCCCAATAGCCTTTTGAAAAAAGGTTATTCAATCCTTCAAACTGCGAATGGATCCATTATTCAATCGGCCAATGCCATTCGTGAATCAGAAACCTTTACAGCTCTTTTGCATGATGGCCGAATCACTGCAAAGACAAACAAAGTGGATACATATGACACAAAATCTCTCTTATGAAAAAGCATTTGAACGCTTAGAAAAAATCTTGGAACTCATGAATAGTGGAAAAACGCCGCTTGATGAGTCTTTGAAACTTTTTGAAGAAGCCGAACTGCTCATGCGTAGCTGTACGCATTCCCTTAATCAAGCCGAAAAAACAATCGAAAAACTCATTAAGGGACGGAACAACGACTTACAGACAGATGAGAATCAAAAACCCAAAACAGAGTCTTTTCAAATTTAAGAATTTTTCATTGTAAGCTGAAAAGATTTAACAAATTGGAGGAAGACTTTTTCTTCCAAAAACTCTTTCTTTCCTTCCATTGCAAGCAAGAAAAGTTTATTCCCAACCATTAAAGCTTGTCCTCTAAAATAGCTCTGCCCATTTTGTACTAAGAAAGTCATGGCTGGATTTCCATTTATTTCGATTTGATTTGCGAAGACAAGCGCGTTGTCAGCGTTATGGTTTAGAATTCCTTGGAGTAACCCCTCTACCCCAGCAATTTCATGACCTTTTAAGAGCTCCGCGGGATATGTTGCGACCAAAAGAAGGAAAACCCCTTTTGATTCAAAAGGGGAAAGATATACATCGTAAACGAGCTTCTGTCCTTCCTGGAGATCAAGTGTTTGACTTAACATTTGCGGAGGCGTTGGAAAAGAGATCACGCACTCGCCGCTTTTTGCATAGATTGGTTTCCAAGTCGTCCCTGTATCGGCATGGGCGGGTCGCAAAAATAGATGCGCCATGAACAGTGTAAAAGCGAAGATCCAAATTCCGACTCTTTTCGTTGTTCGACTTTTCATGGCACTTCCTTTCAATTAATGATTAAAAAATATAGATGCTGCGCTCTGAGCTGGGTTCCCCATAAAAGAGGTGATTGCGAAGCCTAAAACTCCGATCACGATACCCACTACGATTGCTGACAAAATTAGGTTTCCAATCGCTTTCAGCACTGAAAAGCGTTGCACTTCAGCAAGCGCACTAATACAAATCACTAAAGACCACACTGACATCAACACCTTGATCAGTGCAAACGCAAGTAATAAAATGGCAGGACCTTGCGCAAGATTTGCGCCGCCGGAAGGACCCGCTCCACTTTGCTGCGCAGTAAATAGTGACGCACCCATCACGGCAAGAGTAATGATCCAAATAATATCACTGACAATCATTGGCACATTTGACCATGCAAAGCTAGCTCTTACACTTTTAAAATCACCTGCTCCTTTAAAGAGTTTTCCTGTCCAGAGGATTACCCATCCCCAAATAGAAAAAATGACATAGCCCCAACAAATCGCAAAAACTAAAGCGATCAGAAAAATTGCCACTGTACTGAGTTGAGAACCTAGTGAAAAAGACTGAAAAGCCCCTAAAATAGAAGAAAAACCATAAATGATGGCTAGCAGCCACAAATTTTTATTGGGATTTTCAGCAACCACTTTTCGAATTGTATTCCGAGGGTGTATCCAAATGCTTAGCCATGGAGATGAGCTTTTTTTTGCCATAATTACTCTCTTGATTTCTAACCTTATTTAATATTATTTAATTAATTAATATCAAATTATAAATAAAACAAAGACCAAAGACAGTAATTATTAGATATTTGCAATACTGGGTATAGAGAGGAGGGAATTGCAAAACGAACAATGAGGTTTTGCAATTCCCTCTAAAATGGGATTACTTCTTCTTGGTTTTATTGACGCAGCAGCTGCAATTCGATCCACAACCGCATGATCTACAAGTGCAGACAAGACCTGCAATTCCAAGTAACCCTGCTATCCCGATGATTCCATAAAGGATACGAGATGTTTTTGACATATCACCAAATAGATCAGCAACCAAATCATATTGGAAGAATCCATAGAGCCCCCAATTCAATGCTCCAATGATTACAAGCAATAAAATGATAAAACGTAACACTCTCATAAATTCTCCTTGTTGATTCAACATATATAATAATTTCGATAAATCTTCAATCTGCTAGAATAGCCTAGAAAAAAAATAACACGATCTGCGGGATAGACTGGACCCGCCAATATCCTGTTATCTCTAGAAGTGATTTTCATGAAAAAACGATTCGGCATTTTCTTTGTCTTGCTTTTCACTTTCATCTATGCAGATGAAGTCATTGTCGATTTGCGCAATCCAACTTACTGTCATGGCGTTCTCTATACCAATGAAGGCGGCGTTATACAAGGAAACGATATTCGCATCCAAGCAAGACACATACAGTATACGCAAAAAGAGGATCTCAAAAAAATAGAAGCTGAAGGCGATCTTCTCATTCAGTTCAAAGAAAAGATTTATGTCGGAAATCGGCTTGAGTACGATTTTGTGAGTCGAACAGGTACGATTTTTCAAGGCAAAACCTCTGCTGCAATGCTCTTTGTTTCAGGCGATGAAATCCAATTACTTCCAGATGGAAGCTACAAAATTAAAGATGTGACACTCACTACCTGTGAAAATAAGGAGAGTACTTGGGATTTTTATGCAAACCAAGTCAATGTCATCCGAGAAGAATTTTTTGAAGCAAAACAATTGCGCGCCAGGAGCTTCAAAACACCATTTTTTTGGTTTCCTTCTTTTAAGCTGAGTTTGAAAAAATTTCGGGAGTCCATAGTTCGCAGTGAAACCCCTTATAAATGGAATATCGATTGGGATAAAGGGCAAGGTCCAAGAGTTGCCTTTCGTTATAAGCTTTTTTCAAAGCAGGACTTCGCAGCTTATGGCAGGTTAGAATATCGCTGGAGTACTGGCTGGGGAGGCTCCTTTGAAACAGAATACTTCCCTGAGCATCAACGGACCACTTTTGTCACCCGAAGCTTTGCAGGAACAAATCGATTACAAACGGCACCTGACAGAATGTTTCGATATCGTTTACAAGGCGCATATCGATCCACAAGCGAGGACAAAAAAACAACCGCTGCACTGGTCTGGGATAAATATAATGATGTGCGAATGCCAACCATTTTTAGACCTGATGATTTTGAGGTGAGCACTGCAAAAAAAACAATCCTCTATATTCGCCATCAAGATGACCCCTACATTACCTCTTTACGTGTCCGCCCAAGAGCGAATTCTTTTGAATCGATCAAACAAGACTTGCCTTCGATTTATGGACATCTTCATCCACATGCAATCGGCAATACCGGTATCTACAACTTCCTTTCAATGAAAGCAGCCTACGTTGATTTTGCCTATTCAGATGATCTTGTGGTTTCGTTAAAAGATTATCGTAGCGGTCGACTTGAGATTCGAGAAAAAATGCAGCGCTCATTTCCGATGGGCCCTCTCACTTTCACCCCCTACATTGGAACCCAAGGAATTCTTTATACAAATAGTCCTTCTGGAAAAGTAAAAGGGCTAGGAGTTCTACAGTATGGTTTCGATCTTGTTGCCAGAGGAGAAAAAACGTTCTCTCGCTATAAACATGTGATTGAACCCTATCTTTGGTATACTGTTCTTACACGACCGACTGTGGATCCCGATGATCATTACATTTTTACCATTGCTGATGGCGTCGACAAAATCAATCAAATCCAAACAGGCTTTCGGACACTTCTTTTTTCCAAGCGCCGTCTTTGCAAAGAAGCCTCTTTTTCAGCTGATCTTTATATCAATGCATTTTTTAAAGACAAAGTGATTCCTCAACTCGTTCCTCGAGGCTATCTTCTTTTAAACTGGAGACTTCCGTCGCTTAACTTCTCTTTTCATAATGCGTGGAATTTCCGCCATCACTTGCTCGATGTTTCCAAAGCGCGTCTACAATGGACACTTAGCGAGAATGTCGCTATGTCTTTAGAAACGCGATACCGTTCTAAATACGATTGGAGAAAAGCCGACCATGAAAGTTTTATTCTTGATGTGACTCGCTCAGAAACGCAACTTCTCCTCTCCCCGCTAACAGATCGCCGCATTACAGTTTTAGGAAATATTTTCGTCCGCTTAAATCCACTTTGGGAAACGAGAATTTGGTTAGTCAATGGCTTTTATCGAGAAAACGAAACTCCATATACAGAAGTAAAAATAGACCTTTCTACTTGGATTACCTCAGCGTTAAAGATCCGTTTAAGCTATAGCCACATCCGCAATGACGACCGCGTCTCTTTTGATTTCGAACTAGTCAAACGTCAATTCTGAGAGTTTCTGAAAAGTCAAAATGCAAAAGATTACAGTCTTTGAATATAAATTCTTTCCTCTCCTCTTAATATCCGTTTGGAAAGATCATTGAGAACAAAAATCTGATTCCCGGCAACTTGATCAGTCACCGAAATCACATTTTTATGGACTAGATAGCGCAAAAGATTGAACACTCTATCTTCCGAATAACTAGACAAAACGCCGTAGACTGACAAATGTTTATATTCTGGTGAAAAAAAGCCAGAATCTTTTCCACAGACCAATTCTGTCAATTTTTTAAATGGAAGCGATCCATTGGTCAAGAGGATTGCTCGTAATATGTCTTGTACAATCGGCGTTCCATCTACAACTTCTGTCATCCCAAGACAAATATCACAATTGTTACAGACTTCTTTCGTTTTCGTTCCTGTGAAATAATTCGCAAGTTGCTGCTGACGACAAATCGGGTTCTGAGAAAAATATAGGATTTCATTGGCTTTTACATGCAACTCATTCCTGATTTTCGGATCATCCGCTTCAATCTTAAAAAGTAGGTTTTCAATAAAATCATGTGGTGAGTAGAGGAGTAAGCACTCCGAATTCAAACCGTCTCTACCCGCTCTTCCGATTTCTTGATAATACTGTTCTATGCTTCCTGGAATTTTAGTATGACAAACAAAGCGAACATTTGTTTTATTAATTCCCATCCCAAAGGCAACCGTCGCAATGACAATTTCTATTTTACCATTTAAAAAAAGATTCAACACATCTGTACGTTCATTTCCAGGCATACCTGCATGGTATTTCTTACAGCGCACACCAGATGCAGAAAGTAGCTCATGCATTTCATCAACTTCAGATCGTTGTTCACAGTAAATAATCCCAGTTTCTCCCCGATGACGGGATAAGAGATCCATTAACTGCTTGTTTAAATCATATCTAGACTCAAGTCTTATCGACAGATTATTTCGAAAAAATGGACCAAGAACGATCTTTGGGTCCTTGACGACCAGAGTCTCACAGATATCCTGAATGGTACTTGTCGTTGCGCTAGCAGTCAATGCAAGGATTGGAACCTTTGGGAAAGTCCGATTGATTGTTCCGAGCTCTCGATATGATTTTCGAAACGTGTTTCCCCATTGATATATGCAATGCGCTTCGTCAATGACAAACAGAGAAATATTGGTTTTTGTCAAAGCTTTACGCATATCATTTCTAGTGAAAGCCTCGGGAGTAACATAGATGATTTTATGTTTATTCTCTTCAATTTGAACTGCGGATGTGGCTCGCGTCGCAGAAATGCCTTTTTCAATCAACTCTAGAACCTGGCTTTCAATCAAAGAAATTAAGGGAGAAATCACAATTGTCGTCCCTTCCAAGATCAGTGCAGGGATCTGAAAACAAATTGATTTTCCATATCCAGTAGGAAATAAGGCAATTGTATGCTTGTTGTCCAAAATTTGCTCAATCACTTGTTTTTGAAGTGGCTTCAATTGAATCAAAGGAAAGTAGGTTTGGATCATCTGATCGACTCTCGATGAATCTGAAGGCGCCTGAATGGGATTCGAAAATAGTATGGTTTTAATGCGCCGAAAAGCGCTCTGTACAATGGATTGCAGCTGACTTCGCATTCGATGAAGACTCAAAAAATCGTTGCGCTTGATTGGCCGGGGGCGTGCAAAAGAGGGAAATAAGAAAATATTTAAAGAGTTTCTCGTCAAATCCTGATCTTTTTCAGATCCGATTCCTGGGATTACCCCTTGAGTTAAAGTCGTCAGAAATTCATGTCTGCTTTTAGCTTCGGCAGCAACAAGATCCAGTCTTTCACAATGAACAGGGATAGGTACAGACCACTTCATAATGGATTGATTGATTTTTAGAATCACCTTTAAGATTTCATCCATTTCTTCTGGAATCACTTCAAGAAATAAGAGTTGATTATCTAGAAAGATAATCTTCGAACAAAAACGGGAAAGCGAAAATCCTTGATGCAATTGAGCTGCAAAAGTAAGAATATACTTCGTCGCGAGCTGATGCAGCGTTCGAATTTTTTTGATTCTTGCTTTTTCATCCGAGACTCTGGGTGTCTCCTGTTCTTCTACCTGTTTATTTAAAGGACAATCTAAAAAGACTTTTACTTTGGGAAAAACTTGAAAATACTTCTGGAGCATTTCTTCAGAATCCTTGCAGAAAATCTTGAAAAGTTTATCTTTAGAAATCATCCCACATGAAAATTGGTTCAGAATCTCTGTGTGACGAATATATTTTGCATGCTTAAATACTTTCCGGTTGATTGACTTTCTTAATTGGCCCTGTTTAAGATTTTTTTTGCAAAGCTTTTTTAACGCTAAATCTTGGCTTATTTGAGCAAGAATTCTGAGGTGCAACTCATCAAAACCTATCATGTAGAGATGGTTGTTTTTCTCTACTTGAAACGTGTTCGCAATCGCTTTTAAAGAGAGATTTCCAAGTCTTGGGATCGCAGTGACTCCTCGAAAAAAATTGGGTCTTCGATGAATAAAAAAAACTTTCTGATTCAACATTCTCCGTAATGTCTCATCTAGTATTTCAAAGTTTTGAATCCTGCGAATTGTTTCGCGCTGAAGAACATGTTCATCGTGTATGTGACCATCATTTTTTTCATTCATACGACATAAAGAATGCTGATTTCGTTTAGAATTAAAGAGATCGGTATATTTATCTCTCCATACTGCAAAGAGACCTTTTTGAACTCCTATGTTAAGGCTATTGTGAAACTGAATATTTTGAGTTGCTTTTTCCATAGCAATTTTTGAATAATCATAGAATCTCTGAACAAAATCTTGATTGACTGGTAAGCCATTCTTCCGCATAGAAAGGAAGAGCTCTTCAAGAGGCAAAAGAATATGACGGAAAAATAATGATTGTTTTTTCTTTAAGAGCTTTTGCTCCAATGTAAGAAACAATTCATAATCAAAACTAGCCATTTTCTTAGCCATCAACAAAGAATCATTTGGAACATCAGGCCAATTGACGCTCGGTTCATCTCTCTTTGAAAATCTCTGCCGAGGCAAAGGATCTTTACTCATAAATTTTTGAGCAAATATCAAATCAAATCCCAAACCTTTGACTAAAATACCGTGATCTTGCAATGCGTGAAAATCCCTTCTATACGCATAAAAATATTTTGGAATTGACGGATCTTCGAAAACCTTTTTTACTTTTTTAAAGAACAAATCATCTCGATTTAAAAGAATCTCTCTGAATGGGATAACCCATCCCCTTCCCTTCGCAGTCCCCAAAATGATATGGTCGATACTTTGTTGATTCTTACTCCGAGATAAAGTCACAAAAAAACCTTTTGAAAGATCGGGAAGAATTTCTGAGAAAAGACTTTCGGTTGTAATCAGTTCATAAGAATCAAATCCACCTTGCGCGGCTTTATTCTTATGAAAAGAGGATAAGAAAATTGAATGAGTTTTTTGGGTAACGCGAGAATCTACGACAGTTGTCTTCACACTGGCGCTATCTTGTTTGTAATGCTGAAACTCGATATTCCGAGTTTCTGCGATCGTTTTTAACTGAATCGATTCTGTCACTTGAGATGGGGAGAGAGAAAGAGCAAGTGAGTGGATAGAAGAGAAAGGAAGAAATTGAATCAGTGTTTCAAGGTGTTGTTTTTCAAGTCGCACTCCAGATAAATCTAAACTTTTCATACCTGAGAGACAACACGACTCGATCAATGAATTTATATCGGAATTCGGCAAAGTACATTCTGATAATCCCAATGTCTCAATTTGATAGTTTCGAATCTTCTCAATAAGATCACGAAAACTTTCTTCATCAAACGTAGATCCACAAAAATTCAGTGAATAATCTTTCCCCTCCGAAAGAGGAATCCCTATCGACTTCCGAAAGACAGACTTAGAAAATGATACAGCAAGAGGTGGATTTTCGAGATTCACAGAGGAGTAAAAACGTAAAGATTCGCTAGCGTTCGGCAAGCAAAGATTTCTCTGTGTCCATAGCTTCCCAAGGCTCGAGATCAATGGCTTATGTAAAGCGACGGATCTCATCAGAAGTCGTGAAGGCCTAATCGAAATCATTCGAGGAAAACAGCCCAAAACACGAGGTTATTAACCTGCACTTTTTATGTCTCTATATAATAATTTCCATGGCTTTCCTTTTGATTCCCGAGCAGGAAGCGGATCCACTTTTCCCATTGATCGAAGATCGCTGATTGCCTGAAAAAAAACAGGATCTTTAGATAAAACCTCTTCTTGAAGCTCTGGTCTGCCAGAAAACTTAATCAAATGAGACCACTTTTTAGAATCCGTATCTTCATGAACTAGGGTGGAGTTTAAATCAGACAGAGAAAGAATCGTTAATTCTCTAGTTTCAGGGACTCTGACTCCACTGCTTTTGCCTGTTAGTTGATACAGATCATTGGGGTATTTACAAGGGTGGTTCATGACTGCGACAACATGAATTTTTATGAGCTGATCATATTTTTTACATCGATTCAACTCCATTGAATAGCATCGACTCGCATAAAAATCCCATCTCTTCATGTATCCTTCATTTTCTACTTGCTGCATTTCAATGATATGGATTTCAGGATTTTTTCCTTCTACATCAGTACTTCTACAAATCACATCGACATAGATATCTTTTTCTCCACGGCTGTAAGCTGGAAAGTAAGGATTTTGAAACTCAATCTTTTCAATCTTTCTAGCAGAATCAGAAAGGGGTCGAACAGAGTGAAGAAAATGAATGATTTTTTTTGGGTTATGTACATCCCAAAACAATCGTTTAAAAACCCCATCTCTGACGAGTGGCTGAATGGGGCTGTTCACTTGATTTCTGATCACAGAATGTGCACCTGTATACAGAAATGGTGATAAGAGAAATGCATTGAATCTAATCATTTCGTTGTCTTATCTGGTTGTGTATTTTCTTGAACACTCAGCTCTGTCATTTTCGCAAGACATTTCACAACACTTTTTAACCCCATGACTTCAACCCAGTTATGCCAGACTGATTTTGGATTGTTTAACCCTTGAGCAATTGCTTTTGTTTTTTTCAAGTCGTCAATACTCAGAACACAAATGTCATACTGGCCATTTTTTTGAGCGCGCAATGCATAAAAATGTGTAATTTCTCCCCTCTCATCGATTCTTAGATGTGGTGAATGGAAGAGCTCTTGATGAGGAGGTTCTTTGACTTCAAATCGATCTTGTTTATAAACGCATCCTGCCTCATAAAACAGCGTTTCTCCAGCCCTGATCGAAAGCTCAATCAGACCTCGATAACCAATGACAAATTTCAGCTCTTTCTCATAAGGAACAAAGTAGCAATGCTGGGTGATGTCCCCAGGCTCTAATCCAAGCGCAGAAGCTATGAATACAGCCTTTCGAACACTTTCAGGATCTAGCTCAAAAACTCCATCCACTTTCTCCAAAGCTTGTTTTATCAAGAAGAAAAAACGTTTGGAATCTATATGTTTCGGAAGAAGTTTCTCTGCCTGGGCTTGAATTTGAGTAAATAAAGAAAGGAATTTTTCATTTTCGCTTTGCGTCGAAACAGCTTGAGAAAAAGGAATCTCAGAAAGCTCTTTGAATTGAACGATTGCTTCAGAATTCAATGATGAAAGAAAGGCTTCTTCAGCTTCAATCCATTTCAAAGCTTTCTGTTTTTTGTCTATATTATGAAGCTCTTCGAAATTTTGTTGCGTTGCATCAAGATATTCTTTTGCTTTCTCCAAAGTCTTCTCTGCAGCAATCGTGCTAGAAGAAGTCCAAGTATGCTTTTCTTTGTTCCAAGAAAAATCATTCTCGGTAAAAATTGCATTCACTTTTTCCCAAACCATTCGAGGAACGTATGCATTCAATTGCAACACACACTCTCCTTTATCAACATCTGTTGAAATGCTGTATATTTCCTTCTTTTTTTCTTCTTTGCTAGAAAAATCTTCCAGCTTTGTAGAACACAGCTTCATACTAAAGAAGTTTTGTGGAAGCAAAGGCAACAGATGAGCTCCTCTCTCTGAAATAGAAAGAGGAGGGAAACGTAGATGTGACAACCGAGAAATCATATAGAAGTTTCCGTTTTTCCTATTTCTTTTTTCTCAAAATCCTCAACTTCATCTTGAAGGTAATGGATAAATTCTCGAATCGATTGCTTTGCATGGTCAAAGTCTTGCGAGATATTTGTTTCGGTTGAAAGGTTTACAAACCTAAAAGCCTCTCTTAACGCAGTCTTTAGCCACATCTCTCTTTGGAATTTATTCCAAGGAGAGCTCGTAGCATGTACGCCTTTCGAACACGCTTTTCTCTTTTCAACATGCGCCTTATCAATCACGACAAGTTTTTCTACTCCTTCAGGGAATCGGATGAGCACGTATGCATATTCGATCTCTTCTGGATTTGCATCGATCGATTGATTGAGAGAAACCTTCGGCTTGGTTCCAAGACTAAAGGAAAAATCATCTCCTTTCCGAACCACTTGGGTCTCAATTTGGATGTGTGGAGAAGTTCTTCTTGCTAAGGCGATAATCCCCTTATATCCTAAGAGAAACTCGATTTGATTGTCTCGAGTTGAAAAATAACATTCTTGTAATGGACCTGGAACAAGACCAATCTCAGCACATCTCATACAAGCTGTTCTTAAAGCTTCGTCTGAAGAAACATTGCCAGCCCTTTCTGCATTGATCAAAGCAATTCTAAGAGATTCCATGAATTTATCTTTTCTGATTTGTCTTGGAAGGACTTTACCGATTGAATCTGACCATTTTGTTAAAAGACCATCAATTCTCTTTGGATAACTCGCAGCAGTCGAGATGGCTTCTCGTGCAGGAGCCACCGATTCGCTTGAACCTTTTAAAATAGCTTCAACTGTACTCATCTGAACTTCTTTGCGAGGGACCCAAGATTTACTATCGCCACTCCACATAAACCCTAAAGTTTTCAGCTGGTCAGTCATTGACTTTCGTTTCTCTGGATTTTCCTCAAATCCAGTGATCCGATCTACAAACCCTGACTGCTCTTTTTGCAAAGCTGTAAAAACGCCTCTAGAGCTCGAAAACAGAATCGGACCTACAAGTGCGGAAGTCTTCAAACAAAGAGGGTCCCGTATAGATGTAATATTTTTACTAAAGCTGTGAAAACGGCCTAGTACTTGATAGATTCGCATATCTTTTCTCCAAAGTAGTTCATCATTCGCTAATCGATAGTTTCTTGTTTTTCCGCAAATTTTATAAATTTCTTTATGCATTTAAGTCAATTTTTTTTTATTTGTATTAAAAAAATTTTTGATCATTGTATACCCAAACAAACTCAAAAACCGATTTTTGAGCTTGTTTGGGAATATAAAGAGGGAATTACAGAATTTCTTGCGACTCATGAAGTAAAGTCTCAGGATTTTGATGACTTGAGCTTAAAATTTTTTGTCGATGGGGGCTTTCTTTCAGGATAAAGCCAAGCAATTGCTTCAGTTTATTGACTTTTGTTTTCATTGGCGTTTCTTGCATCTCCGATAAAAAAACCTGCAAAAACTGCAAGAGGTCTTCTTTTTTAGGCGTGTATTCTTCTTTTGCAAAATGAGCCTTGATTTGTCGAAAAACAAAGGGATTACGGATACTTCCCCTGCCAATCATGAGAGCGTCGCAGTTAGTTTGTTGCAAGATATTTAAGGCATCTTCAACAGTTAAAATATCTCCATTGCCGATGAGTGGAATTTTTAAGAGTTTTTTGGCTCTTGCAATCAAATCCCAACGAGCAGGCGGCCCATAACCATCTGCTTTTGTTCTTGGATGAAGCGTAATATAACGAACGCCGCTACTTTCTGCCGCCAATAAATTTTCCTCAAAAAGCGTGATGTCATCAAAGCCAGAACGCATTTTCAATGTGACTGGAATATTGACCGAGCTAACGACCGCTTTGGCAATCACATGTAAACTTTCTGGATCTCGAAGAAGGCTTGATCCGGCACCTCGACCGGTCACTGTATTTGAAGGGCAGCCGCAATTGATATCAATTCTCGGAGCGCCTGCGCGCATAAGCTCTTGTGCCATTTCTGCCATCAAAAGAGGATCTGATCCCATGATTTGCGCAGCGAGAGGAATTGGGAAAAGTTCATTTGCTTGATATACTTTGGCTAAGCTTTTTACATGACCGTTGGTGGGTACGCGAATAAAATCTCGGACGGCCTCATCAAAGCCGCCAATGAAAGCCATTGCACGTCGAAATGAGCGATCTCCCACACCTTCCATGGGAGCCAGTTGAAGATAAGGACAACCGTATTGATTTTTAGCGAGCAATTTTAATCAGCTTTTTATTTTTTTTGCCCGTGCTTAAGAGAAGATATGTATTTTCAATCAAATCTTTTTCATCAATGACTAAAGCCACATCATTCACGCGCTCATTATTCATATAAGCGCCCCCATTTTTGATCAACCTTGTCGCTTCTGATTTACTCGGTGTCATGCCTAAACGCGTAACAATATCTAGAAACTTTTGTCCAACGACTTCCTCTCGCCCTAATGCTGTATGAGGTAAGTTTTTTAACGTATCTGCACGCAGATCTGTTTCTGATCCCGGAGCCATACTGCTCGTTTCTTTTAATGCCGATTGAACACCTTCTTCTCCATGGACAAATCGAACGACTTCAACAGCCAGTCTTTTTTGTGCGGAATTTGGAACATGCATTTGTTGTTCAATTTCTGCGATCTCTTCAAGGTCTAAGAATGTGAGCATTTTTAATAAGCGAATCACATCGGCATCGGGGACTCTAAAAAGATATTGATACAGCTGATATGGGGATAATTTCTCCTCAGATAGCCAAATCGCTCCATCTTCAGATTTCCCGAATTTCTTTCCGTCGCTTCGCGTCAATAAAGGGAAAGTGATTCCATAAATCGGAGTGCCCCCAAGCTTGCGATTCAAATCAATCCCAGCGGTGATATTTCCCCACTGATCGCTGCCGCCCATTTGAAGCGTAACTCCATGATGCTTATTGAGATAGTAAAAGTCGTATCCTTGCAGTGTCTGATAGCTAAATTCGGTGAAGCTCATCCCTTCTTCTGATTGCACACGCGCTCTCACACTTTCTTTTGCCAGCATTGGACCAATCCGAAAGTGCTTACCCACGTCTCGCAGAAAATCGATCAAAGAAAATTGTCCGATCCACTGGTCATTATTCACTACCTTACAATCGGGCACAATTTTCTGAAAAAAAGATTCTAATTTGCGCACATTGTATGCCAACGTTTTCTCATCTAAAAGTGGTCTTTCCAAGCTCTTTCCCGAAGGATCACCAATCAAGCCGGTTGCACCGCCCAACAGTGGTACTGCAGTATGTCCAAATCTCTGAAACCATGCCAGCCCCATAATGCCAACCAAATTTCCCAAATGTAGACTATCCGCTGTTGGGTCAAACCCTACATAGACTTTTATTGGCTGCAAAACGTGTTTTAGCAACTCTTCGCTTGTCATTTGGTCAATAAAACCACGTTCTTGGAGAACCGTAATGATGTTTTTCATACAAAATCCTTAAGAAAAATACGATTATAGAGATTATCCCCCCTTTTTTCACTAACAAAATAAATCATCATTTTTCTGCTTTCGGCCAGCTTGAAATTTGCTAAAGAGGGAATTGAGGTTTGAAGGTAGAAATTATAATGGATATTTTCTATTCTTAAGAAATGAACGAAACAGGTAAAAAAGCAGCGGGAGTACAGGCTGCAAATCTGATTGAAGATGGAATGGTTGTGGGTCTTGGAACGGGGTCTACTACGGCATACTTTATTCAAGCTCTCATCGAAAAACGACTCCGTATTAAAACAGTGGCGAGTTCTAAGCGTTCTCACGAAATAGCAAAAGCTGGCGGTCTTCATGTGTTAGATATCAATGAAGTAGACCACATTGATATGACCGTCGATGGGACAGATGAGATCGATCCTCAAAAACGTCTGATTAAAGGCGGGGGTGGTGCGCTTGTTCGAGAAAAAATTCTCGCTCTTTCAAGTAGTGAAATGGTTGTGATTGCGGATGTTAGTAAAGTCGTCACACAACTTGGCAAAGCAAAACTTCCCGTTGAGATTCTCCCCTACGGCCATCTCTTTGCACGAAAAAAAATTGAACACTTAGGATATTCAAGCACATGGAGGATTGCAGATCCAACCAGCTTAAATCAAGAACAATACGTATCTGATAATGGCAATTATATTCTCGATATTCACTTTCCGACTCTTCTGAAAAATCCTGAAGAAGTGAATCAAATCATTTTAGAAATACCGGGCGTTGTAGATACAGGTTTTTTCTTCAAGATTGCGAAAAGAGCAATCATTGGAAGAAATGATGGCACTACGTTCAATATTTGATATTAAATTTATGTTGAGCCAATTTTAAGATAGCATTCACAGCAGCTTCCGCATCTTCCCCTTCTGCTTCCACTGCAATTTTCGCCCCTTTTTCAGCTGCCAGCATCAGAATGCCTAAAATCGACTTCGCATTGACTTCATAATTGCGATAGGTAAGAAAAATTTCCGCCTCAAAACTGCCGGCACATTTTACAAGCTCAGTGGAAGGTCTTGTATGTAATCCTTTATCATTGAGAACAACAAAAGTAGCTTTCTGTTTCATTCGATTTAAACTATTAACCTCAATTTTGGGTTCATTCCGCTCAAATTTCATAGATCTTTTTGCGAAATTTGTACTCTATTGACGCTCAAAGAAATAACCTTCGGATATCATTTTCGCATCAATCAGGTCAAATTTCATCAAAAATCTCCACGAACTTCGAGGGAAACGAACCCAAAACCGAGGTTATTTGAATGAGAATTTTTTTGCAAATCTTTTGAAATTCGAGGGTCTAATCAAAAGCGTTATATAATGAAAACAGACTGAACTTTAGGGGCTGTTCTGATCTGAAAATTTTTCGATTTTTTAGAGCATTTTCAGATCGAAAGAGTCTCTATAGATTCCTACACTCTGCAACCTCTCCCAACAAGCATCGCCGTGCTGGCTATAGAAAGAAAACCTCTCATCATCCCCTGGATCTTCATCATAATATCGACTACATCCAGTAGCAGAACATAGTTTTTTAGAAACATCAAAAAGCTTCTCCATCATAGCAGCCGACGCCTCTATTCCTAAATCTGCTAAATGATCCTGCACCTTAATTTTAATGCTTCCATCAATTTTAGATTGTGAATAACATCGAATCAAATCAAGTTCATGGACAATACATAAGCAATTCCATAAAAATAGATATTTTGGATTCTGATCGATTTCCTCATCTCGTATCCCTTTTGGTTTGCATGAATTTGCAATTAAAAAAGCGAAATCCTCGACAATTTTTTTATCTACAATGCATTGATTTGCATAAGCTTCATAAATCATTGCTGAACGTGTATTGTAGTCATCTGGATTTGGCAAATGATGAGAAGACTCATCAATACGACCAGATCTCAATAGATAAGTCGCTAGTTTAAGATGCATTTTTTCATCGTCAGAAAGAGGATAGGCTCGATCACCCATCATCTCGAGTAAAATTTCCAACATGCGCGCTTGCCTTGCTGAATGGGTACCATTGTGATTTGCGCGACTAAACCCATTTGGATATGTGGCTGTGAGGGTGATTTCATTGATCGTTTTGCACATTTCACCAAAATTCGTTTCGCTCAATTGTCCAATGTGCTGAATATCTCCGATCGAAATCGGAATTGTAGGACCTCTCCCATGAGCAGGATTTCCATCAATTTGAAATGGAAATCCAGAAATCATGTCCGATTCGCACAAAGCAAGAGGCTGACTCAGCCTGACAAGGCTGCTGTCACAACCCATACCCGCACTCAATGAATCCAAGCTCATTTTGACCCCTGTTTTACAATACAATTAATTTAGCAGAATTATAATAAATTAATTATATTAAAACAAGATCAGCGAAATCAAATAATTATTATTTAGTTATACTTTTAAACTCCTCTACAAGAGACTGAAATTTAGCCATGGCAGCATCAATAGGCTCGGAAGAGCGCATGTTCACACCCGCTTTTTCCAATAGATCAAGAGGAAATTGACTCCCTCCTGAAGAAAGAAACGCAAGATACCGATCTTTTGCATCGCTTGAAGATAAAACCAACTGATTCAATGCCATTGCAGCGCTCAGGCCAGTCGCATATTGGTACACGTAGAAATTGTAATAGAAATGCGGAATGCGAGCCCATTCGATTTCAAGCTCTGGATCTAAAGTAAGATCGGGACCATAATAATCGCGATTGAGTTGTATATAGGCTTTCTTTAAAAGCTCAGGCGTCAAAGTCACTCCTTCCTCTGCCCATTTGTGAAGTTGTAGCTCAAACTCAGCAAACATTGTTTGTCTAAAAATAGTTCCTCGAATGCGTTCAATTTCATCATTAATGAGATAGGCACGCTCGCTTTTACTTTTCGCTCTTTCTTTCATTAATTTCAGTAAAAGCTGTTCGTTAAATGTGGATGCCACTTCAGCTACAAAAATCGGATAACGCGAATAGATATACGGCTGATTTGCACGACTTAAGTAACTATGCATACTATGCCCTGCTTCATGAGCAAGAGTTGTAACATCTCCAAAAGTCCCGTGATAATTCATTAAAATATATGGCATACTGTCATAACAGCCGCTTGAATAAGCGCCACTGCGTTTACGCACATTTTCAAATACATCGACCCAGCGATCTGTTGTTAGGCCGCTTTTCAGTACATTTTGATACTCTTTTCCAAGAATGCTCACAGATTCAGCAATCACCTGACACGCCTCTGGATAGCTCATTTCCATTTTTACCTCTTCTGCGATCGGCGCGTAAAGATCGTAAACATGAATGGTATCGAGCTTCATCTTCTTTTTGCGAAAAGCAATGTACTCATGCATTTTAGGAAGATTCTTTCTCACAGTCGCAATCAGATTTGTATACACTTTTGTATCCACTGCATGTGGATACAAAGCGGCTTCAAGGCAACTGGAAAATTTACGCGATTTTGCGGCAAAGAGATGACTTTGTACTTGTCCCTGAATTAATTCACAGATTGTATTTGCAAACTGATCATAGCTTTTATGTAAGTTGATAAAGGCAGTTTTTCTCAAATTCCGATCTGGACTTCGCAAATAGCTCAAATAAGATCCATGCGAAAGAGGATGCTCTTTCCCTTGCGAATCAATCGCGGGTGAAAAATGGAGATCCGCGTTATTGAGTGCACCAAAAGCCGAGTGAGCAGTTTCCAACGCCTTTCCACTCATAGCCAAGAGCTCTTCTTGTTCTGGAGCTAAAGTATGTGCACGCATACGACCAATATTTTCCAAGAAAAATTGGAAATTTTTCATGAGCGGATGTTTGAGTAGGTGCGCGTAATCGGAATCCGATAAACTCAAGATTTCTGGGACAATCCAAGAGCTCTCAAGCTGAAATGCATGCTGAAGCGTTGAGATCTTTCCATAGTTGCTTTTGTTTTGGTCATTTCCCACATCTTCATCCATACGGAGATGAGCATATGTAGACAGTTTCGACAATTTTCTATCGAGATCCAAATACACATCAAAAAAAGCAGATGCAACAACTGGATCTTTTAATCGACCTCTATAGGACTGCAAGGTTGCCCAATGAGGCGCTTTCTCACTTTCTTGGACCAATAAAAAATCTTTTAACCAAATCTCTACATCTGGATAGAGAGCACCAACGTTCCAGCGGTCATTTTCAGGAATTTGTTCTCGTGATTTAGCCATCCCAGTTTCCTCATTTAAGATATTGTTTATCAATTGGTTATTCGAATCAGCAAAGAGTGAAAAACAAAAGATTAGCAATTCGACAGCCTGTTTGCTAATTTTGCTTGCAAATATTGATTCCATACGGTATAGTCCTTTCTCAGAACAAGTAATTAATTGGAGATGATAACTTATGGCAAATCTTGCTGCAAAGAAAATCACACTGAAACCTCTTGGGAATCGTGTTCTCGTTCAGAGACTCGAAGCCGAAACGAAAATGAAAGGAGGAATCATTCTTCCTGATACGCATAAGAAAAAACAAGAAAGCGCGAAAGTGATCGCCATTGGATCTGGAAAAAAACTAGATGACGGAAAAATCATTCCAGTTCCTGTAAACGTCGGCGATATCATCTTGATGGACAAATATGCTGCTCAAGAAGTCACCATCGACGATGAGGAATTTTTAATCCTCAAAGCCGATGACATTATTGCAATCATTGAAGAATAAGGAACGATACTATGGCACCAAAAAACATCAAATTCAAAGAAGAAGCTAGAACGAAAATTTTAAAAGGTGTTCGCACACTCGCATCCGCTGTAAAAGTTACACTCGGTCCAAAAGGACGAAATGTGGTCATTGATTCAAAATTTGGCGCACCTAAAATCACAAAAGACGGCGTGACTGTTGCTAAAGAAATTGAACTCGACGACAGACACGAGAACATGGGCGCCCAAATGGTCAAAGAAGTGGCAAGCAAAACTGCCGATAAAGCAGGTGACGGAACCACAACTGCGACAGTCCTTGCAGAAGCCATTTATAGCGAAGGCCTTCGCAACGTTACTGCTGGCGCAAACCCAATGGAAGTGAAAAAAGGGATTGAACTTGCAGTCAATACAGTCGTCGAAGAACTTGCAAAATTGAGCAAACCCATTAAAGATTCTAAAGAAATTGCTCAAGTAGCCACAATTTCTGCAAACGGCGATTCTGAAATTGGATCGATCATTGCAAAAGCAATGGAACAAGTTGGAAAAGATGGCACAATTACTGTAGAAGAAGCCAAAGGCTTTGAAACTGTTCTTGATGTTGTCGAGGGGATGAATTTCGATCGCGGATATACTTCTGCATACTTTGTCACAAACGCAGAAACTCTTGTTTGCGAATACGAAAACGCATATGTCCTCATTTATGAGAAAAAAATCTCATCGATGAAGGAATTCCTTCCCATCCTTCAAGCCGCTGCCGAATCTGGCAAACCGCTTGTCATCATTGCTGAAGACATCGATGGCGAAGCGCTCGCAACTCTCGTTGTGAACAGACTCAGAGCTGGCCTCAAAGTAGTGGCTGTAAAAGCTCCTGGCTTTGGCGATCGTAGAAAAGCAATGCTTGAAGACATCGCAATCTTAACAGGCGGTCAATTCATCAGCGAAGAGATCGGAATGCAACTTGAGAAAGTCACTCTCGACATGCTTGGCAAAGTGAAAAAAGCAATCATCAAAAAAGATGACACAACACTCATGGATGGCGCAGGCGACAAAAAAGCAATCAAAGAGAGAATTGCACTTCTCAAACGACAAATCAGCGAAGCAACCTCTGATTACGATAAAGAAAAACTCCAAGAGCGTCTTGCAAAACTCTCTGGCGGGGTTGGCGTGATCCGAGTAGGTGCTGCAACTGAAATTGAAATGAAAGAGAAGAAAGATCGCGTTGAAGATGCAAAAGAAGCTACAAAAGCGGCTGTCGAAGAAGGAATTGTTCCTGGCGGCGGCACAGCGCTTATCCGCTGCTTACCTGCGCTTGACAAACTCATTTCAACACTCAAAGGCGATATCAAGATAGGAGCAGAAATCCTAGCCCGCGCACTTAGCTACCCGCTCAGACAAATCGCGGAAAACGCAGGAAAAGAAGGCTCTATCATCGTCCAAAAAGTGGGCACAATGAGCACAATGGAAGGATATGATGCTCGTGAAGACGTCTTTGTCAATATGATCGAAAAAGGAATCGTTGACCCAACGAAAGTGGTTCGTTGCGCAATCCAATTCGCCTCATCGATTGCAGGACTTCTCCTCACAACCGAAGCAATCATCACGGATGAAGAGCAAGAAAAACCAGCCGCAGCCGGAGCTGGCCATCCAGAAATGGACTACTAAGCTCTTTTTCAAAGAATTTTTTTACAAAGGCTCAAGGATATTCCTTGAGCCTTTTTTTTTGCTTGTTAATTATTTAAAATAGACCGATAATTATCCTGAAAAAAGGAGAATTATTATGTCTATAGATACAATTACACTTAATCTAGACCCAAGTGATGTTGTAATTACAACAACATTTGATCCAGACAATGGTCCACAGCACATACTTACAATCGAAAAAAGAAAAGCGGCTTTTTTAGCAAATTTCATTCTCAATGGACTGACTCCCGCAGATCAAGCTAGAATCCCTGTTGGCATTAAAGAAAATATTGTTCAAAAGACAGGCTTAAAATATGTGTTTAGACTCCCTTCCATAACGAGAAGCCTTCTCATTGGCGCTGCTGCAGGAATTGCATTCAAAACTTTTTCTGATAAACCTCTACCAACATATTTTGTCGAAAAAGCTCCGACACTGGTTCTCAAGTGTGTGGAAATCATTCAAACAGAGCCCTATCTCTGTGCAGCAACAATTACGGGGGCAGCGACACTTTCCAGTTTAGTTTCTCAAGAAACTGCAGAAGTTGTTTCTGATGTTTTAGAAGGCGCAAAATCCATCGTCGTTAAAACAGCAAATCTAGGCATTGCTACACTACAGACAATCAAAGATTTTTGCTATGAGCAGCCTAAAAAAGCAGCGACCTTAGGTATGATGGGCATTGGTATCGTAAGCTGGTATCAAATCCCTACTTTCCATAAAGCAATAGACCAATGGGTTAAATTCGCAAAAGATCTAGTGAAATAAATTCGCTTGCTTGCTTTAGACCACAGAGAAAATGCTCTGTGGTTTGCACTTTTATCTTGAATCATTTATCAAAGGTTTTTTGTATAATTCCAAGAAGTATTACAATACCACCAAGAGGGCTTAGTGAGAGCGCAGACAACTAAAGTTTATAATTGGGCCATTACTAAGGCGGAGTCTTCCAAATCCCCTTTTTGGATTAGTCTACTTTTTTTTTTAGAAATCGCTCTGTTTTTACCACTTGATGCCGTACTCATGTTTTTCTGTCTTCAGAGTCGGAAAAAAATACCCCTCTATGTGGTGCTGACGGCATTCGCATCTACATTAAGTGGGCTAATTGGCTATTTAATGGGCCATTTCCTTTGGGATCTAGTAGGCCCTTACATCGTACCTAGTTTAATCTCTGAGGCGACTTTTGATAAGTTCTCCCTTCAATTCCAGCACTATGAAAGCTGGGCTGTATTCTTCGGAGCACTCCTTCCTTTTCCTCTGAAAGTGTTAACTTTATCCGCAGGAGTCTTTCAACTCGGCGTCGTTCCATTTATCAGTTATTTTCTTGTCGCTCGACTCCTTCGATTTTCTCTGATTGGCGGTGCGATGATTCTTTGGGGGGACAAAGTCAAGCAGTTCCTTGATAGACACTTTCATAAAGTCATGCTTTTAGTGGGCGCCAAAATTGCTGCAGCCTTTGGCCTCCTTTGGATCCTTGCAAAATAGGATCGAAATCAGCTTTTGCAATTTTGAAAAAGTAGGGAAGCTTTTCCGCCTGTGATTTGATCTAATTCTGCGAGCAATTCTTTTAAACACTCTGAGTCACCAGGAAGATTGCATTTTCGCAAAACTCCATTTGACCCACAAAATGTGAGCAATACAGGAGAGGGATCTTTTGTTGGATGTTTTAATAAGAAAAGAGCCAGAGAAACAGCCTCTTTAGCAAGCAACTCTCTTTCTTCTAAAGATAGAGGTTGCAACGAATCGGGAGTTGCTTGATGAATCATTTTGAAAGATTTACAATCAGGCATTTGATCCTCTTCCTCATCATCTTCTTCAAGATTTTGACTTTCCTTCAGTGCCTTGTTATACGCAACAGACCCTGCTTCAATATTCCATATTGATAGTGAGTCTAATAATGATTTCAGAAACAGTGAGTTTTCCGAGAAATTGCAAGCAACAAGTAAACGACAACAACTTTCCAACATTTCTTTATCTGTAAACAATTGACGCGACCAGTGATTGTTGCATTCCATTATTCTATGAAATGTCGCGACAATCAACGAAGCCAAATTTTCTCGCACGCTCTCTGATGCATTTTTAGGAACCGAAAAAGTATCTAGGAAACAGTAAGCGATTTTTTCCTTTTGTTTTTGAAGGATCAGCTCCTCTTCTGGCGATATTTTGTAAAAAGACCGCAAATAACATAATTTCGTTTTGCAACTCGTACTCAAAATAGCACAAAGAGCGATCCCTGCAAGTGTCTTTGCCGTAGAAAGGGGCGATTGATTACACACTCTTTGAGGCAAACAAGTTTTGTCGCCAATTCTTATCATCTTGCATAAAGCAACTGTCGATACAATTTTTTGTCGTAATTCAGACAAATTCTGAAAAGGCGAATATGTAATTCGATTGCATCTCAACATGTGATGATTCGTAGTTTGTTCGCACTATATATTGGCTTAATTGAGATTAAAATCGTAGAGGAAAACGAAGAAGCAAATGAACATTGCTTTCATTTCTCAAAAAAAGTAATATTCCAAAGCTTATGCTCAAAAAACCGCGAAGTCGAATCGCTAAAATGTCTGTTCATGAAACACAGTTAACTGAAAATGGATATCATTCTATTGCAGGAGTGGATGAAGCAGGTCGTGGTCCTTTAGCTGGACCTGTTTTTGCGGCGGCATGCATTTTGCCAAGCGGCGTTATTTTCAGAGGATTGAACGATAGCAAACAACTTTCGCCTGAAAAAAGAGAATCGCTCTTTAAAAAGCTCATGAATACAGAAGGAGTATTTTTCGGACTTGGGATTGCAACAAGAAATGAGATCGATGCAATCAATATCTTTCATGCGACAATGCTTGCCATGCAAAGAGCGGTACTTGCGCTTTCTAAGGTTCCAGATTTCCTCTTAATTGATGGGAATAAAGCACCCGAACTTGAAATACCCTCGAAAACCCTGGTTGACGGAGATTGTCTTTCAATATCAATTGCAGCAGCCTCTATCATTGCAAAAGTATTGCGTGATCGACATATGTGCGAGCTTGATCAAAAATGGCCTCATTATGGCTTTGCAAAGCATAAAGGTTATTGCACCGATCAACATCTTCAAGCAATCGAGAAATGGGGACCATGTCCTGAACATCGCATGTCATTCTATCCATTTTCAAAAAGTGAGTTATGTTCGCAGTTAGCTTAAAAATAGTACGTCAAACAATCCGAGAATCCAGAATCCAGATTTTCTCGAGCATCACTGATCGCATATTTAAAATATGGAATTCACGATATGATTCTTATTCGTCTCATCAAAGAAGGATTTACGATCACAAAGCAGCTAACTTCATTCTCGCAGTGCTCACAATGCCAGATGGAAACTCTATCATTAATAAAAAAAACCACGACGGAGAGACAATATTACATGGCAGCGTCAGAAATGATGAGAATGGCTCTCACTATATCCGTTGCCTGAAATTGCTAGAACATGGGGCAGATCCAAATCTAACCGATCGAAAGGGAAATACGCCTCTAGATATCGCAGTAGCACAAAGAAACAAAAAGCTGATTGAATTGTTAAAATCTTACGGAGCTCTTTCTACTAAGAAGTAATACAGAAAAGGCGCATTCGTAAATGCGCCTTTGAACAGGAATTCGTTTGTCTAAAGAGGGAATTGCAAAACTCGCTTTGTGCGCAAAATTTGATGATTTTTTCATTGGTTCAATTTGTGCAAATTGACATAACCTATTGGGCTCTTCTGCAATTTGCAAAAAATTGAATCCACTGAAAAAAGGCCAAATTTGGAGCCAAATGGAGTGTTGCAATTCCCTCTAAAGATACTGACACCCTGAACTTTGGGTTTGTTCTCCTCAGAATCAATAAAAGCGCTTAAACCGTTGCTGGTTCTTCTTTTTCTGCAACGTAGAGTTCTTTAATCTTTGCAGATTTACCTGTGCGTCCTCTTAAGTAATAGAGTTTTGCACGGCGGACCTTTCCGGATCTTACCACTTCAATACTTGAAATTCTTGGGCTATGGAGCATGAATACACGGTCCATGCTTGATCCGTAAGCTGTGCGGAAAACGGTGAATGTTTCAGAGATGCCGTAGCCTTTTTTCGCAACAACTGTGCCTGTGAACGCTTGTACACGCTCTTTTTCACCTTCAACGATTCTGGTATTTACACAAACAGTATCCCCGATGTTAAAAGTTGGGATCTCTTTTTTGAGGTATTCTGATTCCAATTGTTGGATCACAGGTACTTTACTCACGACAAACTCCATTTAATAAATCGGGACGAACCCGGCTTGTTTTAATCCTTGCTTTTTCTTTTCGCCATTTGGCGATTTCCGCATGGTTTCCATTGCGGAGAACATGAGGAACTTCGAGTCCCTCGAAATCAACTGGCCCCGTGTAATGAGGCGCATCAAAGATTCCATCTTGGAAAGAATCTTCTTTTACGGCATCTGGATGGCCAATCACTCCCGGCACAAATCGGGAAAGTGCATCAACCAATACAACTGCTGCCGCACATCCACTGGTCAACACATAGTCGCCAATGCTAATCTCTTCCAGCCCTTCTCTCTCGATGACCCGTTCATCAATGCCTTCATAATGACCGCAGAGAATGACCAGATGATCCGCACTTGCCAATTCCTGACACTTCGCTGCCGTCAGCAAACTCCCTTGAGGAGATAGGTAAATCAAGCGCGAGTTTCGCCGCTTCACACTTCGAATCGCATGAGCGACAGGATCCGGACAGAGAACCATTCCTGGCCCCCCTCCATAAGGTCGGTCATCCACCTTCCTTCGATTCTCAGCAAAATCGCGGATATCGATTTGTCGGATTGTAACCAATCCCTTTTCCCTTGCTCTCCCGATCATGCTTACATCAAAGGGTCCTTGAAAATAGGATGGAAAGAGCGAGAGAATTTCGATTTCCATTACTCAGCAGCGGCTTTTCGCTTCTCTCTTCGTTTTGCGACTTTAGCGACTTTCTTCTGTGTCATTTCATTGACAACTTCAGGAGCCATTTTCCCAACCAAAGTCTTCACACGTGGGCTAATTTGAGCGCCAACACCTAACCAGTATTGGATCCGTGGAATATCAAGAAAATATCCTTTTTCATTTGGTGCAAACGGGTTGTACCAACCTAATTTTTCCATATATTTCCCATCTCTTGGATGACGAGAATCGGTTAAAACGATACGGAAACGTTGACGGCTTGCTGCCCCTTGTTGTCTCATGCGTATAACTAACGCCATTGATTACCTTTCAGTTGATTTTTTAATGCGTTTAAATCCGGCATACCTGAAAAGCCCTTCATTTTGCTTTTCATATCCGGCATACTTTTAAATAATTGTTTCACTCTCTGGAAACCTTTCACCATCCGGTTGACTTCCTCAAGAGGGACACCACTTCCTTTCGCGACTCTTTTGCGCCGCAAATGAGTCAATTCGTCTCTCTCTTCTCTTTCTTTTGGTGTCATGGAAAGAATCATGGCTTCCATTTGCTTAAATTGCGAATCAGAAAGGTCAAAATCACCCATTGAGCTCAGGCCTGGGATCATCTTTAATAAGCTTTTCATCGATCCCATCTTCTTCACCATCCCCATCTGAGAAAGATAGTCGTTGTATGTGAACGTCGCTGTGCGAAGCTTCTTTTCCATTTTGATGCTCGTCTCTTGATCAAAATGAGCTTCCGCTTTCTTCACCAAGTTAATCACATCACCCATACCGAGAATTCGATCGGCCATTGAGCGAGGGTTGAAGAGCTGGAGATCTGTAATTTTTTCACCAATCCCCTCAAATTTGAGAGGTTTTTGGGTAATTTCTCGAATCGATATCGCGCTACCCGCTCTTGCATTACCGTCGAGCATAGTTAAGATTGTTCCGGTGATTGCAACGCGTTGATCAAATTCACTCGCCGTTTTAACTGCATCCTGTCCAGTTGTTGCATTCGCAACAAAGAGCACTTCACGAGGATTCACGATGGAACGAATTTCCTCAAGCTCTTTCATCAAATCTTCATCGATATGAAGACGCCCCGCTGTATCGACAATCAAAACATCGAATCCTTCATCGCTTGCTTTTTGGAATGCTTTTTTTGCAATGACTGTCGGTTTTTTTTCACCTTCAATGAAAAACACAGGGACATTGATTGAAGATCCTAGAGTTTTTAATTGCTCAATCGCAGCAGGCCTTTGCAGGTCGCAAGCCGCAAGGAGGATTTTTTTATTCTTAGCAGTTGTTTGGATGTAGTGAGCAAGCTTTGCGCATGTTGTTGTCTTTCCAGACCCTTGTAAACCGCACAACATCACTACAGAAAGCTTTCCATTGAGATCGAGAGGAACTTCATCTGTTCCCATCAAAGCAATTAATTCATCATGAACAATTTTTGTGAATTGTTGACCTGGAGAAACCGACTTCAAAACAGCTTCACCTAACGCTTTTTCTTTCACTTTTTTAATGAAATGACTCACGACAGCAAAGTTCACATCGGCATCGAGAAGAGCCAAGCGAATATCTCGGACCGCATCCGAGACGTTTTCCTCGGAAAGGACCTTCTTGCCGGATAGGCTAGAAAATAGGTTGTGTAGCTTTTCTGTTAAGGATCCAAACATAAAGCCAATATTATACTGGAAAAAGTTATTGTATTTCAAGGAAAAAGAATCGATCTTTCGAAGCTAAATCTTGAACCAGCTCCTTGCGTGACCAAACGGGCTTTGAAAAAATTTCGAAAATTTTCTTACCTTGCGACGCTCCAATCTCCAAAATCAGCTGACCCTTCGGATTTAAATAGGAGGGCGCTTCTTGAGCGAGCCGTTCATAGAATTCCAAACCAGACTCACCTCCCACTAAAGCCATTGTAGGCTCATAATCTCGAACCGACGCATCTAATGTCAAAAATTCTTTTGCAGTCACATAAGGGGGATTGCAAACGATCATATCGGCTTTTCTACCCTCAAAAGGAGCAAAAAGATCCCCATAACAGAACTCAACGTGAAGACCTAAAGCATTTTCTTTAGCCAGGCTCAAAGCATCCATCGACAAATCAGAGAGCGAAACGAAGAGATTCGGAAATTTTCTTTTTAAAGAAATCCCTATGCAACCAGTCCCCGTACAAATATCCCATAAGCTCTCTTGATCCTTCATGCTTTTGGCAATCATCTCTACTAAAAGCTCTGTTTCAGGTCTAGGGATAAGGGCGCGCGAATCCGTATGAAAGACTCCTCCAAAAAATTCCACTTCGCCGATGATGTATTCAAGAGGCTCGTGCTTTGCTAGTCGTCTTAACCAATCTCTTAAAGTGACTAACTCTGCTTCTACAATCGGTCGATCGAACTGCATATAAACTTGGATGCGCTTGCATTTGAAAAGATGCCCAAGCAATTCTTCCACAAGACGTCTTGCATTCGGAATATTTCTTTCCTGCAGATACTGAGTCGATAATGGAAGAATTTCTGCGACTGACTTCATGACGAAACTTTTTCTTGGTGATAGAAGTTCACCAAAGGAATCGTAAGATCATCCAAGTCCCCTTCCATTACTTTGTCTAGTTTATACAAAGTAAGATTGATGCGGTGATCGGTCACTCTGTTTTGCGGGAAATTATATGTACGGATCCGCTCAGAACGATCGCCACTACCCACTTGACTCAAGCGTGTTGCTGACATTTCTGAATGGGCTTTATTCTTCAATTCCTCCCCAATACGCGCAGCCAGGAGACGCATCGCCTTATCTTTATTCTTATGTTGGCTCCGCTCTTCTTGACACGCAACTACAGTTCCTGTCGGAATGTGCGTAATGCGCACTGCAGAATCTGTTCTGTTTACGTGCTGACCTCCAGCACCAGATGCTCGATACGTATCAATACGCAGATCTTTCTCTTCGATTTTTATCTCTTCATCTTCATTCGGCTCTAAGAGAACAGCGACTGTCACAGCAGAAGTATGGACCCTTCCTTGCGTCTCAGTCTCTGGAACGCGCTGCACGCGATGAGTTCCAGCTTCATACCGCATCAAACGGTATACATTCGGCCCCGACAATGAAACGATATATTCTTTATAACCACCCAAATCCGAAGGCGCTGATGAAATAACCTCTAACCGCCATTTTTTGCTATCCGCATAATTATGGTACATCCGCGCGCAGTCCGAAACAAAAAGCGCCGCCTCATCCCCACCAGTACCGGCTCGGATTTCTAAAATAATATTACGACTGTCGTTTGGATCGGGAGGAACAAGAAGGTTTTCAATCTGCTTATTGATTGCAACTACAGCTTCTTCTAGACGAGTAATGTCTTCCTTCAAAAGGGAGATCATCTCAGGATCTTGCTCAATACTGAGAAGCTCTTTATTCTCTTCGAGTTGTTTTTGAGACGAAGTAAAAAGATCCCATAGCTCTCTTAACTCAGAGAGCTGTGAATGCTCTTGAGAGAGAAGCTTATACCGTTTTTGATCGGATAATGTATGACTTAAGCCCAGCTCAGCTTCGACCTGGTGAAGCCGGGTCAGAAGCCGCTGTACTTTTTCAATCACTTCTTTTTCTTCTGCTTAGCTTTTTCTTTATTCGCTTCTTCTTGCTTATCTTGAGACATTTTCACTTCAGACATCTTACGCGCAAATTTCTTTGTGAACTTGTCTACACGACCTTCTGTATCTACAAGCGAGCTTGCCTTTGTGAAATATGGGTGTGATGCAGAAGAAATTGGCACTCTAGATACCGGATATTCCTTCCCCTCAAACTTCTCTGTCTCTTTTGACTGTAGCGTACTGCCAATCAGAAACTTAGTCCCTGTAGATGAGTCGACAAAAAGCACTTCTTGATACTTAGGATGAGTATTTTTTTTCATAGCTAGTTCCTTAAAATATCTATACAGGATACAAGCCTCAAAAGAAAAAAACAAGCAATTTATGCTCTCTCACGGAAAAGTCTTATTTGCAGAAAACCTTAATGCACAACAAAAAATAAGGAAAAAGCTTTTGAAGGAAGAAATTCGCTGAAGTGAAACTATATCTCATTGATTATCAATCATCGAGGATCAATGTAACCAATCAGCGAATGGCGGACTACTTCATACCAATCTTTGGAAAAGAGCTTATTTTAAAAACTGATCCCTCAAGATCGACTACTTAAAAAAAAACCTTTATTGCTTGTTCATTGTCGCAATCTAACAAGCGTATCATCTAATTTAGCGAGTATGGAAACCCTAAATTCTTTCCATGATTCTAATTTCCCATTTCTAACGAATATACATTCATTCGAAGAAAGACCCATTTTTATCTTCTCAACCGCCTTTATGAGTCGTGCCTTTTCCTCTTCAGAATTTTCTACTTCGGAAAGAATTTTTGCGATATCTTTCAGATGATCTACAGTGGGTTGTGTATGCTGTCCTTCTTGTGGGATGCCGAGCCAAAGTACAGGGTGTGTCTCTTCTGAAAAGAATTTCCACTTTGCTTCATTTCTATAAAGCTTCTGCAAAAACACTTTCGGATCTGCTGCCAGTTCATTCACAAAGGCTTCAAGCAACCTTGCTACAAATGCTTGCGAAGAAAGCTTTTGAGATCCTCGTCCCAATTCAGATTCACTATAGTCTTGACAAATGCTAACGTATGTATGACAAAATGGAATTTTTTCCATAATGGCAGAAAAAGAGGTATTTTCCGGGAACCATTCGAGAAGTTTGTTATTTAGAGATAATAAAAATGAATGTGTGTTTCCTTCCTGACGATAGATTTCATCTAGGGTTCCGTATTTTTCTAGAAGTTGACCCATTGAAAGCTTTGGGTCTAAACCACTTGTTCGAAAGTATTTCTGGCATGCGACAGAAAAAACAGCCGCGACTAAAGCCGCAATGATAGAATTCCCTGGATTATCAGGTAAAGTATTCTCTAATAGTTTGCCAGATGCAAACCCCGTCACAGTAGGAAGAGTACGCCTCACCCACGTGGAAGTGAAATCTTCTTTACTACCACGAGTTATTTCTGCAGTAACAGTCGAAAGAAAACCAGCAGCCGCACCTACTGCAGCAGGATTTCTAGTCATCGTAACAATATTCTTATTATTTGCAGGCGTGATGCTCATTATGCTCCTCTCTGTTTTTATTTTTGCGAAGAAGATTAACAAACTTGAGTGTTTCTGAATATTAAAAATTCTCGAGATTTCTCTTTGTGGATCGTTCAAAATGAAAGTATGCAAGTCTTTTCGAGAACCTCAAATTTGTTCCCACTAACCAGAAGGGGGCTCAATCATTTTTTTGTTGTATACTCGAGGCAGAAAAGCATCCCAACTCTCTATCTTACTTGTAATCAGTTAGTTGCGAAAACAATTACATCTTAAGTCATTGACAACCATTAACTTAATACAGTTCTTAACTAACCGTTTTTGCCACTAAATAAATTTTATGTTAAGATAATGATAAGCTTTATTGGAGTAAATAAATGTCGGTAGAAATGAAAGCTGTTAATAACAAACCAGACGTAACTGCTCTTACCGAATTGTGTAATAACACTTTCGAAGAACTTAGAACAGGATTTCGAAGAATCAGCACTTGGCTCGCTGGGAAAGATGAACCTCGCAACATAATAGAGATCGTGAATCAACTTCATTTGAGAGCTCTGAGAAATTTCGATGCTATCCAAACGCAAGAGCAAGCCAATCAATCAGCACTCGATATAGGCCAATTTTGTACTTTTAAAAAATATTTGCTAAAAATTGTTCCAAAGGATTCTAGAGATCTATTCCCCGATTATGAAAAAAAAGGTCTTCTTGCAAAACTTAAAATTGATCTAGAAACATACAATAACGCTATACTGTTGGTTCCAGAGTGCAACGAAAGCAAACTCATCAATCAATGGCTTGTATGCCACTGTACTCCCTTTCTGCCGAGTGACGAACCCGAGAACAATTCAAATAGCAAATAATACCAATAAAGAGATATTGAATCAAAAAGTAAACTTTGACAGGCTAAAGATCAGCAATGATCTGTACAACTCTCGCCCTCTTTCTTTTCATTCGCTTGTACGAACTGCATAAAAACAAATCTCTTCATCTTCGCAGCAGCGCGCAAGAATTAACTGTCCTTTCCTTATTTATCCTTTCTCCTCTACCTAGATTTCTTTGGGTGCCTTTTGCCTTTGGACTATATATTAGATGGTATGGTTTCTTTCGCTATCAAGCTGACATTCTCACTTTTATCAAATCTCCAAGATGCTTTTTCGACTCTTTTCAAACGATACCAAGAAAAAAGCCTTTGTGTGTTGGTGTTTTCTTAAGTCTTTTGTCATGTTTTCTTCTCCCTCCCCCTTCTGTGTTTTGGTGTCTGTTACTCCCATTTTCTCTATTCGCTTCTTTTTACAAGCCAAAAAGGAAAAGTCATCTTCCAAAGCTTTCTTTTCCAAATGAAATCGCCACAATGCTCTCCCCTCTTTATCCGGCTTTACGGAAAACGGATGCTTTTTTGGGAGAGAAAAGTTTCAATGTTAAACTTGAAAAGCCAAATATCATTTTTATTTTTCTCGAATCATTTCGAGCGAAAAATGTGGGCTGTTTGGGAGCAAAAATTCCTGTTTCACCTCATTTTGATAAGTGGGCAAAACAAGGCATTTTATTCCGTAACTTTCATGCAAATGGCTTGCAAACTTTTAGAGCTTTTATCTCTGCATACTTTGGAATACCCGCGCATTTAAGAACTGTGAGTTTGAAGCCTTTTTGTTCCATGTCAATGATTGGGTTACCACAAATTTTGAAAAAAAATGGATACCATAACGCGATTATTCAAAGCGGCGATTTATCTTTTGATCATCTATATCCATTTTTCAAATGCCATGATTTTGACACAATGATTGGTGGCGAAGAACTTCAGGGGCCGAGGACAAGTTCATGGGGTATAGATGACGAAAGTATGGTTAGATATGCAGCGAAGTGGCTTAATCAACAAAATCTGCCAACCTTTCTATCATTGTTCACGATTACAAATCATCATCCATGGAAGTCTCCTACAGGATCTTTTACAAATGATCCTTATCAAAACTTCCTTCAAACATTTGCGTACACTGATCATTGTCTAAACCTGTTTTTAGAGAGAATTAATTTAGAAAAATCAATCGTATTTATTGCTGGGGATCATGGACAAGAGATGGGTGAGCGAAGGCCGTACTTTGAAACCAATCACAGTCTCTATGAAGAAAATATTCATCTTCCACTCTTAATCCTGGGTCAATCAATCGCTCCGCAAACGATGGATTGCAATGCTAGTTTTGTCGATTTCTTACCTACGGTATTAGATATGCTTCAACTAAAAGAAGTCCATCATAGTGTTGGAAAGAGCCTCCTACGCAAAGTCAATATGCCCACATACTTTTCCATGCATAGGGAAGAGCTTCAAATAGGAGCCATTCTAGGACAAAAGAAGGTGATTCAAGACAAAGGCTATCATTTAGAAAAAGATCCAGACGAGAACAATGATATCGGACCGGAACTGAGGGACTTAAGCATCCAATGCAAGGAGTATTTCCAAGAAATAAATGCTCTTACCGAAGAAAATGCTTGGGCTCCCCCAGGTGGTCATTTTTCTCTAATCGCGACTCCCAGTATGAATGAGGAAAGCTGGATCTCCCATGTTCATCAACATCCACAGGTTCCTGTCATCGATTTATCTTCGGGACATTTGGGAGATGGAGCCATTACGAATGTCGATCCTGGGCATTGGCATCAAGTCTGTCTACGCAATTGTACAAGAATGACAGACCGTTCGCTTGAATGGATGAGTCGCCATTGTAAAAAACTAATGACCCTTGACCTATCATACTGCCATCTACTCACAGATGAAGGAGTACGAAAGATTTTCCTACCCCAACTGAAACATCTCTTTCTTGATGATCTAGATATCGAAGACTTTGTTCCCCCGAATATCCATTTGAATTTAAAGACCTTTTCGCTGAAAAACATCCCTCGTCTTCAAGCCAAATCTCTTGTTTCTATCTATACAAATTCCCCTCATCTCATTTCATGGAGCGCGAGCCTATCCAATGTTGCAAATCAAGATATCTTCGTCATGAGTCAATTCCCCAAAAAAAGTACAAATATGTTTCTAAGCGATGGGATCCATATCCAAGATGACGCTCTATCGCGACTCCTTGCTTCACAACCCGAACTTCTAGAAATTCACATCGAAAACTTTCCCCTCATAGAACAACCCGATTTTTCAAAAGTCACGAAGCTGCGCTATTTAACAATCATTGCTTGTCCAAGGCTAAGCACCACAGCTATTGAATCTCTAAAGAATCTTCCGATTCAATTCTATGTATACCCAAACAAGCTCAAAAATCGGTTTTTAAGCTTGTTGGGATAGAATTTAATTCACACTTGCAGTAGAATACCGTGGTCTTTTTTTTCAAAACTATGGGTTCTATTTTTTTTCGACTCTCTACTGGCGCATCTCAAAAAGCATTCAGAAAAGCAAGATCCGAATCTTTCCTTGAATTAGATAAATGTATTGATACCCTGCGACCGAGCATCGCTTCTTTTGCAACAAATATAGACAAGCCCAAAAGAACTGTCGTTAAAATAACCCCTACAGAACAAGAAACAACAGCCCCTCTTCAGATTGCACAATCGATTCTCAAGTCTGAAAATCAAGAATCTAAACCCTCATTATCCCCCCTGCCAGCACCACTTCTGCCCGAAATTCGATATACTAAAAAATCTGCACCCAATTTACAAAACCCCTGTCCGAAGGCAAATACCCTCATTTCTCGGACTGGAGAAAAAAAAACGCCTCCCCCTCTTCCTCATTTGCAACAAAAACAACCCCCCGAAAACAAGAAGCCAGTCACAGTAGCTCCTCAAGAAATCGAAAGGAAAGAGTCCCCATTACCTGCAGGAATGATTTCGCTATTTTCCAGTGATACACCAGAAGTTGTTTTTCTTGCGTTTAGCAAAAAAATTGGAGAGATTATCCAACAAACAATTGAGAGGAACGCCTCTTACGGGACTCCTCCTGAACAAACAGAAATTATTTATTTAGAAAGACCCGTTGATCTATCAAAATGGTCGCCAAAAAATAGGGTTCGGACAATTGTTCTTGCAATCGATAATGAGGGTTTCAATATCGATAAAAACAAGGAGATCTATTCTGTAATCTCCGCATTGTTAAGAAAAAAAATCTCTTTAAAAATAGCTCTACCCCGTACAGAACATAGTCACGAAAAACGATCTTTCGGGGATCTTTTTGATCAAAAAAAAGGGGCAAGTAGATGTGCAAAATCGCTCAAGAGCGCTTGCTTAATCGAAGATGCAGAAGAACTTTCGAACTTACATTTGCCAATGCAAATGATCCTTCAAAAAATCGCTGAAAAAAGGGAGCTATCCCAAAATGGCATTCCTTCCAAAGAATCCATTGAGCAAAGGAAAAATGCAGCAATTGGCATTTATGAAAAAGGTGAAATTGTCGATCCAGACAATATTGTCGCAGTCAATTTACAGCTGCGGGGCATCTCCTATATCCCAACGAATTTTCGTGCGGCAATGCTGTTACATCCTGACCGGACCGAACATGAAAACAATTGCTCCCTCCAATCAAAAGATCAGAAAACTGGAATCTTAAGCGCTCTTCAAAAAGAACCCTCTTTAGAAGGAAAGGTGGTTTTTTATGACAACCAATATTGGACGATCTCTTCGGATCAAAGATGGGATTCAAAACAAGATACGCAACCATTATTAGTCACATTACGTTTAACAAACCCAAAAAAATCGCTCCTGATTCAAATTTGCAATAAAAACACCTATGTCGATCATCAGAAAATCGAATCCCCAGAACGATCCATCATTGTGAGAGATTTCAAATTATTTACCCGCGTGATTCCATACTATAATGAAAAAGGTGTTCTTTCCGGTATTGAAAGAACATTTCTTGGGAATAATGCAAAACAGCCTTCAAAACAAAAATGGAAAACGAAACTTGCCAGAGGAGTCACTAGTGGAGCGAGCACCTCATTTTTTGGAAGCAAGACACCCACAATTAAGATTTTAGGAGAAGGATCTGAAAACGTCTTATCCGCATTAGAGGTCGCAAGAACATACCCGGAAGAACTCAAATCGCTTGGGATCGTTGTTCATGAAGATCAAGAAAAATGCAATTGTCAATTCACAGCAGCACTAGGTGTGAGTGATCTTGTCAAAGTGCCGATTCAAGAAAGTGTCCGCACGATCGTGTTAATCACCGATATTGATGGATACAATATGGAAACCAAGCAGACAATCATCGATACTGTAGATGCTTTTCTTTCACGCGGACTGAATGTGAAAATCCTATTTGCTCCGGCGAAAATATTGGGACAGAAAAGAGATTTCAATGATGTTTTGAGAGAAGAAGGCTTAAAACCTGCTAAGGACATATTCTTAAATCTGATCGAGATCACTGCAAAAGAGGATTTGGGCCCAGCCAATGAAATCTTACAACTTTCTTTAACTGCTAAGAAATTGAAAACAAAGCTCATCGACGCACCGTTTGAAAGGCGACCTGAGCTCTTATATTCTCTTGGTGAAGTCTACTTTCATTTAGGACGATTGAATCAATCATTAGAGTGCTTTTCCCAAGCTCTTGAAGGAACAACAAAAGATCTGCAAGTTAAAATTCAATACATGTTGGGATCAATTTGGCTTAAAAAGAAAAACCCAGAAAGGGCAATTGATTATTTTACAAAAAGCTTAGCCGGCAAAATTGAACTGAAATTCGATTCAGAAAATCTAGAGGTACTCTCTTGCTTAGAAGGAATCGGAATGAGTTATGCAGAACAAAAAGCATATGAAGCAGCCATTACATATTTAAATAAAAGCTTTGACGCCAAAGTGAGACTTTGGAAATCAGATGAACACGTAGGGCTTGGACACTTGTTTTATGAATTTGGGAAACTCGATTTTGCGCAACAAAATTGGTCAAAAGCTTTGTTTTATTTTAAACGAGCGCTCCAACTAAAAACAAAAGAGTTCGGGTCACGCAATCACCCCATGGTCGCTGAGATATTAGAAAAGATCGGGGACATCTATTTTGCACAAAAACAGTACAATGAAGCAGTAGAATATTATAAAAACTCTATTGAAATTCTGAATAAACTATTTTCATCCGATCGCCATTGCCTTGACGCTGATATTTGCATGAAAATAGCAAAGGCCTATTATCACTTAAACCTGATTTCAGAAGCGCTTGGATTTTTCCGAAAAAGCCTCTCTCAAGGAAAAACGACTTTTTCCATTGTCCTACAGCAGCTATTGAGAAGAGCGCATCAACTAGAACAAGGAAAAGAGAGCGAAAATCCCCCTGTAAATGCAAACGTTGATCATATTCAAATCCCTCTTCCCAATCTCGGATCCAACCTTTCTACAGCTCTAAAAATCAATATGCTAAAAGAAAGAGCCCTTAACACGAGACAAGTTGTTTTGGATCTTGAAATGACAGGAACTGGTTTAAAAACAGATCGGATCACAGAAATTGGATGTGTCGTTGTAACTCATCTAAAACGAACCGATGAGACCTTCCAAAGATATGTAAATCCTGAATGCCGAGTAAGACCTGAAGCGCATCGTTTGACAGGTCTCACACATCGATTTTTATCCCGATTTCCTACATTTAATGAAGTGGCGTTAGATTTTCTCAAATTCATTCAAGATTCTGATTTAATTATTCATGCAGCGAATAACGACATTCAGTTTCTTACCGAAGAGCTCAAGGCAACTGGCATTGAATACGATTTCCGAAAAAAGCATCAAATCATCGACACCTTGGACATTGCAAAACTTCTCTTTCCAGACAAAAAAAACAGCCTCGATGCCCTGAATTTGCGGCTCAATATCAATCAAAAAAGAACAAAGCACGGTGCTTTACTTGATGCCGAAATCACAGCAGAAGCATATTTATCTATGCTCTCAATCGAAACCCTAATAACCTGAACTTCGGATTCATATCAAATCAAAATCGATGATCGAGGAGCATCGTCGATTTCTTTTTACGAGTCGATTCGAAAAAGCTTTTCATCAGAAATGCACATTCATCTTCGAGAATGCGACTGGTAATCTCTACACTGTGAATCGGATGCTTTGTTGCAAATAAATCGATCCAAGTTCCATTCGCGCCGACTCTTAGATCGGGAGCGCCCCAAACAAGACGCTTGATGCGAGAATTTAAGATTGCGCCTGCACACATCGCACATGGCTCTAAAGTACAATATAGAGTTGTATCTGTTAGACGCCAGTTTTCTAAGGCAGTAGTTCCAGCTGTTATGCAAATCATTTCAGCATGCGCTGTCGCATCTTGTAGCAGCTCTACTTCATTGTGGCCGCGAGCGATTACTTTGCCATTTTGTACAAGCACTGCGCCAATCGGCACCTCTTCTTTTTGAAGTGCTTTTTTCGCCTCTTTTATCGCTTCGCGCATGAAATATTCGTCATTCATTTTTTCTGAAGCGCACGGATTTGTTTTTTTAATGCTTCGACGTCTATTGCATGTTTTTTCACGACACCGGCAAGTTTTTCTTCATATTTCTTCTCTAGGCGGAGCATTTCATTCTTTTGGTTTTCGAGCATTTCTTCGAGGCTTGCTTGACGAATTGAATGTACTTCTTTCTCTTGAAGAGTTTTTTCCTCTTTCTCTGCATTTTGTCGAAGCATTTCAAGTGTTTCAGGAGCGAGGACAACTCCATTTAAAACGGCAAATAAATAGACAAAAAGAGATCCGAATCTTTCGGGTGCGCCGGTTAACACAGATTCACTTTGACGATCATCTAAAGTTTTTATTTCAGAAAAGTCTGGGTTGATTTGAGAAAGGCGCTCTGCAAAGTGTTGATAGATGTCCCCATGTCGGAATACCCAACGATTAATGACCCATTCTTCTAGCTCTTGATTGCCCTGTAAAAGTTCTTTTTCATAAGCATTAGAAATTTCTTCATTCGTGAGTCGATTGAGTGGACGGTTTCCAAAATGCTCTTTATAAAACGAGGGACTCTTGGCCAAATGCTCAATTTTAATTTCTTTTTTGATACTATGAAGAATTTGAGGCAGCCAAGGCTGCAAAGCTTGGAAAATTTGTGTCATATAGTCTCTTGTTTATGCTGAAGAATAGCAATTAAATACTCTAAATAGCTAGAGAAAAACGTCAATCCTTGAATGTATATCCAAAATGCGCTATAATCGAAGGCATAATGTCATAAACCTAAAGAGGAGACGATCCTCATGTCTTTAGATAAAGGGACCAAGGAAGAAATTACAAAAAAATTTCAGTTACACGAAAAGGATACCGGTTCTGCCGACGTCCAAATCGCGATATTAACTGAAAGAATTACGGAGCTAACAGAGCATCTGAAATTAGCCCCGAAAGATCATAGTAGCCGCCTCGCTCTACTAAAACTAGTTGGGCAAAGACGAAAACTGCTTGATTATCTTAACTCAACGGATACTAAGCGATACCAAAGCTTAATCGTTCGTCTGAACCTAAGAAAATAAGTTGATGGGGGTCTAGAAGCCCCCACTCTTTTTTATCCTTTATACCCAATTTAATTGAGTCACTGCAGAATCCTCCTTTTTTCGTTCTTGTTATTTAATACAAGGATTTCTTAAAATCGAACAAATTTAGGAGTATACCATTTATGTTCAAACACGAAACGATCACAGTCCCGGTCGGTGACAAGACAATCAAATTCGAAACAGGTAAGATCGCTCGCCAGGCCAATGGATCCGTGCTCGTTCAGTGTGGAGATACAGTCGTTTTTTCATCCGCTTGCGCTGCCCCAACTGCTGCAGAAGGAATCGATTTTTTCCCTCTCCGCGTTGACTATCAAGAAAAATTTTCAGCGGCAGGAAAAACAGCCGGTGGTTTTATTAAACGTGAAGGAAGACCTGCAGAACGTGAAATTCTCATTAGCAGGCTGATTGACCGTCCCCTACGTCCCATGTTTGAAGAGGGATACTACAATGAAGTGCAAATTCTCGCTTATGTATTCTCTTATGACTTAAGCCATCAACCCGATGTTCTTGCGATTTGCGCAGCTTCTGCTGCCCTCGCGATCTCTGATGTTCCTTTAATTAAACCGATTGGCGCCGTTAGAGTAGGTAGAATTCAGGATCAATTTGTCATTAATCCGTCTGCAGAAGAGATGAAAAATTCATCACTTGATCTTGTATTGGCAGGAACTGAAGATGCTATTTTAATGATCGAAGGCTTTTGCAACTTTTTAACTGAAGAACAAGTGATTGAAGCTATTGAGACAGGACATAAGGCAATTCAAACAATTTGCCATCACTTGAGCAATTGGGCAAAAAAAATCGGCAAAAACAAGAAAAAAGAACTCCGCTTAATTCCTGAAGAAGTCAATCGAATTGTTCGAGAAACCGCTGAACAATTATTAATTTCCGCTTTAAGAATCTCCAATAAACAAGAAAGAGAAAAAATCATTGGAGAGATTAAAGAGACTGTTGTAAAAACTCTTCTTCCTGAAGGAATTGCGACCCAATATTCGAAGGCAGATGTCGCTTTAAGCTACAAAAATCTTCAATCCACTCTCATGCGCAATATGATTTTAGAAGAAAAAAGACGCATTGATGGTCGTGGATTAAAAGACATTCGACCCATTGCAATTGAACAATCCATTTTACCTCGAACACACGGCAGTTCCCTATTTACAAGAGGAGAAACACAATCATTAGCTGTTTGTACACTTGGTGGAGAAACAAGTGCTCAACGCTTTGAAGATCTCCATGGAGATGCAAATCAACGCTTCTACTTACAATACTCATTTCCACCGTTCTCTGTTGGAGAAGTGGGTAGAGTCGGATCTCCTGGTAGACGCGAAGTGGGTCATGGTAAACTCGCTGAAAGAGCTTTGGCCGCAATCTTACCAAAACAAGAAGCATTTCCTTATGTCATTCGTCTTGAGTCAAACATTACCGAATCCAATGGATCCTCATCCATGGCATCAGTGTGCGGCGGTTGCCTAGCAATGATGGATGCTGGAGTTCCAATATCAAGGCCTGTCGCAGGAATTGCAATGGGACTGGTTCTTCAAGGTGACAAACATGCGATTCTCTCTGATATTCTAGGAGCCGAAGATGCTCTTGGGGATATGGACTTTAAAATTACTGGGGATCACAAAGGCATTACAGCCTTCCAAATGGATATTAAAGTTGAAGGGATCACCCATGCAATTATGAGCCAAGCGCTTCATCAAGCAAAATTGGGTCGCGAACATATTTTAGATAAAATGTTGAAAGCATGTCCGAATTCACGTGTTGAAATGTCAGCGCACGCGCCACGTATCGAAACGATTCAAATCAAACAAAGCAAAATTGGTACAGTCATTGGGCCTGGCGGTAAACAAATTCGGGCCATCGTTGAAGAAACAGGCGTTCAAATTGACATCAACGATACGGGACTAGTTAGCATTGCATCAACCAGTGCTGATGCAATGAATCGCGCGAAAGAAATCATTATTAACTTAACTTCGGAAGTAGAGATAGGCAAGACCTATAAAGGTCGCATTTCTTCCATCGTTCCTTTTGGAGTATTCGTGGAAATTTTCGGAAAAGATGGCCTTTGCCATATCTCTGAACTTTCCTCCAAACGAATTCAAGATATCCGAGATACTGGCTTGAAAGAGGGAGATCCTCTGGAAGTGAAAGTCCTTGATATTGACGATCGCGGCAAAATTAAACTCAGCCATAGGGCAATACTTGAGCAACAGGCGAACCTAGCCAATTAAAAAGTTTTTAGCCGATTGTAATAACAGAGTAATATCCATGCATAAGAATCGAACCTTATCCAACGAACTTCCAAATCTCATTGGGGAACAAGTTTTCTTGCGAGGTTGGTTAAACAACCTTCGCGCGTTTGGTAAATTGACGTTTTTATTGCTTCGTGATCGCACAGGTCTTTCTCAAATTGTGATTGAAAACAAAGAAGAGCTTCAAAAAGTTGCACATCTTCAGACTGGATCGATTCTTCAAATTCAAGGAAAAGTATCGAATACCAATGGCAAAATCGAAGTCATTGAACCGAAGATTGTTATTGAAAATCCAATTCATGCTGTGCCACCGATTGAATACTACAAAGCTGAAATGCAAGGTGATCTTGAGTTTATTCTGGATCATCGACCCATCTCATTACGTCACCGCAGTATTCAGGCTGTTTTTAAAATCCAAGCAGAAATCGCGCATGCTTTTCGACTCTATATGCATGATAAAGTCGGAGCCTATGAATACTTTGCTCCCAACATGATTGGTGCCTCATCTGAAGGTGGCGCTGAGTTTTTTAATGTCGACTATTTTGGTTATCCTGCAACACTTGCACAAAGTAGTCAGCTGTATAAACAAATTATGGTTGGAGTCAACGAGCGCGTATTTGCTCTGATGCCTTTTTTCAGAGCAGAACCCTCTCAAACTTCTCGCCATCTTTCTGAAGGAAAGCAGCTAGAATTTGAAATTGGGTTTTTTAACCACTGGCATGAAATCCTCGATATTCAAGAAGGATGCATTCAATTCATCCTCTCCTATTTGCATACCCATTCAAAAGCGGAACTTGAAATTTTAGGCAATCAAATCGTCAAAGCGCCGATTGACGTGCCATTCCCCCGTTTAACTTTTGCACAAGCGCAAGAACTCTATTTTCAAAGAACTGGAATTGACGAACGAAATGAGCCAGACCTTAGCCCTGCAGCCGAAAGAGAACTTTGCGCATGGAGCTTAGAGACCAAAGGGACTGAGCTTGTTTTTATTATTGATTGGAAAACAGAAAAAAGACCTTTCTACGCCTATCCAAAGCCTGAAAATTCAAGCCTTACCAACACATTTGATCTGCTCTGCGCAGGAACCGAAATTACTTCAGGTGGGCAAAGACGTGATACCTACGACTCTATGGTTGAAGGAATCAAAATGAAAAAAATGGATGTGAATAATTTCACAGATTACTTAAGTATTTTTAAATACGGCATGCCTCCTCACGGTGGATTTGGAATGGGTCTTGAACGATTGACCATGACGCTCCTCAAGCTCAAAAACATCCGAGAAACATCCCTATTCCCATCAGATCCAAAAAGAATCGCTGGGAACCGAATCAAAGCGCATATTTTCTTTGGTGCAGAAAACATACGCAATGAAATCATCCGTTTATGCCACAAACACAACTTTGTGATCGACCATGCAAAGCATGAACCAACGCCAACTTCTGAAGATTCAGCACGGGTTCGAAACACAAAAATGGAAGAAGGGATTAAAGCGCTCATTTTGCGAGGGAAAAGCTCCAAAAAGAACTACCAATTCAATATTCCATCGCATCTCAAGCTCGATATGAAGGCCGCATCAGAAATTGTCGGCGAAAAGTGTGAATTTGAAGATCCTGCCGTTATCCTTGAACGTTTTGGCATCATTGTCGGCGGCGTTCCGCCTTTCGGAAATCTTCTCAATATCGATAATTATTTTGATGAATCGCTCAAGAAAGAGCAAAAAGCTGCCTTTAACTGTGGTTTTCCCACAGAATCAATCATTATGGCATCTATTGATCTATTTCGAATAGCCGATCCGAAATGGGGCCATTTTAGCAAAAATTAGCCCAAACTCCAGTCAATTTGTGCAAATTGACATAACCTCTTGGGCTCTTCTGCAATTTGCAAACAATTGAATCCAATGGAAATGGGGCAAATTTGGAGCCAAATGGAGTGTTGCAACTGTGCCTCCTTGGTTAGAAAAATGTCATAATACCAAACACAATAAATAACGTCATATTTAACTGCGTCAGCGAAGCCGCAAATTTTTTGTCTTCACTCGCGCCTTGGCCTAAGGCAATGGTCGCTCGCTCTAGACAAAAAAATTTGCGCTGCTTTCTTGTTAAATTTATGACTTTATTTTTTGCGAAACCCATAGCATAGGTTCTACGGGTGGGTAAAAAAATGCAAAAAATCGCGAAAAGATCCTTAATTGTGAAAGAGATAAACCCGAAGTTCATAGACTTTGGAAAAATTGCGAAAGAAAACTCAATACGAGTTTAAATATGGTTGTT
>CAZVXF010000005.1:0-69115 GCA_964630875.1 uncultured bacterium | reverse complement strand
AGGATACGGCAACCTTTTTTCAAAACAAAATAAGATCTTCTCTGAAATAGAAATGTCTAGTTATTACGATCTCGATAATAAAGCCATCTCGGATGGCTGTAGTGGTATCCCAGTCGCAGACCTAGAGAATGAGTTACATAACTTTATCCAAAGAGAGGCTCCCCATGGATTAATTTGTGATTTAGGGTGCGGGACAGGACAGAGAATTATTGGATTGAATAAATCCCTAGGAGTGAGATGCTTAGGCATTGATCTGTGCGAAGCTTCTATTGAAGAGGCTAATAAATCGACAATAGGAAACCCTTTAGTTAGTTTTCTCGTAGCAGATGTTAAAAACTTAAATCATATATGGGAAGAGGTAGAAATTCTCATCCAATGCTTTATGACTCATGATATTTCTCCAAAGCAAACATTGCTTGATACCTTTTTCTCCTATAAAAACGCTTTTCCCAACATGAAATACTTTATCATTCTGGATGTATTTAGCCCAGATTCGTCTGAAAAAAACAAGAAATTTGCACCGGGATTTGACTATATTCATGGTTTACAAGGTATTTCTACCAGAAATCATGACGATACAGTTAATTTATTTGCCGAAGCTGGATTCAAGATTGAATTGGATATTAGGTCTAAGACCTTTCCTAACACCTGTCTGTGGGTATTAAGATCCCCAATAAAGTCAAATTAATTTTTTTAAGAAATTTTTCTTTTGAAACTATTGTTTTTTTCCAATAACTATCGACCAAGTACCTAAAGTTTTCATAACAGTTACTTCAGTAAATCCTGTGCAATGTAATATATTTTTTACTTCTTCAAACGAAAATTGATATCCCTCAGTCCAAACCATCATTTTCATGTTATATCCTGCAGTAACGAAGGGGCCAGTTTTAGCTGAATTAAATAACATTTCATGTAAAATAATTTGCCCGCCGCGCGGCATCCGTTCCCATGCTTTTTGAGCTAGGAACAAGCATTTTTCAGCAGTCCAATCATGAAAAATATCTCCAAAGAAGAATACATCTCCCTCAGGGAACTCATCTTTCCACAAATCTACAGGCTGAAGAGATATTCGCTCAGAAAGATCGTATTCCTCGACATATCCTTTAGTATAATTCAATACTGAAGGCCTTTCGCATAGTATAGCCTTGAGTCCTGGGTTAGTTAAACAGGCAGCAATAGAATGTATCCCTGATCCACCTCCAACATCAATAAACAGCTTTGACTTACTCAATTTATATTTTCTTGCCCAAGAAAAAGCAGGCGCATAAGCCTTATGATGTAGCGCATTAATAAATGTTGATCGCGATCCGATATTCATCTGGTCATTTGTAAAAATATCTTTTCCTTCATTAACTTGTGATTTATTATTTAATATTGCTTCTTTTATGGAGAAATAATTCATAATGTCAGCTTGTTCGATTAAAACATCTAATACTTTCCCATAGTCTAAATAACCGGAATTTTTAAAGTAAAAATTACCAATTTTTGTTAGTTGGTATTTTTCAAAATTTTTCTCAACCAAACCCATGGCGCCCGCAGAGGAGACCATAGACTGAATAGCCCTAGGATGAAGGCCAAGCTTTTCAGATAATTCTTCAATTGAATAAGGAGAGGAAACAAGAAGTCTCAACAGCCCAACTTCATGAGCAACCAAAACACTTTGTCCTATAAATATTTGACCTGTAATTCGTTGTAATATCTCATCGGACTCTATTTCTTCATCCATGATTATATATCCCTCTCTTAGAGAATTTAGAAAATTTTACACAATCTAAAGATAGGAGATACTACACAAATTTTTGACAGGTTGACTACTAAAAAATTTTTCTAATAGAATAAGCCAAAAACTAGACCACACTGAATACTGCTAAATAGGCTATTATGTTAGAGGGTTCTCCTCATCCAGAACAGAACGAGAGGTAGGATGCCTATTATATTTATTATCCTAATCATATTTCTAAATATCATTGCAGATCAGTCTATTAACACTATCCTCATAGAATCTATTCAGCCTTTAGATAAAAATTTTAGAGGATGGTTAACCACAAGCTTTATAATGATTTCTATTCCAGGCTCTCTGCTTTTAGCAGGCTGGTCTGATTTTCATTGCAGACGAAAAACTATTATTTTTGCACTTTTTTTTGCATTTCTGAGCTTTATCGCAATGATTATGTATAAAACATTGGATATCAATGGATTTGGAATAATAGCACTATTTACTAAGGCCCTTTTAGGGAACGTTACTCCCATTTGTTTTGCTATTCTAGCAGATATAATTAGCAAAAAAAGATTCAGAAACGCTTTGGCTTTAGCACTCGTAGCTTATTCGATAGGAATCTGGGCTCCTATTTATTTTAGAAATTCTTTAGAAACAGAATCGAGTTTCTTTTTTCTGTTTGCCGCAATAACAGTAATTCTCATTGTCTGCACGATTCTCTTTGTGAAAGACTATAAAATGGACCATGTCGAATCTCGCCAAAAAGTAGTTAGTCTGAAATTATTTGCTACGTTTCTAAAAAAAGACACAAAATTGATTTTATTATTTTTAATATCTCCAATAATCGCATCAGCAATTCTCTGCTTTTTTCTTGGCGAAGTCTCTTATTATCAATTTCTTTTAAGAGGAGAACTTCTTTCTAAAGCTAGCTTTTATGCATCTCAAGCACTTGTTCTTGCCACAGGCTATTATATTGGGACTACCATCTTTCTTATTTTAGGATGGTTAAATGTTAGAGAGATTATCTGTATTAAGATAGGATTATTCATATCTCTTGCTTCCTTAGGTGCAATTATCTTCGAACACTCCTTGCATCTTATAAACTCTCATATGAATATATTAGTGGCATTATTCTCAATTGGATTTTCATTCGTTACTCCTTCTCTATTTGCTTCTATATCTAAAATATCTAGAACGAAAGAACAGGGAAAAATATTTGGATTAATGGATTCGACAGACACGCTTGCAACTCTTTCCTCTGAATTGATCATTAAGAGAACAAAATTTTTCCCGATATGGCTTATTCTCTTTTTTAGTTTTTTAATTTTCTCTCTTAGTTGTACATTTTTTATTCGATTTCTAAAAAAATACAACGCCATAATTAAATCTAGTAAATTTAAAGATATAAAATGAAAGAAGAAGCAAATAAATCTCATTCAATAAGATTTCTTGATCACGATATTGCTCTAGATACCATAAAAACTAGACTTCTCGCTAAAGATTGCCTGCCTAATTTCTCATACGAGCAAGCATGTCAAATATTAGACAGTCTATCTAGCTTTCCTCTTGGTAGGCACATTCTTCAGACCAGTGGAGCAAATGGGTTCTGGACTGATTATATGATTTCTTTTCCTAGGTTAGAAGAGAACCTAGCAGGGAAAATGCTCTCCATGAATCGACTTGAATATTTTATTATCTTTGAGATGCCAAGCGTGATTGCCCAGAGAAAACTCTTTCGTTACTCGCAAAAAATTGCTCAGACTCATGTAAGGGCAAATAACAAGTTAGCATCTATCCCTTGTGGGGTTATGAGAGACTTACTTGAGCTCAAGATAAAACCAATAGAAAACGTCTGTTTTGTTGGGATCGATTTCGATTCGGAATCCTTAAATGTCGCAAAAAAAATTGCAAGTGAAAAGGGCATTAGTAATGTGAGATTTGAACAAAAAGACGCTTGGAATTTAGAAATTCACTCAGAGTTTGATTTTGTAACTAGTATTGGATTAAATTGTTATGAATGTGATCGAGATCGAGTAATTGCACTTTATCGAGAGATCTATCAAGCGCTAAAACCCGGAGGAGTGTTTTTCACTGGAGTTTTAACTTATCCTCCTGGCTATGGAAATCAATCAGATTGGAATCTAAAAAATATACCAAAGCATCATGCGGAAATGGACCAAATATTAACCAGAGATATTTTGGATTTAAAATTTCAAAATTATAGAACTTTAAATGAAATTGATATCGATTTCCGTAAAGCTGGCTTTACCAATATTTCAGTTGTCCCTGATAGCTATAGAATTTTCCCAGCTGTGATTGCAATTAAATAAAAATTTCCATGCAGATCCTATGAACAGAATTGCTGCAAAAATCTGAGAATTTTGAAAATCCTCTATTATTGGAGGAGGCAATGGTGTATAAGGCGATTAGAAGAGCCAATAGATTGTTGTAACACCATTGATAAAGGATGATGAATTTCTTCCCGCAAACGTGAACCACGAACCAACTTCAATACCGAAACTGGGATTAGGATTGTATTCGATACAGGGGGCAAGGCTGAACTGTTCCGAGGAAGGAAGCCCTGAAGGGCTGTGATCTGAACGCTTGGGGAGAGATCTATTTTGATGCTCGTAGTGAATATCTAAACCAAGAATCCAGTTAATTGTCAGGCTATATTCAATGCCTAAGTTACCAATAAATTGATTTCCTGGAGAAATCCAGCCATTGGTTTGATTATCGCCCCCATATAAGTTGTAATTCTTGACATGGACATTCGAGGGGAAGTTGTATTGAAGAGTGAAGTTGATGGTAATGGGTTGTCTCGGAGTGAGATATATAATTTCTCTCGTTACTGCAATGATCCAAGTTTCGTATGATCCCGATCCAGAGATATCGGCGAGATGTTTATGTGGGTCTAGTTGCTCGTATTTCCCTGAGGGGAAATTTTCCAGAATAAGTAATCGGATATCAGGAATCCAAGATCTTACTCGATGTTTGGAGATTTGGAATCCTAATGCAAGGCGCGTATCTCCATAAAGATATGATCTTTTTCCATGGGAAGATGTATAAATGCCTGTTGTGGACAAGGAAATATCCAACCAAGAGGTGATTCCCGTACTGACCAACCAAAGAAGTTGGGTCTCGAAGCTTTTAATATTACGTTGAATTTCCCATTCAGAGTTATATGTTCTATAAATATTCCCCACAAAAAGATAAGGTTCTAAGAGTCAGTTGCCTGGGGGAGAATTAAGAGGCGTGAATGAAAGAAGAGAGCCTGCAAAAATGGGTGTGTAAAGAGTACCAGACTCATCTTGTAATGGTCTTTTTGCGCAGAGAGAAGTGACGAAAAACAGGAGGAGAAAAACTCTTTTCATATCGATAGATTTAGTATTTCCATTCTTGCCTTAAGTAAACAGCCCATGTTCCACGAGGAAGCATCTGATTTGGGAAATCAATTCTCTCAATGGAGGAATTGATTTTATATTGAGGGAAAAAGGAACTAGCTTCATTAATTGCAGAAGAAGCCATGTTCATGTCCTCTTCTGAGATTTCTCCATCGTAGATGAAATGCGATATGAGTTGTTTCTGATCTTCATTTATTCCTACGCTAACAAGCCGTAAAGACGGAGATATTCTTCCCAAGAGAGCTTCCTGCATATTCAGCCGAAAAACAGCTATAGGAGGCCATTCTTTAAGAAGAAAGTTTCTATTTTCTTTTTCTATTTGAGGAAGATTTGGTTCATTTCGCAAAAAAACCAATCGTCCCTGAATTGGAATTTTCTTTGGAAAATCCACCTGAACAGAGTTTTCATACATTGAGTAATGTTCTTTTGCATTTACATCTACTTCTGCCATGACAACGCTTGACAAAGTGCGTAATTCCTCCGTAATCTCTCCGTGATAGAAAAAACACACAAGCAGCTCACGTTTTTTTTCATCAAGATCAACCGTTACAGCACGTAATTGAGGAGTGATGGCATTCTCTAGAGCAGTCTGTACACTTAAGAGAACATAATATATGGGGAATTGCATTAGTTTTTTCCGATACAGGGGACAATATGAACTCCATCTTTGGCATAATGAATTTTCCCAAAGGTGGTAGCCGTTTTTTCTCCTGTTATTTCGTTAACAGCATATCCTATAAATTCTTCAAAATCTACAATTTCTCTATACCCTGTGGTTCCAGGTAGTTCTCTTGAAACTTTTCTTCCTGTTCCAGCGTACGTCTGAAGTAATCGTTGTGGATCTGGATGTTGGAAAATACTGGGGTTTTTCTTTCTCTTTTTAAGCTCTTGGTAATTTATATGATCCTCTAGATGCTTCCCTTGTCTTCCTTGGTGAATCTTGAGATTATTCTGTTTCAAAATAGCAGTTCTCTGAGCCCAAAATTTTTGACTTGCTTCCTGCAATGTTTTTTCAACATTTTTGGGTGAAGCTAAAGCTTCCAGGGTCATAAGTTGATTAGCTTTTTTGAGATTTCGATAAGCCTTTACTGCTTTGACAGAGTATTGACACATCAAAATATCTGCTCCATATTTCCCAATAATATAACCGATAAGTTTGCCCTTCTCGAAGTCAGCGAGATCGTCATAGTTCTGAATTAATTTTTTGAGTTCCGGTACCAAATCTTGGGCAATCTGGACAGACGAGTTTTCTACAAGGTATTCTATGCATTGAGTCGCGGCTTCCACAAAAGCGACTGAAGCTCCTATTGGATCTTTGGAAAAAGCCCATAGTCCATTTCCTATTCCTCGTAGAGAACTCAAAGTCTCGGGGACAAATTCGGTAGCAGAATTGGCGGCCCCTTCCAGGATCCCCATTACAACGCCGGAGCTGATGGAAGAAAAAAAACCTCGTTGTAATTTGTTTTTAGGTGAAATATTTTCAAAGTCTGATAAGAGATAATCCTCTAGAGATTTTTCAAATTGTCCCAGCTCGAAATATGCGACAGCTCTTTCGAAATAAGTCTCTTTTTGCGTTGGATCCTTCTCAATTGCTATTGTCAATGCGATAATAGCATCTGAATATTGACAAAACTCTGATTGGAACTGCCCTTTAAGAAGGTAGAGTTTTGAGATTAATTCAGGATTAAAGGCACGTTTTTCTGAAAGAGAGATCAAAAACCTGATCTGCTCGATTGCTTTGTCATAATCCGCAGCGATAAAATTTTCCACCGCTTCTTTAAAAATAATCCCTTCAGGTTGGTGGTGTTCTAAACACCACACAAAAATATTTCTGTAGAGAGAATCGATCAGATCAAAAGTATTTTCGGCATATTTTTGATATTGATCACATTCTTCTAGATCGGATTGCTGAAAAGCAATCGCCCGAATTTCGTCTTGAATAGCCTCCGCGATTGGTGTGCTTTTCCACGAGCAGCGTTCATAGCCCTCAATTTCATCCCCGTTGATTTCGATGAAGCGAGCCCCCTGAGACTGAAGATCTTCGATAGTCTTTATGTTTTGTTTAGACTCTTCAATGTTTTTTTCGCATTCATTCCTGATCTCAAGGAGTCCTGCTAAAAAATCAGAAGAAATTTTAAGAAATCCAGTATGAGTTTCATTTAACTCATCCTCCCAAAAGAAACTGCGCATGCTCGTATCAAAAAATTGATTGCCAGTCCATGAGCAAAGCCCAAATTTCTCTATAAAATGATTGTCTTTTCTCGAGAAGGGTTGTGAAGCATACAATGGTTTATCTAACCAACATGTATACAGCCACTCGATAGCTGCTTCTTCAGAATCATATTTAGGATCTCCGCATCCATTATCACAATAAAAACTTATCCCTCCATAGGAGACAAGAGACCTGGAATAGTTATTATCCTCATCCCAATCGGAAGATGAAAATAATGAGCTTAAAGCACCAAATAAGAAAAAAAGAAGAAAATGCAACATAATCCTTCAGAATCTGGAGAAAATCTACAAAAACATCAAGAGTTTTCTCTATGATAGATTTCAATGGACAGAGATTCTCAGAAACTGAAAGACCAGCTATCTAATATATGTACCTGATCAAACCAAGAATATTGGAAATTTCCTCTAAATAAAGCATTTGAAGCTCTTTTGAAAGAGCTCAGAAAAGTTCTTAAGAATGGCAGGTGGCAGAAGAGGAATAGGATGGCCTTGGAATAAATCAGGAAAGTGGTTTTTGGAACTGCTCAATGTCGGTTAAAACCCTCAAATGTTGGCTAAAATCCATAAAACAATAGTGAAAATCATTAAAACAAAACCAAGTCCCTGGCTACGATTGAATCGATCATTCATTGGAGATCTAAATAAAATCATTCCCTTTGATACAAGATAAATTCCAAGCAATCCGGTTAAGAATGTAAAAACACTAATAACAACCTGAATCTTTGTGCTGGCCGCATTCCGATATACAAACAGAATGTTTGCTGCCAAGCTCAGGCCTCCTAGTAGTAAAAGAGCAACACCTAAAGATCCAAATGACCAGAAAAGGAAAGGTTCTTCTCTTTTTGTCATCATTGCTCTTTCCCAATCCCTTTTTAGACTTTTGAGGGAAAACGCTTCCTTTAGAATGGATTCTTTCTTTTTAGTGGTCATATGTCAGGGGAGGATCTCCATATTGTTTTCAAAAAGCACTTTTTAAACCTACACTTAGCGTACCGGCGAATTTTTCTGCACCAAGTATCCACTCATGGGAATGATTTATTTTTTTACGTGATACGATTTTTCTCCCCACTTGCACAATAATTAAGAGAAATTGGGATGGTCATTTTTTACCTTTCAATGAGAAGGGGAGGGCAGTGAATTGACAACACCTCAGCAAAACCTATTGACTTGGTTCTTTATGGAGGGGTAAATTGTTTGGGTATCCTAAGAGGGCCCTCGTGAATCGTTTAGAATTTCTACAGCCGTATTGACCTGTCCAGTTTTGGGGTCCACTTCAAGGTGGGTGATTTGAAAGCAATAGATTTTCATAAGAAGTTAAAAATCAAAATGAAAGAGTGTGCTTACTCGCCTGTTTTTCGTAGCCTGTCTTTATTGGGAGAATTATAATGCGTCAGTTCTGCTACGACACCCTTATATCAATTCTGAAGTGTGCTTGAAAGACTCCGAACAAATTCGAGATGATGTGGAGAAAATGTGAAGCTATCCCATGGCGGATCTGCATCTTCTCCAAAATGAAATTCAACATCATACGCAAGGGATGGCTTAAAGAATACAAGGACAATAGTTCCTTCAGCGCCCTTTTTTAAGTTATATTCAGGAAAATCTTCTGTGAGCCGGACAACATCTAAAAGAGCAAAAACCCCTTTCTCTGGCTCCCATTTCATAATTTCTTTTTCCTTTAAAATCATATTACAAAAAGGGCCATCAAACTCGCAAAGATACTTACCACGGCGCAAAACTTGCACAATTGTTCCAGCACTTCCTTCTTCTTGACAGTAGTATTTGGAAATTCGAACATGTTTATTCTTATCAGATCTTGTTACTTCTGATTCATCAAGCTCAAGGATCAATGGTTTTTTATAAGAAACTTCTACAAGAAGTTTCTTAGAATTAACTGGTGGTAACGAAGCCAAAATTGTTCCCTTTGCTTCATTCAATACAAAGCTATCCTTGATAAGGATTTTATCGCCATTTTTCATTAATTTTTTACTCTGTGCAAACGAATAAAGTCGTAAGCTCGGGCTGCTCTTTTCCAGGTTTGTATATCCATCCAGTTCTAACATTTGACTTGCCTTTTGGGCCTTCAATTATCATGTCAATTGTAAATTTAGCTCCATGCTTGTCTATCTTATGGAATTTTGCCATATTTTCCAAAATTCCTTTTTTAATTTTATCTTGCAGCTCTGTCCAATTTGTTTCATTAAAGCCTAATATTTCTCTAAATCCTTTAACTTTTCCGTCGTTTTTCAATGCATATTTTGTGAATTTGTCATCATAAAGAATAGCCGACTTGGCATTTTTCAATTGACCTGTTTTCTTCACTTTGTCGACAAGTGCTAATTGAGCATTTTTCTGAAGTTGCAAAGCGTTTGTTTCTGATTTAACGTAAGCTTCAAATACATGAACTGCAGAAGCTTGTCTCAATTTAACAAATGCTTTTCCTCCTTTTGCAACACCCAAAGGTAAAAGAATATCGATCCCATATTTTCCTATAATGTGACCACAAGACCCTCCCTTTTGAAAAGAGGACATTTCTTCCCAATTGGAAACTAGATCCTTTAATTCCGGGATTAAGATAGAAGAGAAATCCTCAAACGATTGCACAGATTCAACTATATCGTATACCGCGTTAGCAAATTCGGAAGAAATTTCTACTGGATTTTGAACAAAAGCCCAAACCCCTGATCCAAGCATTTTTAAAGAAGTAATCAATGAAGGAATGAACTCTGTTAGCCCCTCTTGACCTCCGCGCAGAGTTCCAGACATAATGCCAGAAGCAAAAGCGATAAGGGATTTATTTTGGGGATCAATCAAGAAGTGCAAAGCATGAATAGAAATGATTTATATGTAGGTTATTTAAACAGAATAACAAAATAGTAACAATGAGTTGTGCTGAAAATCCATACATTTCAAAGAGCGTAACTTTTTTTCACATTCTTCATATTTTGTGACTAAGTCTTGATGGCTTCGATAATTGCTCATTTATAAGGCTTTCTTAAATAATTTTTGCGTCCGAGATTTTGCAGCTATTTCCTCGGACTTATTTTCGGATAAACTCTAAAAGTAATTCTACTATAAAAAAAGTTTTTTGTCGTGGTTTGTTCTACGACACCCTGTATCAATTCTGAAGTGAGCTTGAAAGACTCCGAACAAATTCGAGATGATGTGGCGAAAATGTGAAGTTATCCCATGGTGGATCTGCATCTTCTCCAAAATGAAATTCAACATCATACGCAAGGGATGGCTTAAAGAATACAAGGACAATAGTTCCTTCAGCGCCCTTTTTTAAGTTATATTCAGGAAAATCTTCTGTGAGCCGGACAACATCTAAAAGAGCAAAAACCCCTTTCTCTGGCTCCCATTTCATAATTTCCTTTTCTTTAAGGATAATATTACAGAAAGGCTCATCAAATTCGCAAAGATAGTGGCTGCGAGGTAGCACGCCGACGATCGTTCCATCACATCCTGTTTCATGGAAAAAAGAAGGAGCAGATAAACGTACTTCTTTCTTACCCACTCGAATAAATTCAGATTCTTTTACTGTGACAAAAAGCGGCTTTTTAAAAGAAATTTTAACCAAGTACGTTTTTGAATTGACTGGGGGAAGAGAAGACACGATAAAGCCTTTTAAATTTCTTAGAGAAATATTATAAGTAATTAAAATTTTATCGCCGACGTTCATAGATTTTCTACTTCGTGCATACAAACAGTGTAGTAAGGCGTGGCTTATCGCTTCCCAGATCGTATATCCATCCTGTTCTAACGTTAGCTTTACCCTTAGGCCCTTCAATTAACATATCTACTGAAAATTTAACGCCATACTGATCAATCTTATGGAACTTAGCCTTATTTTTCAAAATACCTTTTTTAATGCTATCTTGCAGTTCTTCCCAGTTTGATTCATTATAACCTAAAATCTCTCTGAAACCATTAGATTTGCCACTTTTTTCCAATGCATATTTAGTAATTTTTCTATCCTCAATTTCTGCGTAGGCAGCATTTTTTAATTGACCAGTTCTGCGCGCTAGCGCTAATTGAGCTTTTTTCTGAAGTTGCAATGCGTTTGTTTCCGTTTTTACATATGATTCAAATACATGAACTGCAGAAGCTTGTCTCAATTTAACAAATGCTTTTCCTCCTTTTGCAACACCCAAAGGTAAAAGAATATCGATCCCATATTTTCCTATAATGTGACCACAAGACCCTCCCTTTTGAAAAGAGGACATTTCTTCCCAATTGGAAACTAGATCCTTTAATTCCGGGATTAAGATAGAAGAGAAATCCTCAAACGATTGCACAGATTCAACTATATCGTATACCGCGTTAGCAAATTCGGAAGAAATTTCTACTGGATTTTGAACAAAAGCCCAAACCCCTGATCCAAGCATTTTTAAAGAAGTAATCAATGAAGGAATGAACTCTGTTAGCCCCTCTTGACCTCCGCGCAGAGTTCCAGACATAATGCCAGAAGCAAAAGCGATAAGGGATTTATTTTGGGGATCAATTGGAGTACTTTTGATGCCTGAAGATAAGAAATCTTGAAAAGCCGATTCAAATTCGCCAGTTTCAAAGTAAGCTCTCGCTCGTTCGAGATAAGTTTCTTTACAACTAGGATCGCGCTGTATGGAAGAAGTTAGAGTTACAATCGCATCAGCGTAAAGGCAAAGCTCATTCTCCACTTCTCCTTGGAGTAATTGCAGTTTAGCAATCAATTTTCCGTCCCAATTTTTTGTTTCTGCGAGCTTTACTAAAAACTCAAGTCGTTCAAGAGCATCGTCTAAGTTATTCTGCATTAGATCATTTAGAGCGGCGCGAAAAGTAATCCCCTCAGACTGGTGTTTCTCCAGACAATTGATGAATATTTTTTTGAATGTTGCATCTACAAGTCGAAAAGTATCTTCTGCATAATCCCGATATTGCTCATAACATTCCAGTTCTCTTTCACACCGAGAAACGGCTCTTGTTTCTGAATCCATTGCATTTCGAATAGTAGAAGAATTGAACGATCCTCGTTCATATCCCTCTACTTCGTCTTCGTCATTCCACTCAATGAAACGAGCTCCAAGGGTTTGTAATTCCTGGATTTTTTGAATATTTTTTTTATGATGCTGGAGATCTTCTTGTGAAACGAAAGCAAGATTGCTTATCTCTTCTAAAAATTCAGAAGAAGTTTTTAGAAATTCTCCATGAGACATGCCTTCATCTTCATATTCCTCAAATCTTTCAAAACTGCCTTCCCAGTCGGAACGACTCAGTGTAGAAGATTCCCAAGGTTGTAGATTTACATTTTCCGCATGCCTCCACCGCAACCGAGAATAGAAGTCAGGATTAATTGGCTTCCGCAACCATTCACAACATAGGTAATTTATTTTATCTGCATTTCGATCGTATTCAGGATCCCCACAACCTCTGTCGCATCGCAACTCCAAACCAGCATATGTTACAAAAGATCCATACTGGAAAGTTTCTTTATCTTCCCAATCATCATTAGGAAAAAGAGAAAAACTTATGCATAATAGGAACAGAAAATATCGCACGTTTCACCTTCAAATGGAAACGCACTTTGAGGAAAATACATTTTACAAGCAAGAAAAATCATCTCTTTTTTTGTCATTGCTTTTCTCAATACTTTGAAGCGTATCCTTGATGTCAGCCAGAACTGACGCATTAAAATTCTCCCAATAAAGAACGACTGCGAAAAACTGGTGAGTAAGCACATTCTTTCATTTTAATTTTTAACTTCTTATGAGGATCTATTGCTTTCAGAAGCGAGAGAGCAATTTTGCGTAACACAGATAAATTAGCGGCTGCATTTCGATCATGTTCCTGTGCTGAATCTTCCTTAAACACCATATCTAAAGATCGATGTAGCCCGTTCTCTATCGACCAATGCTTTCTGGCTATACTATGCTACGTCGGGGAGAACAGAAACAAAGATGCACATGTTGTTGATTGGCGATTCACTGTTGAGGATGCAAGAATCAAACTAAAAAAGCTTTACCCAACAATTGTCAAAATTAATGAAACGCTGTAGTACAGAGTATTTTATTAGTACAATTTTTAAAATTAGGAGCTCTTTGTTGAGAGCCCTCTCGTCAAAAGTGTTGTTGAAAATATCAACATATTTTTTTAGAATTCGCCATTAAAATTTTCTCTGGAGATTGTGATGGCTACTATTGATTCTTGTGAATTCAATTCCGTTCTCTTTTCTGAAAATAGCACATATTTAGATGGAGAAAAATTTCATAAAAAGTTCGTATGGAGTGATCAGTCTGGCGTTGAAAAGATTGCGAAAGTTGCACAAAACACACAGCTTTTTTCTCATAAGTCGACGAAGGAGAAAAAATCTTTTTGGCAAAAACATAAAAAAATTATCTTGATTACGGGAGGAGTAATTCTCGATGGTGCTGCTGTGACGGCAGCGATTATTCTGACTGCCGGCGTGGCCGCTCTAGTAGCAGATTCAGCTCTTTGTTCGGGTGTTGCTGCTCTTGCGGAAGGTCTGAATAGTGATTCTCAAGTTTCAAGCGTTCCAAGCAACACATACACCGAAATCCCTAAGTTAGATAGGAATTTACCTGTTTTTTCATCGGAAATGATGCCCTTGCAACAAAATTGGGGTCATTGGCTATTTGAATCACAATACATGGATTACATTGCGGATCCTGAAGTTTTACCTCTAAAACCGCAATACAATACTTCTATGACATTTAGAACTACGGGTAATCAGCAGCCTACAATGAGAATCGGTGGTATAAACGGGATAGGGAATTCTCTTTGTGATGCGGTTTTAAACTCAGAGTACTTAAAAAAGTTTACGAAGGAATTAGCAGTAGAGTGGGTATATAATTGTTCGAATAATCCGATTTTAGATGGAATTGAAGCAGGTTTAGTGAATATGTCTGGATATTCTCCGATCACTGAGAAATTGCTGAGAGAGAACTGGCTTGTATTTCATGAAGAAAATAAAAATAACCCTCATGCAAAATATTTGCAGAATTGTCATAGTCAAGGTACTATTCATGTGAAAAATGCATTGGAAGGACTCCCAAAAGAGGTTCGTGAAAGGATTATAGTAATAGCTATAGCGCCGGCAACTCTTATCCCAACTAATCTGTGTTATAAATCTTATAATTACGCGAGTAAGGCCGATATTGTTCCTAATGCTGAAATATATTTATGCTCAGCAGAAACAGCCATAGTAAATTCTTTAACAGGATACAAAGGCAGACTCTTAGATGAGCGACTGCAAAAAGCGATAGCCAATCGTGGAGAATTAATTATTTTGGAACCTCATCCTGAAGCAGAAGGAATGGATCATAATTATCGAAGTCGCACATATTTTAAAGTGTTATTTCAGCATATTGATGATTATTTATTAAGAAAAGGGATTTACAATGATTAAGGTGTGCTTAATTTTTTTATTTTTATTTTGTAGCTGTAGCACCCAAACATCATACCCAGTCAGCGAAAAAGAAAAACTAGCGAATTCAGTCCTTGTAAATACTGCTAAAGCCATCACAAAGAAATATGGATTAAGTCCTTTTGGTAATGGAGGACAAATGATGGATGAAATCAAAATGTTATATTTAGCTTTTGAATGCAGAAGGCCTCTTACAATAGATGAAACGAGACCTATGATTATCGATTGCGTCAATATTCTTGTTACTGCAATTAATGAAAATGAAAAAATTAGGCCTTATTTAGCAAAGTATCCTTTCACTCCTGACAATATCGAAATGGTTATTTTCTTTCAGGACAATATGGGAAACGATGTAAGTGATTTGATTATTGTATCCGTTGATAAAGGTAATATTAAATACAAAGTAAGTGATTCAACCGTTATAGGACGAACAATTCTTGAAGAGCCTTTTGAAAAGGCTACGAAGATTTGTAAGCATATTATACCCAAACAAACTCAAAAATCGGATGCTTGTTTTGCAATTCCCTAGATGGTAATGACTGCAGAACCGTCGAGGGATCCGTTACGGATCGCTGAAAGAGCTTGATTGACGTCTGTTAATGAATAGGGGGTTGCTTTAACCTGAATGGGAATTTGTTGAATGAGCTGCATAAAATCAAGTCCATCTTGACGCGTGAGGTTGGCAACGGAGGAGATGGATCGCTCTTCCCACAATAGACGATACGGAAATGAGGGAATATCGCTCATATGAATGCCAGCGCTGATCACTTTCCCGCCTTTTTTAATTGTTTTTAAGGCTTGTGGATAAAGCGCGCCGACGGGTGCAAAAATAATTGCAGCGTCTAGGGGAATGGGGGAAAGTTCGTCCGATCCTCCGGCCCATTTTGCCCCTAATGAGTAGGCAAAGTTTTGCGTTTCTAGATCGCCTTTTCGAGTGAATACATAGACTTCCGAGCCCAAAGCAATCGCCACTTGAATCAATATATGAGCGGAGGATCCAAAACCATAAAAGCCAATTGTTTTAGAAGGACTTGCTAATCGAAAAGCCCGATAGCCAATCAGACCTGCGCAGAGTAGGGGTGCAGTATGTAGATCGTCATGGTCGTGATAGAGAGGGATCATATAATCTTCATGCGCTGTACAAAAGTCGGCATATCCACCGTTTCGTGTGTATCCAGTGTAGATTGCTTGATCGCACAGGTTTTCTCTGTTGGATAGACAAAATTCGCAAGTGTGGCAAGTGCCTCCAAGCCATGGGACACCTACTCGATCACCAACTTTGTATTTAGAGACATTTTTACCCAATTCTTTGATGATCCCTACTACTTGATGACCTAATATGAGAGGAAGTGTGGGTGTGGGAAGTTCACCATCAACGATGTGAAGATCAGTTCTGCAAACACCGCATGTTTTTACTTGTATCAGCGCTTCGTTTGGATTTGGAGTGGGGCGAGGAACTTCTCTTAAAATTAGAGGGCTATGAAGAGCTTCTAAGACCATCGCTCGCATAAATTTAAACCTAAATTTATGGAAGTTGATTCGGATAAGAGGGTTTACAGTAAGTTTCTTTGATTTTCCAAAGAGAAATCAAAGCAATGATTAAGAAAATTGGAAGGGTGATGAAGGCCAACTTATAAGCAGCAACTGTGAAAACGCGCGCTCCAGCTAGGGTTTCTCCAGACCATTGGGAATCGAGGATTTTCCCTGTCAATGGATCTGAGACGGCTCCAAACAATGCATCAAATGCATTCATAAAACCGATGGCTGTTGCAGCAAGTAGCGGTGCATTCACTTCGCGGATCATTGTGAAGCATAAGAGAAAACTACTGATGCAAAAACCAAAGAGGAATAAGAGCGTCGAAATGAGAGCAACAGACCATCCTGGAACGTAAATGACAGCGGAGATCATGAATAACGAGCAAAGAGTCCCCCAAAACATCACTCCTTTTCTTTTCCCAACACGATCTGATAAGTATCCAAAAATCGGAGCGCCAACTGCAAATCCAATGAAGATTAAAGAGACTTGTCGGGCTGCGATTGTCTCGGATAACTGATACGCTTCTTGTAAAAATGCGACTCCCCAAAGGCCACCAAAAACCATTACAGGTGCAAAAGCAAAGCCACTATAAATCGATAACCACAATGATTGAGAGGAGCTGAGAATTTGTTTAAGGCCATTTAAAAGAGAAACTCGAGTAGAGCAAAACATTTTTTCTTTGGTATGATCAGGCGCTTTATCGCGAACAATCACCCAAAAAACAAGCGCGAGAATAAGGCCTGCAAACGCAATATATCTCATGGCTGGGCGCCATTGGGCTACTTCAATAAAACTTGCAAGAGGGGCCTGACCACCAACTGCGCCGAGCATTGCAATCGTCATCATCAGACCTGCCATGAAGGCAAATTGTCTATAGGGAAACCAATTTGCAGTGAGCTTTAAACAGTTTACAGCTGCGAACGCAGCACCCGCCCCGATAAAAAATCGACCCACTTCAGCAATAAAGAGGGTATTGGCGCTTGAAAAAACAAGGCTTCCAGCGCCGCAAACGGCGATCGCAATCGTTGTCATTTTTCTGGGGCCAAAACGATCGATTAAAAAACCTGCTGGAATTTGCAAAAGGAGATATGCGTAAAAGTAAGTCGCAGCTAAAACTCCTAATTGGGCGCCCGAAATCTGAAAAGTACTCATCAATGTTCCGGTCATCACGCTTGGAGAAACTTCCAAAGCATATTTATAGAACATGAATATGGCGCTCAGCAGCCATATAATCCATGCTTTCCAAGGGTGGGATAGTCTAAGCGGTTTTGTTTCCATATGCCTAGGTGTTTATACAACAGATAATTCGTCTTGTCAAATAAATTTTACGGTTTGGATTAGTTTATTAATCGACTTAAACCAGTCAAGTGTTTGTTTGCCCATCACTTGAATAATTAAGGCCCAGGCAGCAGTCAGCAGAGCAAGTCCAACCCAAGATTTGAGAGGGATGCCAAGGAAAACGATTTGTACTTGTGGAGCGAGGCGATTGGCAATTCCAAGGAACATGTCCATGAGGAGAATGCCGATGAGAGAAGGGGCAGCTAATTGAACGCAAAGAGTAAACATCGTTTGCGCAATTTGAAAGGTCATTTTCCAGAATGGATTCGATGCGTGAAAGAAATCTGGGTTGGTAAATGAATCGACGGGGATCATTTGATAAGAAGTAGCCACTCCATCAAAGAAAAAAAAAGGCCCCCCCAGAGAATAAAAAACTGCGATCAAAACGAGGTTATACAGAATACCAATAGAACCTGTTTGAGATTTTGTTGTTGGATCTGTGACTTGAAGAGAAGAGGCGCCTCGTTGAAAATCGATTAAGCTTCCAGACATTTGCGCGATATAAAAGGGAACAGAACTTAAAAACCCTAGAACCGCACCAAATACAAGTTCCTTGATGCACAAAAAAACAAAACCCATTCCAAAGGGAATACTGTGATGAACAGTCAATAAATTTTGCGGCAGAAAAATAGCGGTGAGAGCAACGCCAAACATGACTCTAATCGTCATCGGAACGTTTTGGGACCCCAAAAAGGGAGCCAGAGCAAGAACGGGGAGTAGTCTTGCTAGCGTTAAGAAAAAAACCGATAAAACCGTATATGGATCAAGATTTGGAAGGCTTAGGAGAAGAGAAAGGTAGCTTTCCGTTGCATGTAGCGTATTCATGCTGCGCTATATTTCTGAATCGCTGTGAAGATCGTGTTGGTATATTGAATCACTTGTCCACCAAGCCAGCCACTCAGGGCAATGATTGTAAAAACAACAGCGAAAAGTTTTACAGTAAAGGAAAGGGTTTGTTCTTGAATTTGGGTGGCTGCCTGGAAAATAGCAACGAGTAAACCCAGAATCATACTCACAATGATCGGCGGACCCGATAAGATCAAAATCAGGATCAGCGCTTGATAAGTGAGTTGATAGATTTCATTTGCAAACATAGTTTATCACTTAAATGAAATTGCAAGCCCTTGAATGAGAACGGTCCATCCATCCACAACGACCAGAAGAAGGAGTTTGATTGGTAACGCAATTGTCAAAGGGGATAGCATCATCATACCCATCGCAAGAAGAATGTTCGAAACCACCAGATCGATCACAAAAAAGGGCAAGTAAATCAATACACCGATTTCAAAGGCTGTTTTCAGCTGACTTGTGATGAATGAGGGAACAAGGATAATGAAATCGTTTTGTTTCAGTTGGCTTTTATAAGGCTCAGGGAAAAGTCTGTAGGCCAATTTATAAAAACTGGAGATATGTTTTGGGGAACAGTTGCGCTCTAAAAAGCCTTTGAGCGGTTCTTTGGCTTTATCCACGACGTTGAGGATAAATGTAGCGCTTTGATCCGAAATCACAGTTTGAGGAGCTTGCGTTTGAATAATCGGTTCTGCAGCTTTATACATTGCAAGGCCTGTAGGAAACATCACATAAATTGTAATGAGTAAGGCAATTCCGTTTAAGACCTGATTGGGCGGTGTTTGTTGCACGCCGAGCGCTTGTCGAAGCAACGACAAAACAACAACGATCTTCATAAATGAGGTGAGAAGCATGATCGCAAAAGGCAGAAGGGAAAGCCCTGCCAAAACGGCAAGCTTTGTGACCATGCTTGGGTTTAAGCTTCCTGGAGATTGGACTTCGGTCTGCAAAGGTGCAGGCGTTGTTTGCGCCATCATTTGCGAAGTTGAAAACAAGAGAAGAAAGGCAATGAGGAATTTCATGAGAAATTTCCTTTGAAAGACTCAAATGCAGATTCCAGTGCGCGCCACTGATTTTCGAGCTGCGCATTGATAATTCCTGCTTCCGTTTCAATCATGCACCCTCCAGGTTCTATATCGTCTCGTTCCTGGATGGATAAATTTTCTACGTGTTCGAATATTTTTTTTATTTTAGGACGGTTGTCTTCGAGCGTCTGAAGATCTGCACGATTGACATAGATCACAATTCTGCGATGTTGCGTGACTGGTTTTAACGAGTTCAAAACGATATCGACAATGCGATCAGGGTGCATTTTGAGCTCTTCTCCCAAAATTTTTCGAGCCGCTGTAATTGCAAGAGGAAGAATCTTTTTTTGGATATCGCTACGAAGTGTTTTCAATTCGTGATCTAGACTTAGGATATGCTTGTTTAATGAAACAAGGCCCTCTTGGAATCCTTGTTGGAAAGCATCTTCTTTAATTTTTTCAGCATCCGCCGCAATCTCTTGTTTTAACTGCTCTGCATCTTCTTTTGCCATTTTGACAATTTCTTGGGACGTCATTAATTTTGAAAATTCTTTTGCTGGGATGACTTTTTTTCCAGAAGCTAGATGGACTTCTTTTGCGTTATGAAGGGAGAAGAATTTTGTCATAAAAGCTCTTTCATTTGCTCAGCTAACCATTCCGCTACGCCTGGTATCGGTTCTTTCTTGCATAGCTTTTCAAGGGCTTTGCCTCTACCGCTATCCAATTGATGACAAATATACCAGATCAAATCTGGATCTTGTCCGGATAATGCACTTCCAAGTCTCGCAAGACCGACACGGTGAAGAGTCAGCCTGAAACTTTCCTTTGCTCCATCCCACTTTTCAAGATGAATTTGCGCCGTTGTATATGGTTCTTTTTGCGTGGCCGCAATTTTCAGGAACTGCTTTTCATCATCTGTAAGGAAACTGTAGATTTTTTGAAGGATTTTTGTCTCTACAATTTGACGTAACTCTCGAGAAAGATCGTACAAAGATAAATAGTCGATGAGCTTTGTGAGTTTTTTTTTCTCAATTTGTAAGATGAGATTGAGCGGCGACGGAGGAAGAAGACCGATCGGAAGAAGGTTCTGAGGCATCACTGCTTGAAGTAAAGTTTGTCTTAAGTAGGATAATGCCATTCGACTCATTTTTTCAGTCGCAGGCGTGATTTGTAGAACTTTACTTAAAGATTTTTGCGCACTCACAGGAAATACTTTTAAAAGCACTTTCTGATCTTTTGGAGCCGAAGCTTCAAAAACGGGAATAAACCAAGACCAATGGATTTGATCCAGTGTTGGTACAGCTGCTGCCTGTGCAGTTAAATGAATATCAGGAAGATGAAGTAAAAAATCTTTTTCTTGATCAGGAAGAAAGGAGAGGAGGCGATCGCTTTTTTCAGAATCTAGAGTTTTTAAAATCGCCTTGAGAACAATCTCTTGCTGTCTGCCCATTTAAACCCTATGTTGCAGGAGGTTCTTCTAAGGCCTCAGGCGGTTTTTGTCCTTTTCGGATTTGCGGATAATATTTCCATATTGCCCAACCAAATGTGCCGCTCAAAAGAGCAATCAACAATATAAAAATAAAGAAAATGAATCTAAATCGAGTGAGTGAACTTTTTGTTAAAACAAGACCCCAAATACTGACATACGCTTCTTGCATTGAACTGCTACTAATGGGTTCGCCTTCAGGAGTCAATTGAATATCGGTAAAACGGGATCGGTCCGAAACGACAATCACATTCTCATAGGACAAACCATTGACACTTCCTGCCAATAATCGCTTGATTTTTGTTTCCATATGTGAATTTGGATCGTCAAGGACGCCTTGATGTTTTACGTAAACTGCTGCCGTAATTTTAGGAGCAACGCCATTGGGTCCTATTGTTTCAGATGTTGGGAAGGAGAGTTGTACATCTGCCTCAAGGACTCCATCAATTTTTCGAATGGTATTTTTTAATTCTTCGGCAAGTCCTGCCTGATAACGAATTGTCTCCTCTTTGTCGGAAGACATCAACCCCGATTTCGCAAAGAGCGTAAGTAAGTTTGTTCCAGGTCTGCGGGGAAGGCCAACTTTATTCAAAATCGACATCGCATCGACAGCGCGATTTGCATCCACGTTAATATTATACAAAAGCATGGTTGCTGTTTCTGCTGCTGGTACCTGAATTTTTTGTGCAGCAATGCCTTTTGAAGCAAGATAGACAACAATCTCGTTCGCTTCGCGTTCTTCAATATTTGATACGATTGCCTGATTTCCTTCGCAACTAGAGAGGAGAATGAGGACTACAAGGAAAGAACAGAATCGTTTGATGATAGGCATGTCTTTCTTATATCACGAACGAATTCTCATTGCAAGATGAGATTTAGAATAACCCTTATTCGAAATTATACCCAAACAAACTCAAAAACCGATTTTTGAGCTTGTTTGGGTATAAGATTCAGTCAAATTTCAGGTTCTTTTGAGCCGATTTTCGATCGTTATTTTTGCAACAAACTCGACTTGGCTTTCCATTTTTCGAACATTCGAACAACAGAGCGACTATTAGTTGGTAGTATCTCATCAATCCAGCGAAGTTCGCGAGATTCATGGTTTTTTCTTGCGATCTCATCACTTTTGACTTGCAGCAAGAAGCGAATGTCGTAATGTAGATGCGCTTTCACAGGCCCTTTTTCAGGAATTTGATGGATGTCGAGATCGAAAATGTTTTTTGATACAGCTTCAATTTGAGAGATACCAGACTCTTCCTGAGCTTCCTTGATTGCGACTCGTAAAACGTCTGTGTCGCCGTCACAATGCCCGCCAGGTTGTACCCAACAATCGAGCTTTGCGTGATGCAAGAGAAGAGCCTTTGTGCCTGTATTGTCTAATAGCCAAGCTGAGGCGGTTATGTGTCCGATCTCTAGAGAGCGATCAAAGCAATTTGGATGCATCTGGATAAAAGCAATCGTTTGCTGATGAACTGAGGCTTCCTCGAAAGTTGGAAGGTATTCACGTAGCTTTTTGAGGAGGCTCATTTTTTGACGACTTTCAGATACTCTTCCAGTGTTCCTTGGAAGAACCGAATGGAATTTTCTTCAAATGCGATGATCTTTGTTGCAAATCCATTAATCAGTTCTCGGTCATGAGTTGCGACGAGCGCTGTCCCTTTAAAGTTTTCAAGTCCCCACGCAAGTGCAGATACCGCTTCGAGGTCTAGGTGGTTGTTCGGTTCGTCCATGATCAAAATGTTTGGACCTGTCAGTAAGAGCGAGCCGATAATGAGCCTTGCCGCTTCTCCTCCGGAAAGATTGCGAAGTGGTTTGAAAGCGTCATCTCCCGCAAAAAGCATTCTACCGAGAACCCCGCGAACATCTTGATCAAACGAACCGCTTTTGCGATTTTTTAACCAATCAAAAGCCGTTTCATCTGAGTGCTTATTGAGAACTTCTCCGTGGTTTTGAGGGAAATATCCCACATCAAGGCCGTGCCCCGGAGTGATCGTTCCAGAATCAGGAAGAAGGGCTTTTGCAAGTAGCTTACAAAGCGTCGTCTTTCCTTTTCCGTTATTCCCGATAATTGCGATTTTGTCTCCTCGATGAATTTCACAATTAAAATTGCGAATTACAGGCTGATCACCATAACCTTTCGTCAAAGAGTCGATCTTAAAAACAACTTGGCCTGCCTGCTTTGGTTCTGGAAATCGGATATAGGGACGTTGAATATTTGATTTTTTTAATTCCATTGGCTCGAGACGATCAATCTCCCGCACTCTGGATTGAACCTGGCTCGCACGAGTGCCTGCGCCGAATTTAGCAACAAATTCTTTGAGCTGCGAAATCTTCTTTTCTTTTGCTTTGTTTTCGTCTTCGGCGCGAGAACGAACAGCTGTTTTCGTTGTGAGCATTGCATCATAGTTACCTGGATAGGTAATGATCGTTTCGTAGTCGAGATCTGCAATGTCGGTACAAACGGAATTTAAAAAGTGTCTGTCATGGCTAACGACAACTAACGTTCCCTTATATCGATGTAGAAATTCTTCAAGCCAGGAAATCGATTCAAGGTCCAAGTGGTTGGTCGGCTCATCGAGTAAAAGAGCATCGGGATTTCCAAATAAGGCTTGGCAAAGGAGAGCGCGGAATTGTCGATCCGTTGGAATTTCGTGCATTTTTTTGCGATGTAGCTCTTCTGGAATGCCCATTCCAATTAGAAGTACTTCTGCTTCAGATTCGGCTGAATATCCGTCCTCTTCAGCGATGATCTCTTCAATTTCACCAAGACGAATTCCGATCGCATCAGTCATTTCTTCTTCGTAGAGACGATCTCTTTCTTGCATTGCACGCCATAATCGATCATTTCCCATAATGACTGTATCTATGACGAGAAGGTCTTTGAAATCTTCAATTCTTTGTTTTAAAAAACCTACTTTTCGAGGTAAAGAAACGATGCCAGTTGTTTGCGGCTCAACACCCATAATGATTTTTAAAAGGGTCGATTTTCCTGAACCGTTGGGCCCTGTCAGACCGTAACGACAACCTTCATTGAAGGTGAAGGTAACATTCTCAAATAAGGTTCTGCTTCCAATGCGTTTAGAGATATTTTCTAGCGTAATCATATTGAGGGGAGTATACACGGAAAAAGTGATTTATTTCCGTAAAAAAGATAGAGGCGTCTTTAGAAGAGCCTCTATCAAAATACTGAATTATTTAACGGAGGCTACTAATGCACCGCCGCCGAAGATAAGTTGTGCGAGTGTTTTTGCAATCTGTGTGGCTTGCCAGTTATCTTTACTTGGCATTTTCATTTCACGTGCCGAATTTATACCATTACAGAGTAAGTTAGCGCCGGCAACCCCTGTAGCGGTTCTTAAAGCTAAATTTGTCAATGATGTACTTTTGTTTGATGAGTCCGCAGGCATCCAATTCTTTGGATTGATTGTATTCAAAGCGTTTGTGATTACTGTCATAATTTTTCCTCCTGTTTAAAAAATGAGGTTCATAGTACAGAAATATGCTTTTTTTTGTCAAAAAATATTTATTTTGTCTTTACAAAGTCTTGGTATGATCTAAATAATTTATTGACAAAAAACTAGGCAAACCTTCGTAATAGTATTTTCTTGAAAAAAATAGGAGATGAATATGGAACTATTAGACACATTGATGGAGGGCATTGGCAATTTTTGTACAAATCTTGGCAAGCCAATGTTTGGTGTAAATGAGATAAGCAAATTTTCCTTAACACCAGCGCAAAAAGTAACTGCGACGAAAGTGGGGATTGCTTTTCTTGGGATAGCAGGGATTGTAACGGGCGCAAGTTTAGTTGGAAAAGCTTGGGCTGCAAGCGAGAGCTATCGAAAAGAGATTGAAATTCCTTCTTTTCCTTCCTTACAACCAGAAATTAAAAGGCTGAAGGAAACAATTATGAATCCAATTCATTTATTGGGAAGAATTAAGATGGTTTTCAATAAAAGTATTATTCCTCTTGTAACAGGAATTGTTAGTTTATCCGGAAGCGCATTTGTATTTTCTCGATTCGACAAGCTGTTAAAATTAGTTAAATAAAGCGACTCTGGAGATTAAAATCTCCAGAGGTATTCAAGCGTTAAGAATTGGTCAGTAAAATTCCAATTTGTCTTCGCTTGATAGGATATGAAGATTGTGCTTCTGTCAAAGGAAGCACTAAGGCCTGCTCCAAAGGCGCCAAGAACGCGTGATGGGTAAAGCCCTCTTGCTTTAAACTTTCCGCCTGTGTGGAAAGAGGCTTCTACCGTTTTGCCAAAGAAACGGCTTTCTGCGATCGCACTCAATCGCAGGAGCGCTTTTAAGAAGGTCTGATCTTTCCAATGACAAAAGCTAAATTCAAATCCGCCTTCGCTTGTAAGAAGATCGGCAATATGACTTTCAATATTAAGATTCAAAACACGCGCGCCATGTTCATGTGCTTCATTTTGATGAACGACCATGTAATCAAAACCAAGAAATGGAGTAATAATTGTTGATCGCACAGGAAAATGGGCTCCAAATTTTAGATCAATAGAACCTTCGAATCCTCCAAAGCGGCTATTTGCATTAGCGTGTAAAACATTTCCTGGGCCTAAATTGATTTTGCGGTCCACATCATAGAAGCTATAACCTCCTGTGATATTTCCAACAAAGAAGCTTGTTGGTTTTGCATATTGTGAGTAGATAGATCCAGAAATTGTATGAATGTTTGCATCGCCACGATGTCGTTTCCACTCATGAAAAGTGTATAGGTAACCAACAGCGCCACCCAAAACAACATTTTCCTTGATGTTTGCATCCACTGCTAAAATTGCGCCAGGAGACGAGGCTCGAAAACCTGGCTCGCCACTTTGATTGATTTGGTTTGCAATACCGCCAAAGGCCCCTCCCCAAACATGAATGGGGCATTCATTTTCAATAATGCATAGACAATTTTGTTGTTCTTGATACAACCGACTATAAATCGAATTACGGATATAAAAAAGATCGTTCTCTAAAGAGACTGGAAGAGAGGTAAAAGCAGAGGGTTGCAATTGCGAGAGTGAATCGCTAATTTCTTTGAGGGTGGGTGTATTGATCAAAGCCTCGATAATAATTGGCGAATTATCGTGCGGATCTAAAGCAAGTGAATCTAAATAGGCAGCTACAAGTGATGCGTTCCCAGAGGTAAATAAATCTGAGAAGTGATTGAGAGATAAAGTAAAAGAGACGGCTGTATAAGAGTCCTCTGTAATGTATGAAATGATTGGATTAATGAGTGCAAATCGGCTCGACACGGTTCCGATTTGTCCTGAAATTGATCCCGCATAAAGAATGTCATATTTCTGATTGAGGTTGTAAATTCCTTCTGTTGGGCTTAATAAAATATTTGTCGAATCAAGAATGATTTTCCCAGTCGTATCAATGCGGCTTAACAGATTTGGACTAAACTTAATCACAAGAGTTGATTGAGGCGAGAAAGTGATATCCCCATTGACATGAATCCCTTCTGAAACATGCGCGGATTGGAAATCTCCAGTCAAAAACAGAAGTTGGGATTTAGAATTTTCAATGTCTGAAACTTTATCAAATGAGAAATACTCTGTTTTGTCATAAGAGGTATTGTCGGGAATGATTTCTCCGACAGACACCGTTCCGTGAATCACTAAATTCCCATCAATTGAACCTTTCCCATATAAAAACGCATCTGGATAAATTTGAACAGGGCTTACACTTGCAAGTCTTCCATTGAGATGGACACCGCCTTCTTCGATGACAAAGCCTGAAAGATTCGCATGGGTTGCGATCTCCAGAATCCCAGCGCCTGTTTTAATGATTCCGCCATCTAAGATAGGGCCATTTAAAGATAAGGGAGGATTTGCATTGACCTCGATGGTTCTCATTTGGTTGCCTAAATGAAGCGCAGTATTGATCTGACCATAATGTGTTGAACCGATGAAGGAGATTTTTGCATGATCACCTGAAAGAAATAAGGAACCTAAACCTTCAATGCTTGAGTGATCTGCAAGTTCTAGAGTATCAGAGATCGAAAGGGCACCATCGACACCGATTTTTACAGTGTTTGGTGAAGAGCTTTTTTTAAGTTGAAGGGTTCGAATGGTTTCCTGGTGAGAGTTAAGATTGAAGACTGCGTTATCCTGCAAGGTAACAATACTTGAATTTGCAACTTGCAAGTCGCTCAAATACTCGACGCTTCCAGAATCTATGATGAGGTTTCCGGAAATTGCGTTCACACCTTTTGATTTATTCAAAAAAAGTGTTCCGTTTTTGACCTTTGTCATTCCTGTATATGAATTTGGTTCGGAACCTGAAAACTCAGTAAGACCTGCCACTCTCACATTGCGGCTGGCTCCGGATAACTTTTGGTTCAAAATAATCGGATTTGCGCTTCCATTGATGATCTCTAAATCTTTTCCCAGAATGATTGGAACGTCAATCAGCACTTGCGAGTGGTTATTTGCTTTCACAGAAATAAAGGAATTGCCAATGTTTGCATTGAGTTGCAGTGGAGTCATTCCAAAAATCCAGTAGCCTGTTGCGGGATTTTCATTGTTGAATTCCATTGAGCCAACAGTGACTGGTGCAATGATTGAAATCTTGAATTGATCAGACAGATTGGTTGCGATTGTATTAAAGATCGCAGTATTAGCAGCTCCTGGAACCCCCGAAGGAGACCAATGATTTGCAAAGTTCCATGAACTTCCGTTGACAGCATCATTCCAAAAACTATCTGCTGCAAATGCTGAAATAGAATAAGAAAAAATTAAAACACTAATACGCACATTTTCTCCAAATTTTTTTACTATTAGTATAATTCTTATATAGAACAGGCTGAAAATAAGTTCTACTATTTTCTTAACCAGTCAGGACAATTTCCGAATCTGCCGAAACAATAATGAAGTGCGCCGATCAAACCGGCCTTATTTCTGTTTGCTTTTTGTCTGTTCTCTGGTGTTTTTTTTCGAAAGCAACTCAGCAGGAAAAAATGGCGGAATGTTTTCCAAAGATCTGGATAAATCACTTCTTTGTAGAGGATTTGCTTTTCATAGGAAAGACAGTTTCTTTGAATCCAAAGAAGCCTGCTTCTCCACCAAAAATAGTGCATTTGGGGTTTTCCTCCTGTGAAAGAAGAAGAAACTTTATGCCATATCTTCGCTTTTGGCGCTGTCCACACTTCTAGCCCTGCGCGTCTTGCTCGGCAACAAAAATCTGTTTCTTCCCAAAATAAGAAGAAATCTTTTTCAAGGGTTCCTATGGTTTCCGGGACACTTCGATGCATCAGAAGAGCCGCTCCACATACATAGTCAACTTGTCTCATTTCTTCATACGATTGGCGATCATCGACTTGTGCAAAACAATGAGATTCAAATTCTCCGATTTGCGCATTCCATGTGCCTCCCAAATGATCGATGCGCAAAGGATCATGATAACGGTAGATTTTGGCCCCGAGGATTTTGGCTTTTGGCTTTAGCTTCGCAGCCGCCATGAACTCATGTAGAAAATAAGGGTCTACAATCGTGTCATTGTTGAGCAAAAGGATCCAATCGAAGTCTTTTTTTAAAGCCCAAACAATTGCTACATTATTGCCTCCTGCAAATCCTAAATTCTCTTTTGTTTCAAAGATCGGAACGCTGGGATATTTTTCACGAATACACATAACGGAATCGTCGCTCGAACCATTATCGACAATGACTGTTGTAAAATTAGAATATTGGACTTGTCTTAAGGAAGCTAAGCATTCGAGAGTATCTTTTTTGCCATTCCAGTTTACCAGAACAATGAGAATTTTATTCGAAGTCGTATGGTGGGACGAATCTTTTACCATTTAATGCATTCCAATAAGAGGTCATTTGTGATCCATCTGGATTTTGAACCACAATGCTATAAACTGGAAGAAAAATTTCTGTTGTTTTTCGGATTGCAAAATCATTTCCAAAAGCAGCTCTTGCTGTCACTTCAATTTGAGCTGGGCGATAACGTCGTTTGATGCGTTGCGCATGTTTTGATGGCTTTGTGACGAGCCAATGTTCAAACCTTGTTTCTGGAATCACCTGTAGCCTTGGATTTTGCAAATGGAGTCGATAGGAATTTCCTGTTTGAACAATGAGACTTTTTTTTCTGCAACTTTCAACCCAAGTATCCAAGATATGATTTTCAAGATTCAAAAATTTTGAAAGTCCTTCACGATCCCAAGTTCCGCCACGCGAAGCAAGGGCGTTGATGATCTTAAACTCTTGTCTTGTTGCGTTTGAGGTGATGCAATCGGTAAAACCGTGTGTTTTTTCCCAAGTGCTCGTATTAATGACCATTTCGCCATCGACAAGACCCCAAAGAATCGCGCCTTCACCCGTTTTTTCCTGACTTCTTGTATATTTAACATCCATCAAGAGATAAGGAATAAATTTCAAAGTCGGCTCAACGAACACATGATCACTATCTTTGAGGAGATCTTTCCGGTGCGCTTCCATAATGCTTTCAGCGCTATATCTCACTTCAAGAGTTTGAAAAGTTGTTCCGCTAAGCAATTCTTCAATTTTTGAACGAATCTGCGGCACACGGTTTGAGGAAAGATAGGCACCCGTACAGAAAATAAAAAAAACAGAAATCAGAAGAAGACGTCTCATATCTAAAAATCTTTTTACATGATGAGACTATTTTCTGCAATGGATTATATACCCAAACAAATTCAAGAATCGGTTCTGACCTCGTCGGATCTCCTTAGAAAATCATTTCCCAATTCTTGAATCATTCACGGTTTTAGTCCTTCATTGAGAGAAGGAATTCGGCATTCGTAGAAGTTTTTTTCAATCTGCCTGTAAGGAGATTCATTGCGTCAACTGGAGTCAGATCTGCGACGCCTTGGCGGAGAAGATAGATCTTTTCAAGTTCTGCTGGGTGAAAGAGAAGCTCTTCTTTTCGAGTTCCGCTCTTAATGATGTCTATTGCTGGCCAAATTCTGCGATCCGCTAAGCGACGATCGAGAACAAGTTCCATGTTCCCTGTTCCTTTGAACTCTTCAAAGATCACCTCGTCCATACGAGAACCAGTATCAATGAGGGCTGTTGCGATGATTGTGAGCGATCCTCCTTGCTCAACATTCCGCGCTGCACCAAAGAATCTCTTTGGCTTATGAAGTGCGTTTGCATCCACACCACCACTCAAGATTTTCCCTGAATGAGGCTGTACAGTATTGTAGGCACGAGCCAGGCGAGTGATGTTATCGAGAAGAATGACAACATCATTTCCGCATTCTACAAGGCGTCTGGCTTTGTCAATCACCATATCTGCAATCTGCACGTGTCTTTCCGGAGGTTCATCAAACGTAGATGCGATGACTTCGCCTTTGACTGTACGAATCATGTCAGTGACCTCTTCTGGTCGCTCATCGATCAGTAGAACGAGGAGAGTCACTTCAGGGCTGTTTGTTTCGATCGCATTCGCAATGTTTTGCATGAGAATCGTTTTTCCTGATTTTGGAGGAGCTACGATCAGAGCGCGTTGACCTTTCCCAATTGGGGCTGCTAAATCGATGATTCTTGTAGAGAGTTTCTCTTTTGTTGTCTCCATGACAAGACGCTTATTTGGATAGGTCGGCGTTAAGTTTTCAAAGAGAAGACGATCGCGCGTTTCGTCAAATGTTTTGCCGTTGATACGATCGACTTTGAGAAGGGCAAAATATTTTTCTTTATCTTTTGGGGCGCGGATCGCTCCCACAAGTGTATCGCCTCTACGAAGATCGAATTTACGGATTTGAGCCGGCGAGACATAAATATCTTCGGCTGACGGTAAAAAGTTGTAGTTCGGAGAGCGTAGAAACCCAAATCCATCTGGAAGAATTTCTAAAACCCCTTCTCCATAAAGCATTTCATTTGGGCGTTCGGAGATTGTTTTTACGATTTCAAAAACAACACCTGATTTTGTTAATGAGCCTGTGTGACGTAATCCAATATTTCTTGCATAAGATTGGAGTTGAGCAATATTCATTCTTTGAAGATCTGCCACTTTTGTTACGGCTTCAAAAGGGATATCTTGTGGTGTGCTCACATCAGTCTGTTGATCTTGATTCATAATTCCTAAGGGTTTGATTGATTTGAATGACTTGTTTTTCTAACTCTTCGAGAGTTCCATTATTGTGAATGACGAAATGCGATTTTTCGGCTTTTAGTTCTGGGTTCAATTGTCGTTTCATACGAGCATCGTACTGCTCACCAAATCTCTTTTTTGCTATTTTCTCATCAGCTAAAACTGTCATTACTACATCGTAAGAGTCTTCATTCTGAATCTCGAAAAGAAGGGGAATTTCAACAACAAAGAAAGTATAAGTTCCTGTTTTCAAGACACTATTGTAGAGCTTTTCTATTTTCTTAAGCACTACCGGATGAAGAATCTTTTCAAGCCGATTCAGTAATTCAGAGTCCTTAAATACAATTTCAGCAATGATCTTCCGAAAATCTGCATCGCTTATGGAACTTGTGATTCCTAAAAGTTGACAAATTTTCTTTCCAAGATCTGTGCTAGGCAGAAGTTGCTCATGGACAATTGCGTCAGCATTGACTACATAAGCTCCCAGTTTTTTGAAAATTTGGCAAACGGAACTTTTCCCGCTTGCGATCCCGCCTGTAATAGCAATTTTTAGTAAGTACGAATTTAACATTCTGCCCAATTTTTGCCAACAGAGATATTTACTAAAATCGGCACTCGTAGCTTGAAAATGTGTTCCATTTTACGTTTGATGAATTCTTTAAAGATATTTATTTCATGGTCGGGAACTTCAAAAATCAATTCATCGTGAATTTGTAGAATCATTTTCCCTTGTAAATTCTTTGTTTGAATCTCGCGATCAATGGCAATCATGGCAAGCTTGATGAGGTCTGCAGCGGTTCCTTGTAAAGGCGTATTCACTGCTAATCTTTCTGCTGCAGAACGAATCATTTGATTTTTATTGCTTAATTCGGGAATCGGACGTTGTCTTCCAGTAAGGGTTGTAGAAAACCCTTTTTCTCGTGCGATTTTCTTGCAAGTTTCTAAAAAGTCTAAAATTCGGGGATAGCGCTCAAAGTATTTTTTGATAAAGTCCGCCGCCTCTTTTGTAGAGATTCCGAGTTGCTGCGATAATCCAAAAGGACCTTGTCCATAGATGATCCCAAAATTCACTGTTTTTGCTGCATTTCTCATGTCTGGAGTGATCATAGTGATGGGCAAGTTGAAAATGCGAGAAGCCGTGTGTTGGTGAATATCCTCTTGATCTCGAAATGCTTTAATGAGATCGGGATCTTCACTAAAGTGAGCCAGTAATCTTAGCTCAATTTGCGAATAGTCGCTTCCGATGTAGCTCCAGCCTTCAAATTCTGGTTTAAAACAAGAGCGGATGGAATTCCCTTGCTTTGTCCGTGTTGGGATATTTTGTAGATTTGGATCTTGGCAAGAAAGACGACCTGTTGCAGTCCCGCTTTGATTGAACGTGCAGTGAATTCGTTTTGTTTCATGATCGACCGATGTGGGAAGCGCTTCAATATAGGTTGTTCTTAATTTTTCAAGGCCTCGATATTGAAGAATATCATTCGCAATTGGATTTTCAGCAGCCAGTGTTTCTAAAACATCTGCTCCTGTAGCGTAAGCGGTCTTTGCGGTAAGAGGTTTTTTCAATCCAAGATTAATAAATAATATGTCACTGAGTTGTTTGGGAGAATTGAGATTGAATGGAGTTCCCACTTCATCATATATTTTTTTTTCAACAGTTTGCAGCTCTTGCAACAGTGTATGACCTATTTTTTGCAGACAATCTGTATCTAAGTAAATCCCTGTGTTTTCCATTTTCGCTAATACTGGAAGAAGGGGCAATTCAAGATCATTGAAAACTGTATCTAACCCTCTATTCTTTAGTTCCTTTTCAAATAAGCGTTTTAATCGAACAATATAGTCTGCCGATTCGCATGCACACTGCTGTAATTGCTCTAGAGGGACATCTCGCAGAGAGATCTTATTTTTGCCTTTTCCTAAAAGGGTCTCAATTGAGAGTTTTACGACTTTAAATTGATCCAGCACTAAATCATCAAGGCTATGCCTTCTTGCTTGAGGCTCTAAAAGATAGGATGCGAGCATTGTATCAAAGCTGATTTTCGACAGCGTGATTCCAAGGCGATCCAGCACGTGTTGATCTTTTTTTACATCATGGCCATAAAAAGCACATTTGCAATTTGCAAAAAAAGGAATGAGCTGTTCAAACAGAGTATCGGGAACATACCAAGCAACATGAGGTTCGATTGCAAAAGCGATTCCAACAGGCTCCACATGGATGGCAACTTCTGTTTGAATTGCGAATCGATGCAACAGTGTCTGGAGTTGATCTGCTCGATCAATGCGTGCGTATTGGTTTGCAATTGCTGGAATTTCAATCTTTACCTCTTCAATTTCACGAAGAAGAGAGGAAAACTGCATGCGATGATAAAATTCTGAAAGACAATGGTTGTCTGGTGCCTTGATCGTGTAGAAAGTTTCATTTTGTGGAATTTCTACATCGATGTGAAGTGTCGCAAGGCGACGACTCATTAAAGCGATCTCTTTATGTTCTCTTAAAAGCTGCTGTTTTTTTTCGCCCTTTACTTTTTCGGGATTTGCAAGAAGCTCATCTAGAGTGCCGAATTCGGCAAGTAAAGAGGAAGCTGTTTTCGGACCAAATCCAGGAATTCCAGGAATATTGTCAGAAGAGTCTCCCATGATGGCTAAATAATCGAGAATCTGATCAGGCCGGACGCCATAAATTTCGAACACTTTAGCAGCATCGACAAGTTGATACTCTTTTTGCGGCAACAGCATAAAAATGTGATCGTCGACGAGTTGCGCCATATCTTTGTCACTTGTGCAAAGAAAACTGGTCGCTCCTTGTTTTTTTGTCCACAAAGCAACGGCTGCCATTACATCATCTGCTTCAACGCCCTTCACGCATAAAAGGGGAATGCCAGCGAGCGCACAATATTCATATGCCCATTCAATTTGTGGGTAAAGATCAGCGGGGCCTTCTTTTCGATGGCCTTTGTATTCTGCGTAAATACTTTGACGAGATTGCTTGTTATCAGGACCATCGAAAACGCAAACAAGATGTTCTGGTTTCACTTGCCTGATTAATTTTTGTAAGGATCGAATAAATCCATAGAGCGCGCTTGTCGAGCCACCTGATGCGTTCGTCATTGGACTGATTGCGTAATACGAACGAAACAGGTAGTTGACAGCGTCGACGATATAGAGTTTATTCATACAGAAAACATGGTTGCTCTCGAATCTTATCTGTCTCTAAAGTATGTTTGATTTTACCGGAAAAGAGAGGGGATTCGCTCGAAACAAATTCTGAGATCCATGCATTTTTCGGTGACAGGCTGACCACTTGATACGATTTTGTGCTGTCAATTTTTGACGCAATCAATAGCTCTCGTAATGCTTCATTGCGCGAGCTCATGGCAACATCGATAAAGCCCAGTTTTTCAGCAGTGACGCAATCAAATACATGAGCGCCATAATCTTCAATGAGCTTTGCCTTATCAAGTCTTGGCCGCGCTTTAGTCACAATATCGACAAATCGATGATACATAAATGCAGTCACAGCTTGAATCGATGCTCCTTCTCCTTCTCTCCATGGACGTGTTGGGTTTAATGTGTCTTTATCAAGGCCTTCAGTAATTGTTTTCGCATGGACACCCCATTTTTCCATGGTTTCATACACGTTGAAAAAAGGTCCAATAACAACACCAATCGATCCAATGATGCTAGATGGACCTGCAAAGATCTTGTCACTTGACGCTGCTATGTACATTCCACCGGACGCGCAAAGTCCTTCAACGAACGCATAGACCGGGACATTGTAACGCGCTTTATACTCGTTAATCATCTCATAAATTGCTTCAGAATCAACGACAGTGCCACCAGGTGTGTTGAAATTGAGCAAGATCCCTTTCACTCGATTGCCCGCTAAGTGACCTGTTCTTGAATCGTTTAAAATATTTCTAAAAATCTGCGCATCAGTTCCTCTTGCATCTCCAATTTTCCCGTGCAGATTAATTTCCAAAATTGCAGGAGTCGTACTTGGCAGGACCTCTCTTCTCCCTTCTGCGTCATTGAGAATATTGAGAGTTGTTTTCTCCTCAATCGTGATTGGTGTAGAAATAGTAACGCTGGAATACAGCATTGCAAAAACAAAAAAAGCAATGAGAATTCCCATTAAGCCAAAAAACATTTTTAGAAAGGCTCGAATGGCAGAAGCAATGAGCGATTCACGAGGGGGATAGTCCATAAGCACCTAATTTAAAGAACAAAGCATATCACATTTGGAACACGAATTCAATGCTTCTCATGTTTTGCAATTCCGGAAAGGATCAAATCCTTCTTGAATAGAATTCTATTTTTCTGATATCCTACGTCAGCTAAATAAGAGAATTTATGACAACTACTATTTCCATTTCTTCCGATCAAAAAGAAGAGCTCCTTAAATTTTTGAAAAAAAATCGCACTGCTGATCTCGTGATGATTTACCTGCATTACCTGCAAGAAAAATTTAAGTTAAAACCAGTTCTCTTTCCGCGCGATAAGATTGTTTTTCAGAGCGTAGAAGATCTTGTTCAAAAACTCGAGGAAGAAGGGAAGTTGTGGAGAGAGACAGAAATTACGATCCAGTTTGGTCAGCAAAACGTCAATGAAGAGACAAAGAAAATTTATATCTGTCCCTTCACAGGAAAAGTTTATGGCGACAACACCTGTCCAAATCCGCAAGATGCGATTTACGATTGGGTCTCTAAATGCCCAGAGAATAAAGAGCGCGTAGGTGGCTTGCCTGCAAAAAGATTTTTCGTATCAGAAGACCCTGAAGTCATTAAAAATTATATTACACCACGAAAGGCGACTGCAAAGAAAGTCGTTTACTCCTCGGCGATTACTGGAAAATTGTTTAATAGCAAAGCTTCGGTCATAGAATCGTTTAAGAAAAATTACGTGAAGCCTCTTTCATTATACGAAGTTCAAAATCAAAATCGCTACGAGATTGATGAGAAATTCCTTGGATTTATCCAAAAACATCTTTCGGAAGAGAAGATCTCTAAGTTTGTTGAGGCATTAGCCGCCTATCCAGAATTCGACTCTTATTTAAAGAAATGGATAGAGACAGAATAATCATTTCTTCTGAGGAAGAGATGGTTGCGTATGGAAAAAAGCTGGGTTCGCAGATGACCCCCGGGACCATTTTGGCCCTTTCTGGGGATTTGGGAGCGGGGAAAACCACATTTGTGCAAGGACTTGCTCAGGGTTTAGGGATTTTTGACCCGATTCAAAGTCCTACATTCGTCTACATGAATGCATACATCGGGAAATTTCCTCTTTTTCATTTTGATTTATATCGTTTGAAAGGGAAGGATGATTTTATTGGCCTTGGTTTTGATGAGTATTTCATGCCAACGAATATATGTGTGATTGAGTGGCCTGAGAGAATCGATTCATTGTTACCGGAACATACTCAATATATTACTTTTTCTTACCTTGGGAAAAGTAGGGAAGTCATCATTTCATGAGACCGATGCGTAAAGAAGTCTTTGTTTGTTTAGATTGTGAGTCAACAGGACTTGATCCAAAAAATGATCGTGTCATTGAAATTGCAGCGGCACTTTTCACATATGATGAAGTTCTACAGAGATTTGAAACATTGATTGATCCTCAATCGCAAATCCCTGAATCATCACAGGAAATTCATAAAATTAATCAAGAGATGGTTGAAGGGAAACCGAAAATATCTGAAGTTCTTCCAGGTTTTTTAAAAATGATTGAAGGTCGGATCCTTGTGGGTCACGGTATAGGCTTTGATATTGCATTGATTGCGGCTGAAGCGCAACGTCATCAAATACCGACAACCATTGAAAAACAGCCCTATTTTGATACGCTTCGCATGGCGAGAATTTATGGAGAAAGCCCGGTCAATTCATTACAGCATCTCAGACAACACTTCAACATAGAGCCCGAAGGCGCTCATAGAGCGATGAGCGATGTCATTGTGAATATTGAAGTGTTTAAGCAGCTCGGCAAACCATATGATACGGTTGAAGCTTTACACGATTTATTACTTAAACCCATTCGTTTAAAAGTGATGCCTCTTGGAAAACATAAAGGACGTAAATTTGAAGAAATTCCAATTGAGTATCTTTATTGGGCAGAAAAAAAAGACTTTGATCTAGATCTCCTTTATTCGATACGATGTGAAATAAAGAATCGAAAAAAGGGCGGAGGATTTGGTGTCGCATCCAATCCTTTTTCAAATCTATGAAACTCATTGATCTTCCAGTCGAATCAAAGCGTGTACTTGTTCGTGTTGATTACAATGTTCCTATGGAAAATGGTCGAATCACCGATGATTCACGCATTCAAGCAAGCCTTCCAACAATCGAGTATATTTTACAAAAAAATGGTTCACTGATTTTGATGAGTCACTTAGGCAGACCGAAAGGAAAAGATCCAAAACTTTCGCTTGCGTCGGTTGCAAAGAGACTTTCCGAAATCTTAAAAAAACCTGTTCTCCTAGCGCCTGATTGTATCGGACCTGAAGTAGAGAAAATGGCGCATGCTCTAAAAAGAGGAGAAATCCTCATGTTGGAGAACCTCCGATTTCATCAAGAGGAAGAAATACCCACACAAGAGTTTGTTTCGCAACTTGCATCTTTAGGGGATGTATATGTCAATGATGCATTTGGTACGGCTCATCGAGCGCACGCATCAACCGCTTTGATTGCGCGCTATTTCCCAGGAAAGAAAGCCGCAGGCTTTTTAATGGAAAAAGAAATTCAAGCATTGAAGCCCTTAATTGAAAATCCTCAACATCCTTTCCATGCAATCATAGGGGGTGCAAAAATATCGACAAAGGCTGGGGTCATTCAGAATCTCAAAGTAGATGCTCTTTACATTGGAGGGGCAATGGCCATTCCTTTTTTTAAAGCGCAAGGAATTCCCATGGGAGACTACGTCGTCTCTCATGATGATATCAAGATTGCAAAAGATATTTTAAATTCGGGTAAATGTATTTATCTCCCAGTCGATCTGGTCATTGCGAAAGAAAATGATGTGAAAACAATTCTTACAAAAGAGGGTGTGCCAGAATCTTGGCATGTGTCCGATATTGGTCCTCAAACAGTCCTTGCCTGGTCCGAGAAATTAAATGTAGCAAAGACAATATTTTGGAATGGCCCTCTTGGGATCGTAGAGAAGAAGCCATTCGATGTTGGAACTCGAGCCATTGCTGAGAATTTGGCAAAATCTAAAGCAAAAGTGATCATTGGCGGAGGGGATTCTGTCGGAGCCATTCAGCAAATGGGATTATCAAATCAATTTTTTCATTTGTCAACAGGTGGTGGGGCGTCATTAGAATTTTTAGAATTTGGCCATTTACCAGGAATAGACGCGTTATTATCTAACAAAAAATCCTAAAATATGGCATGCTGAGGGTACAAAAGAAACAAGAAGGCTTATGAAGATAGAGTCTACGTCAGAGTTCAAAGGTTGGCGCTCTTTCTTTTGGCCGATTCATAGTTGGGAATTGAAAAAATTTCTCCCTATGTTCTTCATCTACTTTTTGATCTCATTTAATTACAATTCTCTTCGTGCATACAAAGATTCAATGGTTGTCACTGCTTCCAATTCGGGCGCCGAGGCAATTCCATTCATCAAGGTTTGGGCAATTCTCCCTGCGGCTTTATTGTTAACTTTTTTATTTACCCGGCTCGCAAATCGCTATTCACGAGAGAAAGTTTTTTATATTATGATGGGACTTTTCCTCTCATTCTTCTTTTTATTTGCTTTTGTTTTATTTCCAGCACAAGAATTTCTACACCCGCATGCCTTTGCCGATCAAGTGCAAGCCTCTCTTCCTGAAGGATTTAAGGGTTTGATCGCAATGTTTCGTAATTGGACGTTCACTCTTTTCTATGTGATGAGCGAACTCTGGAGTACAGCGATCATGGCGGTTCTGTTCTGGGGCTTTGCCAATGAGGTGACAAAAGTCGGAGAAGCGCGGAGATTCTATATCTTATGGAGTGTCGGAGCCAATATTGCTGGATTTTTTGCGGGGCAAATGGCGATTTATTTCTCTGGAGGCGTCTTCTTGAAATGGCTTCCATATGGGAAAGATGCTTGGGAACAATCGGTTCTTTTCTTGTGTTGTTCAATCATTGTTTCTGGACTCATTACAATGGGCATTTTCCGGTGGCTCAATAAATATGTAATCCATCCTTCAGAAGAACCAATAGCGAACGGATCTAAGCCAGAAAAAGTCAAAATGTCAATGCGTAAGAATTTTGCATATCTTGCAAAATCCAAATATTTAGTTTGCATTGCTCTGATCGTTCTTTGTTACAATATCGGGATTAATTTGGTTGAAGTTGTTTGGAAAAATCAGATTAAGCAATTATATCCAAATCCAAATGATTATAATGTTTATATGGGCGAAGTCATGTCCTGGATGGGCATTATCGCCACTGTGATTTCCGTTTTCATTACTGGGAATGTGATTCGTAAATTTTCTTGGACAGCAAGCGCACTTGTGACCCCTGTCATCACTTTAGTTGCAGGCGTTGGGTTCTTCTTTTTTGCGGTCTTCAATCAAAATGCGCTTGCTTGGGTTCCTTTCATGGCGAGCATGTCGCCGCTTGTAATGAGCGTTTTTCTGGGCTCTGTTCATAACTGTACAACCAGATCCTGCAAGTATACAATTTTTGATGCGACCAAAGAGATTTCCTTTATTCCATTAAGTGCGGAGTCTCGATTGAAAGGAAAAGCTGCAATTGATGGCGTAGGTTCTCGACTGGGCAAATCGGGCGGATCTGTCGTCCATCAAGGCTTATTGATTCTCTTTTCGACCGTAGCAGCAAGTACTCCATATGTGGCAGGAATTTTCTTAATTGTTGGAGTTGTTTGGATATTTGCAACAATATCTCTTGGAAAACAGTTTGATCAAGTGATGGCGGAATCAGCAAAACTGGATATTCCTGACACTCCAGAACTTCGCCCTGTAGGAGTCGATGGACGGTAAGCGCCAAGAATTTGGAAAATGGCGGTCCTATTTCTGGCCGGTTCATCGCTCCGAATTCAAAAAATTTATTCCTTTGCTGTTGATGTACTGCCTGATTGCTTTTTGCTATGGCGTTCTGCGGTGTTGTAAAGACACAATGGTCATCACTGCTTCTCAATCGGGAGCGGAGGCAATTCCTTTTATCAAAGTTTGGGCGATTCTTCCGACAGCAATTCTTTTAACAATGTTATTTACGAAACTGTCGAATCGATATTCTCGAGAAAAAGTTTTCTATCTCATGATGGGCCTGTTTCTTGCTTTTTTTGCGCTATTTACCTTTGTGTTATTTCCCGCTCAAGAAATGCTTCACCCTCATGGACTTGCAGATTCTTTGCAGGAATTATTGCCGACAGGTTTGAAAGGATTTATCGCAGTTTTTAGAAACTGGACATTCACACTTTTCTATGTCATGTCTGAACTCTGGGGAACTGCTATATTGGCCGTTTTATTTTGGGGATTTGCCAATGAGGTCACGACGGTTCCTGAGGCCAAGCGCTTTTATGTGCTGTGGAGCATTGGAGCGAATATGACCGGAATTTTCGCCGGGCAAATTGCTGAGAGTTTATCTCAAAATATGCATTTTTCTTGGCTTCCATATGGGACTGAAGCTTGGCATCAATCTGTTCTCTTTGTCAACACGCTCGTGATTGCTTGTGGAATTGTAACCATTTTTCTTTTCCGCTATTTGAATAAAAACCTTGCATCGATTCCAAGTCACCGTCCAGCGCCGGTTGAAAAAGTGAAGACATCGCTTCGCACGAGCTTTTCTTATCTCCTCAAGTCTCGCTATTTATTATATATTGCAGTGATTGTATTAGCCTATAATCTTTGCATGAACTTAGTAGAGGTAGTTTGGAAGAATCAGGCAAAACTACTGTATCCTGAATCCCATGATTATATGGGCTTTACAGGTTCTGTGATGAAGTGGTTGGGTGTGATTGCGACATTGATTTCGATCTTCGTTTCAGGAAGCTTTATTCGTCGTTTTTCTTGGACTGCAAGCGCACTGGTCACTCCCATTGTCACCTTCGTAGCAGGCATGGCTTTCTTTATTTTCGTCCTTTTTGATGCAGGGGGATATACATGGCTAGCAGACATCTTTGGAGCTACGCCACTTGTGCTCAGTGTCATTTTAGGAGCTGTCCATAATTGTGTAACAAGGGCTTGCAAACATACCCTTTTTGATGCAACGAAAGAAATGTCTTTCATCCCGCTCAATGATGAATCGAAATTGAAAGGGAAGGCAGCGATTGACGGCGTAGGATCACGCCTTGGAAAATCTGGCGGATCTGTCATTCATCAAGGGCTTCTTCTGCTCTTCGCAACGATTGCAGGGAGCACACCTGTTGTCGCAGCAATTTTCTTCGGTGTGATCGTTGTTTGGATTGTCTCAGCGAAAGCACTCGGCAAGCAGTTCGATGCACTCATTGGCGAAAAAAACGTCGCTGTGCAAACAGCTGTCAATTAATACCAATTATCAAAAATAACTTCCAAACGTCTTGCTTTTCTTTCGTTGACTTAACAATTCATAATCTGCTAAATAACCATTAGGGTGCGAAAAAGGTTATCATGGAATTTGAAAAAAATAAAGTAGAGTGGCTCGAATTTGATTTATTAGAGCAATATCCTCACGTGAAGCATGGTGTTTTCTTACGTCATGGAGGAGTGAGTGAAAAACAATTCTCCTCTCTGAATGCAGGAGACAATGTTGGCGATCATCCAAATTCTGTGAAAGTGAATCGAGAAATGATTCGTAAGGCAATCAATGTTCCTCAAGTGATTTATGCGCATCAGAATCATGGTGTGAATGTGCAACGTGTGACAGCAAAGAATATGGCAAAAATTTTGCAATGCGATGGTCTTTTTACCACTGAAAGAAATTTAGGTTTAGCCGTAACGCATGCCGATTGCCAAGCGACTGTTTTTTATGATCCTGTACATGAAGCCATTGGGATTGTACATGCGGGCTGGAAAGGAAGCGCTCAAAATATTTACGCGCGATTTTTTGAAGCAATGCACAGAGATATTGGAACACAACCGCATCATTTGATTGCATGTGTTTCACCATCGCTTGGCCCCGATCATGCAGAGTATAAAAATTACAAACAAGACTTTCCAGAAGAACTCTGGAGCTATCAAGTAAAGCCAAATTATTTTAATTTTTGGGCAATTACAAAAAAGCAACTGACTTCTTGTGGTATTTTAGAAAAAAATATCGAAATGAGCGAAGTTTGTACGCATTGCAATCCAGAGGATTATTTTTCTCACCGAAGAGAAAAAGATACAGGAAGACATGCAACAGTCATTGCAATGAATATTCCATGAAGGTTAGTCTATCAGCATATGGATGGAATTCAGCTGGTAGTTCCGAAGATATTCGAAGACGACAGAGGGTTTTTCTTTGAGAGCTATCACAAAAATAGGTATGAACAATTAGGAATTCATGTCCCGTTTGTTCAAGATAATGCAGCCTTTTCTAAGAGCGGAACCATTCGTGGGCTTCATTATCAATCTTTCCCAGGTCAAGCAAAGCTTGTCAGCTGTGAGCTAGGGAAAATTTGGGATGTCGCAGTGGACATCCGATTCGATTCTCCGACATTTGGCAAATGGGCTGCCTTTGAGCTTGATGATCAAAGTCGTCACCAATTATTTATCCCAGCAGGGTTTGCTCACGGTTATTGCGTCTTAAGCGAAACCGCGTTTGTTCGGTATAAAGTCAGCACTTTTTATGATCCAAAAACCGAATGTGCGATCCGTTGGAATGATCCAGATTTAAAAATCAAGTGGCCGGTCTCTCAACCGATTCTTTCGCAGAAAGATCAAAATAGTCCATTTTTCAATGAGATTTTCGCATGCTGATTTGGGTAATCGGAGCAGATGGCCTTTTAGGGAAAACAGTTCCGGGCGATATTCGCAGCAATAAAGAACAGGCAGATATTACAAATATTGCATCTCTAAGATCCTTTGCTGTAAAAAATCCGGGAATTACACACCTTGTGAATGCTTCTGCATATTCTCTTGTTGATTTAGCAGAAACAAATCGAAATGTTGCCTTTCAAGTCAATGCACTTGGTCCTGAGAATTTGGGTCGTATCGCAAATGAAATTGGCGCGAAAGTGATTCATATTTCGACAGATTACGTCTTTCCTGGCAATATTTTTAGGCCACTCAGTGAAGAAGATCAGACATGCCCTGTGAATTATTATGGAGAAACAAAACTTGAAGGAGAGCAAAGATTATTGTCTATTGCTCCCCATTCTTGTGTTATCCGAACATCCGCTCTTTTTGGAAAAGGTGGAAAAAATTTTATTGCGAAACTTTTGCAGATGTTTCAAGAAAAGGAAGAAATTTTCTTAGCGAACGACCAAGTCAATAGTCCGACTTTTGCAAATGACTTATGCGATGCAATTTTTCATCTACTGAATCACTCAGGCATTTATCATTTTTCAAATCAAGGCGAAGCGACAAAGTTCGATTTTGGTCAGGAAATCTACCAATTTGCTAAAAGTAAGGGGATAAAATTAAAAACAAAGTCCATTCATTCGGTTCCGAGTTCCCTCTTTCCAAGTGCATGTAAAAGACCTGTGTATTCAGTGTTTGATACAGGTAAGATGCAAAAAGATTTTGCCATTCGCGACTGGAGAAGTGCGCTACATAGTTTTCTGGAGTCTGTGTGATGAAGATACTTGTGACCGGAGGATTTGGCTTCATTGGCTCTGCATTCATTCGATGGATTCTTCAAAATCCGACTTTTCAAGGTGAAGTTGTTAATTTAGACCTGATGACCTATGCAGCGAACCCTGAAAATCTAAGAGATTTCGTCAATGATTTTAGATACGAATTTGTGCATGGGGATATTTGCGATCAGCCCCTTGTTGAAGGAATTTTGCAGAAAGGAATTACTGCGATTGTTCATTTTGCCGCTGAAACGCATGTAGATCGGAGCATTCAATCGGCTTACCCATTCATTGAAACCAATGTAAAAGGGACTCTTTCTCTATTAGAGGCTGTGCGCAAATTCCCAAAAATACATTTTCATCATGTATCTACAGATGAAGTGTTTGGATCGCTTTCAAAAGATGGATATTTTAACGAGCAATCGCAATACCAGCCCAATTCCCCCTATTCAGCATCAAAAGCTGCATCTGATCATTTAGTAAGAGCGTTTGCCAATACCTATCACCTATCCACAACGATCTCGCACTGCAGCAATAACTATGGACCTGGGCAGAATAGTGAAAAGCTGATTCCGCATATGATTGAGAGACTGATCTCAAAGCAAGTCCTTCCGATTTATGGAAAAGGTACCAATATTCGTGATTGGCTTTACGTGGATGATCATGCTGAAGCCATCTGGACCATTCTGAATTTCGGGAAGCGGGGAGAGACATACAATATTGGTGGCGCGCTTGAGTTATCGAATCTCGAAATGGTTCATTGTCTAATTGATCATTTTTCCAAATTGACAGACACAAATCCTTTAGAGTCTCGAAAGTTAATCCAATTTGTGGAAGACCGTCCAGGTCATGATTTTCGTTATGCTATAGATGCCTCAAAAATCCGAAAAGAGCTTGGTTGGATTCCAAAAACTACTCTAAGTCAAGGACTTGGGATAACGATTCATTCATGTCTTTCTAAGACCAAAATAACATGCGCGTTAAAATGGCCTTGACCATTTTAACATATATGTTAAAATGGTCTTATGATTGAGCGCATCTATCAAAAGGTCATTCAAGACCATTTTTCCCGTAATCGACAAATGCTTTTCCTGTCAGGACCAAGACAGGTAGGAAAGACGACTTCTTCTCTCAATGAGACTTCCCCTGGTTATTATTTGAATTGGGACAATGATGTGCATCGCACGTTGATTTTGGAAGGGCCTTCAGCTGTTGCGCGTCATTTGGGGCTCGACAATTTACGCGAAACATTGCCAGTAGTTGTCTTTGACGAAATTCATAAATACCGATACTGGAAGCGTTTTTTAAAGGGTTTTTTTGACACTTATGAAAAACAGGTCAGAATCATTGTCACTGGAAGTGCAAGACTTGATGTTTATAAAAGAGGAGGCGACAGCATGATGGGTCGTTATTTCCTCTACCGAATTCATCCTTTATCTGTCCGAGAAATACTGGATTCCTCTTTTAAAGAAACGGAGATTTCTACTCCAAAGGCGTGTCCAGATTTTGATCTACTCGTTGAATATGGCGGATTTCCGGAACCATTTGTTCAAAGAAATGTTCGTTTTGCCAATCGATGGCGACGGTTAAGATTAGATCTTCTCTTTAAGGAGGATCTTAGGGACTTAACGAAAATTCAGGATTTGGGACAGATTGAGGTTTTAGCAAAAATTCTGACTGCGCAAGTAGGTCAGCTCGTTGATTATACAAATTTAGCAAATAGTGTGAGAGTTTCCAGTCCGACTATCCAACGATGGATGAAAGTTTTATCGAGTCTTTATTACTGTTTTACAATACAGCCCTGGTCCAAAAATATCTCTAAATCTTTGGTTAAACAGCCTAAGGTTTATCTTTGGGATTGGTCTTTAGTAAAAGAAAAAGGAGCAAGGCTTGAAAACTTTGTTGCTTCTCATCTATTAAAAGCTGTCCAATTTTGGACTGATAGTGGGATTGCGGAATATGGCCTATTTTACTTAAGAGACAAATCAAAGAGAGAAGTAGATTTTCTTGTGACCAAAAATGGCAAACCTTGGTTTTTAGTTGAAACGAAGTCCTCAGACAAAGGAATTTCTCCCTCTCTTTACTATTATCAAAAAGCAACCGGTGCACTTCATGCATTTCAAATAACTTTTGAGCGAGATTTTGTGCAAAAAGATTGCTTCTCTTTTTTCGAACCCATTATTGTTCCCGCTCAAACTTTCTTATCACAGTTAATTTAGAATTCTACCTGTTTCGAATCTCTGGATCGCAAAAAAAGCTTAAGCGATCTCTTTCAAAACCAGGTTGTCGACAATGCACACCTTTCTTGCACGACTACAAGGTCTATCGGTTCTATAGAATCCTCCTTTGATATAACGACTGAAAAAGTTCAATCTTTGAATCTCTTAGGAAAAGTTTTTGCTGAAGACCCATATCTTTGGCTTGAGCAAACCCATGGGGATAAAGCCTCCGAATGGGTAAAAAATAAGAATGTCAGAAGTACTGAATTGTTAGTGTCTAATCCCGTAATTTCGCATTTTATCAAATAAGACAATCTTCTCTACGGAAGGGGCTATTATTGACGGGTCCCAAAAAACTTCCTTTGTTACCGTGTGGGTCAGTACTTGATTGCGCCTCGTCGGCAAGCCGAATTCCTGCAACGGCCTCCGATCCAAGAGAGGCGACTGAATTCACGTTTATGGGGAATCTTTGAGGGCTACCATAACCAAGCTCAAAAACCGATTTTTGAGTTTGTTTGGGTATAATTACCAAGCGTCAATACTGATTTGTGCTCCGAGTACCCAAGCATTAGGATAACGATCTCGGCCCTTTGGATGGATAATGTATTGCATATCTGGCATTACATACATCCATTGGTTGAGTTGGATGGAATAATTGAGTTCGAGAACAATCTCTGCGATTTGAGGCTCGATATGATTTTTTCGCTGTACTCGATCGAGATCAGGACTGTATCTTCCCCAAACAACACCAAATGCCGCCACATCTTTTGGTCTGCTTTCAAAGGGGCCCCGATAGACTAATCCTCCGTTGATAAAGTAAGGGAAAAGATTGCGATTTTCTGGCTGCCATAAAAATGAGATAAAGGGAGTTAAGCTCCGACAGCAGTCGGGTTGGTAAATTGTCTGATCTAGGAGAACATAGAGGCCGGGGTCTCCTCGCTCACTGTTGCCAGAAAATTGATCTCGGCTTCCAGTAAGATAATAGAATCCAACCTTATAGTTCCCAGGCAATCCATCGTCATTACAATGAGGATTTACACGCACACACCATTCAGTAATCCAGACAACACCGTTTGTGCTTTTGAAAGTAAAATTCACACCATGATATTTATTCTTCTGGATCTCAGTATTTGCGTTAAAAACCCCTGCTTTAATCAACAGCCAATCCCAGGGCAATCCTTCCACATAGGCGCCCCAAGTGGCACCTGGGTACGCGCTGAAGGGAATGTTGAAGAAGATTGAGACTGGATTCCCATCGAAAGCGTTGTTTACAAATTGCCAATAAAGGGGAGATGAAAGGAAGTCATCGCCTGCGCAAAGACGCCCGAGTTTGAAAGTGAGTCGTTTACAAAAGAGTGTTTGCCAAATATAGAGTTGAGCAAGGCGAACGGTTTCTGATCCATAAATTTGTGAAACGGTAAATTGGTTATCAATTTCGCGGGATAGATTATCTCCTGTCCGCCACGCCATGGCACTATATAAATTAAAACCAGTAAGACCCGCGTGAGTAAAATCGATATTCGCAGAGATTCCAAAAGATCCGTCGTACGCAAAGTCTTGCTCTTTTCCGCCTACAGGGTTCCCAAGTAGATTCGTAACGTAAGATGAAGCGATTGTGATTCCATAATGGGCAAGCTGATGTCTTAAATGAGTGTCGCCAAAGAAATATTTTCGATCCCACCAATTTTCTGTTGGATGTTCTTCTTGAAAGTATTCAAGGAGCATCGTATGACGCTCTAGTGCGCTTTGTGAATGGCGATGATCGCTAGCAAGTAGCGGTAAATAAAGAATGAGGAGAATGAGAATATTTCGATTCATGTATCAAAATATCTTAGATAAACTTATTTTTTGCAATCCTTTTGATCGACGTGCCATTGAGTCTGAATGTGAACAACAAAGAAACAAGATGGGCAAGATATACTTGATACGCATGATGAAAAAAAAGAAAAAGAGCGACTCCTGTTTCCAATCTCGTTCTTGTGAGTTTGCTTGAGTACATCAAGAGATTTTGAACAGGTTGTTAGCAAATGAAGGTTTTAGCAACATTGTTCCCTGTGAAAGGGTTGATCATGAATACGACGATTTCATAGGTCGCTACATCAAAACCGCTATACGCAATGCCTGCAACGGGTGCGATAATTGTCGCATGAACTCCTGATTGAGAAAAGAGATTCTGAAGTTGTTCTGCAAGGCCAAAAGGAGCTCCTGTCTCACATGAATCAAATACAATCACCGCCTGCTCAGAGAGTCGATCCTTTAACAGTAAAGCCAAGAACTCGGCGGTTCCTGTATCTGATCCACAATTGAACGTAGCGCCCTGATTGCTTCCATGGGCTCTTAACCACACCAGATCAAGTTTTTCAGAATCTTGGATCTTTTGTTGCAAATCGTGCTTTGATGAAAAATGAATTGGTTTAGCGTCTATCCCTCTCAAAGAGAGGCCTTTTGAAAGGAGATCGTATTCGGAATATTTTGCGGCAAAGGCATCGTTATAATCGTTATTTGATTCTAAGATAAGACCTTTTTTTGTGATCTGTACGTTGGGGAAGTTCTTTTGGATTTCATCATAATTATGAATGGCAAAGATATCTGGATTTTCTAGATGGGTGCCTGGCCAATTATTCACCCAAATTCCTTGGTAGTAGGTGCCATCTGCCCAAACAAAAAGTCCCTCGCCGTGGCGTAAGTCATTGAACCATGTTCCGCTATAATAGGCGCCATTTGGCCAGAACTGGATTCCAAAGCCGTGTCTTTCATTGCCTTCCCATTCTCCCTCATACCGGCTTCCGTCGGCAAAGACATGGCTGTTTTGATAGGCAAAACTGCTAATTGCGGTAAATAGAAATAAAATTATTTTAAATAGCATTGATTTCGGAGCAATTATATCTAAATTAACTTTAAATCGCTAATTAATTGATCTGCTGCTGTTTGAACTTCGGGGGTCACTTTGTGCCAGGGGTCATAATCATGCTGGAAATGGACTTGCTCAGCGAACATAAGAACGTCTTGTTGAATTTTAGAGGACAGATGAACGGCATTTGCTTTTAAATTATCGAGAAACACATCGCCTAAAACTCGATTTCCATAGTGAAGGTGGAAAATAATTTTAGCAATATCTTCTTCCATCTCAAGTTTAGAATGCTTAATTGTGTTTCTGTTCATATATATTATTATAATAGTTTTGTATTTTTATTTAATTATATTATATAAAAAGTTGACTGTTAAGTGAATCGGCTGGTATATTATCCTTCATTATGACGATCTTAGAGGCGCAAGAGTATAAATACGGTTTTGTGACGGATATTGAGTCTGATGTCTTTCCTAAAGGCTTGAATGAGAATGTGATCCGTGAGATTTCTCGCAGAAAGCAAGAGCCTGAATTTTTGCTCCAATTTAGACTGAAAGCATATCGTAAGTGGCTCACAATGAAAGAGCCGGACTGGTCAAGCGTTCATTATTCTTCGATTGATTATCAAAATATCTCTTATTTTTCCGAGCCAAAGTCAAAACCGAGGCTTGAAAATTTGGAGCAAGTAGACCCAGAAATTTTAAAGACTTTTGAGCGCCTTGGAATTCCTCTCGATGAGCAAAAGCGTTTAGCGAATGTAGCCGTAGATGTCGTTTTTGATTCCGTTTCAATTGGAACTACTTTTTACAAAAAGCTAGAAGAGGCGGGTGTGATTCTTTGTTCTTTCTCGGAAGCGGTTCAACGGTTTCCCGACCTCATTGAAGAATATCTTGGTTCAGTTGTTCCCATTCAAGACAACTACTTTGCAGCTCTTAATTCTGCAGTGTTTTCGGATGGATCCTTTGTCTATATTCCAAAAGGCGTTCGATCTCCCATGGAATTATCGACTTACTTCCGAATCAATGAGAAAGAAACAGGGCAATTTGAAAGAACTCTCATCATTGCAGAAGAAGATTCATATGTGAGTTATTTAGAAGGTTGTACTGCGCCGGCTTTCGATACAAATCAGCTGCATGCAGCAGTGGTTGAGCTGGTCGCAAAAAAGGGCGCAGAGATTAAGTATTCAACTGTGCAGAATTGGTATTCTGGTGATCCAAAAACAGGCAAAGGTGGCATTTATAATTTTGTCACTAAACGTGGCTTATGCGAGGGAGAGCGCTCTAAAATTTCCTGGACGCAGGTGGAAGCTGGGGCTGCGATCACTTGGAAGTACCCCAGCTGTATCTTGAAAGGGGATCATTCCGTTGGAGAATTTTACTCTGTAGCGCTGACGAATGGAAAAATGCAAGCCGATACAGGGACCAAAATGTATCACATTGGCAAAAATACAAAGTCGACCATCATTTCGAAAGGGATTTCGGCGGATGAGTCGATGAATACCTATCGCGGACTTGTGAAAATTTTCCCAAAAGCCTTGGGTGCCCGCAATTATACACAGTGCGATTCGATGTTAGTTGGCAATCGTTGTTCTGCAAATACATTTCCGACGATTGAAGGGGCCAATCAAACATCTGAGCTTGAACATGAAGCCTCTACTTCGAAAATGAATGAAGAACAGATTTTTTATTTACAAACACGCGGTCTTTCTAAAGAAGATGCGATCAATATGATCGTGAATGGATTTTGTAAGGACGTTTTTCAGGAGCTTCCACTTGAATTTGCCGCAGAAGCGCAAAAGCTCCTCGCACTTAAATTGGAGAACTCCGTTGGATAAGTTACTAGAGATCAAAGATCTTCACGCAAATACAGAGGAAACCCGGATTTTGAAAGGGCTATCCTTGTCTGTTCGAGCGGGAGAGGTTCATGCAATTATGGGCCCCAATGGTGCAGGCAAATCTACGCTTGCAAAGGTTCTTGCGGGCCATCCAGCGTATACAGTGACAAGTGGTGAAATTCTTTTTAAAGATCAAAATTTGCTTGATTTAGATGTTGAAGAAAGAGCGCGCGCGGGTCTTTTTATGAGCTTCCAATACCCATTGGAAATTCCAGGTGTATCCAATTTCGAATTTCTCTACGGTGCTTTAAAAACGCGTAGGCCTGATCTCACAAAGCAACAGTTTGAAGAGTTGTTAGATGAGCAAATGAAGACGATGGAGATTCGATCAGAGTTCAAGCAAAGAAATATCAATGAAGGATTCTCAGGCGGCGAGAAAAAGAAAAATGAGATTCTTCAAATGGCTCTTTTTCAGCCTGATCTATGTATTCTGGATGAGACTGATTCGGGTTTGGATATCGATGCGATTCGGACGGTTGCAAAGGGCATCAATGACATGCGTTGCGAAAAAAGGGCGATCATTCTCATTACCCACTATCAACGACTTCTGGATTACGTCATCCCAGACTTTGTCCATGTTCTTTCCAATGGAGTGATCACTCGCAGCGGTGGAGCTACACTTGCATTGGAACTTGAAGAGAAAGGCTATGCTTGATACGAGCTGTCAGATCGTCTTTACGGATGGGTTTCTTTCTCTCCAAGAGAGTCACATCCCAGATTCAATCGTTTGTCTCCCGATGGACGAGGCCATGCGTACCTATGGAGTATTTCTTCAAAATTATATGGCGCGCACTCAGAATCCTCTCGCCGATCAAGGTGTATTTATTTATATACCGCCCAAGGTTGAAGTCAGATTATCCATTGTACACGAGCTTACACAAAACGAGTTAGCATCCCCTAGAATCCTTTTTTCTCTCGGCAAGAATGCTCAGCTTGAGCTGCAACAAAATTGGGATTTGCAAGGACATTCTGTCAATGCGCATATTGATGCTGTTTTAGACGCGGGCTCTCGAATGGTTTTAAAAAACGTTCAAAAAGAGACTGATGGAAAACTGATTCATAACCTTCGCGCAAGCCTCAAAAGAGATGCTCACTTAACATTTCGATTGTACAACGAAGGATCCCTGCATTCTCGCTATTCAGTCAAAGTGCAACTTTTAGAAGAGAATTCCGAGGCACTTTTACAAGGTTTGATCTGTTTAGACAACGCAGCTCACAGTCATGTTTATACAACTGTCGAACACCTGGCTCCGCATACGCAATCTCGGCAACATTTTAAAGCGCTTCTGAAAGGGAAAAGCCAAACAAATTTTGAAGGGAAGATTTTTGTTCATTCCGATGCCCAAAAAACGCAAGGCTATCAATTGTGCAACAATCTACTATTGAGCGATCAAGCAACAGTGAATGTGAAGCCAAACCTTGAAATTTTTGCTGACGACGTAAAAGCATCGCATGGCGCGACACTAGGACAGCTGGATGAAGAAGCTCTGTTCTATCTCACCTCTCGTGGAATTTCTTTGGATGATGCAAAGCAGTACCTAATCAGAGGCTTTGTCCAAGAGCTTGCGGACTGTCTTCCATGAAGGAGCTTTTTCCCTATTTCGCTCACCATCCAGATCTTGTGTATCTCGATAGCGCCGCAACGACTCATAAGCCAAAAGTGGTCATCGATGCATTGACTTGTGTTTACGAACAAGAAAATGCAACAGTGCACCGCGCGATTTATCGCTCATCGCTTTCTGCTACAGATCGCTATAACGCAACTCGAGAAACCGTACAGAAATTCCTCAATGCGAAACGTTCTGAGGAGATTATTTTTACGCGTGGCACAACCAGTTCCATTAATCTTGTCGCTCGAAGCTATGGCAAAATGGTTTTAAAACCTGGCGATGAAATTCTGATCTCGATCATGGAGCATCATTCCAATATTGTTCCCTGGCAGATGATTGCACAAGAAACAGGCGCAATCCTTAAATACATTTCAGTGAACGAAAAAGGCGAGCTTCTCTGGCAGAACACGATCACACCGAAAACCAAAATTGTGGCGCTCGCTCATGTTTCGAATGTGACAGGAACCACGAATCCAATGAAAGAAATCGCAAAAGAAGCCCATAAACATGGTGCCGTAGTTCTTGTCGACGGAGCGCAGAGTGCTCCGCATATGAAAATCGATGTACAGGATTTAGATTGTGATTTTTTCGCATTTTCAGGGCATAAATGCTATGGTCCCACAGGTGTAGGCGTTCTTTATGGTAAATATGAACTCCTCGAGAAAATGCCTCCCATCGAAGGAGGAGGTGATATGATTCAGACGGTAGAGCTCGACCATTCAACATATCAGTTGCCTCCTTTGCGTTTTGAAGCAGGAACACCCATTATAGGCCCTGTAATAGCTCTAAAAAGCGCAATCGACTTTATCTTAAGTATTGGCCTGGATAAGATTGCGCAACATGAGCAAAAGCTACTCGAAAGAGCAACGAAAGGTCTTTTACAGATTCCAGGATTGCGAATCATCGGAACTTCTTCAGAAAAAGGACCGCTCATTACATTCACAATTGAAGGGGTCCACCCACTTGATGTCACAACAATGTTGGATTTGCAAAATATTGCAATTCGTAGCGGACATCTTTGCGCGCAGCCGATCTTGCGAGAATTTGGACTCAAGTCTGCTATGCGCGTTTCGTTTGGAATCTATAATACGGAAGAAGAAGTCGATTATTTCATCCGTGCTTTGTCGGAAATTGTTCGTCTTTTAAAATCGTAAATAAAGAGGGAATTGCAAAACTCCATTTGGCTCCAAATTTGCCCTTGGATTCAATTTTTTGCAAATTGCAGAAGAGCCCAATAGGTTATGTCAATTTGCACAAATTGAACCAATCATCAAATTTTGCACACATTGCAAGTTTTGCAATTCCCTCTAAAAGGTTTTGTTTTAATTGCTAATTGTATGTTAATCTCATGACTAAAAAAAATAATGAGAGTTTATGAGCAAGATTTCTAGCGACACGCAAAAGGCTCAATTGTTGGAATACGCGTTAAATAAAGAGGCCGAAGTGAAGGGCTCCTTAGATTTTTTCGAGCAGCAGGTAGCCTACAATGACTTAAAGTATGGAAGAGCTATGCAATCTGTAGGCACAGCGATTTCTGTCATAGGGGCCAAAGTTGTTTATGAAGGAATTCAAAACAAAGATATAATAGTTACCTGCGTTGGCAGCGGAGTCACTCTTGTTGGTATGGTCGCTTCTCTTTATGGATCACTTTTAGTCTCATCTTCAAAAGAAGATAAAAAAATTATAGAAAAAATAGGGGTATAGCTCTATCGAAACTAAAAATTTAGTATCCTTGTCCGTCAATAATATTTTTCGATTGGATATAAATTATGTGAGTATTAAATGAAATGTTTTGTTTTAATTGATAATCGTATGTTAATTTCATGACTAAAAAAATAAAGAGGGTTAATGAGCAAGATTTCTAGCGACACACAAAAAAATCAATCGCTCGAAGCCAGTGCAAGGAGATTGGCCGAAGTGGAGGGCTGCGTTAATTTTTTCATTCAGAAGGAAGCCAACGATGGAGTTAGGACTGGAATAGCTATGCAACTTGTAGGCGTAGCGATTTCTGCCGTAGGGACCTATTTTGTTGATGAAGGAATTCAAAAAAAAGATATAATAGTTACCTGCGTTGGCAGCGCAGTCACTCTGTTAGGTGTGGGTGCTCTTTTTTTCGCATCGCAGCTATTTTCTCGTTCAGTAGATGATGAAAAAATGATACAAAGTAGGGTAACAGCTCTAGCAAAACTAAACATAAAAAAAGCCGAGTAGCGCAGAGCTCGTCGCAGATGAAAATCGATGTGCAGGACTTGGATTGTGATTTTTTCGCATTTTCAGGGCATAAATGCTATGGTCCGACAGGTGTCGGACTTCTCTATGGAAAATATGAAGTTATTTATTGGGAATGGTATAACTGCCCGATTAAAGACTATCTAAAATCTGATGATCGTCTGGAGTCAGTGGTCGCACGTGATAAGCCGAGGCCGGATCTTTCCCAAACACACATTGTGCTGTTCCGATGACTTGATTTTGGTTTCCTTCACCGACAACGATTACAAATCTCTTATTATTGATTGTTTTGGTAAACTGTTGCCCCACTTTTTTCTCGGTATCTGAAGATCCATTGCTTTGAACTACCTTTTTTATCAGCCCCCCGATCGCGATTAAGCCTACCGTGATTGCAATGCCGATTGTTAAATTTTCTCGACCTGTTGAATCTGTAATTGAATTCATAAAACAAACCTCATTTTTATTATCTTTTATAAAGTTAATTATAACATAATTGTTAATTATTAATCAAATTTACGGTATTAATATAATAGATTGAATGTCAGTGATTTACGTCGAAATTGTTTGAAGAAGAACTTGTTCGAGTACTTGGGTTGGGCTGATTTGAAGTAGGCAGAAGGGAGCTCTGCATTGTCGTTTTAGGCAAGGAGTGCAGGTTGGGGGTGCATTGAGGATGGTGGCATTTTTTGCGTGATGGGGCCCGCAAAGGTGAGGATCTGTAGGCCCATAAATGGCAATAACGGGAAGATTCAGAGCGCAGGCTAAGTGAACTGGACCTGTGTCATTGCAAATCAAGAATTTGACCTGTTTTAACTGGTTTGCAAAGTGATGGAGTCCAGTCGATGGGAGGATTCGAGAGCCGGAGATTTCGCGTGAAATTTCCTCCATTAAGGCCTTTTCCGTGCCTGTAATGAGAATTTGGTAACCAACGTTTTGTAGACTTTTGCCAACAGCGACGAAATGACGTGCAGGCCAACGCTTAAATCCGTCTTTAGATCCTGGATGAAGGGCAATCCATTTCCCAGGAGGCAATTGAAAGGAATCAGTTTCAGGAAAGAAGCTAAGAGTTTCTGTGTGTATCTGCCCGCCGATCTTCTCAACCATTCGAAGACGCCTTAGGATTTCATGTTCGTAGGCAGGTTTGATTGCACAGGTAAGAAGAGAATCCAGACCTTTATTCATTCCGCATGTACCAATGATTCTTCTGGCTCCTATGAGGGCGCAGAGGGGAAGAGCAATTCTTTGCGAGGTGTGCAGGATTAAAACCGTGTCAAAATGCCTTTTGTAAAGAGATCTCCAAAGAGAAAAGAGAGGTTTTTTTAAAACGAAAATTTGATCGATATAGGGATTTGTTTTTAAGACTTCTTCCCCGATTCTGCGTGTGAGTACGCCAATATAGGCATCGGGAAAACTTTTTCTCAATGATTCAAGAGTCGGAGTTGCCCATAAAGTATCTCCTAGAGCTGTCGTAGATACAACAAGGATTCTGTTTTTTAAAGGGTTTTTGGGGATGGGCAGAATTTTGCAGAAAAATTTCAGAATTGCATTTTTCATTTTTTCAGCAATGCAAACCTTTTCTTTTTAGCGAATAATGCGATGAGATAACAGGCAGCTGAAAAGAGTGCGATGGTTGCCCCCGCTGGCCAATTTAAAAAGTAGGAAGTAGCCAGTCCTCCAAAGCTAAAAAGCGCACTCAGAAGGGTTGCAACCATCATCATTGCTGGAAGATTTCGTGTGAAAAGGCTTGCAAAAGTGGCAGGGATCGTGAGAAGAGCGATCACGAGAATAGTTCCAATGATTTGCACGAGGAGAACGATGGTAATTGCAATAATGCTCAAAAGAAGCAGATAGAGTTTTTTGACAGGGATGCCTCTTAAAAGAGCCTGCTCTTCATCAAAGCAAAGCGCAAGAAATTTTTTGTAATTGAAGACGACGGCAAGAATAATGAGGAGATCAAGAGACCCTAGTAAAAGAAGGTCTTTACTTGTAATCCAAAGAATATTGCCGAAAAGAAAATTCATCATTTCCACATTATTGCCGGGAGTTACAGAGAGAAAAATAATTCCTATAGCCATTCCTGTGGACCAAATCGCTGCGATAATAGCGTCTTCTCTTTGGCGGTACTTAAGATGAATCCAGCCTAAAAGAAGGGCCGATCCAACGGCTGCAGCAAAGGCTCCGTATGTCGGTGTGATCCAAGAAATGTTTTGTGTTTTTTGCAGCCATAGACAAAAACTGGTTCCCGCGAGAATCGAATGCGAAATACTGCCTGCAATGAAGACAATCCGTTTTACAACAACAAATGCGCCCATTGTGCCGCTGGCAAAAGAGGCAAGTAGACTTGCAAAAAAGGCCATTTGTAGAAAACTATCGTTGAAAAACATAAGGTGATTTTCCTAATAAGGGGGTGTGATAAAGGCCATATGCAAAATGTTCACAAATTTCTTCGGGTTTGTAAGTCATGATTTGGCCTTGTACGCAGAGGATTTGATCCACTTTTTCAGCGATCGTTCTCAAATCATGGGTCACAATTAAAATCGTCTTTTGTTTTTTTAGAGATTCAAGTTTATCAATAATGAGGGTGGTCGATATGGGATCTACGTTCGCAGTGGGCTCATCGAGAAGTAAAAGTTGCGGATCGCAGAGAAGAGCACGAGCTAGCAAGGCTCTTTGAGCTAAGCCACCAGATAAAGATCCGAAGGATTTTTTCATGTGATTTAAAAGACCTAATTCTTCAATGAGCTGCAAGGCTCTTTCTTTCATTTCGTTTGAATATCGAATGGAGTGATTTGAGAGAGCTCCAAGTAAAACAAGTTCATGAACGGTGATGGGAAACTCTCGGTCGCATTTATGAACTTGAGGTACATATCCGATTTTCGTCCGAACTTTTTCAGGTGTTTCTCCAAAAATGCGGATTTGACCCTGTGTGGGTTGTAAAAAGCCCATGAGAAGTTTGAGAAGAGTTGTTTTACCACCACCATTAGGTCCGATGATTCCAACAAAAGTTCCTTGCTCAATCTGAAGCGCATTCTGCTTCAAAATCAGCTGATCATCATAAGCAAATTGGAGCTGCGAGAGGCTAATCATTTTGCACCATTAACTGTGCTAAAGCGCGCATCGTTTCTGCATAGTCGGAAGCGTATGGATCAATTTCGTGAAGATGCATTCCTGTTTTATTTGCAATGAGTTCAACTCCTTTATTTGAATGTTGAGGCATCGCAATTGCAACTTTTGCTTTTGATTCTTGCATTTCATGCATGAGCTGCGTTAAATGCTTTGCTGTCGGCTCCTTCCCGCCATATTCGATCGAAAATTGATGAAGATCGTATTCTTTGCAAAAATAGGCGAAGGCTGCATGGGACACAAGAAACGATTTGCTTGGCGCATGTTCAAGAATTGTTTTGATTTCAATGTCTAAAGAATCGAGCTCTCGAATCAGCTCTTCAGAATTTTTTTGAAAAGTTGCTTGCTTTTCAGGAAAGCGACTTGCCAGAACGTTTGCAATCGTATGGACTTGCGGAATAAGAATTTTTGGACTTAACCAAAAATGGCGGTCTTCCTGAACCTCATGATGACAATGGCATGCCGATTCGCGGATGAGGGACAGTCCTTCCCTTAAATCACAATCTGTCAAAAGAGGATTTTTTTCTTGGAGAACTGGAAAAACTTTTTTTTCAAAAGATTCGCCAATGCGAAACCAAATCAATCCCTTTCCAATGGCTCCAATCTGTCTCAGCGTTGGCTCGTAAGCATGAGGGTTCGAACCGGGAGGGACGACCGTTTGTACTTGGAAAGAATCTCCCGCAATTTTTTCTACAATTTTCTGATAGGGGGCGACGCTAACAAGTAGGGTCGGTTTTGAGGATGAAAAATCCCTTTTCCCACAGGAGAAAAACAGGAGTAAAGACAAAATTAGAAAACAGGTTTTTTTCATGGAGTAAGTATCGTTCTTTAGGAGATATAGATCAAGAGGGGATTGCAACGTTTGCTTTGTGCGCAACGTTTACAGATTCTCTTGTTTCTTTTATCTCGATTGCATTAAGATATTCCCTTCCTTATGGAGGGATGTCCGAGTGGCTGAAGGAGCACGCTTGGAAAGCGTGTAAACGTGAAAGCGTTTCGTGGGTTCGAATCCCACTCCCTCCGTTCTTATTTAGTCGAAGCAGTTGCACACTTGCTCTGTGCGCAAAATTTGATGATTTTTTCTTTTTGTTCACAAAAATCTTGAAATTCTTTATACAAACGCCTTATGAAATGTCCTTTTTGTCATTACGAAGAGTCGAAAGTGACCGATTCGCGCGATCATGTGGAAATGAACGCGATTCGCCGTAGAAGAGAATGCTGCCAATGTATGCGCAGATTTACCACTTTTGAGACGATCGATTTGACTTTGCAAGTCAAAAAAAGGGATGGGACATATGAAGATTTTAAGACTGAGAAAATTGTGAATGGTTTAGATGCTGCATGTCGTCACACTTTGGTGAGCCATGAACAGGTCTGCGCATTGGCATCAAAAGTGAAGGCCGATTTGATGGCGAAAGGGATTCGGGAAATTACCAGTCGGGATTTAGGCGACTTAGTCATTCAATATTTACAAAAACTCGACGTTGTGGCTTATATACGTTTTGCTTGTGTGTATAAGCGTTTTAAAAATATACGAGAGCTTCAAGAGGCGATCCAATTAATTGCCCCCATTGGCTCTCTCAACGAAACAGAAAATGAGGAAATTCATGCCGCTGAAGAAAAGTGAGATCGCCCATTTTAAAAACCGTCTTCTTGAAATGAAGGCGCAGATGACAAAGATGCTTGAGGGGGCAAAAAAAGAGGTCGCCTCACCTGACGAGTCGAAAGGCTATTCACAGCATTCTGCGGATGAAGGGACAGACGATTTTGTTAAAAACGTAAGTCTTGAGGTGACCAGCAAAGAATTTAATGTGTTGAGACAAATCGATCGGGCCTTAGAAAAAATCGAAGAGGGTACGTACGGAATTTGCGATATTTCAGGAGATGAAATTCCCATCCGTCGGCTTGAAGCGATCCCTTACGCATCGATGACCGTTCAATCTCAGGAGAAGTTGGAAAAAGGGTTAATATGAGATGGTTTCTCCCATTTCTACTGTTTTTAGATATCGTGTCGAAAATGATCGCTCTCCACTGGATTCCTCCTTTATCTTGGGGAGGATATCCATTTGGTGGGATTCCGATGTTCAATTTCTTGGGGATTTCTTTTTCTCTAAATACGATTTTTAATACCGGCGCTGCTTGGGGAATTTTTTCTGGAAACCCAGGTTTGCTTTTTGCTTCCAGAGTACTCATCTTAACTGTTCTGGGCGTTTATCTTTATTTTTTTCAGCGCGCATTTTTACAAAGAGCCTCTCTTTGGCTTGTAGCAATAGGAGCGCTGGGAAATGCAATCGATTACTTGCTTTATGGGCATGTAGTTGATTTTCTTCACTTTGTTTTTTGGGGATATTCTTTTCCCATTTTTAATTTAGCTGATTCTTATATTACTTTAGGCGTCATTGCTTTGTTGTTGATTCCTCGCCCAAAATCTCTCCCAGTCGTATGAATTTGCGCGTTTCAGAGCCTTCGATTGAGGGTGTTTTTCAGGCTTCAAAATGGTTGAAAATTCAAGTTTTGCTCGATTGTGATGAGATGAAAAAGCTCATCCTTTCTTTAGGCAATTTCTCGATTTTTCCAATCGGAGGAGTGGGTGATGGAAAATCCTTTGATCACGATTTTTTTGCGGCAGAATACTGTCAATGGATTGAAGCATTGAAACAAGGAATTGTTCCAAATCCGAGTGTAAAAGCGGTTGTATTCGTGGAAGACTTGGATGCTCTTTGGCTGCAAAAAGTGGGGCCCGAAAAATATCTGACAAAAATGTCTCAGCCAGTTGTTCATGTTCAATCCCATTATTTTGCCTATTCTGAAGGAGTTTTTCGTCCAATGTCAATGGGTCTTAAGAGTATTTTTTGGGGTTTGCAATTCTCTTTTCCGCAGCTTTACCAAGATCCTAAAACAATGGAATTTCATACGGTAAAAGAAGGTGCATTATTCCGAAAAATTCAGCTTTGGATGCGCGAGCATACGCGAGCAACGCCTTTCATTGTCGATGGGAAAAAGATCAACTCGTCGATCCGAATCGGAAAAAAATGTTTATCATGGATTGCTTCTCATCCCCAGTTAATCGAGCAAAATATTCGCGTTCAGGTTAATATATCTTCTCATGGACACTTATGAATTAATTGATAGCGGCAATGGACAAAAGTGGGAGAAATTTGGCCCTTATGTGCTGTGTCGTCCCTGCCCACAAGCCGTTTGGCGCCCTTCCAGCAAAATGGAGGCAGATGCAACCTTTTCTCGAGAAGGTGGGAATCAATGGACGTTTAAAAAACAGTTGCCGCGCGAGTGGGATATGACCTTGTGCGGGGTTTGTCTAAAAATTTCTTTAACCGACTTTGGTCATCTAGGCGTATTTCCCGAGCACTCTTTACTTTGGGATTGGATGCGTCCTCTGATCGGCAAAGGAGATCAAGTATTAAATTTATTTGCTTACTCAGGTGGGGCTACTCTAGCCGCTGCACAAACAGGGGCTGATGTGTGTCATTTGGACGCCTCTAAAGGGATGGTCGACTGGGCACGAGAAAACAGCGCTTTAAATCACTTGCAAGGAGCCCCGATCCGCTGGATCGTCGATGATGCCATCAAGTTTTTACAGCGAGAGGAAAAGCGTGGGCGAAGATATGAGGGGATTATTTTAGATCCACCGACCTTTGGGAGAGGGGGCAAAGGAGAAGTCTTTAAAATTGAAGATGAGATTTTGCCATTGCTTGATCTTTGCAAAAGAGTGCTTTCCGATCGTCCTAAATTTGTCATTTTTACATGTCACACTCCAGGGTTTACTCCCATCGTTTTAGATCATTTACTTGTTCAAATTTTTGGAAAAAAAGCGGAAAGTGGTGAGATGATCTTAACTTCGCCGAATACTTTTTCCATCCCGAGCGGATCATATGGGAGAATTCGCTATGATTACTAGTTTGCAAAATTCACGCGTCAAGCTATGCGTCGCTTTGCGTGATCGACGTTCGAGAAAAGATACAGGTTTATTTCTCATTGAAGGGTATCGAGAAATTACGCGTGCAATCGATGCGGGACGAACAATCGAGACTCTTTTGATCTGTCCAGAATTATTCTTAGGCGAAAAAAACGAAGAATTGATCAAAAAATGTGGCGGAGAAGTTTTAGAATGCACTCCTGAGGTTTTTGCAAAGATTTCATACCGTGATAGGCCGGATGGACTGCTTGCTCTTGCGCCGCAACTGCATTTAGGGCTAGAGGAGCTCAAACTGAGTAAAAATCCATTTTTTCTAGTCGCTGAAAGTATCGAAAAACCTGGCAATCTCGGTACAATTTTGCGCTCATCTGATGCGGCTGGAGTGGATGCAGTGATTGTTTGCGATCCAACAACAGATATTCATAATCCAAACGTTGTCCGATCGAGCATCGGAACGCTTTTTACCTTGCCTGTTTTAGAAGCGGGCAGCGAAGAAACTCTTCAGTACTTAAAAAAACAGAATATTGCACTCGTTGCTGCAACTCCACATGCTGAAAAAGAATATACCGAAGTAGATCTTACAGTTCCTCTTGCAATTGTTGTGGGAACTGAGCAATATGGGTTATCAGAAAATTGGATGAAACAAGCAGATACCCTCGTACGCATTCCGATGTGCGGCGTTGCCGATTCGCTAAACGTTGCATCCGCTACAACCTTGATGCTTTATGAAGTCCTTAGACAACGAAGAAATTCTCTTCAGCGATAATCATATCTTAATTGCTCTAAAGCCGGCAGGTCTTCTGACTCAACCCGATCAGTCTAGAAGTCCATCTTTAGAAGCTTTTGCAAAAAAATGGGTCAAACAAGAATACCATAAAGAGGGAGACGTTTTTCTCCATTGCATTCATCGTCTTGATCGTCCGGTCAGTGGCCTTGTTCTGTTCGCACGCACAAGCAAAGCGCTCTCCCGTCTCAATGAACAATCGCGCAATTTTGAAATTCAGCGTGTTTATGAAGCTGAAGTCGAAGGAATCATGAAAGAAAAGATCGGACGACTGGATCATTACCTGATTCACGGCGATCATCGCGCTCTCATTTCTAAAGAGGACAATCAAGAAGCCAAACATGCGCGTTTAACATTCCAAGTGCTTCATTACATGCCCGATTCAACCATCGTCCGTATTGAATTGGAAACAGGACGCTATCATCAAATACGAGCCCAATTTAGTGCGATTGGCCATCCGATTAAAGGGGATAAAAAATATGGTAGCAACAGTGGGGATGGAGGCGAGATTTTACTTCATTGTGCAAAAATGTCCTTCGCACATCCGGTGACGAAAGAAGTCCTTACATTTGAATCCTCAGCGCCATTTGGTTAGAGAACCAACGAGAGAATTGCAAACTGCTTTGCAATTCTCTCAACGGGATAGATTTAGTTTGCGATTTTTGCTCTTTCTTCTTCGGTAATTTGGATTTGTTTCCCAGCTCTAGAATCAGTGATCTTTGCGTTGATGAGATCCATCGCGCTTCCAACTTTTGAATTGTCATAATAGGCACAAGTATCGGGGGATATTCCATAGCCTTGTGCAGACTGGATTGCATTGATATCAGCGCCTAAAAACATAAATTCCCAACCCTGATTTTGTTTTTCTTCGATGAGATTTCGGACTTTTGCGGTTGTGAATTCACGACTCGCATTTTCATAGCCATCAGTGACAATTGCAACAACGATTTTATTCGGCGCTTCATCTTCCATTTTGTCGATTTTTTGACTCATCTCGATAATGGTCCTGCCAATCGCATCAACAAGAGCTGTAGATCCTCTCGGTTCATATTGCTCCGCGAAAGCATTTTCATCCACCTCTTGAATGTCAACAAAATCGTAAACAACGTCATATTCATGGTCAAACTGAACAAGAGTCAATGAAGCTCTTCCGGCTTCTTTTTTCTGTGTCTGAATGAGATTTTGAACGCTTCCTTTAGTGTCGTCTGCAACGGAGTGCATAGAACCAGATCGGTCAACAATCAAAGCAATCGCGGTAAATAACTCTAGCATCATATAAAACTCCTTTTTTTGCGGAAAATCATTGCAAAAATAACAATTTAAGGATAGAAAATTAGCTTATGATCTCCCATTCTGTTGATGAGGCAATTCGAGCGGCACTATTTCTAAAAACAAGGGATAGCATTGCGTTTATGGAAGCTGGGTCTGAAATGATTGCGAATTGTTATCAGAGAGGCGGAAAAATACTCATTGCAGGCAACGGAGGAAGTCTTTGTGATGCGATGCATTTTGCTGAGGAATTAACAGGTCAATTTCGGTCTAAACGCGCAGCGCTTGGTGCGATTGCACTGTCTGATCCAGGACATCTCACGTGTGTATCCAATGATATGGGGTTTGAATCTGTCTTTTCTCGTGGTGTAGAAGCTCTTGGTAAACCGGGGGACATTTTTATCGCACTGACAACAAGCGGTAATTCAGAAAATCTTTACCGTGCATGTCAAGTGGCAAAGGAAATGGGATTGCAGACAATTGCTTTTTTAGGCAAAACCGGCGGAAAAATGAAAGGGATTGCAGATTTGGAGTGGATTGTTTCTGGATTTTCTTTTTCTGATCGTATTCAAGAAGCACATATGGCCGCAATTCACATCATGATCGAAGCTGTCGAGGCTAAACTGTTCGCATCCGTCACATGTTAAATCGCATTCTACTTTGGGGACAAAGGCGTATTGAAAAAGGCGCTTGGATGTTTGCTCCGATCGGTTTGATTTGGGGTTTGGTCTCAGTGATTAGAAATCAACTATACGATCTGAGATGGTTAAGCGTCACAAAGGTACAATGCCCTGTTGTCAGTGTTGGCAATCTAGTTGCTGGAGGAACAGGGAAGACTCCTTTGGTCATTCTACTCGCATCGAAATTCAAGGATAAAAAGGTCGCGATATTAACGCGCGGATATAAAACAAAAGATGAGCCGAAACTGATTGCTAATCGTCTTGAAAATGCAAGAGTATATGTTGGAAAAAATAGAGTGAAATTAGCCCAACAAGCTTGTCACGAAGGTGCGAAAATCATCATTCTAGACGACGGTTTTCAACATCGTCAATTATATCGTGATTTCGATCTTGTTCTTTTGCACGGGAGCGATCCTTTTGGAAAAGGGCACTATCTCCCTTGGGGATTTTTGCGCGATCACCCTCGCAGATTGAGTCAAGCAGATGCGATTTTTATCAATTCATCAAAACAAAAAACACCGTACATACACTTAGACATTCAAGTGGAGTCAATCTCAAATGGGGAGCAAACAATCGACTCAATTCAAGGAAAAAAGGTAGCGATTTTCTGTGGAATTGCAAAACCGCATTTATTCAAGAGGACAGTGGAAAATTTGGGGGCTATTGTTGTCGATGAATGGATTTTAGCAGATCATGAAAAACCGCAAAAACTTCATGAATTTGCAATTCATGCAAAGAGAATGGGTGCAGATTCTCTCATTTGCACAGAAAAAGATTTTGTCAAAATAACTGGGCATTTTGCGCTTCCCATTCATTTTATAAAAATTTCTTTGGTCGTGACTTCGAACGCACAACAATGGGAAAACCTGATTGCAAAAATCACACAAAAGATTGATAATCTCGTGTTATGAAAGAAATAAAAATTAATTTACCGAAACTTGGCGAAAGTATTGTTTCTGCAACGGTTGTTCGTTGGTTTAAAAAGGTGGGAGATCAAGTGGCTTTAGATGAGCCATTACTTGAAGTGTCAACGGATAAGGTCAATAGCGAAATTCCCTCTCCGACTGTCGGTATTTTAAAAGAAATTTTAGCAGAAGTAGATCAAGAAGTTCAAGTTGGAGAGCCTCTTGCAATCCTCACAACTTCAACTCACGTGACTCCAACAGTTGCCGAAACTGCGGCGCCCACTCAAACCACAAGTGGAACTGGATCTGAGGATCTATTGTCTCCCGCAGTTCTTCGACTCCTCAAAGAAAAAGCAATCCCACTTCATGACATCGACCGTATTCCTCGTACAGGACAGGGTGGTCGTCTCACAAAAAAAGACATCGAAGATTATGCAGCTCCAAAAAAAGAAGAAGTCGGAACAGAGCGCGTAAAAATGTCTAGCTTGCGTAAGGCTATTGCAGACAATATGGTGAAATCGTTTTATGAAGCACCACACGCATCGCTTGTGACAGAAGTCGACGTCACAAATATCGTAAAGATCATTCAAGAGCAAAAGCAATCGTTTCAAGAAAAGCATGGCGTCAAACTCTCTGTGACGGCTTTTGTTGCGCGTGCGATTGCTGCTGCAGTGAAAGAGTTTCCTCTGCTAAATTCTTCTCTTGATGTGGATACGATCGTCATGAAGCGATTTGTGAACTTAGGGATCGCTGTGAGTGTTGATCAAGGCGTGATGGTTCCTGTCATTCGAAATGTGCAAAATCTCAGCTTGCCAGACATTGCAAAGCAAATTTCAGAACTCGCTATAAAAACAAGAGAACACCGTTTAGATCCTCAAGATGTAAAAGAGGGAACAATTACGCTGACCAATTTTGGAATGACCGGTGTCATGATTGGAATCCCTATTATTCGCCATCCAGAGGTTGCAATTGTAGGCTTAGGAGCGATCACTAAAAAAGTCATGGCAATGCCAGATGACTCCACAGCGATTCGCTCTGTGATGTGGATGTCCCTTACTTTTGACCACCGAGTCTTAGATGGTATTTATGGCTGCGGGTTTTTAAATTCTCTAAAAGCACATATCGAAGGAAGTTCTGTTTAACTTTTTTCATAATTTGTTATAGTCATTCAAATGATGAAAACGTTATTTGAAAGACAGCATGCCTCTTTAGATTATTTCTTTTCTCATTTAGATATTGCGACATCAGAAAAAATACTCGAAAAGATTCGACAGTGCAAAGGATGTATCATTCTTTGCGGGGTCGGTAAAAGTGGTCATATTGCACAGAAAATTGCAGCAACGATGGTCTCTACAGGCACCCGTGCCGTCTTTCTTTGTCCATTGAACGCTTTACATGGAGATTTGGGATTTGTTTCTTCCAATGATGTATTCATTTTATTCAGCAAGAGCGGTGAGACGCAAGAATTACTCGATCTTCTCCCATTCATCAAAAAAAGAGGCGCATTTACAATCGGAATTATTTCTCAAGCGCAATCGCGATTAGCAAAAGCTGTCGATATGACCATGATTTTGCCAGTCGATCAAGAATTATGCCCGCTGAATTTAGCGCCTACGACATCGACTGCTGTGCAGCTTTTATTCGGAGACGCTCTTGCGATTCAATTAATGGAAGACAGAAAGTTTTCTGAGCGTGACTTCGCAGCCAATCACCCAGCTGGATTTTTAGGCCGAAAGATCACGATGAGAGTGTTCGATCTCATGTTGAAGCAAGAGGCAATTCCTCTGTGTAAAATGGATGATCTGTTGATCGATACGCTCCATGAGCTCACAGCTAAAAAGTGTGGATGTCTGCTTGTCTGCGATGAAAATAGAAAGCTATGTGGTATTTTCACTGACGGAGACCTTCGAAGAGCTATCGAATCAAATGGCCCTGGCGCCCTTCAAATGACTCTCTCGCAACTGATGACAAAGACCCCTGTTACGATTAGCCAAGAAATGCTTGTTTCAAAAGCAGCTGAACAGATGAAAGCCATCCAAGTTCTCCCTGTGACTGATAATGAAAAAGTCGTCGGATTGCTCAGGATGCATGATGTTGTTCAAGTTGGCTTATGGAGTGTACGATAGGGCTGCGTTGCTCGTGGGTATGTGAAGAAGCGTTTGAAGCGCTCGAAATGGATCAAAAAAAAGGCCTCAAGTGATCCTGAGGCCTTCGGATAAGAATAGTATTTACTTTAGAGATCGAGTTGTAATTTGAGAGAGAACCCATTGAAAGTTAGGTTTCCTCTTGATACGACATCGTTTGCGTAGCCAGGATTTCCTGAGAAGAATTTTCTCATATTGAGTTGATCCCACCATTCAACGAATTCGTATGCAGCTCTCAATCCAACACGGTATCTATTGCAGTCAAAGGCTTTGCTCCAAGCAAGACCTAAAGCAATTTCCATGTTTGGTGTATTTTGGAAATAATCTGAATGAATATCAAAACCATCTACACCAGAAGGTGTGATCGTTGTTCCGTTAGCAGGAACATTTAAGTTCTGATGGACTTCAAATTTTCCAGCAAGTAGCGATGCGGAGAAATTCGCAAAAAGCCACCAGCCTTTTCCAAGAATCCAATCAGAGTTCACACCAAATCTAGCGCCAACTCCATAGAATTCATTTTTTTCACCATGATGAATCGCTTCGAATTCTGGAGTAGAACCAGCGTAGTGGACGGAGAAATGTTGATGAATGTCAGCAACTCTTGCCCCAAAAAATGGATTCAAAATGAAATAACGGCTTACGTAATAAGGCTTAGCTAAAGATAAATCAAATACGTTATAGCACACATTCCATGCAGCGCTTGCGCTTGTACCAAAAACGCCAGGAGCTGCATCGCTAGATCCGAGTAACCATAAAGGGATCAAAACAGAATCATGGTCTGCATGTACAGATTTGTAATTGGTTACATGCACCCATGTCCAATTCAGGTCAATATTCCATGCATCATGATCTAAATAAAATCCAAGTCCAACACGTGCTCCTGGATTATAGTCCCAAGATCCACAACCATCGGAGAAACCAAAACCAATCACTTTACCATATGTGATTGGAGCAATAGGTCTACCTGAAGTCTCCGATCTTGCTTGAATCGCAAACTCCATTCCGTCTTGTTTTGCTTGGAAAGCTAAACCATCGATATGGAAATAGAAATCACGAGGACAATTGATCCCAAGATCTAAAGGGTAAGCAAAAGCAAATGGTCCTGGAATAGGATCAATGCAGCACACAGGTTCAACTTCTGGTTCGCAAGGGTCTGGGGGGATTGCGTGTAAATTTATTGCCATCGACAGCGCGGCAATAGAAGACGCTATCGCCAACTTTTTCCAATCGAAATACATATTCATTCTCCGTTTGTTATTTCGGGCTTCATTTGAGATAAAGCTTTTGATCGCTACAATAATTTTTTTTCTTTAATCTTAGCAAGGAATTTTTTTTCATAGATCAAAGTGGATTGGTTTTAAGAAAAAATTCGTCAAAAACCTTCAAAGACATGAGCGATCTGCGGAAGTGAAAAAGATACGACATCGTTTTTGAGATTTTTAAAAAAATATTTATCGGTCTGTTTTCGGATCGATTTTTTCGGGTTTTTTATATCATAAATCGCTGCAGGTAAGGATGTTATTATATGTTTCTAAAACATGAGAAATAAGAAAGCTTGCTCAAAATCCTTGTCGTGTTGTATGTTTTTACTTTCGATCTTGATAAGAAATGAACCAAGACTCGAATACAGAAAGCGAGACTTTCTGAAAGCCATTTTGACAGTAGAAGAAGAGAAGGAACTGATTTGTGTGGGTCGTCGAAAGACGA
>CAZVXF010000004.1:0-69293 GCA_964630875.1 uncultured bacterium | reverse complement strand
ATGGCCTGGGAGCAATCCCTAGAAGCCTTCGCCTTTAGGCGAGGGAGCAGTCACTCATTCGCAGACGTCCTCCTGGATTATTTTCCCTGAGCTTGTCAAAGCTTTAATGAAGTCTCAAAATCCAACGCTTGATGTCAGTCAATATGAGTTTCTTAGAATGCCGCAATTCACTAGATGTTGGGATATTAGACACTACTCTGACGCAATTTTCGTTAATGATCACGATATCTTCACTCGCGAAGATTTAATTTCTGTGGATGGTTACTTTTATAACAATCAGTCCTATGAGTCGGCGTTATTCTTTTTAGCAAATAATATGAATATGTTTTACCCATCTAAGCAGTTTATTGAAGCGATATTACAGTCATTTCAAAAAGATTTAGATAGTGATCAATCGAGCCGATTAGCAGACAGAGTGTTAGAAGTGAAGGCTGAAGATGATTCAAGAATCGGGAATTTATTTGTCATTTGCCTACCTAAGGAAAAAAGCCAAGAAATTCAATACCGCGCGCATCCGCTGGGTCCTTGCTGTCATTGCCATTCAAAAGAAGAAGATCAAACAATTCTAGAAAAATTACAGAATGGTGTTTTAGATTTTCAGACAGGATGCTGGGAAAAATATAATAAGATTCCTCAGTTTAGAATATTTACACCCCAATTAACGCAAGAAAATGGAGTGAAAATTCATCTCATTGCGTCGAATGTCTCATTTTTAGAAAAAGTCAGAGACAAAATCCGAAATGTAGTTCAAAAAATCGAATATTTGAAACACATTTCTTGTCCTGGACATCTCGACGGATTGTCGCCTGTTTTCGTTTGACAACTCTTCAATAAAATTTTAGAGTGGGGATATACCGAGAGCGATTCAAAATCGGTAGATGACTCTACAAAGTCAGTACCCATTTTTGAATCACGAGAGTTAGGTATGCATCCACTTCATAAGAAACGTCTTGAATATATTCCAAAAGTTCCATCATTGCTGTTAAAACCGAATGAGGTTGCGTTTATGCGTAAACTTCAAGAGAGAAAAAGCGCAAGTCATCTTCGTCACTTGTTTCCGAAAACTTGGGACCAAAAGGGAGCTGAGTTAGTCGCGGGCCATGGGAAAAAGACTCCGCTTCGGATTGGTGTTTTTTTTTCAGGCGGACAGGCGCCAGGCGGTCACAATGTCATTGCTGGAATTTGGGATACAATTCAGAGAATTACCACTTCGTCGCAGCTGATTGGTTTTCTCAATGGACCTGCAGGTTTGATTGAGAAAAAATGGCGCTACTTGAAGGGATCAGAAATCGATGAGGTGCGCAATTTAGGTGGTTTTGATCTGATTGGATCTGGAAGAACAAAGATTGAAACGCCAGATCAGTTTTCCGCTTGTCTACAGGTTTGCAATGAATTGACTTTAGATGGTCTGGTTGTGATCGGAGGAGACGATTCCAATACCAATGCGGCAGTTTTGGCTGAGTATTTCATGATGAATGAGTGCCCAACGAAAGTGATTGGTGTTCCAAAGACAATTGATGGCGATTTGCGATCAGTTGAGATTGAAATGTCTTTTGGATTTGATAGTGCTTGTAAAACGTATGCTGAACTGATTGGGAATATTGGGCGCGATGCACTGTCTGCAAAGAAATATTACCATTTCATCAAGCTAATGGGACGAAGCGCTTCTCATATCACGCTTGAATGCGCTTATGCGACGCAACCGAATTTGGCGTTGATTGGTGAAGAGGGGAAAGGCTTAGAAGAGATTGTTCAAGAAATTACAGATTTAGTGGAAAAGAGAAAGGCGCAAGGAAAAGAATACGGTATCATTTTAATTCCTGAGGGCCTTCTCGAATTTATTCCAGAAATGAGAGCCTTAATTCAAGAGCTCAATCAGTTGCTTGCAAAAGGCGAAACTCAAGAGAATTTAAAGCAGAAAAATAAAACGCTTTTTGATTTATTGCCCGGAAAGATTCAGGCGCAATTATTGCTGGAAAGAGATTCTCATGGAAATGTGGCTCTTTCGCAGATCGAAACTGAAGGGTTATTGATTGATCTTGTAAAAAATGAGCTCAAAAGAAGGGGATTTATTGGGAAGTTTACTCCGATTGCCCATTTCTTTGGGTATGAAGGAAGATCGTGTTATCCGTCGAATTTTGATGCGAATTATTGTTATGCTCTCGGCTGCATGGCGGCATTGGGTGTGCGTGACGAGATGAGTGGTGTTCTTTGTGCCATTCAAAATCTCAAACAAGAAAAAGAGAATTGGCAATGTTTGCTTGTTCCCATTTTGCAACTTATGCATATGGAGGAACGAAAAGGAATACAGAAACCGGTGATTCAAAAGACGCAAGTCCGCTTGGAAGGAAAAGCTTTTATCGAATTTTCAGAAAAACGGGAAGCTTGGAAATGGGATGATGAATATCAAAATCCAGGTCCAATGCAATTTTTTGGAGAAAGCGAAATCACCGATTCTGTTCCCTTAACATTTGAATAACGATATGTCTGTAAAACAGTATCGAAAAAAAAGAAATTTTAAGAAAACGCAAGAGCCTACGACTTCCAAAACAGTATCAAGCACGCTTAATTTTTGTGTGCAAAGACACGTTGCTTCCCACTTTCACTATGATTTTCGTTTAGAATGTAAAGGCGTTTTGCTCAGTTGGGCGGTTCCCAAGGGCCTTCCCTTAAGCTCAAAAGAAAAAAGACTTGCGATTCACGTTGAAGATCATCCTCTCGATGATCAATATTTTGAAGGCGTTATCCCTGAAGGAAATTATGGAGCAGGAACTGTAGAGCTATGGGATCATGGAACCTTTCGCACATTCGAAGGCAATACGAAAAAAGAGATGGAATCGTATCTTAAAAAAGGTCTTGCAAAAGGACATTTTGGAGTAATTTTATCTGGGAAGCGCTTCCAGGGAAAATTTGTCTTTCAGCACATGCAAGATAAATCGTGGCTGTTATTGAAAAAGAGATTGCAGAAAAATGGTTCCGAGTAAAATGCCCGATTTTATCCCTCCCATGCTTGCGACGCTGATCAAAGAGCCTTTTTCGGATCCAGAGTGGCTTTTTGAAGTGAAGTGGGACGGTTTTCGCGCGCTTGCTTTTAATGACATTTTGAAATCGCGCAAATCTCTTGTCTTCGAGCAATTTTCTGATTTGAATCAAGATCTCAAAAAAATCAAAGAAGATGTTGTCTTGGATGGGGAAATTGTCATCTTAGACGAAGAGGGGAAGTCGCATTTTCAGTTAATGCAAAATTATCAGAGAACAAAAAAAGGAAAGCTCGCCTATTACGTATTTGATTTGCTCTATAAAGATGGAAAAGATCTCCGCTCTATGCCACTCATCGAGCGCAAAAAAATGTTGGAAAAATTGCTCAATCAATATCGATTTTCGATTGTTCGATATAGCGATCATATTCTCGAGCATGGAGAGGCGTTTTTTAAAGCCGCAGAGAAGGCGAAACTTGAGGGAATTATTGGGAAACGAATGAATAGCCCTTATCAATCCAAACGAAGCCGTGATTGGATCAAAGTCAAAACTTCGCTCAGGCAAGAAGTTGTCATCGGTGGCTTTACGGAACCAAAAGGAGAGCGTGAAAAATTTGGCGCGCTTCTGATGGGTGTTTATAACAAGAAAAAGGAACTACTTTTTGTAGGGCAAGTGGGATCTGGATATAGCCGTGATACGTTACGCTTTGTGCATCAGAAATTAAAACCGTTGATTCGCAGATCTTGCCCGTTTAAGAACTGTCCAAAGAAACATGCAATCTGGGTGGAACCGAAAGTTCTTTGCGAAGTTTCTTTCCTAGAATGGACAGCAAAAAATCTCATGAGACATCCTGTATTTTTAGGATTGCGCTCCGATAAACCTGCTCGAAGTGTCGAAAAAGAGGTTCCAGAAGAGGCGATAAAATTAACAAACCTCGATAAAATTTATTTTCCAAAAGAAAAAATCACAAAAGGGGACTTACTTGAATATTATCGGAAAGTAGCCCCTCTCATGCTTCCCTATTTGAAAGACCGACCCATCATTTTACACCGCTATCCAAATGGAATTGAAGGGGAACATTTTTACCAAAAAAATAATGAAAAAGTCCCTCCAGGAATCCGTACAATTCCTGTGAAGCATGAAGGCGGGAAAATCGATCATTATCTGCTTATCGATGATCTTGAAGGTCTTCTTTATGCTGTCAATCTAGGAAGTATCGATCTGCATCCATTTATGGCTCGTTGTCCAACGCAAGATCGGCCCGATTATTGCGTCATTGATTTAGATCCTCATGATATTGCATTTGAGAAAGTAATCGAAGCTGCACAACTTCTGCACAAGATGTTAGATGCATGTAAAATCAAAAATTTTTGTAAAACCTCTGGCGGAAACGGGTTACACATACTCATTCCACTCCATGGAAAATATACCTTTGAACAATCGCGTCAATTTGCAGAAATGATCGGACACCTCTTGCATGATCGTATGCCTGATACCACGAGCATGAAAAGAGCTCCTAAAAAAAGAGGCAAAAATATCTATATCGACTGCCTACAAAATCGCTCGGGACAAGCCATCGTCGCGCCATATGCCGTCCGCCCTCGGCCGGGTGCAAAAGTTTCTACACCCCTTGAATGGAAAGAAGTTAAAAAGGGCATGACGCCCGATCAGTTCACAATGAAAACAGTCCTCAAAAGATTGAAGAAAAAAGATCCACTTCTTCCAGTTCTAAAAATAAGTATCAATCTGCAAACCGCACTCAATCGACTGAAAAAATTATAGTAGATGTATTGCTCATTTGGTATCATAATTGACTATGAAACAGAAATACGATCCCAAGTCCATTGAGAAGAAATGGCAGAAATATTGGAAAGAGCATAAGACTTTTAAGGCTGAAATCGATTTAGCGAAACCCAAGTATTACATTTTGGATATGTTTCCCTACCCATCGGGAGCTGGCCTTCATGTGGGTCATGTGACTGGTTATACCGGCACTGATATTTTGGCTCGATATAAGAGGCAAAAAGGTTTTAATGTCCTTCATCCGATGGGCTGGGATAGTTTTGGGCTACCGGCGGAACAGTACGCGATCCGAACAGGAACCCATCCTGCAGTCACGACAAAAGCCAATATCGATACTTACCGAAGACAGTTAGAGTCGCTCGGATTTAGTTATGATTGGGATCGAGAGATCGCGACAAGCGATCCAAATTATTACAAATGGACGCAATGGATTTTTACGCTTCTATTTGAGAAAGGTCTTGCTTATGAGGCTGAGATCAATGTCAACTTCTGTCCTGCTTTAGGAACCGTTTTAGCCAATGAAGAGGTCGAAAATGGAAAGTCTAAAGAGGGTGGTTATCCCGTAGAAAGAAGACCATTAAAGCAATGGATTTTAAAAATTACTGCGTATGCGGACCGGTTGCTTTCTGATTTGGATTTGTTAGATTGGCCAGACCACCTGAAGAAATTACAAGCAAATTGGATTGGCCGAAGCGTTGGGAGTACAATTAACTTCTCTGTTGGAAAGGAGGAAATCACTGTTTTCACAACATGCCCAGATACATTATTTGGCGTAAGTTTTTTAAGTGTTGCGCCAGAGCATCCAATTGTGCAGAGAATCACGACAGAAAGTCAAAAGAAAGCAGTCGAAGAATATCTTAAGGTTGTCGCTACGAAAACCGATTTAGATCGAACCGATTTAGCAAAAAAACAAACAGGAGTTTGGACTGGAGCCTATGCACTTCATCCGGTGACAGGTAGAAAAATTCCGATATGGGTTGCCGACTATGTATTAATGGCATATGGAACCGGCGCTATCATGGGAGTTCCTGCTCACGATGAAAGAGATTTTGGTTTTGCTACAACTTACGATTTGCCAATTATCCCTGTTAAAAATGAAGAAGGAATCGCCTTTGATAGTTTGTTTCTCGACGGTTTAGATGCAACTGAGTCGAAGAAAGTCATGACTGATTGGTTAGAGAAAGAACAAATTGGGAAGAGAACTGTTCATTATAAACTTCGAGATTGGCTTTTTTCGCGGCAGCGTTACTGGGGCGAACCTTTCCCAATCTTACATTTTGCAGATGGAACAAAACGAGCCCTTGAACTGGATGAGCTTCCATTAATGCCGCCAGAACTGGATGATTATAAGCCTGCAGCGTCTGGTGAAAGCCCTCTTGCAAAAGTAAAAAATTGGGTGGAAATCACCGATCCAAAGACGGGTAAAAAAGCACTTCGCGAAACCAATACTATGCCGCAATGGGCAGGATCTTGCTGGTACTATCTTCGATTCTGCGATCCGCATAACTCAAAAGAAGCCTGGAGCAAACAAGCTGATAAATATTGGCTGCCAGTCGATATGTATGTCGGCGGCGTTGAACATGCTGTTCTTCACCTTTTGTATGCCCGTTTTTGGCATAAAGTGCTTTATGATTTAGGACTTGTTCACACTCTTGAACCTTTTATGACTTTGCGCAATCAGGGTCTTGTCACTTCAAGATCGTATAAATTGCATGGCGGAGGATATCTTCCGGCTGAAGAAGTCGAAGAAAAAAATGGGCACTACTATTCGAAGAAAACAGGGGAGGAGTTGATTTCTTTCATCGATAAGATGTCGAAATCAAAATTAAATGGTGTGTCTCCCGATGAAATGGTTGAAGAATTTGGTGCTGATGCGCTCCGTCTTTATGAAATGTTCATGGGGCCATTTGATCGAGAAAAAGTGTGGAATACTGACGCAGTTACTGGTTGTAAGCGTTTTTTAAATCGCTTCTATGACATGGTCACAAGCGATAAGGTCACTGAAGAGAATCATTTAGACGCGATGAAATTGACGCATCGATTGATCGATCAAGTGACAAAAGATATTGAATCACTGCAGTTCAACACAGCCATTGCTCATATGATGGAATTTCTTAATGTCTTTACGCAGTTATCCGCATATCCAAAAGAATGTCTGCAAGGAGCTGTTCAAATGCTCTATCCTTTCTCGCCACATATTGCCGAAGAGATGTGGCAAATTCTGGGCAGAAAAGATTCTCTTACCTTTGCTCCAATTCCTGCAGTCAATTCTGCGTTTCTAATCGAGGATGTAGCCACATATGTCATTCAGGTTAACGGTAAGCTACGCGGTCGTTTTGATTTGCCCATGAACATTTCAGAAAGTGAGCTAATGGCAATCGCTAGAAAAAAACCTGAAGTAGAGAAATTCTTGACAGGCGAAATTTTAAAGACCATCTTCGTGCCTAATAAACTGCTGAATATAGTGATAAAGAGTTGATCTATAACTTTGTTTTATTTCTTTACCTCTTGGTTTTAGCTCCGAAGTTGCTTTGGGAGCGCTTCAGAGGAAAAAAACATCCCGCTTTTTTACAAAGACTCGGATTTTTTCTTCCAAAAGAGGATAAAGTCATTTGGATTCATGCAGTTTCTGTTGGAGAAGTAAAAGCAGCGGCTCCTTTTTTATCACTTTTGAAAGAAAAATATCCTCAATCTCGATTTTGTTTCACAACAACGACCGCAACTGGATTTGCTGAGGCAAAAAAAAATTGTGCTGATATTCATCTTTATTTACCGCTTGATTTTTCATATGCAGCGAAGCGTTTTGTCCAAAAACTAAATCCTGAGATTTGCTTTCTTATCGAGGGAGATATTTGGCCAAATCTATTAAAAGCTGTCAAAAAAAATGGAGGAAAAACAATTCTTGTCAGCGGAAAAATATCAGAGCGCTCTTATCAACGTTGCTTACGATTTCCAAAATTTTCTTCCAAACTGTTTTCGAATCTCGATCTACTGTGTGTGCAAAATCGTGAATATGCACAGCGTTTTGCTTCTTTTGCTCATAAAAAAGTTCAAATTACGGGCAATCTAAAGTTTGATATTGAGCCGCAAAAGGTTGATATCGCTGAAAGAGAGTATATTACAATTGCCTGTACACATCCATCTGAAGAGGAAATGATTTTAGATGCATTAAAAAATGTGAGAATGCCCATTTTTATTGCTCCGAGACATCCAGAGAGATTTTCTGAAGTAGCAGCTCTTTTGACACGAAAAAACATTCATTTTGCCTTCTTTAGAGATCAACAAAAGGCTCAGGTCATATTAATCGATGAAATGGGTCAACTGGCCTACTGCTATGCTAGAAGTAAGGTCGCCCTTGTTGGGGGAAGTTTTGTTCCTGGAATTGGGGGACATAATCTGCTCGAACCTCTTCTCTACGGTTGTTTGCCCATTTTTGGTCCTTTCACATACAAGCAAAAAGAGATCGTAAGCAAAATCATTGAAACGTCCTCTGGGATTCAAACGACCGTCCAAAATCTTGAAAAATCGGTTCAGCAGATTATCGTAGATTACTCAAGCTATCTACTCAGATCCTCACGACTTCTACAACAACTTCGAGGGGCAACGAATGCCACATGGAATGAGGTTCATAAAATAATTAGGAAATAAATCAAGCTTCTGATAAGCTCTCATTTTCATATCGCGGGGTGGAGCAGTGGTTAGCTCGTTGGGCTCATAACCCAAAGGCCGTAGGTTCGAGTCCTACCCCCGCTATTTTCATCTAGACTGTCCTCTGGCGGTATAGCTCAGTTGGTAGAGCAGCGGGATCATAATCCGTTTGTCGCTGGTTCAAGTCCGGCTACCGTCATTCCTACAATCCCCATTAAATGAATGGAGTATAAGAACTTAAAGTAAATCAAAGTTTTTGTACTGAGAAGGCCAGGTGTGACCACTTTAAGAGACTTTCAAAAGCTCCAAATTCAATTGAAGGCAGCGATGATCTATGCCATGATCGAGGGTCAGGCGGCATAGGCCAATGAGTAGAGTTGACAGGAACCGTCATCTTTACGGGTTATGCAACACACCCCTCAGGAGCTAAAGAGTTGAAAATCAGCATTGGCTGAATGCACGAATTTCTCTTTTTGTTATTATCTATAAACAGGACAATCGTTTATGGATAAAGAAACGCTTCGAAGTATACGACTTTTAAGTTCAGGATCATCGATTTTTTGTACGATCCTCATCGCATTTTCGGGGTCCTTATCTCTTTCCAATGAGACTTCTGCAGCAATGGCTAGTGACTTTGACTTTAAAGAATCGTCTTCAATTGTTTTTGCGATTGCTTCCAAAACTTTAACAGAATCGATTCGTTGAGCAACCAGATTTGAGAGAACAGTTGATCTGTGATCATGATCATAGATTTCGTATGCAATTAAAGCTGCTCCACAAAGATCGTGTCTAGAGAGTTCTTTTCCAATCTTTCGAAGTTGTTTGTCTAAATCCTCTCTTTTAGGCTTCAATTCGATTTCTTGAAGATCGTTTAATGTTGCTTTTAACTGCTTATCTCGTTCTTGTCCTACTTTACCAAGATGGACTCCATCTATTTTTCTTTTGAGTTCAACTGCCTCATACCCTTGTCGAAATGTCCTGTTATAAGCTGCAATTTCACTGTGAAGAGAACGGGCGAGTTCGCAGCTTTTTGCTTGAATATGCAGCATTTCAGCTCTAGTGTTCTGGTGGCGAGCGTCCGAATTTATTAGCAGTTTAATTGTGCTAGACAGTTCTTTTATAAAAGAAAACATAAAATGAATCCTTAATTAGTTTAACAAACATTATAGATTTAATTAGGATTTTGGTTCAATGTTTTTTATATTTAGAGGTTCTTCCCTCTTTACAGGACAAAAATTTTTTGCAATACTGGACAACCTCCTTAATTTTTATTTACTGACCTTGGAATAAATATTAATATCGACCCTAGAATGAAGAGGGCTATTCCTCCATACAGCAGGAAGTTAGAAACTAAAAAGTAATTGTAGATTTTTTGCTCTCCGGCATTGATTTCATTTTGTGCCGAACGAGTGACTCCTTTTCCGATCTCTTTTGTGTAGGGGACTTCTGAGAAGAAAGAGTTTGCTGAATTCACCCTTTCTTGAGCACTGGAAACTTGTATTTTCCCTTCATGAATACGACTTTTGATAACAAGCGAAATAATGATCGAGACTATACTCACAATCATCAATGCCACTGCGAAAACTTTTTTACAACTCATGTTCAATCTCACTGTGATATCTTTATTCTCTATTTTCACATTGATATAAAAATGTAAAGCGTATTTTCAATTGGCGGCGTCAAAGCGTCAAGAATCGAAGATTTCCTTTTACGGGCAGTTTTTCTAGGACAAGTCATAAGCATCAGAACGTAAGCAATTTAAATAAAGAGGGAATTGCAATACTCCATTTGGCTCCAAATTTGCCCTTTTTCCATTGGATTCAATTTTTTGCAAATTGCAGAAGAGCCCAATAGGTTATGTCAATTTGCACAAATTGAACCAATCATCAAATTTTGCGCACAAAGCGAGTTTTGCAATTCCCTCTAAAATCTGCATGGACAAGTTTCTCTCATCCCGTAATGAGATGCTCGAGTAATCTATTTAAAATAATGTTTAATATGTTAATAATTTTTTATTAATGATTTAATAAAGAATCTCATTTTAATTATCTTTTTTAGAGTGTATAATATAGGTAAAAAATAAGGATAATTTATGTTTTCTTGGTGTTCATGGTGCTCTTGCTGTTCTTCTAAAAGTTCTACTCCTAGAAGTCCGGAACCCAATCATTCGATGGATAATCCTCAGCGAAGAAGGATATCTGATGCTGCATCTACTTCAATGAATCCTTTCCCACCGGTTCCCTTGCCGGATGCAAGTCAAAGCGAAAGGAATGAGATTCCTGATCAGGAAAACGGTACAAGAACGCAATTTGCTTCCGATTATGGAAGAATTGAACGGAAAAATTCATTGGCTCGGAACGTAAATGAAAACGATCTATTCCCTGTTACTCTCGGGGAGATCCCTGCTGCGGTACCCCGTAAAGAAAAGAGCCAGGATAGCACTGAGTCGCAAGGGCCATCTCCCCTTGTGATCCATAGAGATAGCGGAACTCCAATAGGTCAAAGTCCTACAAATTCCCTATCGAGTAATTCTGGAGAAAATAACCTACCGAGAGTTAGCCAAACTTCGCGAAGTTCATCTAGCCAGAAGAGTTTTGACAATAACCAAACTCCAAGGGATAAAAGTGGTGGAAATTCACAAGACGATGATCACCAAAATTCGCTAAGTTCATCTAGACGGGATAGCTTTGACAGTAACCAAATTCCATGGGTTAAAAGTGGTGAAAATTCGCGAAGTCAAGATGGTCAGGATCGCGATCAAGGAGACCAAATGCCAAGCCTTCTCAGTAGTGAAAGTTCCTTACGGAGTTCTTCACAAGACGATGGTCAATTTGGTGGAAGCCAAACTTCGCGAAGTCAAGATGGCCGAGGGAACTCTGCAAGCGACGACAGTCATCGCTTTTCACGTCGTGCAAATAGCGCTCAGAGCTTTTCTCGAGGAAGTCAAGAGGGTAACAATGCGCCAAGTTTGGGTGATGTTGCTTTTGACGAAGAAACAGGAGATCTACTTCCGTTTGTAGTTCCAGGAACTGAGAGTAGAAATTCTCCAGAGCCTGGAAATAATTTTAGGGATTAGTATAAGAACAAACGCCGGAAGGTTCGTGGAACTATTCCCAAGGGAAGGGTCTTTTAGGAGGAGGAATATCATCTTCTCCTTGCGCTTGTGTGAAAAGGTTGAGGGCTCCACCGAATATTTTCCCTGCTTTCGAGGGGATCTCTTTTGATGCACTCATGGCTGCTATTTTTGCGATGGCAGGCCCAGTGTCAAACTTCGGGTGTTGCAGCGTGCCGTGCACTGGAATTGTTAACACATAGTTTGAAGAGAGTGTTTGGATCCCAAATGAGCTCTTGATCGTGTCTGATGGAATTCCAAGCATCATACGTACTTTATGATTGCGGAGCTCTCCCCAAGCACATAAGTGGACAGATTGGTCAAGAAGCGCATCGAATCGCTCCAAATGCAACGCGTTTCCTTGAATGCTAAACGTGATCGGTGTAAACCAGATATCAAATCTCTTTCCAATTTTTTTAAAGATCGAGAGTGTCGATCGTAATGTTTCTCCACTTCTTAGGCGCGCCTGCCCTAAATTGAGTTCTGCATTTGTGATTTCAAGATGAGAAAATGGAAGCCGAAAACTTCCGGAAGGAATGTACAGTGTAACGGGATTTTTTAGGCTGAAATCTGTGAGCATGCTAGGACTGATATGCTTTAAAAGTTCGTTTCTGAAATCATCAGTGAGTTGAAGTGTTGCTCGGATGGGTTCTGTCAGAGAGACTTTGTTGTTCGTGATTCCTGCATTGATTGATGCACCTGCGAGTGGGGACGAGAAATGTATGGAGAGCGTTCCCTGAGAGAAAGTTCCGTTGAGGTTCACTGTCGGTCCAAGAACGATCGGGAGAATATCCGCCTTTAAGAGTTTCGCAATGAAAATAGTGGGAATTTCATGCAATTTAACTGTGCCATTAAAATGGTCTTTCGAGAGATATGTTCCTTGAATATTTAACGATCCGCCCTGCGGAGTTGCTGCATTTGCCTGTATGATATTTCCTTGGATCTTCGCATCAGTTTGAATGATCTGAGCACTGTATGTAGGAAATGTAAACGTACCGCCTTGGATTTGAAAGGTTGTCTTCATTTCTCGCAGTTTCCAAAAGGGGGCAGGGGATTCGAAATGACGAATGGTCCCAATCATTTCAGGACTGGCTACAGAGGCATTGTTAAAAACTTGAGGGCCGCTCCAGGAAAGATGAACTTCTTCGATGGAAACGTTCCCATGCAAACGGCTTTCTAAGAATCGAATGAGAAAAAATTTTCCATAATATGTGGAAAGAAGAGAGGGAAGAAAGACGATGATTGCGATGCAGAAAATCAATAGAGTCAGTATGATTTTTTTCATTCGACCGTGACCGATTTTGCGAGATTTCTGGGCTGATCAATATCAGAGCCTCTTTCTTTTGCAAGATAATAGGCAAAGAGTTGTCCAACAACTGCCGAGCTAAAAGGAGCAAGAATATCTAGAGTTGGTGGCACATAAAAAACATCATCTGCAATCGTTCCCATTTCTTTGAAATTCTCAGGCGCAATGGCAAAAACGGGTGCATGCCTTGCTTTCACTTCCATCAGATTGCTCGCAATTTTTTCTCTTGTTTGACGATTTGCACAAAAAGCAATGACTGGGAAATTCGGTCCTAAAAGAGCAATCGGCCCGTGTTTGAGTTCGCCGGCAGCATAGCTATTGGCATTGACATAAGAGATTTCCTTCAATTTAAGAGCTGATTCCTGAGCTGTAGGCAACATATATCTGCGCCCTAAAAAAATAAAATCATCATATTTTGCATATTTTTTAGCGATTTTTTGAATTTCTTCTTTTCTATCCAGAATTTGTTCAATGTGAACGGGGATATTCAATAGCTCTTTGTAGATTGCACCCATGTCGATTTGTGCTTTTCTTAAATTGGCAAAATAGAGCGAAAGGAGAATAAAAACTGTTAACTGGGCAGTAAATGCTTTGGTTGAGCAAACGCTAATTTCAGGACCTGCTCTTAAAAAAATAACGCCATCGGCTTCTCTGACAAGAGTCGAATTTTTTACGTTGCAGATGCCTAATGTTTTACATCCATATTTTTGGGCTTCTCGGGTTGCTGCGATTAAATCAGCTGTTTCTCCAGATTGGCTGACTGCGATCACAAGTGTATTTTTTGAAAGGATTGGATTTCGATATCGCGCTTCAGAAGCGATCTCAACGCTGGCTGGAAATCGAGCAAGATCTTCCATTAAATAAGTACCGAGAACTCCTGCATGAGAGGATGTGCCACAACCTAAGATCCAAAGGCTTTCTACACCTTTCAGATATTCATTTGTTAGCTTTAGTTCTTCAAAGAAAATGCCAAGATTAAATCTTCCTAAAAGAGCCTTTCGAATCGTTGTTGGTTGTTCGAAAATTTCTTTCAGCATGAAATGCTCAAAACCCTCTTTAGAAGGAGTTTGTTGTTCGATTTCGAGCCTTTCGCTGCGTTTACTGATGCTTTTCAGTTGCTGATCAAAAATTTCTACACAACCAGAAGTTACGCGAGCAATTTCTTTCTCTTTTAAGAATAAAATATCGAAACTATCACCTTGAAAAGTGTTTGGATCTGAAGAGATCATCGATTCGCTTTTATCTACATTGCAACCAATCGATAAAGGGCAATCTTGTGCTGTTGCAATGATCTCTTTCGGGTGATCCTTGTGGATCACAAGCAAAGCGAAGATTCCTTTGAGTAATCCAAGCGCTTTATGAATTGCCTGAACTAAATCGCCTTTGTAGAATTTCGCAATGAGATTCACAACGACTTCAGAGTCTGTTTCTGAAGAAAAAGAAATTCCTTCTTTGATCAAATTCTCTTTGAGTTCTTGATAATTTTCAATAATGCCATTATGAATGAGAGCAATCGATCCACTTGCATCAACAAGAGGATGTGCATTTGCTGTATTTACTTTTCCATGCGTTGCCCACCGCGTATGTGCAATGGCAAGTTCGAGCATTGGAAGGTCGAGCTTTTTTTTCAGATTCGAAAGCTTTCCTTCACTCTTACAAATTTCAATCTTCCCATTGTGGATTCCTCCGATTCCCGTAGAATCATAGCCTCGATATTCGAGATGCAATAAACCTTGCATACAAATATTGATCGGATTCTTTTTCCCAACGTAACCAAAAATTCCACACATATCTGTCTCGAGGTTATATCAGAAAATGTGTTGCAAGATAAACAAGTTTTGTAAATTTTCTGCAAACTGACTTATATTTTTGAGAAGAGAACTTCGAGTTCTTGATAGAGTTGATCGATTGTTTTCTGCAGCTGTTCGATTTGTTTCGAAAGCTCGAGAGATCTGGGATTTTGATTTAAAAGCACGACATTTTTCGAGAGCTGTTCTTCGATTGTTTTAATTTGCTCTTCCAGTTTTTTGATTTCCCGTTCAAGATTGTTTGATTTTTTAGGAGGAGGTGCTTTTTTTACAGGAGCTGGCTTTTTTTCTTCCTCTTCCCAGCCAATTTTTTCTAAGAATTCGTCGTAATTTCCAAGGAAAGTCGTTTGTGCGTTGCTCTTACATAAAATAATTTGTGTCAGATTTAGCCTGCGTAAAATCAATTCGCTATGTGTAACAATGATTACAGAGCCTGGAAAATCCTCTAAAGCATCAATGAGTGCTTCGATCGATTCGATGTCGAGATGGTGCGTCGGTTCATCAAGTAGAAGAAGATTGCATGGTTTTGCAAGAATTTTCCCTAGCAAGACGCGGCTTTTTTCTCCTCCAGATAGTTGCGACATCGTTTTTAGGGAATCATCGCCGCTAAACATCATGAGTCCAGAAATTGCTTTCGTTTGCGTGAAAGAAAGAAGCGGATTTGCAAGCGAAATTTCTTCTTCAATCGTATGGTTTGGTTTGAGTCGTTCGATGTGTGTTTGCCCGAAGTAGCCGATTTTGCAATTTTCTGAAGTAAATAAATGTCCACTTTTTGGCTTTAATTCTGAGTGAATAAGGCGAAGTAGAGTCGATTTACCGCGGCCGTTTTTCCCAATGATTCCAATTCTTTCTTTTCTCCCCATCAAAAATGAGACATTTTCAATCAAAGGCTCCTCTGTGTAGGAAAAGAAAAGATTTTGGGCTTCTAACATCTTTTCACCCAAGAAAGGTGCTGCATTGAATGAAAAATCTAAGTTTGAAAGGGCGTTGAGTTTCTCTAGAGCAGGTTCTCGTTCCAGCATTTTAAGACGCGATTGTGCTTGTGCAGCTTTTGTTGCTTTTGCGCCGAAGCGCTCGACAAATTGTTCTGCATGTGCTCTTTTTTTCTCGACCTTCAGTCGCGTTTTTTCATGGAGTTCTTCTTCAATGACAATTTTTTCGAAATAATGAATCGTACTGCCTTTAAACTTTCTGATCTCGTTGCGATGAAGTCCCATTGTATGCGTACACACTTGATCGAGAAAATCGCGGTCATGCGAAATCAGGATAAATTCCCCATTCCAGCGTGTCAGAAATTGCGCGAGCCATCGAATGGATAGAATATCTAAGTAATTCGTCGGTTCGTCCAAAAGAAGACAATCAGGTTCAGAGATTAAGACTTTTGCTAAATGGAGTCGCAATGCATAGCCGCCAGAAAAATTTGTAGGCGCTCGATCAAAATCATCGACAGTAAAGCCAAGACCAAGCAAAATTTTTTCTGCTTTATATAGCATTTCCTCTTCACCAGGTGGTAGTCCCAGTGCTGCTTCTTCAAGAAGTGTCGGTTTTGTGAATTGAATATGTTGTTGGAGATAGCCAATTCGATATCCACGAGGAATCGAGACAGCACCAAAATCTGGTTCCATTTCCTTAGCAATAATGCGGAAGATGGTGGATTTTCCCGACCCATTGCGGCCCACAAGCGCGCAGCGCTCTCCTTTCTGAAGCGTGAAAGAAGCTCCTGAGAAAAGCGGTTTGCCTGCAAAAGAAAGACTGACATCATCAAATTGAATCATTGCCGAATCAATTGCCCCCATGTAATTTCGACTCTATCATCTCTAGACCCAAACCCCCTGTTGCTTCTGCATTTCTTCTTGTGGCTGGACGAATTAGGTGAGATAGATCAGGATCACCTATTTCTACGTTCCTTTGAATTTTTAGAATCTCTGACATCTGAGCTTCGGGAGCTTGGTCTTTTACATCAAGAGATCCATTGGAACAAACTTGAGAAGTAAAAGTGTTTTTTTGTACAGCACTAGTCATAGATTCTCCTGCTTAAATAGGGGATAATTTTGCCACAATTGCAAGAAATAAGGGGCGCGCTTTATCTGCATAGGTTACTTCGGTTTGTGTTTGTTAGACCGGCTTAGGGAATCGTTTCCCATTATAGTTCTTCGACGACAAAACACAACCGTTTCAATTTTTTCTTCCGCAGGCCTTGACTCTGGAAGAAACCATCGCCCATTTTTAAAGATCACCTCTTCGATTTTTTCGTCTTGATCCGAAAGCTCAGGCGCTGTTGAATTTCTTCTTGAGGCTGGACGAGTTGGGGGGAAATTTTGTATAGGTTTTGATGAGTTCTTAGACAGATTAACTTGTCTTTTTTCCCTCTCATTTTTTAGAATCTCAGACATTCGGTCTTTAACAGTTTGATCTTCTACATAAGGACATACATTGGAACAAACTTGAAAAGTAAAAGTGTTTTTTGGTACCGCACTAGTCATAGATTTTCCTGCTTAAGGAGGTGATAATTTTGCCACAATTGCAAGAAATAAGGGAAACTCTTTGCGCGCTTTATCCTCCATTTTAGCCTTCCCACCAACACTTTTTTTGTCTGAACACCATTCTTCGAGGCACGTGACAGTACAATGATTTTTTGAAAGCGCGGAGACGTAAAAAGAGAGAGGATGATGGAAGGAAAATGTGGTCGCGGATTCAGAGGCGCGACTTGGGGCTGTTTGGATTGGAATTTTTTGAGGAGACATGTAAACATTCATACGTCTGTATTGCAAATGCATTTTCTCATCAACACCCCAATTGCTTTGTCGCGGGATACGAAAACAAGGGTGATTGAGAACGAGAAGAAGTTTGCCATTGGGTTTTAGGTGTTGAGCTGCTTGTTCAATTGCCTGTTCTGGAAATTCCATGTTTTGTAGAGAGAGGATAAAGCAGGCAGCGTCAAATTTTTGATTCCTTAAAGGAAGGGGAGAGCAGGCATCTGCTAACATGAAATCCCTTGAGGACATCTTTTTGGCAGCGGCGAGTAAGGATTGAGAGCTGTCGATTCCTGTATATTGAATTGTCTTTGGAAGCTGGCGCTCGAAGACTCCCTGACCGCAACCAAGATCAAGAAGGTGATTTCCTGCCTTTAGATCAAGTAAACGTAAGGCTCCTTTAAGAATGACAGATTCGTGGTAATAATGTCCTTTTTCTCCGACACAACGGTTGTACCATTCTTCAGAGTTTTCCCAACTAGTCTTTGTCATTTTTCAGATGCCATGAAGGTTTACGAAGATGGTAAATGAGAATTGGGAGGGCGCAAAAAATAATGCATGAAATCATCAAAAATGATTCAAAAAACAGGAGATCGCCTGTTTCAAACTGGCTAGGAGGAATAAAGCAAAGAATGAAGCCAAAAAGAGAACCGAGAACACCAATCACTCCTACAACCCACATTCCGATGTTGCCAAAAGGAATCCGATACATTCGTTCAACTTTTGGATATTTATAACGTAGCACAATCGCTGCGATAAACATCAATACATACATGAGTTGATAGAGAAGCGCTGCAAGAGATAGAAGGATCCAGTAGGAGCTTGTCACTGTTGGCATAAACAAGAATATTAAAGAAAGAATCGTAACAATGATTCCTTGAGCAATTAATATCCCAACCGGCATCCCTCGTTGATTTTCTTTATGAAAGAACGGAGGTAGATCGCCATGCATTGCTGTCGCAAAAAGACTGCGACTTGGACCGACAATCCAAGTGCTGAGCATTCCAAGGGCTCCAAATGATACGATTGCTGCAACGATCGGCATTGTCCATGAGAGATTGTAAGCATCTAACAGATAACGAAATGCTTCCATTGCGCCGGAGGCAAGCTGGATCTCGTGCGTGGGAACAATCACGCCAATTGCAAGGGCTCCAATTGTTGAAAAACCTAAAATCAGAATCGCGGATAAAAATATTCCTTTAGGGTAGGCAACTTTTGGGTTTTCGACATTTTTTGCATGGACAGCAGACATTTCAACGCCAGCAAGACCAAATAAAATCCCGGTAAAAAGGACAAGGTCTTTGAGTGAACGAAGATCGGGAGCCATCGCATTCCATTGAAAAGAGATTTGAGAGGGAAGCCCCTTCATCAACCAACCCAATGATAAAAGCGTAATTAACACAACTGGCACCACGGTTCCCAAAAGAGCCGTAATTACACTGATTAATCCCGAAATTCGCATTCCAAGGAAATTGATCAGAGTCGCAATCCAGAAAGTGGTGAGGATAGTCGTGATCAAAAAAGTTTTATTTGTTGCAAGTGCTGGATCAAAAATATATGCAACCGCTGTCGCAATAAAGGTGAGAATTGTTGGATAGTAAATGACATTCTCAATCCATTGTAACCAGACAGCGACAAAGCCCATTCGTGGGCCTAAAGCTTCTCTCACCCAAGTATAAACACCGCGATCAGGCCAACCCGACGCGAGTTCCGCCGAAACAAAAGCTGCGGGAATAAAAAAGATAATGGCTGCAAGCGCCAACAGTGCAATGACAGAAAGTCCAAATTCAGCAAATAAAGGAAAATTTTTTATATTACATATCGCGGCTAAATTGATAAAAGCAATTGTAGAAGCGGTTAATAGACGAGTTTTAGATTTTGCCATAGGTTAATGTGCGTAAGCATTCTGCCAATAGGGATGGCTTAAATCTTTCTCGTATCGGTTTGTGATGGAGTCATATACTTTAACAGGATCTAGATTTTCCCCATAGTATCTTTGTAGAAAAGCGGTCGGATTGTTTGGAACATAGACATCAATGCCATCAAATTCTGCCTTTTTCAATGGGAAAATATGCTCGAAAGCAACCGGAACTGTGAAGCGTCTTTCCCTTGTTTTCCACCAATCAAAGAAAAAAATGCACCGATCCATTGAGAAAATATAGCTACATTGCTGTTTTTTGGCGTCGATATCATAAAAATAAATATCGATCATGTCACCTGTTTCTCGGATATATATTTTAAAGAAAGTTTTTGGAAAATCGCGTCCCGACCAGTCTTGAACCATATATTTCTCAGGATTTAGTCGATTAAAAGCTCTCCGCGCATTTTCAAAGTCGGGCAGCAATAATGCGACATCAATATCATTATCCCAAGGAATTACACCACCATAACGATAAGCACCTAGCAGTGTCCCGCAATCAACCCACCAAGGGATCTCTGCATCATTTAATACTTCTGCAATCTCGCGCAAAGCTAGTTTTGCAATCTGTAAGTGATTTTCATCGCCAGGTCTTCTTTCAAAACCTTGACATGCGATGCCGGGAGCTGTTTTTGTATCGCCAATTTGCATACCGATTTTTCGATAAAAGTCATGATTTGAGCGAATATCGGTCGATTGTAGATGCGCTACTAAAGAATGATATGTTTCTCTTCGTTCTGAATTGAGATAACTCAGCCCTTTCAGAGAGCTTCCGATAGCCAAACTCAAGGGTAAGGAAAAAATACTCGCAACAGAGTATGTGGCTAGATTTTTGTCGTACCGAAATTTTTGTATCAATTCCCAGGATCCATCCTCTCTTTGGTAAGCTTCTTGACCTGCAAAGAGATACTGGAAAGGAATTAAAAAAGTATCGCCCAATTTCTCAAGTCCCTTAGCATCATGTACAGAAACATTCAAAAACAGATTCCCACAGATCGACTGATAAACGCAAATCAGCGGCAAGAAAATGCTCATTAAGACGTTAACAAAAGATTCCCAAATTCGATCAAGCACGGCTGCCTACTTGATCTCGTTGTTGCATAGACGCTGTCTGAGCGACGGATTGAGGACCTTGCGTTTGAGGCCTACCCTGCAGGGGATTCACAGGCACCTGCACAGTTTGTGTAGTTGGTACGCCTACTGGTACTCGCTGTTGCATAGACGCTGTTTGAGCGACGGTTGGATGACGTGGTGTTTGTGGCAAACCCTGCGTAGGATTCGCATGCCCTTGCACAGTTTGTGCAGTTGGTACGCCTACTGGTACTCGCTGTTGCGTATACGCTGTCTGAGCGACGGATTGAGGACCTTGCGTTTGTGGCCTAAACGGAATTGGATTCTGAGCCATATGCACATTTTGTGGTACTGGTAGCACAACTACAGTTTGAGTTGTCGGGACTGCTTGAGGTGCTTGTGCTCTTGTGTCGAAGATCTGTTCAAAAAAGTTCTGGAATAGAAAGATCGCTGAACTGGCGAGCCCAGCAGAAATCATGAAAGATTTAGCGGATGTATCGGATGAAGAGAGTTTCCAAGCAAGAGCTGTTCCTCCGAACACAGAATTTCCCAAACGTGCATACGTTTGCCCTTCTTCTGGAAGATTCAAAACAGCAACAGCTGCTGTTGCTGCCGCAGCGTTGCGCGGAAATAAACCCATTGCATTAGGCGCAAGGGAATAAGCAAGTACTGCTGTTGTAGTCGCATTTACCCAGGGCCTCGATGATGGCATTGTTGAATTTGGAGTTGTCATTGTATTTCCTATTTAAATAGATCGTTGAATTTCTGTTTGATTTGAACAGAAGGCCTGTTTTGCAGTGGTGTAAATTCTTCGCACAGATTTGCTCGTTCCTTATCTCGAATGTTATCTATTCCAGGAACAATGCAGTCATTTGGTTTACTAGGCGCAAAATATTTGCAGTTGATGCAAACGTGCAAATCTACATCGCAATGATGACAAACCGTTCGAAACCTAATGTGCATGCCTTCATCAAGCTTTTTTGCGCATTTCCAGCAGTTCATCTCACTCCAACGGGAACTCGCTCAGAATTTTGTTGAACTTGTTTATTTTCGTTTCGACCCACAGGAACTCTTTCGGGTATTGAATTTTGTCGAACTGGCTCTGGTCGTTTTGCAGGAGTCGCTCCAACGGGAACTCGCTCAGGTTGAACTGGCTCTGGTCGTCTTATCCAAGTGGGCTCAAAGCGAGGCAAAGAGGAAGGAAGGTGCAAAACTCGCAAAGCATCAGAGGGAACATCTCTCCATCGAGTATAGGTATCCATTGGTGAATTCAATAACTCTGGGATTTCTCTTACATGAGTTGGTCTGTGTCTAATCGATATAGGGTGAGGAAACGCCGCAGCAATAGAGACAGCGATGATGACCGTTGCGAGCACTAGAGCCGCCGGCGGTTGTACGATTGCAAGAACCGCCGCAGAGCTAATAATTCCAATTGCAAGAATACTGACCCGAGAATTTAAACAATACTCAACCCTTCCAATAACATTTTGCGGATCATGTCTGACAGATGGAATTATCATGGTTTCCCTTAAAATTGTGCTGCGCGAATGTGTTCATTTTTATTCACATTAATGAGCAAACCTTGGCAATCAGCATCCCAACCACTATTGTAACCAATAATGATTGCATCATTGACATACCACTCAATCAAAGAACCATGGTCTAGGAAGGATACTTGCCAACGAGTCAAATCGTTAAGAACAATTTCACCGAGCAATGGATTGATGGATTGAATGTAGCGAGTGTACGGACCATTTTTAAAAGGACCTAGATGCAAATTGGCGACTAGAGTTCCTCCAGTTGCATGATTTATGATTCTATAGTTATATCGAGAAAACCAATCATGGTTTTGTGTAATAATTAACGGATCTTGAGAACCCCAGCTTGCGACTTTTGCAGCATCATATGGAGAAATTTTCCATCGAGATCCATCTTCGATGTCTAAACTATCTCCAAACGCAGAAACAGAGAGTAGGCAATGCATTCCTAAAGGAAAATAGTTCACAGGATATGAATTGATGAAAAAATTGGAGGATACTTCTTTTTCTTTTTTTTCTTTCGGTCTTTCTCCAACAGGATAATGCTCTTGCGCGAAGCTAAGAGTTGGAATAATCATAGCAAGAAAAATGGATTTTAAATATTTGTGGTTCATAGAATCTCCATGTAAAATCAACAAAAATATCAGGAGTTCGGATTTAATGCGAAGTTTTTTGTTAATTACTCTACTTACTTTCTGTTCACTGCATGCAACTCCACCGCCTGATTATTTCTCAGTAGCAACTGGTGTATACAATTTGCTTCAAGATCGATGGCGAACACAAGAGTTTGCTCTTGAATACAAATTTCATTTGAGATGTCTGAAGAGTCCAAACCCACATCTAGAATTTCGTCCTTTAATTGGCGCGCTCATGACAATGCGTGGAACGAAATATTTTTATGCTGGATTGAATTTCGATCTTGTTTTTTTTGAGCATCTGTTATTCGCACCAGGATTTGCTGCAGGATATTTCATCAAAGGCGATGGCCGCGATCTTGGTTTTCCATTAGAGTTTCGCAGCGGTGTAGAACTTGCTTGGCAATTTTGTGATAAAAGTCGTCTCGGCGTTCACTTTTATCATCTCTCAAATGCAAGTATCGGATGGAGAAATCCAGGCGAAGAGTCGTTCGTACTATTTTATGATATTCCAATATCAAAAGGCTTTCCCTTTCACTAATTCTCTGAGTTTTACGTAAGTATAATTATAAGAGCCGAAGAATTAATTACTTAATTGCAAATTTGATTATATTATGCATTATAGTTATATAATGATGATATATGGGCAGCCAAGAACTTCCTTTCGATCCTTGTCCAATGTTTGGTGATCCGCACCTTCAAGCTTGGCTTTCCACAACAAAGTGGTGGATTTCTAAACCTAGATCTACGCAAGACTTTGTCGCTCTAGAAGATGGTGATAAGTTAGTGTTAGAATCTACAACTCCTGATAACTGGAAAGAGACTGATCCGACAATTTTGTGTGTACATGGTCTTTGTGGATCGCATGAATCTTCCTATTTGATGCGTCTTGTGAATCGACTTACCCCTCATGGGATTAAGGTTGTTCGATTTAATATGCGAGGATGTGGCTCTGGACGAGGACATGCGAAGCAAATCTTTCATAGCGGTCGCAGTGATGATCTTTTTGAAGCTGTAAAATTTCTAAAAAAACAATTTCCCCATTCTCCGATTACATTAATCGGATTTTCACTTGGGGGTAATATCGTGTTAAAGATGGTCGGAGAGATGGGGTCTTTCGGGCATCGGTTTATCAAGAGCGTTATTGCCATTTGTCCGCCTGTAGACATGCGCTCGAGTGCAACGCTTGTTGAAGGTGTTGCTAAAGGAGTATATAATCGTTACTTTTATAAGTTAATTCGTGAAGAAGTTGATTTCTTGCACAAAACATTTGATCTTCCTCCAGTCGATTTGCCTCAAGATCTATCTCTTTATAAGTTTGATGAGCTCTATACAGCTCCGCGAGTAGGTTTTGAGGATGTCGAAGATTACTATGCAAAATGTAGTTCGAAAGATTATGTAGAACTGATTTCGATTCCGTGCAAAATTCTATTTGCTCAAGATGATCCAATTGTCGCTCATAGTGCTTTCGATGATGAAGATCTTCCAAAAAATATACAAATCTATAAAACCAAAAAAGGGGGTCATATGGGATATCTTGGACATCCCAAATCGCCACGAGGCTTTTTCTGGCTTGATTCTCTATTAGAAGAATGGATCCTAGAGTGATATTATTAAGGCACTTGCGATCGTTGAAATTCGGCAGCTTTCGCGCAGCTTAAAAACCGATTTTTGAGGTTGTTTGGGTATCAATTGGAGTTTTGCAATTCCTTTCATGGTGTAAAATCGTAACTTGCTAGATTTTTTTGCATTGATTAAACTTCATTTCTATGCGCTATTTCCTGTTTGTTTTTCTGTTTGTTTCTGTTTTCGCTGAAGAAGAAACTCAAGGCATGTATTTTGGAAATCTTCCCGTGCCTTGGTTTACAGGTCCTCTCCTTGCTCCTTCTGCGCGCGTCGTTGCAGCGGGACATATGAAACTTCAGATTTATTGGGACACATTCGCCAATATTGCAGATGATGACTCTGATTGGAAAGCAAAGTCGATTGAGAATTTCTATACTGAAGAATTGCGTACACAAATTAAGATCGGACTTTTTGATCGCGTTGATTTTCAAGTAGCTCCTCGGATTGTATATCATTTCACTGAACATGCGAGAGCCTTTAATGTTGGCGATCTCCCTTTTGCTTTTGGATTGCAAATCTTGCGTCAAAGAACAATCCATAATGGACCGAACTTAAAGCTTTCGCTGATTGGGAATGCGCCAACAGGTAAATATCAGCATCTGAATGCGCACAAAAAAAAGACTGACGCTTCAGGCTCAGGTTGCTGGTTTCCAGGGATTGGATTATTTCTTTCTCAGCTTTGGTACTTTTCGGGACCACACTACTTGGATGTGCGATGGACTGCAAGTTACCGTTTTGGAGTGCCCGTTCATGTAAGAGGTTTTAATACGTATGGAGGGGATAACACAACCAAAGGAACTGTTTATCCAGGAAATTATTGGACCTTAGACTCAGCCTTGCAATATAGTCTCACAAGAAATTGGGTTGCTGCTTGTGATTTTAGATATAGACATCTAAATCGTACCCGTTTTTCAGGGCATGGTTTAAAATCAACAAGGCATTCAGGAGAAGAATGGAGTTTAGCGCCTGCGATCGAATACAATTTTAGTAGAGATTTAGGAATCATTGGAGGCGTATGGTTTTCAATTGCAGGTCGAAACGTTCCCCAGTTTGTGAATGGGATCCTTTCTCTAGTCTCTTATTATTAACCCTTTAATACGAGAGCTGGTTTGAGTCTCGCAACTTTCTTGGCAAGTCCTGCTTCTTGAACTGCATCGACAACTAAATCGACATCTTTATACGCGTCAGGCATTTCTTCCGCGATCGTTCGATACGAATGCGCAGCTACCTGCACTCCTTGACTGAGCATATGTTCTTGGGCGCTTTTTCCTTTCCAAAATGCCATGGATTGTACGCGGCTTTTTGCGCGACCAGCACCGTGACAAGAACTACACCATGTGAGGGGATTTCCTAGACCTACCATCAAATGACTTGCTTTTCCCATGTCGCCAGGAACAAGAACTGGTTGGCCAGTCCGGCGAAAGATTGGAGATAACTCAAGTGATTCCTTTCCAAAAGCACGTGTTGCACCTTTTCGATGAACGCAAAGCTTTTTTCCTCCATGTGTTTCCATTTTGGCGATGTTATGACATACATCGTAAACTAGAAATAGTTTTTCAGGATCTAGTGCACATGTTTCCTGAAACGCTTTTCTAACGCCATGAAAAATCTGTTGTCGATTATTAAATGCATAGTTTGCGGCACATGCCATGGCTGCCCAATATTGTTTACCTAAATCGCTATTGATGGGTGCGGCGCAAAGTTGACGGTCAGGAAGATTTTCAGCATATCCTGCTTGAATATATTTTGTGAGATAATCCGAACATACTTGATGGCCAAAACCGCGTGATCCGGAATGAACCAGCACATAGGTCATACCAAGTTCAATCTTCCAATGCTTTGCGGCCTCGAGATCAAATAGGGTTCCTACTTCTCCAATTTCCACAAAATGATTTCCTGAACCAATGGAGCCAAGCTGGCTCATTCCACGCTCTTTGGCATCTTTTGAAACGCATGTAAGATCAGCACCGTCTAACATTCCATCACTTTCGATATGATCTAAGTCTTTTTGAAATCCGTAGCCCTGTTCAATCGAAAAGCGAACTCCCTTTTCTGCAATTTTTTTGTAGTCTGCGTCCGTAAGCTTTTTGCCAACATGACCTTGACCTGTTCCTGATGGAATATTGCGGAAAATGACATCCAAGAGTGATTTTTTTATACTGCCTGAAAGACTTGCAAAAGGAATCGGAGCGATACCGATTCGGACACCACAATTGATATCATATCCTACTCCGCCTGGGCTAATCACGCCAGTTTCCAAATCCATTGCCGCAACCCCACCAATTGGAAATCCATATCCCCAATGAATATCAGGCATCGCGATGCTATAGCCAACTATCCCAGGAAGGCAAGCGACATTGCGCACTTGAGTGAGCGCTTTTTCTAAGCTTGCATCGATTTGGTTTTCATTCGCAATCAAGAGGCCTGGCACGCGCATTTGTCCTTCTTGCGGGATAAGATACGTAGAGGGGTTTATTTTCTTAAACATCGATGATCATTTCCCACTGGATAAATTGTTGTTGAAATGGCTTAACTTCTCCATGAAAGCTGACAGCTTTAAATGGACACCCTTCAGTACGATCCGCAGCTTGAACAACTTTATTGAGTGCGATAATGACTTCATCAAGAGTTGCTATATGCTTTGGTTTCCATAACAGAACAAGAGGTGGATGTTTGAATGCTAGCGCTGTAAATGCATTTTCATAAAGATGATCGAGATTTATCCCAAAAATATTAAATGCGACATCGGCAGTATGTTCAATCTCCTCAAAAGGCGGTAAAAATGCGTGAGACCAGAGAGTTTCATAATGAGAAAACCCGAGACTTTTATAAAGATGTAATGCCTTTGCAAAACAGGGGAGTGGTCGGAAAAAAGCCGCCCACTCATCTCGATGAAAGGGCTTTCTGCACACAGTGAGATGGGGCAACCATGGTTTGTCAGAAATTTGTTTTTGCAAAGTTGCAATCTCTTGATTCAAGAAGTGAACATGCCAAGAAACGCAACGCGAATTGGGAAAGATCGTTTGATCAAAAAAACCGCATGTTCCAATCATTGGAGCAATCTTGGGCAGCTCAACTCTTTTGTTTCCTAAAAAATCTATGGTAATATGACGAAAAGGCTCTTCAATGACTCTTCCCTCAGGCCAGATCTCTGGCCATGGACTATTCACTTCAACACCAAAAAAAAGACTGCCTGTTTTCATTCAATTAAATTTTGAGTATATGATATATGTGATTTTATGAAGAGATACCTTAAAGCCCCATTTATCAAGTATCCATATCTAACGACGATCGCGATTTCGTTTTTTGTGATCGTTGGAATTTACGTTTATTATCCATTTCAGCAGAGAAGTGCGATCCTTTCTGTGTACTCTCATCTCGACCAAGATCCACGGCCGATGCAGCGCACTTTGCCGTCGAAAGATGATCAGGAATATATTCGGATTCTTGCGATCGACGGGGGCGGCGTTTATGGTCTATTGCCCGCACACATTTTGGAATATATCGAAAAGAAAAGTAAAAAACCGATTGCAGAATTATTCGATGTCATTATGGGGACATCAACAGGGGCTCTCCTTTCTGTTCTTTTAACGATTCCTGGAGAAAATAATAAACCCAAATATTCTGCAACAGATGCGATCAATATTTATCGAAAAGATGGGAAAAAAATTTTCTATAACCCTTGGTATCATCGGATTTTGACCTTAAATGGAATTTTAGGTCCAAAATACATGACGTCCGAGCGATATGATGTTTTTAAAGAATATCTTGGGAATACATATTTTGATCAATTACTTACGAACATGATCATTCCAGCTTATGGAGTTAGAGAACAATCGCCACTACTTTTTGTGAATTGGAAGCAAGATGGACTCCTAGATATTAATTTTGCAGTTTCTGATCTTCTCATGGGAGCTGTTTCTCCGCCTGGATATTTTCCAAGCGTCGTGTTTGGTTCTCAAAAAAATAGATTTGTATTAGTCGATGGCGGTCTCTTTGCAAACAATCCGAGTTTGGCAGCCGTTTTGATCGCAATGAAGGAATATCCTAAGAAGAAATATATTCTCGTATCATTAGGCACGGGAAAAGTAAAAGGAGAAAAAATTCCGACAGGTAAACAAGTAGGATGGGGGGATTTGCAATGGAGTGAAGAGATTTTATCCGTGTTGCTGGATAGCCAGATGCAATTTGATCATATCTTACTTGATAAAACATTCCCTTTTCCTGTGGACATCTATTATTTTAACGAAGAAATTTCTAGTTTTAAGAAAATTCTCGACGATATTTCGCCATTAAATCTTTTGCGTTTGAATAAAGAAGGACAAAGTTTAGTGAAGCAAAACAAAAAAAAGTTAAACGAGTTGATTCCTCGATTATTAAAACCTTAAAAATCCTTTTTCATCAGTAGCAAGAAGTGCTTTTTTGTGCGCTACATCTGCCCATACGGAAGCGACTTTTGCAGCAGTGTGATTGCAAAAAGCGGAGATTTTTTGAACTTTTAAAGAAGGTTTTATTACTTCTGTAAAATCTGTATAATCTAAATTTAAATCATTAATTGTAATTTCCGCGATTGTAATTGTACAATAATTGAAAATTTGTGGTTACGCTTAATAAAATGATTTGATAAAAATCAATTTTGAAAACTGATCTCGTTGTGATACAATGGTTCCTTTTTAAGTGAGATAGTATGAGCGAAACAGAAATAGTGCCTGGGAAGGATTTTATTCGGCGCCTCATCGAAGAGGACGTAAAACAGGGAAAAAATCAAAGCAAAGTCATTACCCGTTTTCCACCTGAACCCAATGGTTTTCTCCATATTGGGCATGCGAAATCAATCTGCTTAAACTTCGGAATTGCCGAAGAATATAAAAGTGTTTGTCATCTTCGATTCGACGATACAGACCCTACTAAAGAAGACATCAAGTACGAAAAATCGATTGAAGAAGATGTCCATTGGCTGGGATTTGATTGGCAAGGCAAGCTGTTTCATGCCTCAGATTATTTCGAAAAAATGTTTGAATTTGCATGCCAGCTGATTTGCGACAAAAAAGCCTACGTTTGCGGTCTCACAGAAGAGCAAATTCGTGAATATCGAGGGACTGTGACGCAAGCTGGAAAAATCAGTCCTTTTGCGAAAGCAACGGTTGAAGAGAACCTTGATCTGTTCCATCGTATGAGGAAGGGAGAATTCCCGAACGGTAAATATGTTCTGCGTGCACGCATCGATATGGCATCTGCGAACATGAAAATGCGCGATCCACTTCTTTATCGTATTCGCCATGCCCATCATTATCGAACTGGGGATCATTGGTGTATCTATCCGATGTATGATTATGCGCATCCAATTTCTGATGCGATCGAAGGAATCACACATTCCATTTGTACTCTTGAATTTGAGAATAACCGAGAAGTGTATGATTGGGTTCTAGATCATATCTCAGCACCTTTTCCTTCTCGTCCTCATCAATATGAATTTGCGCGTCTTGATCTCCAGCAAACTGTGATGAGTAAACGGAAATTATTGCAGCTTGTTGAAGGCAAATTTGTCAATGGATGGGACGATCCAAGGCTACCTACGATCGCAGGTCTTCGAAGACGTGGGTGTACGCCAGAGGCGATTCGAAAATTCTGCGAACTTGTTGGGGTGGCAAAAGCCAATAGTTCGGTTGAAATGGCGCAGTTTGACTTTTGTCTCAGAGATGATCTCAATACGAAGGCTCCTCGCGTAATGGCTGTCTTGCATCCTCTAAAAGTCATCATCGATAATTATGAAGGGCAAGAGGAGCTAGAGGCATCCTATTGGCCGCACGATATTCCAAAAACCGGAAGCAGACCTGTCACTTTCTCAAAAGAAATCTACATTGAGCAAGATGATTTCCAGGAAAATCCACCCAAAGATTTCTTTCGTTTAGCTCCAGGAAAAGAGGTGCGTCTCCGATATGGATATTGCATTACTTGCACATCTGTTGAAAAAGGACCAAATGGGGAAATCGTCGCCGTTCATTGCACCTATGATCCCCAAACGCGTAGCGGGAATAACCCAACGGGTCGAAAAGTGAAAGGGACCATTCACTGGGTATCTTCAAATTCTACCCTTGCTGAGGTCAGACTCTATCATCCTTTACTACTCGATACTGAAAATGAGGACTTTCTCAAACAGGTAAACCCTCATTCACTTGAAGTACTTAAAAATTGTCGTTTAGAAAAGTCGCTCTCTCAAGCGAAAGGCGGGGATCGTTTTCAGTTTGAGCGACAAGGTTATTTCTTTGTAGATCCGATCGATTCAAAGCCAGGAAAGCCAGTCTTTAATCGCATTGTGACATTGAAAGATTCTTGGGCGAAAAAGAAGTGAACGATTTCAGTCAAATTGTCCATATTTTACAAAATCATTGGAAAGGATTTGTTCATTCCATTCCTTCGATCATTATCGGCATTATCGTTCTTTTTATTGCTTGGGTTTTCTCGCGTATCGCAGCGGCAATTACACGAAAAATCATTCGTCATAAAATTGAAAATTCTTTGACGCAAGATCTGATTGTGAGAATGGTCTCAATCTTGATCTTCCTCTTCGGCGTTTATCTGATTTTTGAAATGGCAAACCTCGCCGCTGCAGCTCTTGCAATTATTAGCGGAACGGGGGTACTTGGAATCATATTGGGGATTGCATTTCGTGATATTACGGAGAATTTCTTAGCCAGTACATTGCTGAGCATAAATCATCCTTTTCGGACGGGTGATTTGGTAGAAATTGCAAATTTTAAAGGATATGTGCAAGGTTTGACGATGAGAGTGACCCAACTCATCTCACAAGAGGGCATTCATATTCAAATTCCAAATTCGATTGTCTATAAAAGTCACATTCGTAACTTTTCAACAAATCCCAATCTTAGAGATGACTTCACAGTTGCAATTCGTCTTGATAATAGCATTTCCGATGCGCAAAAAATTGTTTTGGAAGCATTGGAACAACATGTTGCGATACTTAAAAAACCTGAACCTTCTGTTTTAGTAGATGGCCTTTTAAAAAATGCAGTCAATTTGCGCATCTATTATTGGTTTGATGGAAGTCAGCGTAGTGGCATTCAAGTCAAATCATCGGTCATCCATCTTGTAAAACGCGCTTTTCAGGAACAAGGTATTTCTATTGCGCTTGATGAAATTTCAGTTCACTTACTGAAATCAGAACACCCCCCAAAGGAAAGCGAGGCCCAAACAGCTTTCGCGCTAGCCAGCTGCGATCAAATATGATTTAAACGACAGCTTTATTTTTGCCAGAGGATTTCATTTGTTTCCAGAGGGACTAAAGCATCAGAAAAGTAGGGGACAACTCTGACTGTAAAGTCTTCTTTGCTTCGATTCGCGTCGATCTTGCACGTATAACAATTTCCCTCTTGTTTCATGACAATTGGCTGTGCACCGAGAGCAAACAGTTGGACTTGAATGGTTTGGGGTTCGAGCCCATTCAAATCAAGTTGGACTTCAAAAGAATGCTGTTTGTCGCGTGTCTCCGCTTTCACGCTTTTCAGTGATAATTTCGCAAATTTCTCTTTGATGCTGTTTCTCCATTTGACGATTTCTTGCGCAATCTTTCCATTGTCTGCGATCCGTTTTTGATAATTGGCGGCAAGTAAAAGGTAGTACTTTTCTGTATATTCTTTCACAGCTCGATTTGTGCTAAATCGAGGTGTTAATTCTGCCATACTTTGCCGAACACGATTCACCCAGGCAGTGGGTATGCCTTGCTTGTTGCGTTGATAGAATTCAGGGATAATCTCATTTTCTAGCAAGTCATAGAGCTGATTGGCATCTTTTGCATCAAGTGTCGGATCATTTCCATGTTCTTTTCCATCCCCAAGCGCCCAACCAACTTCTCTTTGATAACTTTCTGCCCACCAACCATCTAGTTCTGAAAGATTGAGGCCCCCATTAACGAGGATTTTCATGCCGCTAGTGCCGCATGCTTCCCAGGGACGACGAGGCGTATTGATCCAAAGATCGATGCCACCGACAAGACGCTCGGTGACTGACATATCGTAGTCGGCGATAAAAACAATATGGGGACGAATCTCGGGTCGCAAAATAAATTGCATCCACTGCCGAATTAAGTCTTTTCCTCCAAAATCTGCAGGGTGCGCTTTCCCTGCGATAATGAGTTGTGCAGGTCTTTCTTTATTTGTTAAAATCCGGCATAACCGTTCCGGATCTTGGAGAAGCAAGTTCGGTCTTTTATAATCTGCAAATCGTCTTGCAAATCCCATGGTAAAGACATCTGTGTTGAATTGATGTTTAGCACGTTCAACATCCTCAGGCGATCCCCCTCTCATTCCCAATTGTTTCGAGAGTTTGGTTCGTCCAAACTCGATCATTTCTTTGCGCGCATCATTGCGCATTTTCCAGATTTTTTCATCGGGAACTGTTTTCATTTGCTGTGTCAAAATGTCAACATCGCGAAGCCAAAGGTCTTTCCCACAGGTTTGCGTCCAAAGGGTATCAGCCACAGAGGAGTCCCAGCTGCGCACATGGATTCCATTGGTCACATGACCGATGGGGATTTCCTGAAGAGGCCATCTTGGAAATAGGGGACTAAACAGTTGCTTGCTCACTTCCTGATGCAAATGGCTCACACCGTTGACCGCGCCGCTACCTCGAATGGCTAAATAGGCCATGTTGAACGGTTCGTTCGGATGGGTTCGGCCTAAAGACAAAAAATCCTCAAAAGAGATTTCAAGACCCTCTAACACGTAGTATCCTAAATATTTTTCAAGCAATGCAGGGTCAAACCGGTCAAAGCCTGCCGCAACGGCAGTATGCGTCGTGAATAGATTTCCAGCTCTTGTTGCACTCAAAGCAACTTCAAAAGAAACTCCTGTTTTCTTTTTGTAACTGCGTGCGCGCTCTAAGATTGCAAAAGCCGCATGACCTTCATTGAGATGACAGACTTCTGGATGGATTCCTAACGCTTCAAGTAAACGCCAACCGCCAATCCCAAGAACCATTTCTTGTTTCAGTCTTAGCTCTGAATTGCCCCCATATAATTCACTTGTAATGGCTCTGTGCGGTGGATAATTTGCGGCATCATTGCTATCGAGAAGATAGAGCCTTGTTCGACCTACTTTCACTTCCCAAACGAGCAACCATAGAGTCCATCCCGGTAAATGTATTTCAAGTCGCAACCACTCTCCATTCGGAAGACGCACTGGTTTGATAGGCAATTGCGTCGTGCTATTGTAGGGATAATATTCGGACTGACTTCCATTTTTTTCGATGATTTGCCGAAAGTAACCTTGCTGATATAAAAGACCAATTCCAACTACTGGAACGCCTAAGTCATTCACCGATTTAAGTTGATCTCCCGCAACATTGCCAAGGCCTCCCGAATAAATTGGCAGCATTTCACTAAGCATGAATTCCATGCTGAAATAGGCAACTGTATGCAAGCCTGAATTTGTATATGCTTTTTGAAACCAACACTGCTTATTTTTATGGAGTATTTGGTCTTTTTTCTTTAAATCATTGAGGGTTTTACTATGTTCTGAGTCAGATAAAACCTTTTCGATTTTTTCTTTTGAAACTGTTTGCAGAATAACGACTGGATTTCGAGTGAGCATCCAAAGATCTGCATCGAGAGCATTCCAAATTGCGTCTGCTTTGTGATCCCACGACCAGATCACATCGTATGCTAGCTCTTCAAGTATTTTGAATTTCACGATCCACGATTCCTTGCGCTTCTTCTAAAATGCGCTTTAAATGTTTTCCACTCACAAAACTTTCGCCATAAATCTTATAGATATCTTCTGTCCCTGAAGGACGTGCAGCAAACCAACCATTTTTTGTCACAACTTTAATTCCACCAATCGAGGCATGATTTCCGGGTGCTTTGGTTAAAATGGTCTCTATTTTTTCTCCTGCTAATTCTTGACTTTGTATTTTCTGGATATTTTTGAGCTTTTCTTTTTGTTCTCTGTTTGCTGCAGCTTCCACTCTTGAATAAAAAGATTCGCCAAATTCTTTGCTCAAGTCATGATAGATTTCTCCAGGATCTTTTCCAATGCGCGCTGTCATTTCTGCAGACAATAAAGCAGCGATGATGCCGTCCTTATCTGTTGACCAAGCAGTTCCGTCTTTTCTCAAAAAACTAGCTCCCGCACTCTCTTCGCCCCCAAAGCCTAGAGTACCATCAAATAATCCATCGACAAACCATTTAAAACCAACAGGCACTTCATACAGTTTGCGGCTTAACTTTTGCGCTACTTTATCGATCATCTGACTGCTCACGATTGTTTTTCCAACAGCTGCTAAGGGATTCCAATGTTTTCGATGTTGAAATAGATAGAAAATACAGGCAGATAAATAATGATTCGGAGGAAGTAGACCCCAATTTTTTGTCACAATCCCATGGCGGTCATGATCTGTGTCGCAAGCAAACGCAATGTCAAAACGACTTTTCAGTCCAATCAAGCGTTGCATGGCATAAGTTGACGATGGGTCCATTCGAATTTTCCCATCCCAATCAACAGACATAAAGCGAAACGTCGGATCTACTTCTTGATTCACAACAGTTAAATCAAGTCCATAGCGTTTGGCAATCGGTTCCCAATAATGAACTCCAGCACCGCCAAGAGGATCAACACCGAGATGAATCTTTGACCCTTTGATGACATCCATATCAATGACGGCATCTAAATCTTCAACATACGCTTTTAAATAATCATGTCTTTTTGCCCTCTTGATCGCTTGTTCAAAAGGTACCCGTTGGATCTCTTTTCCTAAAAGTTCATTGGCTCTTGATTCAACCCATTTCGTAATTTCGACATCTGCAGGACCCCCATTTGTCGAATTATACTTAAAGCCGCCTACATCAGGTGGATTGTGAGATGGCGTGATCACAATTCCATCAGCCAATCTCTTGTGTTTGCGATTGTAGCAAAGAATTGCATGTGAAACAGCAGGCGTGGGAGTATACTCATCATTTTCAGAAACAATCACTTCTACACCGTTTGCGATCAAAACTTCCACGGCGCTCATGTATGCTGGCTTTGAAAGCGCATGTGTATCCATCCCTAAAAACAGAGGTCCTTCCACACGATTCTTCTTCCTCCATTCGCAAATTGCTTGCGTAATTGCAAGAATATGCTGTTCATTAAAAGCGCGATCAAGTGACGAGCCGCGATGACCAGAAGTACCAAAAACGACTCTTTCTAATGGATTGCTCGGATCTGGACTCTCAGAATAATACGCATCTAAAAGTTTCGGAATATTGGCCAGAATCGACGAAGGGGCAATTTGACCTGCAAGAGGGTGAACATTCATAAGTAACCCAGGTGTTTAAAATACTTAGAGGCAGTTGCAAAACTCGCAATGCGCGCAAAATTTGATGATTTTTTCTTTGGTTCAATTTGTGCAAATTGACATAACCTATTGGGTCTTAGGCAATTTGCAAAAAATTGAATCCAATGGAAAAAGGGCAAATTTGGAGCCAAATGGAGTTTTGCAACTGCCTCTTTATATATAATGAGGCAATATTTGCAGCTACAAGTATTTGGCTGTTTTGGAAGTTTTGGATTTCGCCACTTCTTCGGGAGTTCCTGTCGCGATGATTTCGCCACCGTGAGGGCCCGCATCAGGGCCGAGGTCAATGATGTAGTCTGCGTTGAGGATCAGGTCGATATTGTGCTCGATGATGACGAGAGTGTTTTTCTTGTCGGCAAGGTTGTGGAAAATAGGGAGGAGTAAGGCAACGTCTTCGCTATGGAGGCCGACTGTTGGTTCATCGATGAGGTAAAGGGTTTTGCCGATTTCACGTTTGGCAAGTTCGCGGGAGAGACGAAGGCGTTGGGCTTCACCACCAGAAAGAGAGGCTACGGCTTGCCCAAGTTTTAGATATGAAAGGCCAACTGAAACGAGTGTTTTCAGGCGTTTGACAATTCTTGGAATTGCAGCAAACCAATCGAGCGCTTCTTGAATGCTCATGTCAAAAATTTGGCCAAAGTGTTTGCCTTTGTATTGCACTTCGAGTGCAATCGGGTTCAGGCGATATCCTTTGCATGCTTCACAAGGAATTTGGACAGAGGGTAAAAATTGAAGGTCGATGTTTTTGTAACCAAGACCCCAGCATGTGCGACACATTCCTTTGCGATGGTTGGGGCTAAAGTGACCAGGTGAAAGTCCTTTCATCGTAGCGCCGGGAAGTGAAGAGAAAAGAATCCGGATCGCTGGTTGAATTTCACTGTAGGTGCTCACGTCTGCGCGCGCGGTTTGTCCGATTGGGCTTTGATCGATTGTGACCACTTTTTCAAAATGATGGAGGCCAGTAAATGTAGTTCCGCAATATTGCTGAGTGAGTGGCTTTTTGCGTTTATTGACGACTTGTTCGGCTGCGGGTTTCAAAAGATGCCTTAGAAGAGTCGATTTACCGGAACCAGAAACGCCAGTTAAGCATGTGATTGCAGAAAGAGGAATTTCACAGGAAATGTTTTTTAGATTGTGAAGACGGGCGTTTTGGATTGTGATCCATTCTTGTAAGCTACGTCTTTTTTTGGGAATAGGAATTTTTTTGCGGCCAGAAAGGTAGGCGCCGGTCAGTGAATTTGGGTTTTTCTTAATCTGTTCAATTGTGCCGTAGGCCGTGATTTGTCCTCCGAGAGCGCCGGCTTTCGGGCCAAAATCAACGAGGTAGTCTGCTTCTCGAATCGTCATCGGGTCGTGTTCGACAAGAACAAGCGTGTTCCCAAGATCGCGAAGATGTTTGAGGGCCTTATTGAGTCGCTCGTTGTTTGCTGGATGTAGACCGATGGTTGGTTCATCGAGAATGTAAAGACAAGAGGTGAGACCTGATCCTAGCTGTTTTGCAAGGCGAATTCTTTGCAGTTCGCCGCCGCTGAGGGTAGGAGCTGATCTTTCTAAAGAAAGATAATCGAGACCGATTGCAAGAAGGAATTCGAGATGTTTTTCGATCGTATTGCGAGTGACGGTCAGGAATTGTTCATTTTTAAGAGTCATTGTTTTGATGAAGGAGGCTGCTTCAATCAAGGTCATCTGGCAGAAATCGCTAATCGATTTATTTTGGATACGTACGTTGAGGGCGAGTGGATTGAGTCTTGCTCCTTGACATGCAGGACAAGTAGATGCTGTCATCAGAGGAAGAAGAGATTCTTTGATTTCCGTTTTTGCCATGCGCGTTGCATTGGCAAGGACCGATTCTAACCCTTTCCAAGAAACGTGCATATTTTTGATTGTTTTTTCGTCTCCGCCTTTCAAAAGAATATCGAGTTGCGATGGGAGAAGCGATTTGACAAGGACATCACAAGGAATGCGATGCGCTTTAAAATAAAGTTCAGCCAGTTGATAGGCTTGTCTTGTCCCTTTTTCTTTAAATAGCCTGTCTAAAATATCTAAAATCGAGAGGTTTTCAAGACTTCGATCCTCTGAAAGGTGCGCTCCATAAGTGACGCCTAGACCCTGGCATTCATGACACATCCCAGCGTCATGATTGAATGAGAACGTTTGTGGTGTGATAGGCGAAAATGATTTTCCTGAACTTTCAACGGCAAATGAGAGGTTGAAAAAGAGATCTTCCTTTTCTTTGGCTAAAATTACAATGTTGCCGGCGCGCTCCACTGCTTCATAGAGGCGCTTTTCGCTCTTGTCGTCCACAATGAGCCGATCAATGACAAGGTAGAGTTCATTTTTCTTATGTTTTTCAAAAGGAATTTCAGCATCAAGTTCATAGTATTTTCCATTGAGACGAATGCGCAAGTATCCTTCGCGATTTAGGCGCGCTTTGAAATCATCAAAAGTCTCTTTTTTTTCTAATTGAACGGGAGCAAGAATATTGAGTCTTTCTCCCATCAATGTAGACATTGCTTTATTCACAACAAATTCTTTGCTAATTTGCTTAATCTCTTCACCAGTTTCTGGGTCAAAAGCAGTCCCTAAATGTGCATAGAGGATGCGCAAGAGATCGTAGATTTCAGTGATTGTTCCAATTGTACTGCGTGGGTTTAATCCACCTGTTTTTTGCTCCAAAGCAATCGACGGGGAAAGTCCTGTGATTTGATCTACTTTTGGCTTTGGCAATTGTTTCACAAGTGTTCGCGCATAAGATGAAAGAGTGTCTGTATAGCGCCTTTGTCCTTCTGCATAAAGCGTATCAAAAGCAAGCGACGATTTTCCCGAACCTGAGGGGCCTGTAAAGACGGTCATCGCGCCACGAGGAATGGAAATAGAGACCGATTTGAGATTGTTTTGCGTTGCATTCTTGATGATCAATTCGGTTGTGCCACTTGTTTTCGCATGTTTCTTCTTTTTTATTGCGGGGAGTTTGCCGGCTAAGGAAATACCGGTAGGCGTTTTGAGTTTTGCAATTGTTTCAGGACTTCCTTCTCCAATGAGTTCGCCGCCATGGATACCAGCTCCAGGTCCTAAATCGATGATCCAATCGGCGCACTGAATGAGATCGAGATTGTGTTCGACCACTAACACCGTATTTCCAAGATCGACGAGCTTTTGTAGAACTGAAATGAGTCTTTGTACATCGTGGAAATGAAGGCCTGTCGTTGGTTCGTCAAGAATGTACAATGTTCGACCAGTATGTGGCCGTACAAGCTCTTTGGCAAGTTTTACACGCTGTGCTTCTCCGCCTGAAACAGTGGTTGATGGCTGACCGAGCGTCATGTAGTCAAGACCTACTTCGGAAAGCAAAGAGAGCTTTTTGTGAATGGAGGGGATCGATTCAAACAGTTTGAGTGCATGTTCTACATCTGTATTGAGAATATCTGTGATGCTTTTCTCTTTGAATTTGATGCTTAAAATTTCAGGATCAAAACGTTTGCCTTTACACTGCGGACATTCGACCCAAATGTCCTCCATGAAGTCCATATCAATGCGTGCTTGGCCAAGACCTGAACAATAGGAACAAGTCCCTTCTTTCACATTGAAACTAAAGTGACTATCGGTGAATCCTCGCAACTTACTTTCGGGTAATTTTGCAAAAAGATCACGAATTTCATCAAAAAGCTTGATGTATGTCGCAGGGTTAGATCGAGGTGTTCGACCGATGGGTGATTGATCGACTTGAATGACTTTATCAATATGTTCAAATCCTCCAATTTTCTGATGCGCACCCACAGTGAGTTGAGCGCCATGGAAATGATTGGCAAGAGCTGGATAGAGAATGTCTGAAATCAACGAAGATTTTCCTGAACCTGATACTCCAGTTACGCAAATGAGACCGCCGAGTGGGATTTTCACATCCAGATTTTTTAAATTATGGTGTTTTGCGCCTGTGATCTGAATGCCCTCATGCAAGTGTCTTTTTTTAGAGGTTTGCATATTTAGCCGGCCTGACAAATACCCGCCAGTAATGGAGCGCTGATTGTTGATCACATCTTGAACAGAACCGCAAGCTAAAATCTCGCCTCCATGAACGCCAGCTCCTGGGCCAACGTCGACAATCGTGTCAGCCGCCATAATCGTATCGACATCATGCTCGACAACTAAAACGGTATTCTCCTGATCTCGTAAATGGAGTATCGTTTGAATGAGTTTATGATGATCGCTTGGATGCAGACCAATCGAAGGTTCATCGAGCACATAAATCGCACCCACAAGTCCGGCTCCAATTTGCGAAGAAAGACGTACGCGTTGTGACTCTCCACCACTTAAAGTCGGGGATGTGCGATCCAAAGAAATATAGGAAAGTCCCACGTTCAATAAAAATTCGAGGCGAAGGCGAATCTCTTTGATCATTTCGCCTGCGATTTGCTGCTCGATTTTACTGATTTTTAAGTCATCAAAAAACTGGAGGCAACTCGTTAATGAAAGTGCTGTGAGTTCTTGGATTTTTTTGCCGCCAAGGCGCGTTTCTGCTGGATACGCTTTGATGCGCGAGCCTCGGCATACAGGACAGAGGCCCTCAATCATCATCGCGCCCATTTTTTTGCGATAAAGATCGCTTGTTGCCGCATTCAGCCTTTCTTTGGCTTCCTGAATGACTCCTTTCCAATGAACAAATTCTTGCCAGCGGTTCTTTTTCTCAGGATGCGTGAAGACCATCTTGGTCCATTTTTTCTCAGTGCCGTAGAGAAAAACTTTTTTTTCCTTTTCTGATAACTTTTTCCATGGAGTATCGACGTGAAATAAATTTCTGTAGATATTTCCGTATCTGACTGTGTTGTAAGATGGGGCAATCTCACAGCAATCTTCTGCGATACTTAAATCTTCATTGATGATTTTTTTCAGATCAAATTCTGAAGCCACACCAATTCCATGACACTCTGGACACATTCCAGCGGGATGATTAAAAGAGAAATCGTGAGGTTCCAAAGGCCCATAGGATAGATTTGATTTCGCTGAGTAGGCAACTTGTGAAAACATCTTTTCTTCATCCGTATCTGGATAGTAGACTGTGAAAAATCCCTGTCCCATTTCAAGAGAAAGAACGACCGCTTCGGCTATGCGCGAATGATCCTCTCCTTTTACACGGTCAATCACGATATCGATATCGTGAGCAACATCTTTATCAAGGCTGATTTCATCGCTTAAATCGACAATCGCACCATCCAATTTTACACGCGTAAATCCTTTTCCTTGGATCTCTGCAAATGCCTCCTGAAATTCGCCCTTCTTTCCTTTTGCGTAAGGGCTTAAGAATATGAGCTTTGCGTCTTTTGGCGAGTTTTGTAATTCTGCAATTATCTTCTCGCGGCTATGCATTGCAAGAGGTTCTTTGGAAACCGGACAATGGGGAACGCCAATGCGAGCGTACAGAACTCTTAAAAAATCGTAGATTCCTGTCATTGTCCCGACAGTTGATCGCGGAGTTCTTCCTGCGGTTTTTTGTTCAATCGCAATCGTCGGAGCGATCCCACTGATGCTCTCTGCTTCGGGCTTTGGAAGATCGCCCAGGGATCTGCGTGCTTGATGTGACAATGATTCGATGTAACGTCTCTGGCCCTCAACATAAATCGTTTCAAACGCAAGCGACGATTTGCCCGAACCTGACACGCCTGTAAAAACGACAAGTTGACCTGGATCTAATGTTAGATCCACGCTCTTGAGGTTATTGACGCATACTTTTTTCAAAACGATTTGCGGAGAATTCATGACGACAATTGTATACTAAAAGATCTTATACCAAACGCAAAAAATAAAGTCATAAATTTAACAAGAAAGCAGCGCAAATTTTTTTGTCTAGAGCGAGCGACCATTGCCGGTAGGCAAGGCGCGAGTGAAGACAAAAAATTTGCGGCTTCGCTGACGCAGTTAAATATGACGTTATTTATTGTGTTTGGTATTAGATACTCAAGAATTGGATATTACGAAAAATTTGGAGCCAAATGGAGTTTTGCAATTTCCTCGATTGATTTAACAACTTAAAATTAAGTTATTATTGATTTATTGTTGCTATAATGATAAATAATAATTATAGGTTGTTATTTCTTAAATGAAAACGAATGAAAGTAGATCGCAATCAATTAGCGTTAAATATCCAAAAGCTTGTAAGAGAAAAAGAAACGAGACCTGAGAGTACTGAGTTTGACGAGCATAAGAGAAAGGTCATCTTAGAACTGAATCAATGGATTGACGAACAAGTCACAAGGTTTGCTGGTTATTCGGAGACTGAAATGGATGCTGAAGTAATGAGGGAACTGAAATTGCCTCCAGACAGCACACTAGAGAAAATACAGCACACTTTTAATCTCTTCTCTGGTAAGCACTAATACCAATCCCAATTAATAATTTCATATTTAAGCAGCGTAAAAGCTGTCGACAAATCGAATATCGTAAGAAAGAACATGATGTGCAAGATATGCTTGATAAAAGAAAGTAAGTTATTTCAAAACGGCATTTTTATAAATTCTTTTCTAAAAATCCAGGTCCTATACCCAAACATTGTTGAAACGTTGTGAATAAATCTTAAAGAAGATAACTTTATTCTGAATTTGATAAGGAGTGTTGGTAATGACAATATCATGTCATCTTAAATATGATGGTGCTACTTTATTTTTTTTGCGAGATGATGAAAAAGTAGTATGTCAAGGGCGTCCAGAGTTTTCTAGTGGGAGAACAATATTTGAAGGGCTGAAAGATTTGAAAAATTTGGATGGCATAGACAGAGGACCTCTTAAAATCATCACTTCTGAAATGATCTGTGCTTCCTACTTTGATCAGTTTGTTCGAGTTTTCAAAGCAGATGTGACGCCTTCGATTGCGTTGTTTTATAGAGAAGTCTTAGAACAACCAGCATTACAAACGCCAACCAATTTAGATCAAACGCAACCAAATTCGCCTCAACATTCGCCTCTGATTCCTTTCTATCAATCTGAGCGTTCTTCTCATAGTGCATCGAGTTCAGATAACGAGGATTTTATGGAATTGGATAGCATAGTTACGGCGGCCAAGAGAAGAGATCAATGATGGATTTTTCGAAATTTATTTTAGAAGGGCACAGGGGAGTGCAAAGTTTAAGCCCAGAAAATTCGCTAGCTTCCTTTCAAAAAGCGATGGATCTCGGCGTGCAATGGGTAGAGTTGGATCTTTTGGCAACGAAGGATGGTCGCATCGTCATTCATCATGACTTCGAAATTGATGGTCGAATGATCTATTCACTTTCTATAGAAGAGATCAAACAATTCGATGTTGGGACTCGTACAGATCCAGAATTTCCTGAACAACAACCGGCACTGAATGCAAAAATTCCAGAGCTTGCTGAACTTTTTGAAATGGGAAAAAATCTATTTTTTAATTTAGAAATCAAAAGCCATCCAAATCATCCAGAGTACACCCCGCCCCTTGATTTTTTTGCGAAAAAAATCGTCGAAGTAGTTCGAAGATACGGTGTTCAAAATAGAGTCTATTATTCATCATTTGATCCTGCAGCACTTCTTGCAATCCGAAACATTGAACCAAGGGCTTCCATTGCTCTTCTCTATGCAAAAGGTTTAGGAGATGATTGGTTGATGCCTTTGGCTAAAGGATGTATGGATCTCAAAGCGCAAATTGTGTCGCCCTTGCATACACTTGTAAACGAATCTGTCATCGAAGTCTTTCATCGACATGGCATCAAAGTCATTCCATGGACGGTCAATGAAAAAGATCGATTTAAAGAACTTGTCGAGATGGGAGTCGATGGAATGATTTCCGATTACCCTCAACGTTTTTTATTTTCTGGGATTAATTAAGAATATTTATTGATTAATTTTGCAATTTCGTTTCTGACAGCCTGGTTATCTCTTTCATGCGCGTCTGGAGAGTTTTCAGTGCTAGAATGATCATTGTTTGCCGACGATCTTGCAAGATTCTCTGAATCGCTTTTTTTTCTTGGAGGAGCCGGAGAAATACAGCCCCATTGAGCGGCAGGAAAAGCGGCTGCTGTTTTTTTTGCGTCTAGTTTTGCTTTTTTTTCTAAATCAGACGATCTAGCAGCATCCATAAAATTTCGTTCTAATGGGACCTGAGTCATCCCGTTCTTGCGAATGGCTGGAAAAGCGGCTACTGTTTTTTTTGCGTCTAGTTTTGCTTTTTTTTCTGAATCAGACGATCTAGCAGCATCCATAAAATTTCTTCCTGATGGAACAGGAGTCATCCCGTTCTTTATGGCCGGTAAAGCAACAGCTGTTGCTTTATCATCTTCTTTTGCTTTCTTTTGTAAAGAACCTAGTCTATGACTATTTGCTGAAGTAGGCTGTATTTTTGAAGACATGCGGGTAGTTTAACCGATTTATTTTCTTGGGTCAAGTCTATCGCGAAGCGCATTGCCAAGAATGTTAAATGAAAGCATGGTCAATGTAATCATTGCAGATGGAAAGATAAGGCGCCAAGGATAATAGCGCATTGCGCTTAACGCATCACTCACCATCATGCCCCAGCTTGCAGCAGGAGCCTGAACGCCAAGACCAATGAAGCTTAAGAAAGCCTCTGTAAATATTGCTGATGGAATTGTGAGAGTCATCGTGGCGAGAATCGGTCCCATCGCATTCGGAATGATGTGGTAAAAGATAATGCGGGGAGTTGATGCGCCAATTGAGCGAGCAGCTGTTATGTAATCGAGCTCTTTGATTTGTAGAACTTGAGCACGCGTTATGCGAGCCATCGTGATCCATCCTGTGCAGGTCATGGCGATCAGGATTGTGATGATTCCTGATCCGCGAACGACCGTAAGAAGAATCACCACAAGAATATAGGGGATTGCATAGAGAATATCACTGATGCGCATCATGATTTCATCTGTTTTTCCTCCCAAATAAGCGGCAAACGTCCCCCATAAAACTCCAATCATTGCATCGATGAGAGCTGCAGCAAACCCAACAAACAAAGAAATGCGAGCGCCCAACCAAATCCGAGTAAAGATATCTCGGCCAAGTTCATCGCTACCAAACCAAAAACGCCATGAAGGAGGTGAGTTTTTTAAATCGAGATGAATTTCTGAATAAGAATAAAGAGATATCCATGGACCAATGATTGCCATCAGAGAGAAAAAAAGAAGGGTGTAAAGAGCAAACTTACGCATACTTTCTCTTTTGGATATGGATGCGTGGATCGATCATCGAATAAAGTACATCGCTTAAAAAAATCGAAATCATAAGAAATGAACTAAAAAAGATTGTCAAACCTACAATCATTGGATAATCTCGCGCAGCGATACTATAAATCATCCATTGTCCTAGACCTGGAATGGCAAAAATGCGCTCAATCATAAAACTTCCCGTGAGGATTTGCGAAGTGACGGGACCTAGGTACGCAATCGTGGGCAATAGTGCATTTTTAAGACCATGTCGAATGGAAACAAGAAAAAGGGGAAGGCCTTTGGAAAGCGCTGTTTTGATGTAATCTTGCTGCAAAACCTCAACCATATTCGTTCGGACAAGTCTTGCAATAAAAGCGCTTGGTAATGCAGAAAGAGCAATCGTGGGAAGAATGGTATGAGCAAAAGACTCCATCCGAGCGACGGGTAAAAGATGGAGCTTCATGGAGATCAGCCATTGCAAGAGGCTCGCCATCACAAAATTTGGAACCGAGATTCCGAGGGTCGAAATGAGCATCGCGGTTTTATCCTGCCATCGATTTTTTTTTAAAGAGGCAATCGTTCCTATAAAAATTCCGAATGGAATAGCAACGAGCAACGCCTGCGCTCCTAACTGCGCGGAAATGGGGAATCCATCGCGAATAAAGTCGGTCACCTTCCGTCCCTGGTAGATGATCGATGTGCCCAAATCGCCTTGCAAAATGCCCAACAAATATTTTCCATACTGAACGAGGTAAGGTTGATCGAGTCCATAGTGGGAATAAAGTGACTTAAGGATTTCAGGTGGGATATTTTGTTCTCCGATAAACGGATCGCCCGGAATACTGTGCATGAGGATAAAAGTTCCCGTGATGACGCACCACAAAGAAAGAAGAAGAATGAGTATTTTCTTAAAAAGCATTCGACTAGCTTAGCAGAACGTATACCAAGACCACAAAGAAATGTTTTTTTATCTTGTCTCAACTAGAGGGTTGTTGTATATCGAGGTTTATGAAAAGGCTTTTACATATTATCGCGTCGCCTCGAGAAGACGAATCGCGCACGTTACAAGTCAGTAATGTGTTCTTAGAGAATTTTAAGAAAAAACATCCAGATTGGGTCTTTGATGAGCTCAATTTATTTAAGGAATCCATTCCCTCTTTGTCGCAAAAAAGTGTGAGTGGCAAATATGTTTTATTAAGCGGAAAAGATCTATATGGCAGTTTAAAAGATTCTTGGGCAGAAATCATACAACATATTGAACGATTTAAAACGGCTGATTTTTTTCTGATCAGCACTCCCATGTGGAATTTTTCAATTCCTTATACTCTAAAGAATTACATTGACGTCATTGTCCAACCAAAACATCTCTTTCGGTACAAAGAAAACGGAGAAGTTGAAGGTCTTGTGAAGGATAAGCGTATGGTGGTTGTCGCATCTCGCGGGGGGCAATATTCCAATAACCCAAAAATGGATTTTCAAGAGCCGTATCTACGGACAATTTTTAACTTTGTCGGCATTCAGAATATCGAGTTTATTATTGCTGAACCGATGGACATGAATCCAGAAGTGAGAGAACAACAACTCAACGAGGCAAAGAAGAAATGCCTAGAGATATCCCTATAGGGAATGGAAATATTCTTGCGGCTTTCGATCTGCAAGGATTGCTTCGAGAATTTCATTTTCCGCATATTGGTGAGGAAAATCACACTCTTGGAGCCCCCTTTCGTTGGGGATTGTGGGTAGATGGACAATTTACTTGGCTCTCGTTTCAACAAAGAACATACCTCAACGAGACATTAGTCACGAATCTAAACTTTACGGGCCATGATTTGAAAATTCAATTCAATGACCTGGTCGATTTCGAAGAAGATATCTATTTACGCAAAATCACAATTGAAAATCTGACAAATCGAGAAAGAGAAATTCGCTTATTTGCAGGTCATGACTTTTCCATTTATGGAAATTCAATTGGCGATACAGCCGCATACTTTCCTGAAAATAAAAGTATTTTTCATTACAAAGGCGATCGATATTTCCTGATTAATGTTTTTGCAAATCATATGTTCGGCGTCGACATGTATGCGACAGGAAATAAAGATGTTTGGAAAGATGCCGAGGATGGCGTTTTAAGTTCCAATCCGATTGCGCAAGGATCGGTTGGTTCAGTTGTTGGAATTCCCATTCAACTATCTCCAAATGCGAAAGAAACTTGCTATTACTGGATTGCTGCAGCGAAAACTTGGAATGAGGTGAAACTCCTAAACGAAGATGTGAAAAAAAGAACTCCAGATGTCCTTTTTACAAGAACGCATGATTTTTGGAAATTCTGGATGACAAAAGAAGCGTGTAAAAAGCATCAATTATCTGATAAAATTTTCTCGTTTTATCGAAGAAGTTTAGGGATTTGCAAAACGCAAATGAACGCATTTGGAAGTATCATTGCTTCCAATGACTCCGATGCGATTCACTTTAATCAAGATACTTATAGCTATATGTGGCCACGAGATGGGGCATTTATTGCAAATGCTTTTGATTTAGCGGGTTACGAAATGCATAAGTTTTATCAATTTTGTACAAAAATTGTCGAAAAAGAAGGGTATTTTCTTCATAAATACACACCGACAGGGGCTCTTGCAAGTTCATGGCTGCCTTGGGTGAAGCAAAGAAAAGCGCAATTACCCATTCAGGAAGATGAAACGGCACTTGTCATTTGGGCACTATGGAAACATTACGAAATTTACAAAGATCTAGAGTTCATTCGGACTCTGTATTCATCTCTAATCAAAAAATGCGCTAATTTTATGATGAATTATCGCGATCCGACAACAGGACTTCCCTTGCCTAGCTATGATTTATGGGAAGAAAGAGAGGGAATTCTAACTTTCACAGTTTCGACAGTTTACGGAGGGCTGATTGCCGCGGCGCAATTTACTGAATTATTTGGGGAAAAAGAATTAGCTGAAGAATATCGGCTTGGTGCAAAGGACATGCGCTCTGCGATGGACAAGTATTTATATCTGCCTGACAAAAAACGATTTGCTCGTATGGTGAATTTTGAAAAAGGTGCGGTGATCGTAGATGATACGCTCGACGCAAGTCTTTATGCGACTTTTGCGTTTGGGGCCTACGATGCCCATGATGAAAAAGTCAAAAATACAATGGAACAAATCATCCACGATCTGGCAAGTGGTGGCGGCATTGCCAGATATCAATCAGATACGTACTATCGACAAACCAGCGACAATGGAAACCCATGGTTTATTTGTACGCTATGGGTCGCGCAATACTATATTGCGATCAGTGAATTTGAGAAAGCCAAAGAGATTTTGGAGTGGGTTGTTGATCATGCACTTCCAAGTGGTGTTCTCGCAGAACAAATCAATCCAAGTACGGGGCTTCCTCTATCGGTTTCCCCACTTACTTGGAGTCACGGGGCATTTATTGCGACGGTTGAACTATTTTGTCGTAGATAAGAATGTATCCGTTACGTGCGCCTTCTAACATTCCTTCGCGATCAATTTTTTCAATTCTACGATCATTTGCGTAGAAATAGGAATTCCCTTTGCGGACGTAGGCAACATAATGCCCACCATCAAGATTACTTCCAAGGTGCGAAATGACAGATCGTAGTTGGTAGGTCGCTGTTTCTCCATTTGCGCAATATTCTTGTGGCATCACAAATATTTCAGGAACATCTTCAAGAGCGCCTTCTAAACGATGCAATACTCCCGTATTGTGATTTTTTGAAAACTTTTTAATTTGAAGCGTAAGTTCTTTAGGTGCAGAGCTTAAGATTTCTTTTTTGGAAATGACCGGAATTCTTCGTTCGCTGAGATTTCCCTGATTATCTTGGACTAAACAATCGCGATATGCATGTTGATCTTGTACATCGATTTCGGAGAAAAACTTTTTGAGTAAACTGAGCAAGGTTTGTCCTGGCTTGATCTGTTTGGTTCCATGAGAACATTCGACTTCCAAAGGAATTTCTCTCACCAGTTGAGATCGATTTCCTTCATCCTCAATAATGAATTCGCCTTCAACTAGCGGAACTGTCTTAAAAATCTGTTGAAAATACACTGAAGAGTTTGGTTGGAAATTTCCAAGCCAAGTGATCAGCTCTGCTGCATCTTGCTGTGTTCCATTATACATTCCATTTTGTTGCAAGATTCTTAAAATTGAATGCAGGTTGATTGCGCCCTTTGTATTTTCGTACTCATGAATCCAATCAAGAATTGCTTGGATGGTTTTTCTCTCATTTGCATCAGCTGTGATTAGTTTTTCTTGAAGCGCGCTCTTTTGAAAAAGCATGCTTGCTTGGATAACGCTTGCAATATAACAAGTATTGCCAAGATTTGGAATGCCGATAGGTGGTAGGGGTGGGGATAACGTAGCGCTTGTAAAGATTTTTTCTTTGAATAGGAGATTTTTTATTCGAGCATTCCCTTCGCTCTCTGTTGCTTGGAGCTGAACTTTTCCATCTAGGCTGTTTTTCGCTAAAGTTGTATTCATATGGTCCCATATTGATGGAGAGAAAATCTTCTTAGGCGAATATGTAGTCCCAGAATATTTAGACGTAAATAGGGGTGATACAGCTGCGCATTTCAGTAAAACTTTAGCCAAGTTATTCATAATTCCTCTTTAGACACATATAGTTTACCAGATTGACTCATAAATTGCTTGATTTTCTTCTCAAAGCTGCCTATATTGTACTCCCATATGTTGAACAGAAATCTGAACTTTCAAAATAAATTTCACTTCACCTCTTTAGGATGCGCAAGGAATCTTGTTGATAGCGAGGTAATGATCGGAATCTTACTCAAAGCAGGGTATGAAGCGACCTCAAGCCTTGAAGAGGCTGACTATCTGGTCGTGAATACCTGCGGCTTTTTAGAGTCTTCTCGTCAAGAGGGGGTGGACACGATTGCGGATCTGTTTAAGAATAAAAAATCTGATGCGAAAGTGATTGTCGCAGGCTGCATGGTCCAAAAGCATGGCGGAGAATTAAAAGAAAAATTCCCTGAAATTCATTACCTTTTAGGCTCTGGCGATGTAGAAAAAATTTTATTGGCAGTTCAGTCAAGTGAATCAGGGAATGCTGTCACAAATGCACGTAGTTATTTAGAGTGGGGTGAAATTCCACGAACCATCTCGACTCCTAAAAATTATGCTTACCTAAAGATTGCCGAAGGGTGCAAAAAACGCTGCGCATTCTGTATTATTCCTACAATCAAAGGACCCCTAAAGAGCAAACCTGAGGCACAAGTTTTAAAAGAGTTCAATGCCCTCCTTTCTCAAGGCGTTTTTGAAATTATTTTAATTGCCCAAGATCTTGGCGATTTTGGAAAGGATCGAAAAGAAAAAGGGGCTTTAGCGCAACTTCTTAGGTCTATGCTTCAGTCCAAACAGGACTTCTGGCTTCGTTTACTATATCTCTATCCAGATGAAATTGACGATGAACTCATTGAAGTCATGAAAAGTGACCCTCGTATTTGCCCTTATCTTGATATGCCGATTCAGCACATCAATGACACCATGCTTAAAGCAATGCATCGTATGACTTCTAAAGAGCAAATCATTGGTATTATTGGAAAATTGCGAAAAGAAATTCCAAATGTCTCTATCCGAACTTCTTTGATGGTCGGATTTCCAGGAGAAACAGAAGAGCAATTTGAAGAGCTGCTTGAATTTGTCAAAAAGCACCCGCTTGATAACGTGGGAGTCTTCAAGTTTTCATTGGAAAAAGAGGCCTACGCTGCAAAGCTTCCAAATCAAATCTCTGAAGATGTAAAACAAGACCGATTCGACCGTTTGACAAAAGCGCAGCTGAAAGTTGTTCGCAAGCGTACAAAATCTTGGATTGGTCGTAAAGTTCTCGCTGTAGTGGAGGGATTTCATCCTGAATCGCAGATGCTACTTCGCGCGCGCCATAGTGGCCAGAGCCCTGAAATCGATGGTCAGATCATCATTAACGATGGTCGCAAAGTGACTGCTTTTGGCAAGGTTTACGAAGTTGAAATCACAGACGCCACAGATTACGATCTCATTGGCACAGTACTAGGCCCAAAAGAATGCTCCAAGCCACGTCTCGCATTGATCTAAGAAAAGGGAAAGAAAAACCCATTCTGCAGAGACATCACTGGATCTATTCTGGAGCCATTGCGAACATCGATCGGAATGGCGAAATTGCTGTCGTTCATTCATCAAATGGCGAAAAATTAGGACTTGCACTTCTCAATACTCCAGGACAATCAATCTTTGCTCACATGATTGCTTTTGGAACTGAAACGCTTGCTTACGCAATCAAACATCGGATTCAATCGGCTTTTCACATGCGTGAAAAATGGTTTGATTCTTCGATTACAAATGCTTATCGATTGATCAATGCAGAAGGCGATGGAATCCCAGGCCTGATCATTGATTCTTACGCAGGCATTCTTGTTTTTCAGATCTCTCATCCAGGAACTGAAAAAATAAAAGATCTTCTTATTTCGCTTTGCATTGAAATTTGCAAACCACGCGCGATCATCGAAAAGTCGACCTCTAAATTGAGAAAAAAAGAAGGGATGCAGGAAAGTCGAGGACATCTCTATGGCGAAGAAACTTTTCAAACTGAAATTCTAGAAAATGGAATCAAGTACTCTATCGATTTTCAGGAGGGGCAAAAAACAGGATTTTTTCTCGATCAAAGAGAAGCTCGCTCACACATTCGAGAACTCTCCAAGAATCGACGAGTGCTAAACTGCTTTGCCTACACTGGCGGTTTTTCTTTATCAGCCCTTCAGGGCGGTGCAACGCATGTGACAAGCGTTGAAATTAGTAAAAAATGCCATTTGCAACTTGAGAAGAATATCGCACTCAATCATCTGCCGCTGAATCGCCATGAATTCATCTGTAGTGACGTGTTTGAGTATTTAAAGACATGCGATTGGAACTATGATCTAGTCATCCTCGATCCGCCCGCCTTTGCAAAGAAGAAAAATGATATTCCGCAAGCGTTTAAAGCGTATAAAGAGATGAACCAATACGCAATCAGCAAGATGGCTTCAAATAGCCTTCTTCTCACATGCTCCTGTTCGTATCACATTGATGAGGCCCTATTTCGGAACCTTTTATTTCGAGCAAGCCTAGATGCAGATCGTCACGTCTGCATCGTGAGCTCGCATCGAATGGCAATCGACCATCCAATTTCGATCTTCCACCCCGAAAGCGCCTATCTCAAAAGCTTCTTACTATCAATCCACTGAGGGAATTTTTTCTTTTCTTAGGCAACTTTTAGAAACTTATGGCGGCATGCATCAATTTTGGCTAATGATGCTGAATACACAGCATTTCCTTCATCACGCATGTTGGGCGGAATCAATGTTCTCTTTTTCAGATTGCCCTGTTTTTCTACGACAAAATCACGAATATGTCCGAGTTCTGTCGAGTCGGCTCTAGGAACATCATGATCTGTTTTATAAATGACCTCTTTTAGATCTTTTTTATAACAGTTAATCTGCTTTTCTTGCTTCTCTTTTTCTTTGTCATTCTTGTGATTCTTAATCCAGTCCTCGACGAGTTTCAAGGCACCTTGTGAAATGCTAACCAAATCCATCGTATCCTCCAAAAATAGATATACCCTAACAACCTCAAAAACCGATTTTTGAGGTTGTTAGGGTATACATCGTAAATGTCTATAAAATTTTACTACAAGGAATTTTTTGATTTTGATATATCTACAGAATACATTCGAGGTTACATGGGATATTCTGAAATACAAAAACTGCTTGGCAACTCAGCTGAATCTTTACTTAATCATACATGTACTACAGTGAGCAAAGATCAATTGCATATTCCGGGACCAGATTGGGTGGATCGTATTTTTAGCGTGAGCGATCGCAATATTCGTGTGCTCAGAAGTCTGCAGCAGATGTTTGGCCATGGAAGACTTGCCAATTCTGGATATCTTTCAATTTTACCTGTCGATCAAGGAATTGAACATACCGCAGGAGCCTCTTTTGGTGTAAATCCAGATTATTTTGATTCTGAAAATATTGTGAAACTTGCAATTGAAGGTGGTTGCAATGCGGTCGCATCCACACTTGGCGTCTTAGGAAGTGTTGCGCGTAAATATGCTCACAAAATCCCTTTTGTTTTGAAATTCAATCATAACGAGCTTCTTTCCTATCCAACAATGCACGATGAGACAATTTTTGCAACTGTCAAACAAGCCTACGATATGGGTTGTGTTGCAGTCGGTGCGACAATTTACTTCGGTTCTCAAGAGTCAAGACGACAAATCATTGAAGTGAGCCAAGCGTTTGCCTGCGCACATGAACTTGGCATGGCAACTATTCTTTGGTGTTATCTGCGCAATAATGCGTTTAAGACAGCTGATAAAGATTATCATGAAGCAGCAGACCTTACAGGCCAAGCAAATCACTTGGGCGTAACCATTCAAGCAGATATCATCAAACAAAAACTCCCCCTCAACAATGGCGGTTTTAAAGCCCTAAAATTTGGAAAAACCTCTGAGCAAATGTACACGACGCTTTGTTCAGATCATCCAATTGATTTGGCGCGCTATCAAGTGATCAATTGCTATATGGGACGTATGGGATTGATTAATTCTGGAGGGCCATCAGGCGAGCAAGATTTAGTTGAAGCTGTTAGAACCGCAGTGATCAATAAAAGGGCAGGCGGTATTGGTCTGATTTCAGGACGCAAATGTTTCCAAAAACCTCTGAAAGAAGGCGCCGCCATTCTTCACGCAATTCAGGATGTGTACCTTTGCAAGAAAGTTACAATTGCTTAAATTGAGTGTTTCAAGAATCCTAGCTACCGTCTCTATTTACTTAAGTCCTTTGTGCTCACCTGGATACGTCCTCCTATTAAGTCACTTCTCCATGACTGGTTATGAATGACTTGTGATTACCAGAAAGAGGACATTTCTACTTAACAGAAATAAAAGATATACCTTTAAAAAATTGTAAATCAGTTATATTATTAGAGCACATATAACAATAACAACTTACATATGACAACTAACTCCGTTAACAACTCTGTTGCCGTCAGACCCCCTTTAATGAACGGTGACAGCCCTACTTTAATGAGAGGCGAAAACCCAATCACACTACTAGGTGAAGCAGTAGCTGTAGCAGCAGCAGCCGCTTTTGAAGAACGCGCCAAAGTAGCAACTAACTCCAATAACCGCTCTATTAGTATCAATCCTTCTTTAATAAGAGGTAAAAACACAACACTCGGTGCAGCAGCAGCAGCAGCTTTTGAAGAACGCGCCAAAGTAGCAGAACCCGCCAGAGTAGCAGAAGAATTCGCCAAAGCAGCAGAAGAACGCGCCGAAGCAGCAGTAAACCTTGCTTTAGAAGAATACGCCAAATCAGCACAAGGATTCGCCAAAGCAAAAGAACTCGCCAAAGCAGCAGGCGTCGCATATGCAGAACCCGCCAAAGCAGCAGCAGAACTGGCCAAAGCAGCAGAAGAACTGGCCAAAGCAGCAGAAGAACTTGCCAATGCAGCAGAACTCGACAAAGCAGCAATCGCACCTGTTGCCTCCGCCAAAGCCGCAGAACTCGCTAAAGCAGAAGCAGAACTCGCTAAAGCAGCAGCGGTCGCATTTGCTGCACCTGTCGAAGCAGCAGCAGAACTCGACAAAGCAGCAGCAGAGCTTGCCAAAGCAGCGGCAAAAGGATTAGACAGCTCCAGATCAGAAGCAATGGCAACAACAAGTGACCGCGGCAAAACATTCGCAGCAGAAGCCATCAGAGCAATAGAGGAGGTAGAAGAAGAAGTCGCCAAATCAGAAGGTGCACAAGATGCAGACCAGAAGAACGAAGTCAGCTGGGTGGCTGACAAGCAGAACAAAGGCATATATTGTTGCGCCAAAATCTGGGAGAATGGCAAGCCGCAAGGTCAAGGAAAATTATTTGACGCGAATACAAGGACCCTGTACTTAGGCGACTTGGATAAAGGCAAAATGGACGGTAAAGGCAAAATATATTTTGCCAACGGAGACCTTTTTGAAGGCGACATAGTGAATGGCAAGCGGGAGGGTCAAGGCACATTGTATTATGCCAATGGAAAGCTGTACAAAGGCGACTGGGTTGCGGACAAGAAGAAAGGTCATGGCATAGAGCTTTGCGTTTCTGGAGAATTGTATGCAGGCATGTGGGATAAAAACCAGAAGAAGGGTAAAGGTATATCATTTTCATCCGCTTGGAAAATCACTTTCTCAGGCGACTGGAATAAGAACATGCAGGACGGTAGAGGTATATTATTTTTATCCAATGGAAAGATTGACTACATCGGCGAAATTTTGAATGGCCAGAAGCACGGTATAGGCACATTGTATTACGCTAATGGAGATTTGATCGAAGGCAAATGGGAGAAAGGCGAGCTGCACGGTAGAGGCACAATGCGTTACACCGATGGAACCCGGTTCGAAGGCTTCTGGGAGAGAGGCCATCCGCAGCCTATAGGCACACTATATTACGTCGATGGAAGCTGTTACAAAGGCGATGTGGTTGGCCGCAAACGAGAGGGTGAAGGCACTCTTTACGATCGCGATAATAACGTTGTGTTCTCAGGCAAATGGGTCGACGACAAGCAGAGCCCTTCAAGAGATCGCAGCTCCCAATAAAAGAATAATCGAAAGGGAAGCAACTCGACTCTGGAGTTGCCCCTTAAAAACAGGATCACTAACCCGCTTGTTGTACTTTTTTTCAGCAACTCTCTTTGCGAGAGCATTTTTAAAGCCTTGTGAGCTTGTAGCCATCAAACCATTCGGGATTAACTTTCTTGAGTAGCGGCTTGTAAGGTAAGGTTCTTTTTCTCGAATTCCTTATTGAGAGATCTCACCGAGAAGATCCAAAAGAAGATTGTACATGCGATGATTGGTATGAGTGCATGCGTGATCGAAAGTACTGAGCCTGTTCCAACGATTTGGATCAATACGATTTGAATCCAGGCAGCGCCGGACTTGCCAAGTCTTGAGCCAATCACATCAATGGCTGCTTTTCCTTTAACTTTCGACTCCATATCAAGTGGAATATAGGCCATCTCTTTTGTCGGATCAAAGAAGGCATACTTCATCACTTTCGTCGAAATGTTTTGAAAGGCTCCAAAGAGAACAATCAGCATTAATGGGGTTGCAAATCCCGATAGCGGAGAAAGCCATTCAGGATTTAGGAAGAGGGATAAGAAAGTAAGGCTTGTAATCCCAATGACAACGGGAGGAAGTTGCGCGCACCTTAACCAACCGACAGATCGAATGAGAGCGCCGCTAAAAAATAATGTAATAATAAACGAACAGATTCCTACCCAAGAGCTCACATTCGCCATAAAAGATGTATACGTGCCTTGATCTGGGCAAGCGAGCTTTAAGTTTGCTTTCCAAGTCACTTCGGTAAGATTCATTGTGAGACCATAGGCAATGACCATCACGGCGATCCATCGAAGATAAGGGGACTTGGCAATAAATTTTATGCTTTGCAGTAGCGTCAGTTTCGTCTTTGTCTCTAAATCGATTTTTTCTTCTGGTTGGTAGAGCCTTTTATCTTTCAAAATCTTGCGGGTGAGTAAGAAGTGAAGAGCCATGATCATGAAGCCAAAGAACAGAACGACCAAAACTAGACTTTGAAGGGCAAGATGGAAGTGTTCAGCAAGATATCTTCCTGTAAAAAAACAGACGACTGGTCCTGTAAACATTTGAGCTAAATCACCGCCTGCAATAAACATGTTGTAGCAGCGCTTGGCTTCATTAAAATTACAAATATGATTGACAAAGCCCCAAAAGAGCAGGAAGATGACAATGCTTCCCCAAAGTTCCGCAGCTACAAAGAAGAGAGAAGGAATCCAATTTCTATAAATGGCTATCCAATGACTATTTTGAGCTCCAATTTTGTCTAAGATCCAATCAGCGGAGGCATGAGGGGAGAGGGCATCCATATTCGGATATAGGACAAACCCATAAATCACCACAAAAACCATGAAACAGGTGATAATGCTATAAAAAAGGACAGATCTTCGGAAAGTGTTCGCAAGTTTTGAATAGAGGAGGGTCGCACCCAGTGCAATCGGTAAAACGATCCAGCCTTTAAGAATTGGGATGACTTCAGCGCCTGATCCTTTTGCCGTGACCACGGCCGCGTCTTTCATCGTCGTTAACACCCCATAGGTGAACGAGATGAAGAATTTCATAAAAAGTAATGGGAGAATTTTCTTGAGTTCGTATGCTTGAATTGGCCAGAGGCGCTTGCGCCATCTGACGAGTGGAGAATTAACTCCCGCTGATGCCATTCAGAATTCCATCGTCTTATTCGATGAAACTTATAACAGAATCAAGATCTAGAGTCAAGCAACAAGAATTGACGCAGTAGCGTAAACTTTCTTCTTTAAATACATGTCCAAGGTGGGAGTCGCATTGGCGGCATAAAACTTGGTAGCGTTTAAAACCGATTCTCCAATCTTCTAAATAATACACATTTTTTGGAAATATAGGCTTTGAAAATGTTGGCCATCCGCATCCTAAAAATATTTTATCTTTCGAATCAAATAACGCGAGATTGCAGCCAGCGCATCGATACATTCCTTTTTCATCTGTAAAGACATATTTTCCTAAAAAAGAATTTTCAGTTCCAGCTTCTCTCATGACATGATAGTTTTTTTCGCCAAGCTTTATGCGCCATTCGGCATCTGAATGTGTAATCTTAGTTCCGGTCCAAGCTGTAAGAAGGAGAATGATTGCGAGCATAAAATTCTATATAGTAGTAAAATAGCGATATGTCAATTGTAGGATATACGCGTGCCTCTGCTGAAAAAGTCTGGGCCGCTTGGTCTCATGCGCATCAAGGCAAACTTGTCTCAGGCGCGACTGGGATCAATCAAAAAATTCACTATACGATTCTAGATGTGATTCCTGGACGAAGTTTTTCAGTCTCTTGGAAGGCATTGTTCATCCGTCTTGTTTTTTCTCATGAAGTGGTTAAAACAGGCTCTGGTACAGAAATCCGTTATGATTTTAAGCTGTCTGGCCCATTTGCATGGATGGTCCGCTGGTGGATCTCTCCTAAAATAAGAGCCAATCTTCATCTCGTACTCAATGCTTTTATCAAACAAATCGAGTAATTCACTCTTAAAATGAAGACAAGTAAGAAATCCGAATGATTGGACTTGCGAAGAGCGAATAGCCAGGAACAAATCCTTTTGTTTTGAAACCAATTTCTGTCTCAAATCCAAGCCATCTATTTTTTTGATAAGAACAGATAACAGATGATGCAATTCCCATCAGTTGTTGATGCTGCTCCATTGACGAATAGGGAGGTTCTCCAAATAATAGAAGCTCAGGCTGTCTCCAAACGTCTAATCTGCCGCCAAAAGCCCATCGTTTTTTCTTAAAAAGTGTGGGCGAATAGAATCCGGCACCGAAATAAGTATTATTCGAATGAGCACCTGCCCTTAGATAAAAGTAAATGGGCCTAGCTTCTTTCATCAGATAATGATCGAAAAAATATTCAGGACCGAAGGGGGTTAGGCCAAGCCTTGCTCCAAATAAATACCCCCATGACTTGATTGGAATCATTGGAATGGCTGTTTGTTTGCCGCTGACAAGATAATGAAACCAAGCATAAACAGAAAAGTAAGTAAAAGGATCTGCAAGATTAATCCAAGAAAGATTGCGGATTCTTTCTTCAGTTAAAAGGGTGTCAGTATACGTATAATTTAATAGATGGATGTATCCGACGAGATCATGACTATCATCACCATTTCCCGATGCATAAAGATTGAGTGCAAATTGGCTCACCAAATAAAGAACGCTTTCTCGTGCATCCATTGCATTCAAGCCTAACCAATTGAATTTTGTCTGGAGCGCTAAGATTGATTGTGCTTCAAGCCCCGCAATGGAAATCGTTGTGAGATCAGTCGGTGTGATCCGATCTACATCGATAGAAAATCGAGTCGATGCACTCCCGCTTCCGTAAGGCGGGGGAAACGTGAATTGATATCCGTGAACACGGACAATCCCATGATCAATATCTCTGATTCGATATCCATGGCCAAAGACCTCATGCTGGACAATGCTTGTAAAGTAGTTCAGAGGCAGATAAAAGAGGATTAGTTCATTGAAACGGCCAAATCGTGCTTTCCAACTATTTGACTCTTTAAAAGGCTGAATTTGCTCGATCAAATCTGTTGCAAACAACAAATTATTGGCTCCGGCGTACGGAGACATATCGATGTCGTAGCTTATTCTGCCCGCATACAGTGAAGAAAAAATAAAACATGTTTTGAAAAAGAATTTCATTTCATTTATGAATGATTGTATGAGATGTACTGTCTATTCTTCTGCAAGTGGCTATGATATTCCACGACTGTTTCAATTTTTACAACCTCTAGTTACAGCCCAACTTTATCGCGATGTCATTCATATGCAACCGAAGGATGAGAAAAAGGGGAAGCATGACATTTTTTATTTTCCCTATGGAGTCGTCGTTTTCTGGGGATTTACTGATACAGAAGAGACAGAACATCTCGCAAACTTAAAAAAATTTGAAAAAGAGCCCCTCATCAAAGTCGAATTGGATGAATTCACATTTGCTTATGGCACGAAAATGGAAATCCAAGAGGATGAAGTGGTTCTCAATAAAAAAGATCCCACTTTGAAACTTGCGATTTCCTACGCAATGGCTCAATCTGTAAAATTAACAGTTTTTGAAGAGACAATTGCGAGAACTGTTGAAACGTGTAAGCAATTACCTAAAGATTTGGCACACAAAGGAAAAATTTCCCTCACAAGAAAACAGACCTCGCAGAAGATGGGGGAGCTTTTTCTAGAACGAAATTACGTGAATCTACACACTGAAATCCTAGATACTCCCGAATTTTTTTGGGAACACGCAGAACTCGAACCAAGTTATCGAAAAGTCATCCACTATTTAGATGTAGGAAAGCGAGTCGAATTACTCAATCGACGTCTGAATTTGATGCATGAGCTCTTTGAAATCTTAGGCAATGAGTTAAACCATCAGAAGACAAATCGTCTAGAGATGACAATTATTATTCTGATTGTGATCGAAGTGACGATCGCGTTGCTGCGCGATCTGTTTCATATTATCTAAAGATAAAAAACGGAATGCCTACAAACATGAAGAAGTTTGCGGCGCCTTTTTGTTCTCTACTTAGTGTGTAACAGTGGTCAAAAACTTGTTTGTGCCCCGCCTCTTTATTCTTAATGACGTTCCTGAACTGCATCAAAAGTACATCGATTTTTCGGAGAGCTTGTTCTCTTTCAAATGCATACGTATAAGGCATGATTTCTTTCGTAGCGTGAGTGAATACAGCAACAGCCTTTGAATTATTAATTCTAATCATCATAACCTCTTAATTACTCTATAATTATAATACAATATCGTGTTAATTTGCATTAATAATAATATTTTGATATAAAATAGTTAATGTACGCTTTGAGGTATTATGAAAGATTTTTTTGAGTTATTCATCAATGAGTTAAAAGAAGCTTATGCTACTGAATGCCATATAGTTAAATTATTGCCGAAAGTCTTAAAGGCTGTTACTTCAAAGCATCTCAAAGAGATGATCGATGAACAGCTCAAACAAGCCGAAGCTCAAATTACTCGTTTAGAGCGTATTCTGACAGAAATTAAAGAAAGTCCTATGAAAGCTGTTTGTCGCTCGATGGAAGGCTTTGTAGAAGAGTGGAAGCATATTGTTAAAGCGCATTACGAAAGCGATACTCAAGATGCGGCGATTATCGGCTATCTCCAAAAGATTAAGCATCTTGAAATTGCTCATTATGGAACACTGAAAACATATGCAAAACATCTTAGATTGCCAGCCTTTGAGAATCTTTTTAAGGAATCAGGAAAAGAAGAAGGAAGTGCTGATAAAAAACTAACTGATATCGCTGAAGGTTCTTTATTTAGAGCTGGAGTCAATCAGAAAGCCTGCAGAAAATGCGCATAATAATAAAGAGGTCTATTATATGCCAAAAGGCACAGTAAAGTGGTTTAATAAAGAAAAAGGTTTTGGTTTTGTCTCACCAGATGACGGAACGCGCGATGTATATATTCAAAGTGCCAATATCGACACCGAAGACCATACAGTAATGGATGGGCAAAGGGTCGAATATGAAAATTCGATAGGGAGAAAAGGCCCTGAAGCGATACACGTAAAATCAGCCTAATCACCTGAACTTCAGGTTAATACTCATCGCTAGTGAGCACGTTTTTCTCGCCCTCGCTTTTAGCCACTAATACAGCGCAGCAGCTATCGCTAAAAACGTTGACCGTTGTTCGACACATATCCAAAATACGATCGACAGCAATAAAGAGGCCAATTCCTTCTAAAGGAAGTCCGATCACTTTTAAGATCAACAGAACGGCGACTAAACTCGCCGAAGGGATTCCTGCAACTCCAATTGAAGTAATGAGCGCTAAAACTACGATTAGAAATTGTTTCATCATCGTTAATTCAATGCCATATGCTTGCGCGACAAACATGGCTGCAACACATTCATATAATGCAGAGCCAGACATATTCATAGAGGTACCAAGAGGAACAACCAAACTGCAAATTCGATTCGATACGCCAGCTCTTTTTTCCACACAGTCAATGGTCACAGGGATCGTGGCTGAAGAAGAACTTGTTGAGAACGCAGTGATCAATGCTGGACTCATTGCCTTAAATAAACGGATCGGACTTACCTTGGCAAGTGTTTTGACCAAAAGAGGAAGACCGACAAACATGAAGGCAACCAAACCGAGAAGCACTGTTAACGTAAAGAGAGCAACAGAGGCGAGTGACTCGAGGCCTGTTGTCATAAAGACTTTCGCAACAAGACAAAAAACACCGATTGGCAAAAATTTCATGATGAGATGTGTAAACTGAATCATTACCTGGAATAGCCCAGTGAAAAAACTTCTTAAAGTAGCACGATTGTGTTCTTCAATTTTTGAAATACAAAATCCAAAAAAACCGCTAAAAAAGATGAGCCCTAACATGTTTCCTTGAGAAAGAGCGTTCACGATATTTGCAGGAATAATAGATAATAAAACATTCAAAATGGAAGAGGAGCTAGTATTTAATTCTTTTGATAGATTCGCGATGTCAGCTGTCGGAACGCTGCCAAACTGGTAGCCTGGACCGATGAGATTCACAAACAATAGGCCAATTAAGATTGCAAGCAAAGTGGTGCCGATATAGAAAGAAAACATTTTTGCGCCAATGCGCTTAAACCCTTCTTCTCCTCCGATTCTAGAAATGCCAACGATAATCGATGAGGAAACAAGAGGAACTACGACAAGTGTCAGTGCATTTAAAAACAGAATCCCGATCACATCGAGGATGGAAAAGATTTTGATTCCAAAAATTTCCCTCGAATCACCCACTAACGTACCAAATACAATCGCCAGAGCGATCGCAATGAAAACTCCCCAGGGTCTTTTTGATTTTTTTTTCATCATCTCGCTATTCTACTGATAAAGTAAATTTGTCTCCAATAGATATTTTGTTCTTTTTAAACCAATTTTTTGAAACTTCTAAAGCAAATTTAGCTGGTTTAATACTCTTATAGATTGGGGGAGAAATGGAAGTTGTCGGTTCCATATCATCAATCTGCATTAAAATTTGATCTGTATCAAAAAAGCCAATCGATAGAGGAATATAGGTGTTTTTCATCCAAAAGGAAAGAATTTCAGGTTTTTCATAAATAAAGAGCATTCCTTGAGTGTCAGAAAGAGTTTCCCGAAACATAAGTCCTCTATTGCGACTCGAGTTCGTGTCTGCAATCTCAACGTCCAGCTGTGCTGTACCTAAATGAAAAATTGTGCACAAAAAAATAAACATGTTTTTTTATCATTCACTACTGTATTCTAAAAAAAATTATGACACGAGTTCTTTTTTTACTCACACTATCAATGCAGCTCTTTGCCCATAAGGTAATCACACCCCAACAGCATTCGAATGCTCCAAATCCGTGGTTTACCGGACCTCTATTATGCCCAAGTGACGTAGTCGTAACACGCGGGCATTTCAATTTCGAGCCTTATGTCTATTTTACGGCGAATACGGGAGCCTATAATTCCCATGGCAAAGTGGTCGAAGCGCGCAACACACTATGGTCAACAAGCATTCAGCCTGTTTTATCGGTCGGATTGACAAAGTGGATGGATATGCAAATTGTTCCTGGAGTTGCATACAATTCGATCAAGCATCATGATCAGTGGGTTTTTCAAGACTTTATTTTTACCCTGGATTTCCAGCTGCTAAAACCGCGACATATTGATGATTGGTACCCATTTATCAAATTCCTGATCACAGAAATGTTTCCAACAGGAAAATATCAACATTTGAATCCGAAAAAACTCGGGGTAGACATCGGAGGAACAGGATCTTATCGCACTGCAACAGGTTTTGTCCTCGGGAAGCTATTTCAAGTACACTGCGCTCATTTTCTAAATACACGTCTTTCACTTCAGTATGAATTGCCAGCTCCCGTCCATTTACATGGTTTTAATGCCTATGGAGGAAGTTTTGACACAAATGCACGCTTTTTCCCAGGCCAAAACTTTGAAGCGGATCTTGGACTTGAATATACTTTAAGCAAACATTGGGTCATCGCCTGTGATTTTGTAGGACTATGGACTGGCAAGCCTCACTTTTCAGGCAATCCAGGTACTACACCTCTTGGAACCCCCGCGCCACTTGGAGCTCCAGGCTTCTCGATTCAATATTCGATGGCTCCAGCAATCGAGTATAATTGGAGCGCAAATCTCGGCGCTATTGCTGGCTGCTGGTTCACGTTTGCCGGCAAAAATGCAGGGCGCTTCTGGAGCGCAGTTGCCGCTTTCAACTATTATCGATAAGAGAGAATTGCAAAACTCCATTTGGCCCCAAAATTGCCCTTGGATTCAATTTTTTGCCAATTGCCTAACAACCTGTTCAAAATCTCTTTGATGTATACCCAAAATCGATCTTGTAAGTTCAGACTGGGGTAGCTCTCTTTCTTTTTTTTTATCATGCGTATCAAGCATATCTTGCCCATCTTGTTTTCTTTTTTGTTCACATTCAGACTTCATCAGCTGTTTTTGCGAGTTTTGCGATTCCCTCCTTATAAACCACAAAGTTTTCAGATTATATTGTTTAAATTAATCTGTATAATTTCATATTACTTTGGTTTGTGTTAAACTAATTGAGAATTTAAATAAAACATTTTTTGAGGTTATTATGAAAAAATCATTTAGTATGGCTCTAGCCGCAATACTCTGCGTATCAGGCGCTTTCGCAGTAGAATCTGATCGACCGACTATGACTCAACAAGTTGATACAAAAGAAGATATCCAATTAGGGGCTGAAAACATTGCGCGAATTCGTAGTGACTATGATACTGGGCTCTATAGCAAATTTTTGAGAGACATGGATCATTCTTATGATGAAGCGATCGATAAAGAACAGATTCTAGCTTTAGGAATGATGAGACGGGGAGCCGTTGATTTAAACAATTGGTTCGATAGCGTAAAAAATATTAAAGATGAGACAAATCGAGAGCTTATTTCCGCAGTTTCTGGTCTGGACAATCGATTTGCGTCAAAAGTGCGAAATGTTGCGACAGCTGACGGACTTGAGAATCTTTTTGTGGTATATCATCAAATGCAGCCAGGAACTGGCAAAAATGCGGATGAAAATGCACTGATTTCGCTTGATCTAGAATATGAGTATAAGGCGATTCATTTGGATCTCCCAAATACAGATATTCAAAAAGATTTGAATAAGCAAGATCTCTACTATGCTTTAAAGATGGAGCAAATGGATAAAATCATGCTTGCTGCTCAATCCTTTGAAGACGCGAGCTTAAAAAGCACAATTGATGAGTTTGCTAAAAATCTTGATGCAAGACTTGCTAGACACTGGGATTTAATGGATCTTAAAAAATTATCGCGTGAAAAGCGTTCAGATCCAACTGAAATCAGAGTGACGACAATTTTGCAATCGCACTTTGAAAAAATCCAAGAAATTGCAAGAGCATATCTCGCATCAAATCGTTAAGGTATAGTCATTTAAAAAACATCGCCTTTCACTTCTTGTCCTGACAAAAGCCAATAAATTGGCTTTCTTCCCGGGACAGGACTCCTTTCTAGCGAAGCGAGCCGAGGCGGCTCGTCCTCGTCATAGAAAGCCGGTTCAGGCGGTTTTTTTCGAGGCGAAAAAAACATCGCCTTTCACTTCTCGTCCTGACAAAAGCCAATAAATTGGCTTTCTTCCCGGGCAAAAAAAAAGAAGGCACGGAGTGCCTTCTTTTGTTTGCCCGGGACAGGACTCGAACCTGCACGACCTTACGATCACCAGAACCTAAATCTGGTGTGTCTACCAATTCCACCACCTGGGCAAAGATTCAACAATCTTAAGGAATTGCGGGCTTATCTGCAACATTTTCGTAAACAGGATGGGCATTGAAGCCGAGTTCTTTCACAGCAAATATGAGATCGGCAATGGTTTTCCATGGAGCATTTTTGTCGATATGCAGAAGCACTTCTGTCTTTGTTTTGTCTTGGGAAAGCGCGCCGATTTGATATTGGCGGTTCAACTCATTTTGAATTTCGTGAATATTTGCCATTGGATGCTCTTGAAATTCAGTGACCCATTTATAGCTACCTTGAGAGCTAACAGAAAGATTGATCTGCTGGATATCTCGAGACGTTTTTATGAGTTTGGCACCCTGCGTTGGTTTGACTTCTGCGAGCTGAATATCTGTGTCATAAAGGGCCGTTCGAGAGATTGCAAGGGTCGCAAATAGCGAGAGCATCAGAAAGAGAAAATCAATCATAGGTGCAAAATTAAAGCCTTGAGCTGGCCGTAACTCTTCGTGCGGGATCAAGTCCATATTAGACCTCTTTCGAAATTAAGGTGCTCAGATTCATAGATTCATTTTCCAATATTACTCAGTTAGGATTAAGGTACTCAGATTCATAGATTCATTTTCCAAATGACTCATTGTTTTGATGAGTCGGAATTTTAAAGTCGCTGAAAAGAGCATAGCAAAAATTGCGACAATAAGACCGAAAACAGTCGTCCCAACAGCAATTCCAAGTCCATCAAAAAGTGTGTTAATACTTTCAACAGAACGATTTACGTCATAAAAAGCATAGAACATTCCAATCACAGTTCCTAAAAGACCAATCATGGGTGCAATCACCGCAATATCGTTTAGAAGCGAAAGTCTTTGCCAGAGGGGAGTAGAAATTCTTTTTCCTTCGGCTTTCATGGAATCGACCATCACTTGAGCTCCAAAATTTCTTGTCTGGATTCCAGTATGAACTAGTGAAGCAAGAAGACTTGGCTTCTTTTTGCAATAATTCAAGGCGGTTGTGAATTCACGCGCTTGAAGTATGGCCTTAATATCCTTAGAAAAAGTTTGAGGGACAATGTCTTTTGCTCGAATGGTTGCTAAGCTGTAAATCCAAATGGCTAGCGCCGAAATCGAAAGGAGCGATAAAAAAGTATAAATAAGAGGGGATGAGACAAAAACTTTTTTGAAATCAATCAGGTGCATTGTTTGTGTAGTTGCAAGTATCGTAAACATGAGTCCTCCGGTCAACTACTCTTCATACCATTCTGGCAAACATAATGCTACTGTTTTATAATGTCCCCATGAAATTAAAAATTCCTTATACATGGGAAGAAAGGCGCCCAGTACTTTTAGACTCTTTTCTCTATGTTCCTCCAGTTTATGACAAACATCATGAGTGGCAAAAGACTCCATTGTTTGCAGATTCGAAACCGATTGTGATTGAATATTGCAGCGGTAATGGTGAGTGGATTTGCAGAAAAGCAAAAAACGAACCAGATGTTCACTGGATTGCTGTAGAAAAACGCTTTGATCGATCCAGAAAAATTTGGGGACGTTTAAAACAACAAAATCTGCCAAATCTCGTAGTTGTATGTGGAGAAGCTCTCACATTTACTAAATTTTATATGGATGAAAAAAGTGTGTCAAAAATCTATGTAAATTTTCCAGATCCTTGGCCAAAACTAAGACATGCAAAACATCGGCTTGTGCGCCCTGAGTTTTTAGAAGAGGTAGAAAAAATTCTTCTCCCAAAAGCAAAAGCCATTTTTACAACAGATGACCCCAAATATGCAGAGCAAATGCAAGAGATTATTCAGTGGAAAAAACTCCAAGTAACAACCGATATTTCTGATTTTGGATCGTCCTATTTTTTAGATCTTTGGAAACAAAAGGGTTGCATGATTTACCAAATGGAATACGAATATGATCACACTAGCCTGTAGGCCTTCTGACTCTCTTGTTTGGGAAATTCCTAAAAATGGGCCGCTATTTATCCGATTTGATTTAGGATTAGAAGATCCATTTTTCATGATCGATGATGAAATGCACTTTGAGGCATTAAGCCTTGCTCTTAAAAAATTCCGAGATGAAATTTGGCCTGATTTTCAAGCGAGAATAGAGGGGGCGGTGCTTTATCAGGGAACTGCCGATTTTGCCGCGCGCTTTTTGTGGTCAGAAAAACAGTTAAGCAATTGGAAACAATGGATAGATGGAAGGGAAGAAACGCTTCACTTAAAACGCCTGTTTTGCGCAGATGCCTTTGCCCATTATTTTCAGATGCTGTCTCATAGTTTACCTGATGAATTGTCAATTTATTTATTCTTTGACGGAACAGATATCGGCACAGTCGCAGAAAGACATCAACTGTTATCGCGGACACGTTTCGAGCATTTTCAAATGGTGACGAAAGGTCTTCCTTTTTCAAATGGCCGGATTTGGTCAGAAAATGACACGATTCAGCTAACGGAAAACATTCCACACGCCTTGTGTCTTCCAGATGATTGCCCTCCGGATGTATTACAAATGAAAATGGATCAAATGCCTGAAAGCTATCGAGTGATTTCTGAGGCTTTTTTGACAGAGGACTGGGAGGGTGTTGACACACTCCATGTCATTCAAGATTTTCTCAGTGAGCAGGGGAAGAGAAAACTGAAGGGCTTTGAAGCAACGGGTGGTCAGATTGTTTATTAAGAAATCGGGGCGGAGGGATTCGAACCCCCGACCTACTGGTCCCAAACCAGCCGCGCTAGCCAAGCTGCGCTACGCCCCGCTTTAAGAAAATAGACTATTCGAAATTGTATTTTCTCTACAATCATTTATTTTTCGTTCTCGGCACTGACTGTCATTCATAGAACTCAAAAATCGTTTTTTGAGGTTGTTTGTATATATATTACTATTGTTCTTTATTCAAAATTTTTTAATGATGAGAAAAAAAAGTTAGGCTCTCTTATGTTTTCTAAAATGCGGTCCGTCCAAAAACTCAAGGAACTAAAACCTGTTGATTTGACTTTACAATTTACCGATTCACGGATTCGTGAAATGGTTTTAAGCGGATGTGGATTTCATTTGCTTTATGCAGCAGAGCGTGTAAATCCCGAAATCTTAAGTACGCTTTATGAGTTAGCTAGCGAAGCCCAAGTCGTTTCTAAAATGAAAGCGATGCAGGCAGGAGATATCATCAATAAAATTGAAGGCTTTCCTTCAGAAAATCGCTCTGTTTTGCATACAGCAATGCGAGATCAATTCGATTGCCCGCAAGAAAGTTCTGTTGCAAAAACAGCCGCCGAGCAAGCCCGTCGCGAGTTGAAAAAGCTAGAAACTTTTTTTCGGAAAAGTATCAAGGACAATCAAGCTCTGACACTTATCGATATGATCATTGATAGTTTTAAGACCAAAGAAATCCCGGAAGGAGCTATAGGAATTCCCCTAGGAAATGTGACCTCTCAGTTTTTTGCGAATCTGTACCTCCACGAACTGGATGATTTTATTAAACAAAATCTCAGAGAAAAATACTATTTGAGATATTGCGATGACTTCATTATTTTGGCTAATAACGAAATTCACTTAAGAGATTTGATCTTAAGAATTCAAGAATTTCTAAGGAGTCACCTTCGACTAGAACTTCATCCCAAAAAGTTGATCATCAAAAAAATCACCCAAGGGATTGATTTTGTCGGGTCTATTTTGTTCGAAAAACACGTAATAACCAGGACTCGAACAAAGCAACGGATGAAACACAGATTAAAGGAAGCGTACGAAAACTATTTAATAGGAAAAATCGACGCTAAACCGATGGATCAAAAACTTCAATCTTATTTAGGGATTTTATCTCACGCAAATCAATATACGCTGATCAATGCCTTAAAAAATGCATACTGGGTCCGAGAGTAAAAAATTCCGCGCCTGGCGGCGCGGTCAAAAAAACAAGAAATCAAGTACCTGATACAAGTTCCAAGTGATCAAGAACCAATGGCCTGAACTTCCTACGGAAGCGCCACAGCCACCCCGACATTGTCGTTGCCGATGTCGATGAAGTCGTTGCAGACGCGCAAGCCGGAAGGGCCACCGCCCCCACAACCCGAAGACCGAGAATTCCCATTTGAATCATTTGTGAGCGTTTGAGTACGCACAATGGTCCATGGGTTGCGTCCATCTTGATAAGTATTTACATTAGCCGCTCGAACATTAAAAAGAAAATTAAAGAGAATTCTGGGCAGCAGCTCAGTTGGTA
>CAZVXF010000003.1:0-80284 GCA_964630875.1 uncultured bacterium | reverse complement strand
TTGCGGCTTCGCTGACGCTGTTAAATATGACGTTATTTATTGGGATTGGTATAATTGAGGGTGCCCGGTTATGAATCGAAACCGGGCTCTTCATAACGGCGGTTTTTCTTTTGGATTTGGGTGTTCAAAAGTTTCTGCGACGGAACGCGGTTTTTTCTTCAAAATATAGGTCGCAGACCCTCCCAAAATAATCAGAATCCCTCCGATTAGCGTTCTAAGCACTAAAGGATTATCGAATAAAAAATAGCTCACAAGTCCTGCATAGATCACAGATGAATAGCCGAGAGGAGAAAGGTAGGAGGCCGTACCGTAACGATAGGCGATCGTGAGAAAAATTTGACCTGAAGCTGTTGCAACTCCGATCAAAATCATTTTTAACCACTGCGTGTCGCTGGGTGGCACCCAATAAATGAGTGCGAATGGGAAGCTCAAAAGCGATCCAACAGAAAAGTAGTAAAACAAAGTGCGTCTTGTCGGTTCTTTGTGCACGCTTAAAATTCTTACAGCGCACATAGCAAGCGCCGAAAGAAGCCCTGCAAAAATTCCTAAAACAAATCCAAGCTGAAAGATCTCTCTTGACGGATTTAAGATCACCCCCACCCCGATAAAACCCACGATAATGGACCACCAGACGTTCCGACCTACTTTTTCTTTCATCCACATCCACCAGAAAAAAGGGACGAAAAATGGAGCTGTATAATTGAGCACAGTCGCATTCACTAAATCTAAAAACTTAATGGCGACAAAGAAAAGGTAATAACTAAACACTCCAGAGCAATCCCGAATCAAATGAATCGACCAAACTTTCGTTTTGAATCCTGGAAATTTTTTTACAAAAAAGAAAGGCGTTAAAAACACCAAACTCACGATATTTTGTACAAAAAGAATTTGGACAACCGGGAAAGATCCGTTAAAACTAGCCACAAGAGAACTAGCAGTCACAAAAAAAACATAGGCGAAAAGAGAAATAAAAATCCCCAAAGCAAGTCGTGGGGGGGTCTCTTCATGCTTCACTGTAAAACCGCTTTACATTAGAATAGTCATTTCTATCATTAAGGGATCATCTATGCAAGTCAAAATCAATAAAAAAATCGTAGACCTACCACCGCATGCAACGCCGAAAGAGGCTGCCGAGCAAATCCACCTTACGGCCCCTGAGCAAGCAGTCACGGTACAGATCAATGGGAAGCTTCGTGATTTTGATTTTCCCCTGAAAGAGGGCGATGAGGTGATTTTTTACAATTTTGATGACCCAATTGGAAAAGAAGTTTTTTGGCATACTTCTGCTCACGTTCTCGCACAGGCAATTTTACGACTTTGGCCAAACGCACAACCAACGATTGGTCCTCCCATTGAAAATGGCTTCTATTACGACTTTGGGAACTTGAATGTTTCCGATCAAGATTTTGAAAAAATTGAGGCGGAAGTCGAGAAAGTATTGTCGGAAAACCACAAAACAAAAAGAGAAGAATTTGCAGGCAAAATTGAGGCCAAGAAGGCATTCTCGGCAAATCCTTATAAGCTTGAATTAATTGAAGGTTTCCCAGAAGAGCCGATCTCCGCTTACAAACAAGGGGAGTTTTTTGATCTTTGCCGCGGTCCGCATATGGCCTCATTAAATAAAATCAAAGCTTTTAAAGTCTTAAAAACATCAGGGGCTTATTGGCGTGGTGACTCTACAAAAGATATGCTCACACGGGTATATGCAATTTCTTTCCCAGAAAAAAAGCGTCTTAAAGAATACCTTCATATGCTCGAAGAGGCAAAGAAAAGAGACCACAAAATTCTAGGCCCTGCCTTGGATCTTTTTTCGTTCAAAGAAGAAGCTCCTGGGATGCCATTCATACATCCACACGGTTTGGTTGTCTGGAATCGTCTGATTGCTTTCCTGCGCGATATCCAAAAAGAGGATTACGTTGAAATCAAAACTCCCGCAATGATGAGCAAAGAGCTTTGGGAGAGATCTGGCCACTGGTTTCACTATAAAGAAAACATGTACACCTCACAAATCGAAGACCGCGAATTTGCGATCAAGCCGATGAATTGTCCTGGTTGCATGTTGTTTTATAAAACAATGACACATAGTTATCGCGAACTTCCCCTCCGTGTTGCGGAAATTGGGCACGTACATCGATTTGAAGCGTCCGGTGCTCTGAACGGTTTATTCCGAGTGCGCAGCTTCCATCAAGACGATGCGCATCTTTTCATGCGACTCGATCAAATTCGTGAAGAAATTTTGAAACTGATTCATTTTGCAGACAAACTCTATGGAGCTTTTGGTCTTCCTTATCGTCTAGGATTATCGACTCGCCCTGAAATATCGAAAACGATTGGTTCGGATGCTGAGTGGGAAATTGCAACAGCTGGTTTAAGAGGCGCGCTTGACGATTGGGGCCATTCCTATCATGTCAATGAGGGAGATGGTGCATTCTATGGACCAAAAATCGACATTCAAATTCGAGATGCCTTAGGCAGATTCTGGCAGTGCGGAACCATTCAGCTTGATTTTGCTCTACCGCAAAAATTTGATCTAGAATACGTAGATAGCGATGGGACCCACAAAAGACCTGTGATGTTACATCGAGCGATCCTTGGTTCTATTGAGCGTTTCTTTGGAATATTAGTTGAACATTTTGCAGGTAAATTCCCGCTCTGGATTAGCCCATATCCTGTTCGCTTAATTCCAGTGGCGGATCGCCATATCCCGTTTGCAAATGAGGTCATGGCAGAAATCAAGAAGGCTGGCTTTCTCTGTGATATCGACGACAGTCACGAATCTGTTGGCAAAAAAGTGCGCAATGCGCAATTGTTGAAAGTGAATTATATGCTCACCGTGGGAGATAAAGAGGTCGAAAATCGAACAATTTCTCTGCGTACACGTGACAACGTAGTACATGGAGAAATCGTGTTGAATGATTTCCTCTCTAAAATCATCCATGAAAGAGAAACAAAAGCATTGATGTCACCATTTTCAACAACGACTTAAGATATGGTCATAATTTCTGTTAGTTCGTTTAAAGGAGGCACCGCAAAAACCTCCACCACCCTGCATATTGGGTCAGCGCTTTGTAAATTTCACAAGAAAAAAGTCCTGCTCATTGATTTTGATGCGCAGGCCAATTTGACAACAGGACTTGGATTCGATCCTGACGAGCAAGACAGTATCGCACCGATCCTTCAAGGTGAGAAAACACTTGAGGAAGTCATCCTACCTACCTGCATTCCAAATATGTATTTAATTCCAGCAGATACATGGCTGGAGAGAGTCGAAGTCTCCGGATCACTCGCCGCAGATCGATACTCCCATGAACGGTTGAAAGAAATCCTCAAAGATCTCGACTATGACTTTATTCTTATCGATACACCGCCCTCGCTTTGTTGGCTTACAGAATCCTCTCTGATTGCTTCACAATACTCATTGGTCTGCGCGACACCCGAATTTTATAGCGTGAAAGGTCTACAAAGACTTTCTCTATTCATTAATAACATCTCAGAAAGACACGGAACGAAAGTGCTCGGCGTTGCCCTCTCATTTTGGAATCCAAGAGGGAAAAGCAACCAAGCATTCCTGAATGTCACAGAGACCACTTTCCCTGGAAAGCTCTTGCAAACAAAAGTGAGACGCGATATTGCGGTATCTGAAGCGACAATATACGGGAAGCCGATTTTTGAGACAGCTCCAACATCCAGGGCATCCCTAGATTATCGATCCCTCACTTCAGAAATTTTAAATAGGGTCTAAACCTTAGTTACGTAAGAGGTCTCATGTCCAAATTCAACGATCTTTTGAATTTAAGATTCCGTCAAAAAGATAGCACAAAAATGACGGCGCTTGTCGAAAAATCAAATAGCGGAAATCTTTCAAGTTTTTCTGGAATATTTCGCGTTACATCCCTGAATCCCGAAGAAACCTCCGTTCTTGAAGCGATCTTAAAAAACTTCCGCGCAGACGAATCTTTTGATATTTCAGCTGATCTTCGCTCACTTGGAACAATTACATCCGAAGTGAAAGCCATCACGAACCAAGCCGTGATCTTGCATGGCGAGCGCATTAAAAAAGCCCAAGAAATTTTAAAAAATTATCTCGATGGCGCTTTCACCGCCTGGCTTTATGCAACGTACGGAAACCGCCAAACTCCTTACAACTTTTTGCAATACTACGAATTCTACGCACAAATGCCCCAAGCTCTCCATGCAAAAATTGATCAAATGCCTAGACAAGTCATCTATACTCTTGCAAGCCGCAATGGAGACACCACGAAAAAAGAAGAAATCGTCAAAAACTACAGTGGACAAACAAAGCAAGAATTACTCGCACTGATCCGAACAGAATTTCCACTCAATGAATTCGACAAGCGCCTTCCAAACCTCGCAGCGCAGTCGATTACCTTTATGAAAAAAGCAAGAGAGCTCTTAAAAAAACCTCTCTGCGTTCCAAGTGAAGCTGAAAAAATGATCCTGCAAAAGCTCATCGCTCAATTGCATTTTCTGATCCAGAAGCATTAAAATAAAGTTTCTATATAAACTTCTTCGATCTGATTGAGCTTTTCCTCAATTGCGATTTCAACAAGCGTATGATGACAGTGGGCAGCAAGTTTTCTAAATGCATGAATATGCTCTCGAAAGCTCGGCTGGAATCCCCATTGGAAAGGAAGTTCTTGAATGAGATCCACCTGTTTAGAGGAGCTCATTTTAAAAAAAGTTTTATACGGATTAAAGGAGGTATTTTCCCTTGCCTTTACATAATTATGTACTGTTCTTGGCAGGATACCAGTCACGCTAAAGATTGGACAAGTTAGAAAAAACACCTTTTTCGAACTATCAAAATCAATTTTTATCTTTCCTAGAAATGGAATTGCTACTTGTTTATCCATAATTTTCAATTATTATAACATAATATAGATATTAATAAACACACAAAAACATGATAAAAAATTTTACAAACGAACTCTTTATACCATTGATCAAAGTCGGCTTTGGAGGGAATTGCAATTTCCGCATCACAAATTTTTCTTTTTAAACGCATTGAAGATTATCTTGGTTGATTCTATACTCAATCAAAAACCTTAAAAGGAATATCGCTTGAGAATGGATTCAATGGCTTATTTAAAAGATTTTCGTGGAAGAATACAAAATAATGATTATCCTGGTTTTTTGAAAATCTGGGAAGAATACTGCCACGGAGATCAACCAGATGGCGAAGAAATGGTGGCCATTCTCGAAAGCGTTAAAAAATCTGAACTTGCGAAACCTTTCGGCTTGCAGGTAGAAAGAGCCATCCCAATTTGGAGACTTTTGCCAATTGGAGAGTTTTCGCATGCTGTTCTTCGCTTAATCTTAGATTTACAAACAACAAATAGCGAACAATTAGCGGATCTGGCTACAGAATACCTAAAAGAACGCAATCCAGAGGATCCTCTATTCAATGAAAAATTGAGACTTGTGGGTCTTCGAAATCGAGAAAGATTTCAAGGTTGCATTCGCGATTACGAACTTCTCACCCATCTTAAAGAAGGGAATTTCGTGTTTCACTCCGCCGGATGGGGAACAGGAGAAATCACAAGCGTTTCTTTAGTTCGTGAAGAACTTTCTCTTGAATTTGAACATGTGCTTGGCATTCAAACGCTATCGTTTGATAAAGCGTTTAAAACATTAATCCCTTTAGAAAAAACTCACTTTTACTCCAAACGTTTTGGAAATCCAGATGACCTAGAAAAAACCGCAAGAGAAAACCCAACGGAAGTGATTCGAAAGCTCCTGCATGATTTAGGGCCAAAGAATGCAGCAGAAATTAAAGAAGAGATGATTGATTTAGTCATTCCGGCAGACGAATGGAATCGTTGGTGGCAAACAACCAGAGCCAAACTCAAAAAAGACACAAAAATTGAATGTCCAAAAGATCTGAAGGACCCTTTTCACTTAAGAGAAAAAGAGCTTCCCCACGAAATGGCTTTTCATAAGGCATTAGAAGAAAATCCAGGAGTTCATTCAACCATTCAAATGACCTATGCATTTCTCCGCGATTTCACTGAGACGTTAAAAAATAGTGAGTTTAAAGCATCTTTAGTCAGTAAAATCAGCGAAATGCTGCAGCATGAGCACATGAATGATGCTCAAAGACTAAGTCTTCTCTTATTACTCTCAGATTTAGATGTAGCTCAAAGTGAGAATACAATTCGAGAAATACTCTCCCAAATGCCTAAAATTGCGGACTTAGTGCGTTCGATTGATATCGCGGGACATCAAAAGCGAATCCTCCAGATTGCTGCAGAGGCAAGAAAAGATTGGGCAAATATTTTCTTAGATCTTTTACTAACGATCGATCAAAACTCGATTCGTGACTATCTTGTCACAGAGCTGAACGGTTCTGAAACAAAAGATGCATTAAAGAAAAAGATCAACGATCTACTGATCCATCCAATTTCTTATCCTGAAGCATTTATTTGGTATTTCCAGAAAGTGATGGATAAAAAATCAAAACTCCCATTCAGCGACAAGGAAGGGAAAAATCTATTTTTCGAAGGATTGCTGATCTTGCTTGATCATCTAGAGCAAAAACCACAAAGCAAAGACCTGACAAAAAAAGTGCTGAATCTCATCATCGATGATCGATATGCGATTGTAAGAGAAATTTTGCAACAATCCAAAATCGAAGAGGTGAAAGAATATCTTCTCCTCGCTTCAAAATGTGGATCTTTTGCAGATCATGATATTAAAATTCTTCACTCTCTTGCAGAAGTTGTCCATCCATCTCTATCGCGTCTACGAAAAGATAAAGATCAAGGAAAAACACCCGAAAATATCATTTGGACAACGCAAGAAGGGTACCAAAAAGCGCAAAGCCGAATTCAACAAATCGCAACCGTTGAAACGGTACAGAACGCGAAAGAAATTGAAGCAGCTCGAGCGCTCGGAGATCTGCGAGAAAACGCAGAGTTTAAAGCAGCTCTTGAAAGACGGGATCGATTGCAGTCTGAGTTGAAATTCTTCTCAGATCAAATCGCGCAAGCGCGAATCCTGACACCGGAAGATATCGCTCCTGATGAAGTGGGAGTGGGTTCTGTTGTTTCTGTTCGCGACTCTAAAGGTGAACACTTAAAATTTACTCTCCTGGGCCCCTGGGATGCAGATCCTGAAAAGAGAATTCTTTCATTCCAATCAAAAATCGCGCAAGCGATGAAAGGGCGAACTGTCGGTGAAAAATTTACATTTCAAGGGGAAGAGTTTACAATTTTAGATATAAATAGTTATTTTGATCAAAAAAAATGAAAGAATTTGAAATTGTAATCGCAAGCCATAACATGCACAAAATCAGAGAATTTAAAGCCATGTTGAAAGGCTTTTTAAATCTCGATATCCGCAGTTTAGCCGATTTTCCCGAGTATGTAGCGCCAGAAGAAAATGGCAAAACTTTTGAGGAAAATGCGATCGTAAAAGCGGTGCATGCAGCAAAAACTCTCCAAAGATTCGTTCTAGCTGACGATTCTGGGTTGACAGTCCCTGCTCTGAAAGGAGCTCCTGGAATTTTTTCTGCCCGTTATGCAGGAAATCAAGCCACTGATTTTGAGAACCGAAAAAAACTTCTCTCAGAGATGGCAAGTCTTGTCGATGAGGAGCGCAATGCCTATTATGAGTGTTGCATTGCATTAGCGTCACCTGATGGCCTCATCAAAACGGCAACGGGAATATGCGTTGGAACCATTGCGATTCAAGATAAAGGAGGAAGTGGTTTTGGATACGATCCGATCTTTATCAAAGATAGTTACCATAAGTCTTTCTCAGAGCTCGGGGATGAGATAAAAAACCGCATTTCCCACCGTCGAAAGTCCTTAGATAAACTCATCCCTACGATCGAGAGTTTGCTTGTTCTTCCTGCTTGATGGTTACAATATTCTTTTTTCTCTTGTAGACTCTGCAAAACCTTTTTCTTCACAAAGACAGGAGATCATTCATTATCTTCAAACGCAATTTGCATTACTCAAACTTTCAGGAATGCTTGTATTTGATGGCTTTCACAGAGAAGATGAAGAAAGCGGTAGAGGATACGAATCACCTTTAGAGGTCGTTTTTACACCCAAAGGACTGAATGCCGATTCCTTTATCTTAGAACAAGTAACTCTTGCAAAAAACAGCAAGGATGTCAAAGTTGTCACCAATGACGCAGGGCTCACAAGACAAGCAAGAGCTCTTGGTGCACATGTTCAAACAAATCACATCTTCATCGCTTATCTCAAAGGAAAGAAAAAAAGCCCTCCCGAAAAATTGATGATTGAAAGCAAAAAAAATAAAGATCGCCTGCAGGAAATTTTCGAAAATCATGAACATCAAGACGATAATACACTCTAAAAAGGTCTATTTTTCAATGCGATTTTTTTGGCTCATATTCTTGGTTTTCTTATGTTTTTCCTGCTCTCAGGAAAACAATTCCCGTAAGCTATACTATCGACACTTTAAAGCGGAAAAAGGATTTCTTACGAAAAAGTTTCAAGAGAAAGTACGTAATGATCCTCCCCAGTGGATGCTTCAGCAAATTAAAGAGGATCTATTCCCTTTCAAGAAAATGAACATCTCACTGAATGCTTTGAATCAGACTGATGCAAAGATTCCCAAGAATGAGAAAGCGGTACTGCGCTATCGTATCGTGAATAATCAAGTCTATCTTTCTAGCAATAGACAAAAAGAAGGGTTTGAGCCTTGCGATCGGTTTCAAAATGCATTGCTCACACTTTGTCGTCTAACCAAAGTTCCAAATGTTGACTTTATCATGAATCATGAAGATGGAACTGATCATCCCTTCTATTTAGTAGAAGATCAAGCTCCTATTTTTGGTTGGGCCAAGTTAAAAACAACTCCTTTTTTAATTCTTGTTCCTGATTATCGCAGCGTATCCACTCTTTGGTTCGATGATCTTCATAAACTCATCCAAGGGAAAAACTTTTCTGGGGTAAACAAGCAATGGGCTGAAAAGAATCAAAAAGCATTTTGGAGAGGCACATACACTGAACCTGTTCATCGTAAACAAATTTGCCAAATCTCGAAAGAATTTGGTGACTCAGTTGATGCTGGATTAACGGGCTTTTTTTTGCCTCATGATCAACATTTAATCACATTTGTAAAACCAGGTGCATCGTATGAAGAGCATATGGAATTCAAATACTTACCCGTTCTAGATGGAATCATGTGTTCATATCCTGGATTTCAATGGAGATTGTTATCTGGCTGTTTAACGATGAAACAAGAGTCTGATCAAATACAGTGGTTTTACAGGGCACTCAAGCCATTTGTTCATTATGTACCCATAAAAAACGATCTATCCGACTTAGTTGCTCAAGTTGATTTGGCAAGAAATAATGATCCTTTGTGCAAACAAATTTCAAAAAATGCAAAAGAATTTGTCTTGGGAAATTTACTGTTTGAGGATGTCTATTTATATCTTTATCTTGCGCTCTCAAACTATGCAAAATGTTTAGATGAAAGCGTTCTTAAGGATCTTAAAAAGACCCCTAAAAATCCTGATTGGGTACTCGTTCATTGATAACCCATTTCTTCTGCGATAAACTTCACAAATGGTTCAATTCCAGCGCCTAATAACGATCGCGTTGACTCACCCGAATGATTGCCCAAGGAATGCCTTCTGATGCAAGCATAACATTCATCAGAAATCTTGCCGTGCGCCCATTCCCGTCCATATATGGATGTATATAGACAAACAGAAAATGCCCTAATATTGCACGTACAACAGAAGAAGACTCACTGTGAAGGCATTTGAAAAATGCGCCCATTGCTGCATGAATGGCTTCACGAGGAAAAGGAATATGTCGAGACCCGCGAATATAATCTTATATTTACTTCGAATTGATGTTATCATTTACTTCGAATTGATGCGAAAGGAAACTTCGATTAGATGATAAGTGCTTGTTTATAAGATGCTTATGCTTCGCTTTCAGCAAACGCAAGAGCTTGCGATAGAGAGACATCCTGCCAAGGAAAATATTCGATAAGACGGAGAGCTTCTGCCGATGTTTGCGCTCTATTTAACCCGATTCGAAGTTCTTTGACTCCCTCTAACTGCTTCAAATACCAGCACCCAACTCTTCGAAAATCGAGCAGCGATTGCTTTTCATTGCGATACCGAATAATGAGATAAAAATGTTCAAGGAGTGTATCGCGAACGTCTAACGGAGTTCTGTGAATAGGAGGTAGACCATCCATGGCTCTGAGGATGTCTTCTACAATCCAGGGGCGGCCAAGCGTTCCGCGCGAAACAAGAACGGCATCGCAGCCTGTATGGGCAAACATACGAAGCGCGGCGTCTGCATCAAAGACATCTCCATTCCCAATGACTTGAATACTTTTTGCGACTTGCTTGCAAGCTTTTATATAATCCCAATTTGCAGGGCCTTTATACCCTTGCGCGCGTGTTCTTCCATGAATGGTAATGGCTTTTGCTCCGACTCTTTCTGCAATTTGTGTGATCAGTGGTGCATTAATAGATTGTTCATCCCATCCGGCACGGATTTTTACGGTCACGGGAATTTTCACAGCCGCAATCATATTTGCAAGCATTTCACCGATCAGGTCGGGATTTTTTAACATTCCAGATCCACTGCCATCTTTTGTCACTTTATCAACAGGGCACCCGCAATTAAAATCGATCGCATCAAAACCAAAATCCTCTGCGATTCGAGCGGTAGGGGCCGCAAGCTTGGGTTTACTTCCACAAAGCTGGACACCAATCGGATGCATGGCTGCTTCGAAATCCATCATCCGATAGGTGTGTGAATCATTGCGAATCAGCGCATCCATTTTAATCATTTCACAATACGTCATAGCGGGCTGATAGCGTGCAGACATTTGTCGAAATGGATAATCTGAACAGCCAGCAAGCGGAGCATAAAGAACGCGATTTTTTAGCCGAACGGAACCTAAATTAAATGGGGTATTTTTCATCGAATTATTGCAAGGATAATCGCTTCAAAGATCCGGAGCGCAAAGAAAGCAAAAATAGGACTCAGATCTATCCCGCCGATTGGAGGAATGATTCGCTGAAAAATACGAAGATACGGATCTGTGTAAAATGCAATGAATCGAAACCAAGTTTGGTAGCGCCAAGAAGGAACCCAGGATGCAAGAATGCGCACAGTCAACAACAGGGTGTAGGCGACAAAAAGATAGTGAACGATCTGGTAAAGGGAATAAGCAAACATGCGTGGGATTATACCATTTAAGATAAATAACTTCATTCATTTAACAAGTTAGTAGCACAAATTTTTTTTTCGCGAATGGTATTCTCTCATATGATAGAATCAACGGCTATGCAAATTCTCGGGATCACAATAGATCGACCCTTCTTCAGACTCGCGCTTATAGAGAAAACTAAAAAGCGATCTAGTATTCTTTATTTGAAATCGTTGCCAATGAGTGATGTAGATGGTGTAAAGCAGCTTTACAAAACAGCGTTCAAAGGAAAAATTTGTTCCAGTTTATCTGCAAAAAATCTTTTGATGCGAGAGCTTGAGTTTCAATCAAATTCCAGTAAACATCTAGAGCAAATCATTGCATTTCAAGCAGATGCTACAAGTCACTTGAGCGAAACAGATGTCCTGTCGATTCCTTATATAATCGAGCAAACAAAAGAAAAAACAACCGCCCTCTTGTTCACAGCTGCCCGATCCGGGATTCGTGAGCAGTTAGAGGTCCTCAAAAAAATTCAAATAGATCCCGATTCGATTACTGCAACTCCGGTGGCTCTGATTCATTTTCTGAAATGGAAATTTCCGCATTTGAAAGATGCAATTCTCGTAGATCTTGGTTCGGAAGAATGGACATGCGTCTGCATCGATAAAGGAAATTTGAAAAAGTTTCATTCGATTCCCGGAGGGATCGAATCGCTCCTAGAAGCTCTATGGGAAGATCGAAAGAAAATTTTAATTCCAAAAGAAATTACAGGGATCGCAAAACAAATCGATCTTCTTCAGCTACAGCTCGGCCTGAATTCGCAGCTCTCTGCTTTGGTTTTCGAATTCAGAAAGGAATTCGCCCGCGTCATTTACTCTTTTTCGAGTCACTATGGACAAAAACCCATTTTTTTCACGGGTCGAATCGATGCCTTTGGGCAACTACAGGAATTTTTGGAAGAATCGATCGCAGATGTTGTGAGTCCAAATCTCACAGAAGAGATGACAAAAGATGAACAAAAGCATGCAATTTCAATTGGTCTTACAATTGGATATGGTCAAAAATCGGTACAGTTCCTCCAAGATGAATTCTTTCCTAAAAAAAATTGGAGAAAATTGGGACTTGCCTCTCTTTATTTAGGTGCAGCTTCTTTGTTGTTCTCTTTAGGTCTAGTTGGTTTTTCAAATTATACTCTTCATTCAAACAACCAGAAAATGATCTCGAGTCTAAAGTCTACTTTGAATGATTGGGATCGATCTCTTGCGCGAGACATGTTTGCCACAAACCAAGAAGAAGAAATTTTAGAGCGATGGAATAAAGCCATCCGAAGGAACTCTAAAGAGTATGCGTATATTATGCAAAATCCAAAAGTTGCAGAAATTCTTTCTTGGATTTACCAACATCCTTGCATATCAGGAACGGAGAAAGATCAAGACCCGATCGAGATTCATACGATCAGATACCAGCTCGTATCTTACCCAAATATTGATTCGCCAAAAGAACCCTATCTAGCGAAGATTGAAATGGAATTCAAAACCGCAAGCCCTCTCAATGCGCGTAAATTTCACGAGTCGATTTATCAAGGAGAAGGTTGGGCAGATAATTCTCAAGATATTCAATGGGAAGCGACAGAGAATTTATATCGTATCTCTTTTCACTTAAGGAATGAAAAAAATGCTTGAGCGCCTTGGTAAATTTTGCTTTTCTCAAAAAAGGCCTTTGCTTTTTTATATTGCTCTAGCTCTTCCGATCATCTTAGGCTCGTTGTATTCCTTCATTCAGTACAATAAAATGAAAAATTTTGAGGAACTTTTTTCAGCTACCTGTAAAAAAGGGAAAGTGGCTTTAAAAAGAAAGCAGAAAAAAGAACGCTTTATCAAACGACATACAAACGCAGATCCGTACTTTTTAGACGAATATATTGAGTCTTTCACGTTTTCAAAACCGGAAATTGAAGAGTTAAGGAAAATCCTTCATCATCCAGCTTTATCTGACAAAAAACCAATTGAAGCGAGACTTGATTTTTTAACGAAAGGAGCCAATCGTTTAAGCTTTACAGAAGAGGCCATTCGTTCCAATGGATCCATCAAAGAAACAGAAGAAAAACAGCGTCATCCAGTTCAAATGAATGAAGAAGACATTAAAAATCTTTTGGCAATCGTGGAAGATATACCCATCGTAAGTGATTGGAAAGAGGAAAGCCGCCCTCAAATCATCATTACTGACTTTCGAATTGAAACAAAACAGACACCTTTAAAAACAAACACTCTTGAAGTTGACATGCAATTCCTAAAACGAGAATTTGAACCATGAGAATATTCATTGTATTCATCCTGCTTTTTTCTAGTTGTTATCGAGCCAAAGAAGAAACAATGGTTGCCATTCAGATCCAAGACAGGAATGGCCTGACAGAAACAATCAATTCAAGCGATAAGCTTGAAACGTATTGCAGGACAAATTTTCTCTCTGCTCAGCCGTATAAAAAAGTACTTAGAGTGTATCGAAATAATGGGAAAAGCCAATCTAAAATTACGACTTATCACCCCAATGGGACTGTATGGCAGTACTTAGAGGCTGAAGAATTAAGAGCCAATGGTTGCTACCGTGAATGGTATCCAAATGGGCAGCAAAGAATTGAAGCAATTGTTATCGGCGGGCCTGCTGATGTGACTCAAGCTGCACAAAAAGAGTGGTTATTTGAGGGCATTTGCCAAGTTTGGACTGATCAAGGTCAATTATTGGCAAGCTTGCCATACAGAAATGGAGCGCTTGAGGGGAAAAGTTTTCACTATTATCCTTCTGGCTCTCTTCAAAAAGAGCAACCCTACACAAATCACCTACTCGATGGAATCTCTTTTGAATACTTCCCTAATGGAGAAATCCGTTCAAAAACATCCTATAAAAAGGGAATGTTGGAGGGAAAATCTCAAGGTTTTTACTCCACTAAAGACATTGCCTGGGAGGAAGAATATCGAGAGAATCTTCTCATTAACGGAACCTATTTTAATCTCTCTAAAGAAACAATTTGTGACGTATTAGATGGAAATGGTTCTCGTGCCATTTTTGAAGGCGACAATCTCACTCATCTTGTCCAAATTCAACAAGGATTTGCGCAAGGAGGGGTTAAACAGTTTAGCCCAAAAGGGGACTTGATCTCTACGTACACGATTAAAAATGAGAAAAAAACAGGAACCGAGACAATGTACTATCGTTTATCTGAAACCAACAGCAAAGTCCCTGTCCCTAAATTGTCTGTGAATTGGCATGATAATGGCATTCATGGAACAGTCAAAACTTGGTATGATAATGGCCAACTTCAAAGCCAAAGAGATTATTGCCATAACAAAAAAATGGGCCCCTCTCTATCTTGGTACCGCGATGGCTCGCTGATGCTCGTCGAAGAATACGATGAAGATAAGCTCGTCAAAGGGCAATATTATAAGAAAAATGCGCTCGATTCGATCTCATCGGTTCTGAACGGCAATGGAATTGCCACTCTATATGATGAGAATGGAGTCTTTTTACGTAAGACAAATTACGCAAAAGGCGAAGCCGTCGAATAATACCAATTCTCATCCCTCTCTACTGAGGCTTTCGCTTCAACGTAGAGGCAGGCTTTTGTTCTCTTTCCTGCTTCGGGCTACAATATTGAAGACCTTGGCAATCATTTGCACGCACCATAGCTCCCGGAGATACTCGATTACACATTGAATAAAATCCTTGAGATGGACATTGCCAAATCACTACATAAGGGGTTAAAGAGACATCTGGTCTGCCTGGGTGAATATATTGTGTTGGAGCAAGATGCTGTGTAAAATTTTTCTGCTCATTTGGCTGTAGGGTCATTTCTCCCAAATAAGTACCATCGGAAGCCTGAATAATTGCAGTCAGAATAAACGGAGAATCATTATATAAAAGTACTGTACCGTTTTCAGTACCAGCAAAAAGAAAAAATGGAAGAAGGAATATCCATAGTTTGTACATATCCGCAAATTAATTAATAAGCCGAATTTTTGCAAGAAGCATAGAACAGGATAATTTTTCTTATCCTGTTCCCTCTAGAATTACCGTAAGGAAGCTGTGCGAAGGTCTAAATGCCCTTGCGGAGACAAATAGACTCCTGTGAGAGCCTCATTTTTTACATAGTTTAATGCGAAATGATAGATTGGAATGATTGGCATTTCATCCATTAATATCTTTTCTGCACTATGTAAAATTCGCTTTCTTTCCTCTTTATCGGTGCATATCGCAGATCGATTTAAGAGATCGATATAATCGAGATTTTCCCACCCCGTATTATTGGTTCCATTGTCTTTCGACTTAAAGACCTCAAGAAAATTAATCGGATCATTAAAATCAGCGGTCCAAGATCCAATGGCTATTTGATAATTTTTCTGAGAGATTTTTTGGAAAAATACTTTTGGCTCAACTGCTTCTATCTCAACTTTGATATTTAAATTCTCTTGCCACTGTCTTTGTAAAGTCTGAGCGATCAGAGTATTTCTTTCGTTGTTATAATAGCTAATCACAACCGGAGCAATGGGTTCTTCGATTTCACTGATGATCGCTCTTGCTTCAACCAAACAAGGCTCGAAGTAACCTTCGCTGATACCCATCTCTTTCGGAACAAGGCTTGTCGCAACGGTTTGGCCGCCTCTCAACAAATGCTCTACAATCGCTTTTCGATCAACACTCAATGCCAAGGCACGTCTAAATTGTCGGTCCGATAAAGGACCACTTAATACATTCAAGCGACAAAAGCCTGTCGCTAGAAATGGACTTTTTTGCACGTCCTTGAGAGTTGTTATCGCATCGACCGGAAGTGTAGAAAGAGGAGAGCCCATCCAATCCAGTTTATTCTCCTCAAACATTCTTAAGCCCGTATCCGAGGTGACAACACATAAATCTATGCGATTTAATTGGACGATATTTGATTCCCAGTACTGTTCATTTTTAACCAATTGGATTTGGTCAGCATGAACCCAGTGACCGACTTTAAAAGGGCCATTCGAAACAAAAGTACTGGATTGAAGCGCCCAGTTTGGATTTGATTTCACAATCTCTTCAGATACTGGGAAAAAAACAGGCAAAGTCAAAAGCTCTAAAAAGTATGGTGTTGTCTGTTCGAGCTGCACAGAAAGTGTATGATCATCGATCGCTGTAACCCCTAGCATTGAAGCAGGCAGTTCGCCTAATTTCACTTTTTTTGCATTTTTAATCGAATAAAGATGATACGCAACATCGCTTGGAAATTTAGGATCTAAGATGGAAGTCCATGTAAAAACAACATCTTTGGCCGTAATTGACGTCCCATTCGACCAATTCGCATTTCTAAGATGAAAAATAAACTGTGTTCCATCTTCATTGGTTTCAATCTTTTCAGCAAGAGCGGGCTCAATTGTTCCGTATTTGTTTTCTCGAACAAGCCCTTCAAAAAGCATACGCAAAATCACATTGCTATCTAGATCACGCGCTTTTCTTGGATCTAAAGAAGAGGGTTCAGCTTGAATGCTTAAATGCACTGTCTGTTGAGAGACAGGTGGTTCTTTTTTAGTACATCCTACAAGAAGCAGGGAAAAAATAATCAAGTATTTCATGAACAAAGAGAATAGAGAAACAACAGAAAAAAAGAAAGGACCGCCTCCGAAAAAGCGGTCCTAAACGAACTTAACTAATTAGAATGCAAAGAGCAATGTGAGTGTAAGTCCGTGCATATAGAGGTTCCCATTTGTTCCAGGAACTCCATTCATTGCATTGACGAACTCAACCATTACGTTTTGGTCCCATAGTACGTGGAAGTCATAACGTGCTGACAAATCAATATAATAGTCTTGGCAGCCAAGATATGAACCCCAACCGAAACCAAGTCCTAATTCAGCAGTAGGTCTCAAGAAACCTAAATGGCCAACACGTGAGCCAAAACTTGAGTCTCCGAAAGTTTCGCTTTGACGAACTTTTGTATATTTTGTGTATACAATAGAACCTGCAGCAACCCCTTCAAATCTGAATCCAGCACCTAAGAGATAATGTGTGTTTGCTCCAACAACAGGACCAACTGCCCAGCTATGTGAACGAACGCGAACATCATCATCAAATGAGAGGATACCTAACAAGTCAGCATCTCCATCGATTGTAAGACTTTGACGAATCCACTGGCCTCTTAAGCCTGTGAAAGGAGTGACTGTGAGTCGTTTTCCTTGATAGAAAGGACGTGCCACTGTAAAATCTAAACGATCAAAATGCATTTTCCAACGTGAGCTAACTGATGACTCAGTCAGCGGGAAAGCTAGACTATTTGGAATTGTCCAGTTGAGTGTGCTCAAAGGAGCCGCAACTGATGCTGTTGATGTATGAGAATGTGTTGTTTGGTGCATCCATGTATATTCTAATGCAACAACCCAATCATCATAATCTGTGTTGAATCCAATCCCTACTTTAAAACCAGGCTTATATTGGAAATGTGGTTGTACTAGTCCACCATTTGTTGACGCTGTAGGCAATCTTCTAGCAACAGACAATCCCTCTTCAGAGACGTGCCAGTAGATGAAACTTGCCCAAACGCTAACGTCCCAAGGACAATCTTTTAAAAAGATGTTCGCTGGTGCGTTATAAGCTGGCATGAAACATGTTGTATCCAATGGTAATTCCAAACCGCGCTCTAAGCACTCACATGGTACTGGACAAGCCGGTGCACATGGTGTTGGGCAAGGTCTTGCACAAGGTTGTGCACATGACTGTTTAGGACATGGGCATGGGCAAGGTTTTGGACATGGGCATGTTTTTTTGCACGGATTTGGAGCACATGGACACGCAGGTTTTGGTGCTGGGCACGGTGCAGGACATGGTTTCGCACATGGTGGTGGTGGGCATGGCATCGGTCTTGGACATTCCATTTTTGGACATGGAGGGCAAGGTGGCGGTGGGCATGGCACTGGGCATGGCATCGGTCTTGGACATTCCACTTTTGGACATGGAGGGCAAGGTGGCGGTGGGCAAGGTACCGGGCATGGTGGGCATGGTGGGCATGGTGGGCATGGTGGGCACGGCGGTGGAGGGCACGGGACCGGACATGGTGGACATGGTTTTGGTGCCGGGCACTCCACTTTAGGACAACATGGTGGCGGCGGACATGGTTTTGGTGCCGGGCACTCTACTCTTGGAGGAGGGCACGGTGCTGGACATGCGTTCGCATCGCGTCCATTATTATACTGCTGACCATAAAACGTCGAAGAGACGAATACAGTAGCTGCGATTAGTGAAAATAATTTACTCACTTTGATTCTCCTTTAGGACAGTTAAGCTATACCACACTGGGTCATAAAGCTTGGACTTTGTGACCGAGTGTGGCATAGCCCTACAGTACCAATTAAAAATAATTTTTCCATCAAAATTTTTTTTTACATCATTAATGCACTCCATTACAAGAGTTTATGAACAATTTTTAGGCATTAAAAAAACTAAAAAAAAGGTCAGAAAATCGAAAGAAAAAGGCAAAAAGAGCCAATTATATATCCAAAAATAAGGCCTCTTAAATGCGCAAAAAATCGATCGTTAAAGCAGAATAAGGAATTCTTTCTCTGAAAAAAAAATCATTTTTCCATTGACAAATCGTCGAATCCAGAAATTTCCTGCTTGATTTAATTTTCAATTTGGTTTTAACATCCCATTTATAAATTGAATTTGTTCGTGACGAACTCGTGAACCGCTGTTCAACTTGAGAAATTCAAAAAGTGAACATAAATCTCATACGTAGTCCCTGACTCGTATGAAAAAGAATCCAAAATGGAGATAACAATGAATCTACTTGCTAAAACAGGATCATGGATTGTTGCTCTGCTAGTTATAGCTGCAACACCAGTATTCGGTCAAAATGGTAAAGCGGTTGCTGATTGTGGCAACAGATGCGTACCACAAATGTGCTGCCCACCTAAACCATGCTGCGAAGAAATGCCAAAACTGCAACTTCCTTGCGCGTACAATGCTCCTGCAAGAATCGAAGTAAAATGCCCTTGGGACCTTTACGTTTCAGCGAGCTTTACTTACTGGCAACCAATACAAAACAATATGGAAATCGGCGTAATTGCTACAGCTTCAGGACTTGCAATTGATGGACATGTTAAAAATTTCAATGCAGATTTCGAGCCTGGCTTTAAAGTTGGCATTGGCATGAACTTTGATCATGACAGCTGGGATTCTCAAATCGTATATACATGGTTCAGAGGAAATACAAGTGAGTCTGTTAAAGCAGATGATCATTCTTCCATTCTCCCTCTTTGGAGTGTGCCTTCATCTGACGATGCGTTCGGTTCTGCTTCTGAAAGATGGAAACTCCATATGGACTTGCTGGATTGGGAATTGGGAAGAAGCTACTACGTAGGTAGACAACTTACTTTCCGTCCATTTATCGCTGTTAGAGGCGCATGGATCCGTCAGAGCGTTAATGTAGATTACGATGTACCAGTTGTTGCTGCAGCAGGTGACTTGGATGTACATAAAAAATCACATTCATGGGCTGTAGGTCCTCGCATGGGTCTTGCTACAAACTGGATCTTCTGTGACGATTTTAGAATCTTCGGAAACGGCGCTGCTGATATTCTTTTCACACGTTACACATCGCTAAGATCAACAGATGAAAGAGGCGGTCTTTTCCCAGCAACATTCGCTGTTAGACAACACGACTACAATGCGATCAGACCACATATGGAACTTGAACTTGGCTTTGGCTGGGGTACTTACTTAGATTGCTATAACTGGTATCTTGATTTCTCAGCTGGTTATTCATTCCAAGTGTTCTTTGATCAAAACATGTTTAGACACTTTAATGATGCGCTCGTAGTAAACAGCGTATCACCGAATGGAAATCTCTACATGCAAGGATTAACTCTTACAGTACGAGTCGATTTCTAATCGAAGATCTTAATTGATCGAAATTCTGCCAGGTTAGGCCAAAAGCTTAACCTGGTTTTTTATTTTCAGCGATTTTTTGTTCTAAACGATCGCTTTGCTTGCGTAGTAAGCAGCACCGAGAAGAGAAGCGTCGTCATTTAAGATGACAAAAACAGGGATCGATTCTAATAATTCTTGAAATCTTCCTTTACTTCTAAATGAAGAGAGAAATTCACCGTCCCTCATTTGCTGAATCATGCTAGGGGCAATTCCACCACCTATATATATGCCTCCAAGCGATAAAAATTTGAGTGCCAAATTTCCAGTTTCCGCGCCATATAAGGATAAAAACCAATGGATCGTTCGTAAACAAGCAGGATCTTGATGTTTTAGTGCCCATTCAGCAATGACAAAAGGAGCATCTTTTACTTTCATCGCATTCTCTATTTCTTTTGAATGGATCTCTTTTCCAGTTTCAATGAGAAACTGATAAAGAAGGGGAATTCCAGGTCCAGACACAACCCGTTCATAAGATACGTGCTGATATTTTTTCTGTAAGTAAATCAATAACTCGATTTCAAGATCATTTCTGGGAGCAAAATCTGTATGCCCACCTTCACAAGCAAATGGATGGTGATCTTTTCCATCCCAATACAGACCCGCTTCTCCAAGGCCCGTACCTGCTGCAATTAAAGCCTGGTTGCCTGATTGTTTTTTACCCTCTTGCAGAACGTATAGCTCATCTTTTCTTAAAACACGAATACCGTACGATTTCGTTTCTAGATCATTTAATAAGGAAACGGAAGAAATTTTACATACGCTGCGTAGGTTCGCAACATCAATGACCCAAGGCAAGTTCGTGGCGATGCATTTTCCATTCACTACAGGACCTGCAACACCAAAACAGGCACTTGAAAATTCTTTTTTTTGTTGTTCTAGAAAAACGTGAATGATCTCTTCAAGGCTTTGATAATTTTTACTGCGAAATTTTTGTTCAACGATCATCGTGTTGCCTTCAAAAAATGCCAGGCGCGTATTTGTTCCGCCGATATCTCCTGCTAAAATCATTTAAATACCTAATTCCCCGTTAACGTTAGCGTTTTCGATTCTCGGAAACAGTCACGCGCTTGCTCACATTGAAGATGTTTCGCCTACTTTATTTTCTTCATATAGAAATCAGGGGTTTTTGTGTATACTGTTATAAAAATGGAGAAACTTATGTCTCAACAACTCACTCAAGATACAAATAAGAAGAAAGCATTAGAACTTGCAATTTCCCATATCCAAAAGCAATTTGGAGATGGCGCCATTATGACTTTAGGAAAGCACGCTTCCAGTAATGGCTTAAGCGTCATTAAAACAGGCGCGATTTCTCTTGATCTCGCACTTGGAATTGGGGGTGTACCTAGAGGCCGAATTGTTGAAATCTATGGCCCAGAATCTTCTGGTAAATCAACGCTCGCTCTCCATATCGTTGCGTCGGCTCAACGAAATGGTGGCCTTGCTGCATACATTGATGCAGAGCACGCCCTCGATCCTGCGTATGCTGCCAAAATCGGTGTCAATATCGATGACTTGATGATTTCACAACCTGATAATGGAGAAGAGGCCTTAAATATTGCAGAAATGCTCGCTCGTTCGAATGCAGTGGATGTGATCGTGATTGACTCGGTTGCAGCGCTTGTTCCAAAAACTGAACTTGAAGGAGAAATTGGAGATCAGCACATGGGCTTACAAGCTCGCATGATGTCTCAGGCGCTTCGAAAACTGACAGCAACTCTTTCCAAAAGCAATACCTGCGCGATTTTTATTAACCAAATTCGCGATAAAATTGGCGTAATGTTTGGAAATCCAGAAACAACAACAGGCGGTAAAGCGTTGAAATTCTATGCATCGATTCGCCTAGATATTCGCCGAATCGGTGGGATCAAAAATGCGGACAATTCATCAGACATTGGATCTCGCGTTCGCGTTAAGATTGTGAAAAATAAATGCGCGCCTCCTTTTCAATCTGCCGAATTTGATGTGATGTTTAATGAAGGTATTTCTCACACCGGATCTCTCGTCGATGTGGGCGTAGACACAGGTGTTGTAGAGAAGAAGGGAACTTGGTTTAGCTTCCAAAATCATCGACTCGGACAGGGAAGAGAAGCTGCGAAAGAAGAGCTCAAAAACAATCCAAAAGTAGCAGAGGAAATTGAAAAACAAATCCATGCTAAATTGAAAAAAAATGTAGAGCCGGTTGAAAAACAATCTTAATTCGTATATGGAAGTCAAAAAGGCTAATTATAGGATTCAGTATGAAAAAAATAATTGCATTATTGATTTTCAGTTTCGCCTTCGTTCAAGGCGAGGAGATTGCAAACTACCCGCGTAGCCAGACAATGAATTCTAATGCGAATATTGTTCATCTTACAGATGGCGATTTCGATCGAACAATTCAGACGTCAAAGGTTCCAGTTGTTGTTGATATCTATGCAACATGGTGTGGGGCATGTAAAATGGTCAGTCCAGTCATTGACGAACTGAACCAGCAATATGCGGGTAGAGTGTTATTTGCAAAAGTGGATGTTGATTCTCAACCTTCGTTTGTTCAAAGATTTCAAGTCACTGGCATGCCAACACTTCTCTTTTTTAGACCAGGAAACAACAATCCTGTCTATAGACAAGTAGGCTATATGTCAAAACAAGATTTTGAGCAAAAAATCAACGAAACCTTGATGCATTAAAGCCGAGCTATATCTCGAACGTTTGCGTTAACGGACAGCGCAAAAGTTCGAGACAAATAGGGGTTTTTGTAACGTTTTAACCAGCGCTTGAAAGGGTGAACTCCATAACGAGAGTTCCTTCAATTTTTCTTCAAAAGAAGCAATCTCTTGTTCTAGATGAGAGATCGCATTTTCTCTGCCTAACGCAGCAGCAATATTCAATCCTCGAATATGTCCAGCATCTTGAAGACTATCTTCTAAATCATCACCAATTTGGAAGGCCATTCCCAAGTGATAGGCACTTTTTTTCAAAAGAGGAATCTTCGATAAATCACCTCCGCCGAAAATCCAACCAAAGAGAAAAGAAATTTCAAAGAGCGTGACCGTTTTCTTGTAAATAATCGCTTGAATGGTCTTTAAACTTAAATCAGGTGGGAAAAGATCATCATACTGGCCTTGCGTGGCCCCTTGAATTCCAGCACATTTTACAGCATACTTCAAGCATTCCATGGCCCTTTTGTCATTTCCGATGATTCTTCCATTTTCATGAATCCCGCCATAACCTGCAGCCATTAATGTGTAGCTCGCCAATATGGCAGCCGTCTCTCCAAACGCAACGTGAAGAGAAGGAACACCTCTGCGCATCGCATCATTGTCCATTGAGGGAAGATCATCCGCAATTAAAGACGCTGTATGAAAAAATTCGACACTCAGTGCGGCCGGCATCACATCATTTTTCCCAAGCGCTTCCCCGATCATTAATACCAAAATAGGACGAAGTCTTTTTCCTCCATTGGTTAGAGAATATGCACATGCATCGCGCAAAGGACTCTTTTCTCCCATCCCATCAATGTATTGCAGCAACGCACTTTCGACACGAGCTTTATATTTTTCAAACATATTTTTTTAAATTTTGGAGGATTTTTTCAGGTCTGGTTTCTACAACCCAATTTTGAGAGGGCCGAATGTGAACTCCAGAAGGAATATATCCTCCGATATTCATTAAAGGACAAATGAAACTGTCTTTACCAACAAAAGTTCCTGGATTTAATACCGCATTACAGCCCACTTGAACGCCGCTTCCTAGGATTGAACCTAGCTTCACAAGACCTGTATGGATCTTCTGTTCTTGATATTTCACATAGATTTCTTGTCGATCCAGTCTTAAGTTGGAACATTTGACTCCCGCACCTAAATTGGCATTAGGTCCGAGAATACTATCACCGACGTAGCAAAGGTGAGCTGCCACAGCTTGATTCATCATCACTGAGTTTTTTACTTCAGAACCATGCCCAACAGTGACACGATCTCCTAAAATGACATTGCTCCGGAGATAAGCTCCATGACGAATTGTGCAATTTTTACCGATGATACAAGGTCCCTCTATATAGACATTGGGCTCAATTGTTGTTCCTTGTCCAATGGAAATAAGATGTGGGTATTTAAGTGTAACATTCTCAGGTAGAATAATTTCGATATGGTGTTTGTAGTTTTTTAGATAATCTTCTAAAGAGAAGAGAGGATCCCATAAGACACCATCCGTTTTCCAAAGTGACTCATGAGCAAAACCATTTAAAGGAAAGAATTCACTCAGCAAAAACATGGCCTGATTATATTAGAATAAGAATATATGTATAGAATTCTCTTCTTCTTTAGTGGCTGTGGAAATGTTCGTAACCTATAAAGGCGCTTCAATAGAAAAAAACCGTCCATAACTTGTCGAAATACTGTTGATTTCTCGTCAGTTCTGAACAATCTGAATTTTCATAAACAATCTAAACGCCACTTACAAACAGGTTCTGAACGACTTTCCCACAATAGACCTCTTTCGAGTTTAATGTTTCATATGAACGTTTGGAGGGGTTACGATTTTCGTTTTGTCTACGCCACCGCTTTTTTTCCCACCGTGACCCCACCAGCCGCCCCAATAAGATATGCCAGCAATCAGTACGATAACAACGATGACAACAACTGCAACAATTGCTGTGTTGCTACTTCCATCTTTTTTCGCCATTTGGTCTTCTCCTAAATTAAAAGTTATAGTCGCTTAAAATATATTTTAAACGACTATATAATCTCCAATTACTTTCTCTGATTAATAATGAGCAAGATATTTTATGTTTTATCACAATAAATCTCCCCATTTAGCATCGCGTGCCAAACGGTACAGCTCTTTATCTTTTCGGGATACAACCCGTTCTCGATTTGTCCCCTCTTCTGTGCAAAGATTAAAGCGGACAAAACCCGATCCCTTGAATGGGTGACGAAGGATACGGTCACCTCCGGTCGGAGATATTTTTTTAGAAACGATGAGATAGGAGAATTTTTCATCTTCGTAACCAAGAGTGCCTTCTTTGAGTAGGCGATGAAGTTTTGTCCTCTCGAGACGGATTGAAAAGTGACACCAATCATTTCCTTTCAACGGACATTGAAGTGCGTGTGGACACGGCGCAACAATCTTTGCGTTCACGGTGATGAAAAAATCGCGCGCGTCCAAAATGGTTTGATATCCAGACGGAGTTCCGGGCTCAATGATCGCAATTGTTGCTACTTCCGATTGCCAAAGTCGTTCTAAAAACGTTCCTAAGGGCTTTATTTCGCCTAATGAGTAAGAAAGAATACAAAGATCGGCTTTTGGGATCTCTTTCAATTCTTTCATGTCCTTACAGATCCAGGTATGACCTTCCAGCAACTCCTTGCCAAGCGAGATCGCCTCTGAACTTTTTTCAACAAGAGTCGCTTGAATGTTTGGAAATAGATCGACAAGCGCAAGAGTCGCTGTTGCGGGACCTGCTCCCAAATCAAGGATTGTTTGAGGTGTTGGCAATCTCTTGCAGACTTCTTGTACAGCTGCAAATGTCGCAGGAAAGCGCGTTGCAAGATATGCCAATCGCTTTGCTTGGTCTGCAAAGACCGATTGTGATGAATTTTTTTCTCGATAACTGGAAGATAATTCAGCGCGTGCTTTGCGCAAAATATTTGCAGGAATTGCGCCTAAAATTTGTTCAATTTTTTCTTGCCAATTCATGGCAAATTCCAATGAATTTCTTTTTTGTGATGCTCTTTTAGAAAAGCATTGGTTTTAGAGAAATGGGCGCAGCCAAAAAAACCAGAATAAGCAGACAATGGAGATGGGTGTGGAGCTGTTAAAACAAGATGAGGAATCGGTTTTTTATGAAAATGTTCGAACTTTTCAATTGCAGATCGTCCCCATAAAAGAAAAACAATTGGATCTGTTTTTTCTGCTAAAATTTCAATGACTCGATCCGTAAATGTCTCCCAGCCCTTACCATAATGTGATTTCGGCTGATTTTCCCTTACAGTTAAGGTGGCATTCAGCAAAAGTACGCCTTGCTCTGCCCACGAAACTAAAGAACCGTGATTGGGTTTTGGAATCTTAAACTCTGAATGAAGCTCTTTAAAAATGTTTTGCAGAGACGGTGGAACGGGAACGCCTTTTGGAACGCTAAAGCAAAGACCCTCTGCCTGTCCAGGTCCGTGATAGGGATCTTGACCCACAATGACTACTTTTACTTTGTCAAAAGGTGTACAATTAAACGCATGAAAGACTTGTTTCATTGGAGGATAAATTACTGTTTTCGAAGCCAATTCTTGTTGAAGAAATTGTTTCAATTCCAACATGTACGGTTTTTCAAACTCATCTTTCAATTGCTCTTTCCAGGATGGATCCATGGGAATCTCGGTAAAATTCATGGATTAATTTTAACAAATTCCTGCATTGACAGAAAGAAATACATACGACTAAAATCAGCGTTTTGGAGAAACATACCATGAAAGATTTAGCTGAAAATAATTTAATACGATTTGTGAATGTAACCCGAAAAAAAGGGGCAATCTTTGCCAATTTCAAAGTACAAGGATTGCGCAATGGGGTTATCCTTAGCGCTTCATTATCTGTAGATATTAGTTCTCTAGATCTCAATCAAGGCGATACTTTAGAAAAAATTATCGAAAATTGTGCTCGACATGGCCTCAAAGAATTCAAAAAATCTGAATTCCAATTCGAAGAGCTTCCTTCTGACTATCTGGGTGTAGCGCAGCTTGGCTAGCGCGTTTGCATGGGGTGCAAGAGGTCGTAGGTTCGAATCCTATCACCCAGATTCTTTTCAAAATTTATTTTTGAAAATAGGGACAACATCATTAACCAAAAAATTTACAATTTTGTCTTCCTCGTTTTTAGAACACGGAGTTGAAGATACGTAATCAGATCCCCACTGATCAATCAATACATAGTTCGTAAGATTCTGATTTTGATATCCTAATGAGATACTTCCAGAATGACGGGCTTGATAATGAATGGCAACAAATTCTCCAATTTTAGGATCGTTTGTTTTTTCAACAATCAATCGATAGCCCCCTTTTGGATTATGTTGCTCTCTGAGATTGTTGCCAAACAGCTTTTGCTCTAGGAATGAATGATAGAGCTCACCAGGAAGATGTTTTTTATAATATGCAATATTTTGAATTTCTAATTTACAATTATTGTAATTTACAATTAAATAAATTGAAAATAATAAAAAAAATGCAATTAAAAATATCGGAAAAATCGCTTTATATAGTTTGGACTGAATTTTCTGAAGTAAATGATTTTTATTTTCAAAGCCAGAAATCTCACATTTTTTTCTTATATATTCTTTTTCAGAGATAAAGGCCCATAATGGCCATTTCACAGAAATCGAAAGATAGATGTTTTCTAAACTCTCTAAAGTTTTACTTTGTTGCATGAGAAGAAACTTTTCATGATATTCTGGGCAAAAATGCGCCTCATTTTCTAATTGCTGAAACCGAATCTTTTTATTTATATCTATGAGTTTATAAGTAAGATAGTAATAAAAAATTACAATGATTGTGTTTATTGTGTATATAATAAAAAAGATCGGGTCTTCTAGAATAAATGTTCTCATTTCGTATGTTTGAGAAATCATTACAGGAGGAATGAGAATGATATTTAATGTAAGCCATATTGTACCTGGATTTTTATAAGCACATCGATAAAGAAGATAAAATATGATCGATCGAGTAATTATGAATCCTAACAACTGATCTAGTTCGAAAAACGATATAATTACAAAATACAGTAAGAGACAAAAAACGCTAACAAATAGCCAGCGTTCTCGAATTTTTGAATCTTCCTCAGAAAGATCATGATTTTGAATCATAGATCGTTAAGTTTACAGAAATTTATTATTAAATAACAATCTAGGTTCTTTCTTCTTAAAGATTCTTTTTTGGACACTTCTCAATTTTTTAAAGATGTTTTGCAATTCCCTCAGAAAAGAACTAGTTTTAACTGCCTCTTTAATTAATTAGGGTAATACATTATGTATGTATTATCATGATGTTAAAAATATTATTCTCTATATTCTTGCTCATTCTACTTCCTATGAATTGGATCACTTATGGTCCAGCAAATATTCTCTGGATTTCAGATGTCTCATTGCTTTTGGCTTATTTTGCGACAATTTTTGAGTCTCGTTTCTTAGCAAGTATGGCTGCATTGCAGGGTTTTATTTTTGAATCTTTGTGGGTCATTATTTTTTTAGCTTCCCGAATTTTTCCATGGAATACAGAACTGACAGGATACATGAGTAATGTATCGATCCCATTATGGATTCGATGCTTATCGCTCTTTCATATGATTTTGCCAATTTATTTCGCCTGGCTTCTCGTTCGCTTTGGGTATACAAGGAAAGCACTTCCGATTCAAATAGGAATCTGTTGGTTTGTGATTCTTTTAACATGGGCTGTGACAAATCCAAAAACCGACATCAATTTTGTCTTTAGTTATCTAAAGTTTGGGATGGATCCCACCCTCTATTTATCCTTATTGCTGATTGGATTGACATTAGTGATTCTACTCACCCATTTTCTCATTTTGAAGACAAAACTGATCAAAAAAGCGAATTCTTAACCCCCTTTTTTCCTCGCGATAGAATTCTCAGTTTTTGCTATGAAATTTATCGATTTTTGTGTATCGTAGTCGCAAAAACTTGGAGTTGGTATGAACAATTCAGCTTTTTGGTTTTGCGCTCTCGCAGGTTCCGGTTTATTTTTGATTCAATTCCTGATTAATGTTCTTGGGTTAGGTGACTCCGAAAGCAAGCAGTTTAAATGGCTTTCTTTACAGGCGATTACCGGGTTCCTCATGATGTTTGGTTGGGCTGCTCTCACATGTCAAATTGAGTTTCTGTTAGGAATGGCGCCAACTCTTGCAATTTCTTTGCCTGTGGGTTTTGGCGCTATCTTTGTGATTCGCTATCTCTATGGGCTCACGAAGAAGATTCATAGCGATGGAAGCATCTACAGGATCGAAGAAGCGATTGGAAAAGAAGCAACTGTTTACCAACGTATACCTAGTGGCGGTACCGGAAAAATTTCAGTATCGTTGCAGAATTTTACTCATGAAATTGATGCGATTTCTTTGTCAGACGTGGAATTACCATCTTTTAGCAGAGTAAAAGTAATTGAAAAAGCCGACGCAAATACGGTCGTCGTTAAATCTATTTAGGAGGTTATTATGCTCAATTTTTCCTACTTAAACATGACAGTGATAGGTTTCCTACTGTTTATTTTCTCGACTTTATATTTTTTGGCAAAATTGTATCGCAGATGTCCTTCAAATAAAGTGTTGGTTGTCTATGGAAGAGTTGCCGGAAGCAAAACAGTTCAATGCTATCATGGCGGAGGAACGTTTATTTGGCCGCTCATTCAGGGATATGCTTTTCTTGATTTGACTCCACGCACAATCCACATTCCGTTAAAAGGGGCGCTTTCTCATCAAAATATTCGTGTAAACGTGCCAAGCACATTTACAGTGGCTGTCGGTACCATGTCTGAAATCATGAATAACGCAGCGGTTCGTATGCTTGATTTGGGCCCAAGAGAAATTGAGTCCATGGCAACGGAAATTATTATCGGTCAGCTCCGATTGACAGTCGCCTCGCTACGCATTGAAGAAATTAATCAAGACCGTGAAAGATTTTTAGAGTCGATTAAGAAAAATATTGAACCAGAATTACACAAGATTGGTTTAACGCTTCTCAACGTCAATATTACCGACATTACCGATGAATCGAATTATATTGAGAGCATTGGAATGAAAGCTTCCTCTATGGCTGTCAATCAGGCGAAGGTGGATGTCGCTGAGCAAGAAAAGCAAGGGGATATCGGGAAGTCTTTGGCGGAAAGAGATCGTCGAGTCATGGTTGCATCCTATCATGCGGATGCTGTGAAGGGCGAAAACGACTCGAAGGCCCAAATGGCATTGACCAATGCGATTTTGGCGGAAAAAGAGGCAGAAGCAAGCCAGCGCAGTGAAATTGCAAAGCAAAACGCAGAAGCTCTTATCCAAAAAGCTCGCGCACTAGCACAAACACAATTGCTAGAAGCAGAACAAATCGTTCCACAAGAAATCCAACGCAGAAAAATCCAAATCGAAGCCGAAGCAGAGGCAGAAAAAAAAGCAATTATTGCACGCGGAGAAGCGGAGGCGATTCTCTCTATTCGCCAAGCGGAAGCTGAAGGGATTCAAAAGCTTCTTGATGCGAAAGCAGCGGGTTACAAGCAGCTTTTTGAAGCGTGTGGAGAAGATGCCAAAAGCGCAGCAACTATGCTTCTTATCGAAAAATTAGAAGAGATCGTCAAACTTCAGGTCGAAGCGATCAAAAACATTAAGATTGATAAGATCACTGTCTGGGATAGTGGAGGCGGCGCTGATGGCAAAGGATCGTCAACAGCGAACTTCATCAGTCAGTTCTCGAAATCGTTACCAGCATTGCATGACGTTGCAGCAACCGCCGGACTTGAGTTGCCTCAATTTTTAGGTCAACTCAGTAAAAGCGTTCAGCCAAGACAATAAAACAGAATATGAGCGCATGCGTTGATCAATTAAAAAAAATCGGGCCTTTATTCCAAAGAGATGATTTTCCTACTCATAACATAAAAGAAGTAGAAGCGACGCTTCGCCTGCATTTGCTGGAAGCAAATGTAGTCTCTTTAGCGCTTGATGCATTTCTCAATCGAAAGTTTTTGGTTCTTGATCCTCTTGTCGGGGATTGTAAGTGTCAAGTGCGTGTTTCAATGCTTCTCGATTACATAGAGCATTTTGAAGAGATAAAGGAATCTTTAGAACTAAGCTTACAAAACTCGAGATTGTTCATTGAAGATGTAAACGCGTTTTTGCAGAAAATGCATGTCAATAACATCGAAGAGAGAATCCTTGTCAAAAGACAACTTGCTGTTTGTAAAACAACAATGTGGGAATACCTTCAATCCAATCATTTGCTTTTACAATTAGGAATCATAGAAAGAGTTCTTGGAATTTTTTATCTTCTCACTGCAACTGATGAGTCCATGCAATCGATGATTCACAAGCAGAGAAGGTCTTCTTATCTTCGAAATCTGCAGACTTATGGGAAAATTCCATTAAATAAAATGTCTGTGGATTATGAGATTGAATTAACTAAACAGTTGGGACTTAAAGAAGAAGAGCTTTCTTTAAGACAGATCGAAACAAAGGGTTTTGTTCAAATGACACCATTTTTTCCAAGTTTTAAGCCAATCTGGCAGAAAATGAAAGAGAAAAAAAGAGCATTTGTTCAAAAAACCACCTATTTTTGCGCATGCGGTGGCATGCAGAAGCAAACGCTTACGTTATATCGATGGGAAGATGGCCGTTTTCTAAAAAAAGAATTCCTCCCATCAAATGAAGCCGTGACGGTGATTAAAGGTGATGTGTTTCCTGGTGCATTTACTCAGCTTAAAGAGCTCCTTCAGATACCACCTGCTGACCCCTGTATCGATCCGCTATACTTCAGGCCCTGCACATGCTCTGATCCAACAACGCATTCTGAGCTCGAAAATATTGAAGAAATCGTTTTAGCAAATTGTGCTCAACACGCCCAATTTACCAATGATGTAGAAATTCATTGGGAGGAACTCGGCCTTAAAAACTCAGAGCTAAAACGAGAATACGATTTTTTACTCACTATTGCTGGATGCAGCAATCCCGATATGTCCCGATTTTGTATTCGACATATTTATGTCGCAACACTTCAAGAATTAAATTCCTAAAAATCTCATGAACTTCGAGGAAAACGAACCCAAAATTAAGTTTTGATAAATAGTATTATTTATTACATTTAGAATGAATAATACAAAGGCTAAGAAATGAAAGATTTATCAAATAAGCGCAGAGATCATCTGGCGAATGAAAGGACGTTTCTCGCTTGGATCAGAACGAGTATTGGCGTAATGGCCTTTGGCTTTGTCATAGAAAAGTTTTCTCTTTTCCTGAAAGAAATCGCTTTCTTTTTAGGAAAAGAGAATTTGCAAAAGGCAACGAATGATCATTCTTCCATTTTTGGCATGATCCTGGTTGGAATTGGTGCTCTGATTGGAGTGCTTTCCTATATTGAATTCTTAAAAACAGAAAAGCAAATTGAAAAAAACCAAACTCATAAATCAAATAGATTAACTTTTGCGTTAACGTTACTTATTATTGTAATGGTCGTATTTCTTATTACTTTTTTAATTGGACTTTAGCATTTCTAGATTTTGATAGTAACGCATCAGATCGCGCGCCTTGGCTGCATCTTCGAAGCGCATTTCTTTGGAAGCTTTGCGCATTTCGGCTTCGTAGTGTTTGATTTTTGATTCGAGATTTGAAAGGTCAGGCATTTCCGTTTTCTTGACTTCAGAAGGAGGCCCTTCGGCAAATCCAAAGATTTCTTCAAGCGATCTTCCTTGTTCGCGCTTTACTGTGCGCGGAATAATCCCATGTTTTTCATTGTACTCTTGTTGGTTTTTGCGTCTTTTTTGGGTGATGGCCATTGTATTTTGAATAGCGGTCGTATCTTTGTCGGCGTAAAGAATGACTCGGCCAGACGCATTTCGTGCTGCTCTACCACATGTTTGGATAAGCGATGTTTCAGATCGCAAAAAGCCCTCTTTATCTGCGTCAAGAATGACGACGAGCGTCACTTCGGGAAGATCAAGACCTTCGCGAAGGAGGTTAATGCCTACAAGCACGTCAAATTCTCCAGCTCTTAAAGCTTTTAGAATATGGAGGCGTTCAAGAGTATCGATTTCAGAGTGTAGATATTTTGCTTTTACGCCAATTTCATTGAGGTATTTAGAGAGATCTTCCGAGAGTTTCTTGGTCAGCGTTGTGACAAGAACGCGTCCCCCTTTTTCAGTTTCAATGCGAATTTCCTCTAGGCAATCATCTACTTGTCCCTTTGCAGGTCTTTTCTCAATAAAAGGATCAAGAAGACCTGTAGGACGTATAATCTGTTCAATGATTTCGCCTTTTGATTCTTCCACTTCCCACCTTGAAGGCGTGGCAGAAACGTAAATCACTTGTTGAAACTTTCGATAGCTTTCTTCGAACTTTAAAGGGCGATTATCAAATGCAGAAGGGAGTCTGAACCCAAATTCGACAAGAGCTTCTTTGCGCGCGCGATCCCCATTGTACATGGCATGCATTTGCGGTAGAGTTTGATGTGATTCATCGATGATAAAGAGAAAATCATCAGGAAAATAGTCAATGAGGCATGGTGGTGGATCGCCAGGACTTCTTTTGCTAAAATGTCGAGAATAGTTTTCAACGCCTTTGCAAAAACCAATCTCCCGCATCATTTCTAGATCGTAATTGGTTCTTTCTCGAATGCGCTGAGCTTCAATCAATCGATTGTTTTGTTCGAAGTATGCAATGCGCTCATCAAGTTCTTGGCGAATCGTCACGACAGCATCTTGACGCACATTTTCTGGGGTCACGTGGTGGGATCCAGGATAGATTGTAATTTTATCGAGTCGTTTAAGAACCCTGCCTGTCAACGGCTCAATTTCGCTTAATCGTTCGACAACATCGCCGAAGAATTCGACTCGATAGGCAATGTTATCCTCGTATGCTGGAACAATCTCGAGAACATCGCCACGAGCGCGAAATGTTGCTCGCGCAAGTTCATAATCGTTTCTTGTATAGTGTAGCTCAACAAGATGCAAAAGAACATTGTCTCGCCGAACTTGTTGATCTTTTGTTAGGGTCAAAAGCATCTGGCTGTAATATTCTGGAGTACCCAAGCCGTAAATGCAGGAAATCGAAGAAACGACAAGAACATCGGATCGCTCAATCAATGAACGCGTAGCGCTAAGGCGCATTTTTTCGATTCGATCGTTAATCGCGAGATCTTTTTCGATATAGGTGTCTGTTCGCGCTATATAGGCTTCTGGCTGGTAATAATCGTAATAAGAAACAAAGTATTCAACAGCGTTATCGGGAAAAAAAGATTTAAATTCCTGAAACAGTTGCGCCGCGAGTGTTTTATTATGGGCAAGTACAAGCGTTGGCTTTTGCACTCTGGCAATGACGTTTGCCATGGTGAATGTTTTGCCAGAACCTGTAATTCCAAGTAGAACTTGCGCACTTTTGCGCTGATTAATTCCTGCGACCAGTTGTTCGATGGCTTTCGGCTGATCGCCCGATGGAGAAAGATCGCTTTTTAATTGAAACATTTTTTCTGTTCTTGGCGGATTTCTGAGCTTAACCTACCAAGTTCATAACCATTGTAATCGACAAATTTAAAAAATCTTTCGAATTGAGGGATAGCCTGGCTTACTTGATGCGCCATTTCTTGGGCAATCAGGCGATAACTTGGATGGCCAGCTGCTTGTGATCGCAATTCGCAGAGCCATTGCAGAGCCCGCAAATTGACATGGAAATACCATCGGACGTTGTAAGCCATCGGAACAATATACTGCGCTTCTTCTGGGAACTCTTTTGCAATCATATCAAAAGCAATTTTTGCTTCGTCTAATGCCTTTATGTACACCTCTTCCATTTCTGTCCCCACAATTTCTGGCGGTACGTAGTATCCCAAATCACAAGAAAGAAGTTGTCTTTCTTGAGTGAGCATGCGATGGCGGTGAAGATCGCGATAGACGCCGAAATCTGCCACAATCTCAAATGTGAAGCTTGCGGCCTCTAATGCGCGAGGCGATTTATGGCGGCGGTTTTCTCTGTACTTACAAGCAGCATCGAGAATTTGTTCCATCTCTTCTTCAGAGAAATTTCTCGATAATTCACTATTAGAATGAGCAAATAAGAGGTGACTTGCCACTCTTTGCGCGCCATCTTTATCAAAGTCTACCAATCGTACACCTGAATGAGCACCTGTTTCTTGTACACCAAACTGAGATAACTCTTTACGCATTGATTCGGCAAATTTGGCATACGATAAATTATGTTTATGCGCGCTTTCAGCCCTTCGAACAAAAGAGGGGATCACTTTCGCTAATTCTTCATATGATTTTTTTCCTATCTCTTGCATTTCTTGCAGCGAATTGCAATTGAATTTTTGCAATAATGTTTCAAAAAAACGTCCATTGCCAAAGACACCCATATTTGTGAACGTGCTTGCGGGCAGTAATCCTCTTAAGCAATCGAGAACCTTCGCACGCAACGCAGCAGTATAGGCTGTTTTAGAAATCGCAGGATCGTGTGGAAAACCTTTCTCAATATGTGCAGTCAAAGGAGGAATCAGTTTGCCATAAACTTCGAAGAGATTTGTACACGTCTTTAAATAGATATCTCGATATGCAGAAGTCAATAAAACGGGCTCTTTATAGAAAAGATACTCGCCATCAACCCTCTGATCAAAATAGATATACCGGGTTGATTTTTCAAGAGGCGAACCACCTAGCCTGCAATCTTCTATAGCTTTTGCAGCAAGCATGGAAATATTTTCTAAAGCCAAGTGTGCTCCTCCAAGTTCTCCAATGGAATCATCGCCATAACCATCCAGAATGCGATCATAGAAGTTTTGCGCTTTTTGAATGCCTGCGACTTGCTCTTCCATTTCAACGCTTGAAAATCCAGAGTCTTGATTTTGAATAAATTCTTTTAAAAGAAGCGATTTCAGCCCCAAAGTCGATCGAGAATAACGAGAAAAAAGTGCTCCCTTGATCACTTCGGGTAGATTCTTCAAGGCAAAAATATGCCCCGTAGTATTTGTCACAAAACGCATGAGCGTTTGAATCTGTTGCTCTGTGAATTCTTCCATAAACAACAGCTTGCCAGATAGAGGTTGAAATGATCAAGGGAGTTTGTATTTTTGGAGTCTGCTATTTGGTTTTTGTTGTAAGTAAAAGTCCTAGGGATAAAATCAAAGTTTACATGTTCAAAAGTCGGCGAGATTCGATCTGATAAGATTTTTTACGCGCGGAATGAAGGTCTTCTGCACCAGATTTCGACTGTGCTAAACCAAAGACCTGCAGCTATGGCGAATAAAGTTTTTAAATGAGGAAGGAACACTCTCTCTTCTATAATTAAAAATGACCCTACAATTGCACATACAGCGCCAACAATACGATAGACCCATTGTTTTGGCATCTGTATATTTTTAAATTCGCTAAACATAAGACCAATGGCTACGCCGATTAAGATTCCAAATAGAAAAAAGTTTCCTTTAATCAAAGGAACCAAAGGCAAGACAAAGCTCAAGAGTCGATGGTAGGGTGTGGCAATAGGAAAGACTTTCGCGTAAAGGAGCAGTAAGAGACCTCCAACGAATAGTCCTCCTAGGATGTCTGTAAAAAAATGGACGCCCAGATAAATGCGTGAAAAACAGAGAAATAGAGCAAAAAAAATGCCAAGAATTTGAAGGATTCTCTGTTTGCATTCAATGATTAATACACCTGAAAGAAGGATTGAGGCTTGCGCGGCGCCACTTGGGAAACCATACGTCTTAATGCAAAGAATTCCAACGGATGGATCCATTTGGCAGGGTCGCGGTAAGTGGAATAAGGACTTTAATAATTCATTGACGATGGCACTAATGATCATGATGTAAAAAAGGCGAATGCCAATTGTTCGATTGATCAAATACCAAACAATACTAATGATCAATAAGTAAAAAGGGAGCGAATCGACACGGTTCCAGAGAATAAAAAAACGATCTAAGAAGGGACCTCTTATCACATCTTGTAAATTCTGAATCCATTGGAGTTCAGTTAGATAGATCATTTAAAATGTTTTCCTAAAACACCTGCAAGTTTCATCATATCGATGGCTTCTTTTGAGCCAAAGACTTTTGCCAGTTTTGCATCAGGCTTGATTAATCTTTTGTTTTTAGGATCTTGAAGTTTATGCTTTTTGATATATTCCCAGACTTTTTTGGTCGTTTCAGGGCGACTTAAAGAGTCAGAGCCAACGATTTCTGAGAGCTCAGGAGAAGGTTGATATGTTGCTTGCGTACGAGAGGCTTTCTTAGCTCCTTTCGCAGCCGGTTTCTCGCTTGTTTTTTTAGCACCCTTTTTAAAACCCTTGCCAGCTTTTTTAACGTAAGGGGTTTTTGGATGATGCGCGTCGTATTTTTCCTCGAGTTGTTCGAGCTGGTTTACGATCACATCGCAGTCAGGAAAGTTTGAGCAAGAGAAAAATGTTTTGCCAAAACGGGACTTTCTTGCAGTCATCCGACCATCACAACCCAGAGCTGGGCATGCAGGTAAGTCTCCTGCTTGATAAACTTTCTCCCCTTTTTTAGGGATATTGACGATCCCTTTACAATCGGGATATTTCGAACAGCCAAGGAATGCGCCAAATCGTCCATGTCTCAAAGTCATTGGGGAGCTGCAATTCGGACATTTTTGATCCCAATCAAAGTTTGGATCGTAGTCTTCTTTATTGAAAGACAATGCCTCAATCGGTGCTGTATAGGCGCAATCTGGGTAATTGGAGCAGCCGTAAAAATATTTATTTCGAGACCAGATTTTTTGGAGTTTATGACCGCAATTTGGGCAATCAATTTCAGTTAAAACGCGTGGGACAAGAGCCTCTTTTTCGGCCTTATCAACAAGAGGAATAAAGTCTTTCCAAAAGTCTTTTATGATCCCTTTCCAATCCTTATTGTGCTCAGCTACCTGCTCAAGTTGATCTTCCATTTGAGCCGTAAATGTGACGTCCATAATCGGAGCAAAATTTTCCTCCAACATTTGGCAGATCACTTGTCCTAGCTCTGTCGGTTTTAACGATTGATTTTCCTTAATTGTGTACTCACGGCTTTGAATCTTATTCATGATCGAAGCATAAGTTGAAGGGCGACCAATCCCTAAACGTTCTAATTCTTTGACTAAAGATGCTTCAGTAAATCGTGGAGGCGCTTTTGTAAAAGATTGCGTGGAATCTACTTTTTTAAGATCAAGTGAAGTGTTTTCCACTAGAGGAGGCAATAATTTTTCACTATCCTCTTCATCCAGAGTAGAAGTAGGGTCTTTTTTTTCTTCGTATGCTGCTAAATAGCCTTTAAATTTAATGACAGAACCGGATGCGCGCAAGACAAGATTTTGATCAGTCAGGATGTCTGCAGAAACAGTATCATAGATTGCAGGATTCATTTGGGAAGCGATAAATCTGCGCCAAATGAGTAAGTAAATTTTGTATTCGTCGGCAGAAAGATATTGTCGAATTTTTTCGGGGTCTCTTGCTAAAGATGTTGGGCGAATCGCTTCATGTGCTTCTTGTGCACTTTTTTTAGAAGCATAGATTCGCGGTTCGGCAGGCAAATAGTCTGGACCAAATGTGGATTGAATATACCCCCGAGAGGCAGCAATGGCTTCAGGCGCTACGCTGACTGCGTCGGTACGCATGTACGTAATCAGACCTTCAGTCTCCTCTCCGATATCTATCCCTTCATAAAGCCCTTGCGCAATGCTCATTGTGCGAGAAACGGAGAATCCGTAATGGCGGCTAGCTTCTTGTTGCAGTGTGGATGTGATAAAAGGAGGTACCGGTTGCCGTTTCTTCTCTTTTCGATCGACTTCGCCTACTTTATACTTTGCTTTTTTTAGGCGAGCGACAAGAGCATCTGCCGTTTTTTTATCGGGAATTAAAAAACATTTTTTATCGGTCTGCTCTTTTTCAACTTTTAACCCATCGACTGAGTGAAGAGTGGCTGTAAAGGGCGTTGGATTATCAACTGGCTGTAAAAGAGAAGCAAGCGTCCAATATTCAACAGGCTTAAACGCCTCAATTGCCTTCTCTCGATCGACAACCAGTTTGAGAGCAACAGACTGAACACGGCCAGCAGAAGTCCCGCTGCGTCCTCTTTTGACTTTCCGAGTGAGTATCGGAGAAATTTTATAACCTACAATGCGATCGAGTAGACGTCTTGTTTGCTGAGCATTGACCAAGTCCATATCGATATCGCGCGGGTGAGCAAGAGAATCTTGGACTGCTGTTTTGGTGATCGATTGGAACGCGGCTCGTTTAATTTTCGTTCCTTTCGGCAAAATGGACGCGATGTGCCATGCAATGGCCTCTCCTTCTCTATCCGGATCGGGGGAGAGATAAACAACATCTGCTTTCTTGGCCGCTTCCTGCAGCTTCTTAATGACCTCTTTTTTATCGGGCATGGTCACATATTTCGGCTCAAAGTCGTGATCAATATCGATTCCGAACTCTTTCGCTGGAAGATCGCGAATATGGCCAACGGATGACTCAAAAGCAAAGCGAGGGCCTAAAAATTTGCGCAGGGTCTTAATTTTTGCAGGAGATTCTACAATGACAAGCGATTTGGTCATAGAAGGTCATAATAGCTAATTCTTTACAAAACTGCTAGTTGTTTTTGAACTCGAAATACTTATCAAGGACAAAAGATTGGAATCTTTTTCTAAATTTTTCTTGAGAAAACTCGAGAGCTCTCTCGCGACATTTTTTCGGATCAAATTCGAGATTTTCAAATTCTTTAATTCCATTTTGAAGCGATTTCACCGTCTGTTCTTGAAAAAAAAGTCCTGTTGAGTAAGGAATCACTGTTTCTAAAAGGCCCCCTTTTTCAAGTCCAATGATCGGCGTTCCTGTAGCCATCGCTTCAACTGGAAGAATTCCAAAATCTTCTACGGCTGCAAAGACAAAGGCTTTGGCATTCTGTAAATATGTTCTCAATTGCTCGTTGGATTGATTGCTTAAGAATTCGATATTTTTCTTGGCGCGCGATTTTAAATGCTCTTTTTCCGGCCCATCCCCAATCACAATGAGCTTTTTATCGGGCATTTGTGAGAAAGCATCTACGATCAGATCGATCCGTTTATTGCCGACTAAACGTGAAGCGGTCACATAAAAATCTTCCTTTTTTTCCTTCATTTCAAAAAAAGTCGTGTTAACAGGCGGGTAGATGACGGCTGCTTTTCGCCGGTAAAATTTTTTAATGCGCGACGCGACAAATTGAGAATTTGCAATGAAGTAGTCCACTCTGTGAGAGGAATGGACGTCCCAAGTGCGGAGGTATTGCAAAGTTAAACGGGTAAGCATCCCCTTGATACCGCGGTCCAATTTTGCTTCTTTCAGATAGGAATGCATCAAATCCCATGCATATCGCACAGGGGTATGACAATAACAAATATGCAGTTGTTCTGGATGAGTAATGACACCTTTTGCCACACAATGAGAGGAGGACAAAATGAGGTCATATTTGTGTAAATCAAAATGTTCAATGGCAAGAGGAAACAGAGGAAGATAATTGCGATGCTTTGTCTTTGCAAAGGGGAGTCTTTGAATAAACGAAGTTTGGATATCTAAATCTTGAAAATAGCTCCCCTCCATTTTTTTCGGATCTGAAACGAGCGTGCAAATGGGTGACGGGAGAAGGCGATGAATTTCTTCCAGGACATTTTCGCTTCCGCCAACAGGCGAAGTGAGCCAATCGTGGATAATTACACTTTTCATGAATTAAGATTAGTCAATCAAATTCTTTTGTTCAATGTTTTCATAGAGATTAAACTCTCGGTTTGATAAGCTTCGTACCATGATTAGCGTATCAAATGGATTATCGTTCCTACGCATTCCTCTTGCTTTTGTATTTTTGAGTGAAAGCGTGACTTTGCGTTGCTTCGCAATCCTCATTGCGATGTTCACAGACAGCGTTGATGGATACATCGCACGTAAAAATCAGTCCGTTTCGCGATTTGGAGCGTTTTTAGACCCTGTCGCTGACAAATTTTTTGTTTATTTTGCCCTTCTTGTTCTTTTTTTCGAAGGGAAGATTCAGCTTCTTCAAATGTTTGCGATGATCTCTCGTGATATTGTGATCTTTGGATATGGGGTGCTCATAGTTCTAACAAGAGGGGCAAGATCCATTATTTTTCGCTCTCTCAGAGCTGGTAAGGTGGCAACCGCGCTCCAATTTTGTGTCTTGTTTGGTCTTGTTTTGCAAGTGACTTTCTCATGGCTTGCTTTTAGTGCTTTCATCGCAGTTGGAGTGCTTGCATTCTTAGAATTATTTAATCCTCCGAAACATTTGATATTTCATGACAGATGAGGAACTTCTAGAGCATAACCGCGCGGGGTTTATTCCAGGTCCCCAAGAATCTGAAGAAAAGTATTTAAGAAGAATAGAATCAACGAAGGCGGCTTACTTAAAGTTGGGCGTTGCTGCAATTCCCTCTTCTCACTGGGAATGGGTGGAAAAGAAAATCCTTGATGGGTTTGATTTTGTCCCTAGATGTTTACCAGCTTTTTATTCCAATCGATCTTTAGCGCCTTGGCAGGGAGCTGCAGCATGGGTGGAGCGCGATCAAATATTAGCCATCCAGTTAAGAGAGGCTTTTAAAAAAGGGACTTTTTTAAAAATCTATAGTCGAAGCGAGATTTTAGCGCATGAAGCAGTTCATGCTGCGCGATCCGCCTTTCCTGTAGATCCTTGGGATGAATATTTTGCTTACATGACATCAGAAAAAGTGTGGCGAAGGGCTTTGGGTCCAATTGTTCGTCGTCCGTGGGAAGTCTGGCCATTACTAGCGGCTTTCATAGTAGGGCCTTTTCTCCCTCTTTCTTTTTTGTTTGCAAGCGTATGGATTGGTCTTGGATTTATTCGACTGATTCGAGGACATTTCATTCTTAAAAAGGCAAGTCTTGCGCTCCAAAAAAAAGGACTGTCGAATGATCAAGTTCGACATATTCTATTCCGTTTAACAAATGTTGAAATTCAAAAATTAGCCAAAGGTAAGGATTTATCTGAAGAGCAAACTTTGCGTTGGCAACTCCTAAATATCTATCTAAGGAACAAATGACAAAAAAAATACTTGTTGAAGACATCCATGATTCCGTGTTGCATTGTAGAGATCTAGAACAAGGAAACATCCTTTTTTTTGAGAAAATTCCATTCGATTTTCCTCAAGCTGAAATTGAGTTTCTTTTACAGCAGCGTCAAAGCGGTTCAACTACACGTAAAAATATCGCTTACAAACCTCAAGTAGATAAGATTACCAATCATGTTGCAGCAAATGACGAAGAAGCAAAGCGCATGCACGACATCCTACGATCTTACTCATCGCGCGTGACAACATTTCTCAAAACTCTTTTAGCTCCATATTCTGCTCACTGGAAACTTGATTATGCAAGTTTTCGTCCCTATCAAGAAATGGGCAGAAAATTGCGCACTCGTGCGCGTAACGATTTGCTTCATGTGGATTCTTTCCCAACAAGACCCATGCATGGGGGTCGAATCCTTCGCTTCTTTACGAATATTAACCAACAAGAACCGAGACGCTGGATTACATCAGAGCCTTTTCAAGAATTGATCAAAAAATTTGGTGGCAAAAAAGGGCTTCCTTTCCCAAAAGGCGTTGATGATTCGCTCCAAGGTAGGTTCGCACACATGACAAAAGGATGGTTGAAATCTTTAGGGTTTAAAATTCCAATGAGATCCCCTTACGATCGCTTCATGCTCAATATGCATAATTATTTAAAAGAAAATGAAGCATTCCAAAAAGGATGTCCGAAGAGCAATTGGGAGTTTCCTCCGAATTCTTGCTGGGCCGTTTTTACAGACCAAGTCTCTCATGCTGCGATCTCAGGGCAATATGCATTGGAGCAAACATTGTTTATTCCAAGAGATGCGCTTCTTCATCCAGAGAAATCGCCAGTCAGTATTTTAGAAAGAATGACGGGAAGACCTATGGTTCTAAACATTTAATAATCAATGAACTAAATAACTTCCTTGCATTCATTTCAGGGATCTTTAGTTCCTTGCGATATTTGGAAACTGTCCTTCGAGCAACCTTAAATCCTTTTTCTTCAAGGGCTTTAGCGAGTTGATCATCGGAGAGAGGAGATCTCTCGTTGGCAACCAACGCTTGTAAGATTTCCTTAGCCTGTGTTTTTTCAGGGGCAGCTGTGAGCAAGGATTTGAGTAAAATAATCCCTCTGGGAGTCTCTACATATTTTTCAGAAAGTGCGCGGGATATCGTAGATTCATGTAGACCTAGTTCTTGTGATAAATTCTGGATCGTAAAATGCGATAAATTCCCTTTTTGTAAGAGATAGCGATGTTGATGATGTGTAATCCTCTTTGCAATTTGTAAAATGATCTCGCTACGACGATGTAGAGCTTTGAGCAACCATTTGCCAGAAGAGCGCCAGACATCCACTGTTTTTTGTTCTTCTTTAGATTCTAAAAACAAATCTTCATATTGAACACGAAATTGAGGGATCATTTCATCGTAGAATCCGATCAACCAACCCGATTCTAAGGGTTGAATAAAAAGATCTGGAATGATGGGGCAAGAATATTCTTTTTTTAGACTCTCCAAAGGTCTGAGTTGTAAGGTTGCTATTTTCTGAATTGCCTCGGATAGGTCGGGATATTTTTTTTTGAGTAAGCTATAGCGATGTAACAGAAGATTTTGATAATCAGATTCAATGAGCCTGTAAGCTGTGCAATGAGTTAGACCTTTTGCTTTGAGTTGAATCAAAAGCGATTCTTGTAGAGTACGCGCGAAAATACCAGGAGGATCAAATGTTTGTAGTCTTTCAAGAACGGACTCAAACCTTGTTGTATCGATATCGGATGGAAGAGCAGATAAAAACCCTTTTTCATCCAAAGATTCGGCGATTGTCTCTGCAATTTTTCGATCTTCAGCATGAGAGAATGTTTCGCGAATCTGCGTGTTGAGGTGATCTGCGATAGAAAGTTCGCTTGGAACCTCTTCGTCGCAGAAATAGCTCTCTTTTTTAACCTCTTCTAAGAGTGGGTTTTTATCGATTTCCTCTTGTAGAAACTGCTGCAAATCGAGATTGTTCATTTGAAGAATGGCAAGCGCTTGACTCATTTGAAAAGTCATAGCGAGGCGACGTTCTACATTTTGTGAGTGATACATTTTCTCCCCATAGCATAGAATCAATAAGTATGAAAGCGGGTGTTTTTTGTCATAACGGTCTTGGCGATGGAGTGAATTGCCTTGTCCTTTCTAACCATTTGCATCTCAATGGTTGGGAGGTTGATACCTATCAAAATACGATCGGTTCAATGCAAAACTGGTTTCCTCATTTGCCTGTGCAATCATATCCAAAAATGGAGGACTTACCTCGTATTTTGTCCACATATGAATGGTTTTTTATCGTCCAAAATGACACAGATGAGTTTGTTAAATCCCTGATCCTAGAGGCAAAAAAGCGCAATCCAGAAAAAACCAAAGTGCTCTATCTATACCCCTCTCCCAATATCATCAATGAGTCTTATTATCTCGACTGCCTGACAGACCCCAAAAAATCGATCGCAGAAAATATGCGTATTGTGTGTCGAAAAGTTCTGCAACTTCCAAAAATGACAACCGGGAATGGATTTACTCCACCTCCAGGACTGATTCAACACAAATATCCAAAAAGAATTGTCATTCATCCGACAAGTGCAAGACCCACGCGTAACTGGCCAAAAGAGAAGTTTGTAAAGCTCGCTTTACATTTGCAAAATAAAGGCTATCAACCGGTATTTGTTCCAGGTTTTGAAAACATAACTCAATGGCAGGACGTGGAGTTCGAGATCGCAAATTTCGCGAATCTTGACGAACTTTCTCGCTATATCTATGAATCAGGCTTCCTCATTGGAAACGATTCAGGCCTTGGTCACCTTGCCTCTGCCCTTGGCATTCCGACGCTCACACTTTGTCGCAGAAAAGCCTGGGCCAACATGTGGGCGCCAAGTTTTCATCACAACGTCGTGATGACTCCCTCCTCACTCATTCCCAATATTCGAGGCCTTCGCCTTCGTGACAGACACTGGAAAAAATTCATCTCTGTAAAAAAAGTTCTGCGAGGTTTTCAAGAATTGGTATTGAAAGAATCTCGATAGAATACATATATTCCTTCCTTTAAAATTGAACCTCGAATAACGCGGAAAAATAAGGTGTCTATGAGTGCTAATTCCACGCCAGCAATCAACAATCGAGTGTCAGACCAAGAAATCAGAAGGCTGTTGGAAACTACAAAAAAATGTGCAGATAGACAAAAAATAGTTCCTGAGTTTTCGATCTTTGAAGAAAGTAATAAACAACTCATATCAGCTCTTTCTGAACAGGAGCGATCAGTCTTTGATAAAGATTTTAATAAATGTCGTGAATATCGTTCCTTCTTAATTTCTGAATACAATCGCCAAGCTTTTGAACAAAGCAAGTGGTCCGAACCTCTTTCTAGGGCCGTAGAAAATGGCATTTCTTATAAAGAACTCATGATTGAAAAAGGCAACATTAAGAATTTTCCTTTTTGCAAAGGCCCGATGCACTGTGGTGAAAAACCTAGACGAATGATTTTAATGGCTCAGGCAATTATTTATCCAGAAACTGGAAAGTTGTATATTCGACAGGATATAAGAGAAGTTCCTGGTGTTATGGATGTTATACTTAAGTTGCTCGTGTGGGGATCCTGTGATGCTGCTAAAGAGGGTCTTGTAGTGGTTAGAAAATGTGAACTATTTGATTCATCTGGAAATTTATTGGAACTTGTTTCTTTCAATGAGATTCGAGAGTCTATTTCTCTTGCAAAAGAATTATTGGAAAAGGTAGCAACGGTTCGTTTTGTGTTAGGAAATCACCCAAAATATAAGGAGTAAAAATGAGAATATCGTCTACTTTAATGGGAATCTTTGGTGGTGCTTGTACGGGTTCTATCAATCCTCTATTGGCTGAGGCTGCGCCTCAATCGTTGGGATTTGGAGACACTCTTTCTATACGAGCGGTCAACGGTCCAGTAATTGTATATACAATCCAGTTATCGGGGTCAGTTAGCGCGCTTTTGCAAGCAAAAAAGCTCGTTGTTAAATATCGAACAAAGGTGATTGCACACCTGCCTCGATCAGACTATTCAACGTTTCAGTTTCAAGTTCATCTCACACTCAAAGATAAACAAGGCGAAGTGCTTGATGTGATTGATTTTAACTGCTCTGAAAGCAAACCGGAAGGCTCCATAACGGTTTTTGTGGATGAAGAAATTGCAAGAAAGGTCAACTCAGTATCTGCAAAACTTTTTGCAAGCTAAGATGTGCATAAACTGTCTAATATTACTTAAATAAGTGCAATAGATCAAAAGATCGATTGATTTCATCGAGCTTTTGGTTCAATTCGGAATTGATTTTTTGAATGAACTGATCAAGCTCCCGTTTTAACGAATCTTTCGTCATCTTGTATTGCTGTTTTGCGAGTTCATGAGCCTCATCGCGTGTTTTTCTTACAGATTGCAAAGAATTTTCATGAATTTTTCTTAATTGCCTGTAATGGTTAGAAACCTCGCTAATTTTTTCATTTTTTTTGCTGAGAAGCTCATTGATTTGATTTGGATGTTTTTGCTTATCTAGTTCAAATTCTCTCTCAATCTCAGCGATTTTATCCCGTTCATATTGATAGGAGTTCCAAAGTTGTTGATTGGCAGGATGATTATTCAAAATTTTATCAGCAAGTTCACAGGCTTGTTTCAGAATTTTTTCACATGCTTTCAAATGGCTTTCGTTTTCAGCGCGTGCTGTTGAAATTAGCTGATTTGCTTTTTTATATTCGTTCTGAGCTTTTTTGATGTAGGAGTAGCCTTCAGAAGAGATGAGATTGTGCTCGATAAGAGCTTCTGAGATACTCGAAAAACTTAAAGCAATTTCACTCGCTTTTTTATCCTTCCATTCAGAAATAAAGTCTGCTTTTAAGCGATGTGGCATTGAGATCGAAAATTGCTGAATGCGTTCGTAATCGTAACTTTCAGCAGCACTTGCGAGCTCTTTTTTGGCTCTTTCATAAGTTTTGAGGAGTTTAATCACTGGAGCTGTCTTTGCGAAGACATCGAAGGAATGTATAAACTGCTTAGGGGCCAACAAATCATATCCGATGAGGTCTTTTAAGTGGAAATGATCGAGAATCTTTGAAAAAGAATATCCTTCTGTTTCTTCCTCGAGCTTATCCTTCCATTCTGAAGGAGAGGGAAGGGAATATAATTTTTCAAATTTTGCGTTTTGGATTTTGTCATGGATGAGTCGATAATTTTGGATGATATTATTTAGAGGCAGGTCATTACAAAAAATTCTATATGCAACCTCGAATTGATCTTTGTCCAAGATTCCGTACTGAAACAGTCGATTCCAGCCATGCTTTTCGACGACTTTCATCAAGGGCATTTTGGTAGCTTCTGCCCTGACAACCGCGAGCTGCTCCGGATTATCGTAGTCAATGATCGATGTTGCGTGCCAGAGAATCGCTCCAGTTGCAATAAAAAGGGAGATCGCTGGAATAGACCACCAGGGAGACTTCTCGAAACCTATTGTTGAACAGGCGATGGCTCCGCTCAATGTTAACAAAGCAGAGACTCCAAGCCAGGTTTTTTGTACTTTGGCATCTGTCCAGTAGCGTTGTTCTTGAAAATTTGGACTGTAAACTGGTTTTTCTCTTGCATCAGTAATTGTTGAAGTAGACATCACTTAGACCGCCTGTGTTTCAAAAATGGCTTCAGATTGCGCCGGCTCTGCTCTAAATTCCCCGTTTTTACGCATGCTTGTTCTTATAGAAATGGAGTATATCACCTGTACTACAGCATTTCATTGATTTTGTCATTTCGGCTGCTGCCCAAGACGCTTAACTGAATGAAATGACTATATACCCAACACATTAAAAATTCTTCTTGAAGGAGTATTAAAATCTTCATATTCTTTTCCTCTTAAGAAAGAGGATTTTTATGAGAATACAAGGATCATCAAATCACGTTCACACGGAACACACAGAAACAGTGAGTAAGCACATACTTGATGAGATTGTAAGTCATGTGGTTTGGGATAAAATTGGGTCGTTTAGTGGGATTGGCCATTTTGCAGCTGGAGTACTTGGAAATCTACTTACCTTTCAGAAGTTAGGCGGAGGAGATGAGTTCCTCATTCCAAGAGCGATTTCAAAGCCAATGGCTAGTTGGGATATTAACCCTAGTACAAAGCAGTTCGAAAGCTGCATCATACTTGCGAATGGCCGCAAGCTTTTTGGGCGAGAAATTCTCGATTTTTATCAAGGTTTACAACACGTCATCAAGAGGTAAAAAGAGTATGGAAATTCAAAACAAACCTCAAAAAGTTGAAAACAATCAACCAACAGTAAACCAACAAGATGAGGGCTATTCTACAATTGCTAAAGTTGGAATGGTAGTAGGGGCAATCGGGCTTGCTGTTGGGTTCTGGTGGTGCGGAGGAGTTGATGTTGCAAAAAACATGCTAGAAAAAGTTTGGAAAAACGCCCCTACTCTTGAGCAACTTGAAAAGGCGAATGAACAAATTGAGAAGGTTAAAAATATTGGTAAAGGCGCGGGCGTTGCAGGAGGTGCTGTTGTCGCAGTGGCGGGTGCGGCAGCGGGTGGTGTGGCTGCAGCAGCAAAAGGTGCAGAAGAAGTAGCACAATGGCATAAGGGTCTAGACAATGACGCGCAGCAGTTATCTGAGAAATTCGATGAGGCATTAAAAAATGCAGGAGGGCCAACTCTAAAGTATGAAGAGGATCATTTAGATAAACTCATTTCAGGTCTTAAGCCGGAAGACATACAAAAAATACCCAGTCTACCGTCAGGCCCCCACAAAATCCCTAGGGGAAATGATCATTACCCAGTTATATTTATTGATAATTCAAATCCTTTTACAACATTAGCAGAAGTAAGCAAGTTGTTCTCAGCAAAGAATCTAGAAAATGCAGTAAAAGCGGTACAAGAAGCAGAAATCGGAAAGCCATTCGACGTGCAATTTTACGAGCCGATGATTGATTTTTTGTATGAGCAAGATTATTTCAAATATAAGCCACTTAAAGACAAATTAAGAGAGATTAAAAGTTCAAACATCCATCCATTTGAAGCATTTGCAGCACTTAGTCGTAATTCGTTTTCAGCTGAAAATCTAGAATGCGCAGTAAAAGCGGTGCAAGAAGCGGAAATAGGGAAGTCATTTGACGTGCAATTTTATAGACCTATGATCGATTTCTTGTACGGACAAGATAGAGTAAAATTTAAGCCAATACACGATAAGTTTGGTGAATTGGAAAGGTCTAATTCAATGGGGGGAAAAGTAGTTGACCCTCTTCTTGAAAAAGCTAGCAATGCGGCAGCGGGTTTTGCGGGGGCTTTAGCTGGGAATGCAATCAATCGTTGGCAGAATCAAGGTAATAATATCATTAATAACACAATCCAAGATCCAAATAATATTAGAGAAAAACAGGAGAAATTGGATGAAGAAATTAAGCGACAAATTCAAACAGAAGACTGTGATCATATCGTAGACATTAATGGATTTAAGAAATTAGCTGAAGATACATTCACGCGTCACCCCCATTTTTTAATACTCCATCAAGCGCAGTACGACAAATGCATTGAGAAGATTGAAAAACAGTCAAAAAACAGGACGTAGATTATCTCTTTCTAGATTTCTTTGCCATTTCGTAGCATTTTTGGACCTTTCCCCCGAGTTTCACCTGTTGCTCGGGATTGCGCCTAAACAGGTCCTTCATTAACTTTTTAAAATCTTTGGCCTTAACTATCCCCTCACAATCCCCTTTTTCAATACTGCTAATTATTTCACGATCTGAATCTGCAAAAAGAATTTTCTCATTAGCTAAATTCTTAATTTTTTGTTCATGTACAGCTGCCCCTGTCTTCTTGATGGTTTCATAAATTCCTGTAATCGTTGATGCTGCACCGACTGTTGCATTAATACCTGTAGCTGGATCCATAGCATCCCTCCCTATTATTGGATTGAAAAAATAAACATCATAAAATGATGGCTTATTAAAGATTTTTTAGGAAGTACTAAAAAAAATTGACTTGTAAATAGTTTTAAACCTATCGCTTCTCACTTTCAGAGTTTTTGATGAACATTGCAAAGCGTTTTGGTTTCGGGGCGTGTCTTGGAGTTGTCGGGTATTTCCCAAATGAATTTGTATCTTGCTTAATGCAAAGAGAAGTGAGTAAAAAATCAATCGATTATTCATCCATTGATCTTGATGTAAAAATTGAATGTGTTTGTCGTGGTGTTTTGTTAGCTCCTGTATATGAAGAGGCGATTTATCGAGGGTTTCTTCAAGGAGTTATTTTACAAAAAGTCTGCCAGAAGTGTTTCTCTTCTATTCTAGCTTGTGGAATGCAAGTACTGAGTGTCTCGTGCCTGTTTGCATCGTTGCATTGGCATAAGGAATATGCTCTTTTACTAGGCTTGAACTTGGGATGATCAAGGAATCGAAGCTAAAATTAGCAGGTAGTATTGGCGCTCATATGGCCAATAACTGTCTTGCGCAAAGATCACTATTTATCATGGAGAAAGAGCATGAGAATTGAAAATTTTTATAGATCAAGTCAATCAATACAATCTTGTGCTGAACAAGATAGTAAAGGGAAAACAAGTGTTGTTGCTAGAGATGTATTTGCATCACTTCCTACGATGGGGATCATTGATCCATTAAGTGTTGGATTGGTCGCTGCTTTAGTAATCGGTTATTTTTCTTGGAAAGGAGACAATCAAGAAATGAACCGTCAGAACATCAAATCTAAAAAAGCAATGATAAATCACCGGAGCAATGATGGGAATACAGCGTTACATTTTCAAGTAAAACTGCCAAGCGATGGTGATAGTGTTAGAATATGTAAGTTATTATTAGAAAATGGAGCCGATCCAAATATTCCTGATAATGAAGGCAATACGCCTTTAGATACAGCGAAAAAGAAAAATGATAAAGAGTTGATTTCATTATTAAAGTCGTACGGTGCTCGTTCCAAGAGGTGACACAAAGGTTGTCATTGGTAGCGCAGTAGTTATGTCTGTGAAAGGGCTTTATCAATGGATAACAGGAAATAATGACGATAAGGCAGAAGAGAATAAGTGATTTTAAAAAAGGAGGGCTTATATGAGAATAGGAAATTTTTTTGATACGAATCTCCAATGTCCTAAAGAAAACATTCAACGAAATCAAGAATCAAAGACTATTGATACGAATACATGTTTATCTGATACAAATATTAACACGTCTGTTTTGGCGCGAAAAACTTAGTCTTCAATACCGACTATGGGATTTTTAGGGCTTGACTGGCTTTGGGATAAAATAGATTTAGGAAAGTTATGGGAGCAACTTAAAGATGTTGATTGGTCAGATGTGACATGGGAAAAGGCTCTCTCCTTTACTGTCAACGTGGGTGGGCATATCGCCGCTATAAACGGACGATAAAGCTTTCGCGTTTACGCGAGAGTTGTTTACAAGTTCTCCATTTTTCAGATCAGCAATCTTAAAAAATCAAAGATAGAGAATGCAACAAAAAAGTATTGATAAAAAAATTACTTACTCCTTAATCTTTGCCGCTAAAATATGATGCAAGATATTGCAAAGCGTTTTTGTTTCGGATTGGGTCTTGGAGCTTTAGGATATTTCCCGCTTGAAAAGCTCTCTCAATTGATCATTTGCAAAAAACCTAAAGAGTCACTAGATATTTCTCGAGTAGATCGAGACGTAAAAATACAATGTCTTTGTCTGGGAATTCTTTTTGCGCCTATTTATGAAGAAATCCTTTATCGAGGTCTACTCCAAGGTGTGATTTTACAAAAGGCCTCGCAAAGAATATTTGCCCCGTTATTTGCGAAAAGCGCACAAATTATCATTTCGTCCTTTCTCTTTGCTTTCCCGCATCAGAATCAAGAATATGCATTTTTGCTTGGGCTACAACTTGGAATGATTAAGGAATCTCAGCTTAAAATCGCAGGCAGTATAGGAGCCCATATGGCGAATAACTGTCAGGCATTGAAACCCCTATTTTTATAAAGGAAAAAAAACTATGAGAGTTGAAAATATTTCTCTTCCTAAGCAATCAGGAGAAAAGCGCGTTGAACAAGCTCAAGAAGACAAAACAAAAGTTGTCGCTAGAGATGTTTTTGCATCACTTCCCACGATGGGGATCATCGACCCATGCAGTTGGACAATAGGCGCAGTTTTAGCAGGTGTCACAAAGGTAGTCATTGGTAGCGCAGTAGTTAGTGCAGGAGTTATGTCTGTGAAACGGCTTTATCAATGGATAACAGGAAATAATGACGAGAAGTCTGAAAAAAAGAGCTAATTTTAAAAAGGAGGGCTTATATGAGAATAGGAAATTTTTTTAATACGAATCCCCAATGTCCTAAAGAAAACATTCAACGAAATCAAGAATCAAAGACTATTGATACGAATACATGTTTATCTGATACAAATATTAACACGTCTGTTTTGGCGCGAAAAACTTAGTCTTCAATACCGACTATGGGATTTTTAGGGCTTGACTGGCTTTGGGATAAAATAGATTTAGGAAAGTTATGGGAGCAACTTAAAGATGTTGATTGGTCAGATGTGACATGGGAAAAGGCTCTCTCCTTTACGGTCAACGTGGGTGGGCATATCCGCACTATATACGATCTCTGTAATCTATGCATTTCGTCTACAGAAACAGATCCCTTTAAAATGGTGAAATGTCCGGAAATGTATTCTACAAAATGGTGGACAGATCCACGTAACGAGGTACCAATAGTACCCCCAATTTTTAATTCTGAAATTACTGATATTTATACAAAAATTCAGAGGACATGTAAAGATGCGGTTGAGAAAAATACAAGATTAAATCATGCAATTTTTATTGGACCGATAGGAACTGGAAAAACAACAGCATGCCAAGTAATTGCACGTAATTCAAACGCTAATTATTTTCTTTTTCCAGAACCTTTATTTATTGCCTTAGCACAGGATCCAGTGAAAATAGCTACATTCTTTAAGTCTCTTTGCGAACTGTCTTGTCCCACTATTTTAGTGATCGATAATGCTAAACATTTAGTATTGAAATATAAAGACGATCCAGAGGTGAGCAGAGCCTTTGATGCATTTTTAACGTACTCCGAAAAGAAAAATAAGATCATGTTTCTTTTCAATACAAAGGAGGAGAAAGGTCTTGATCCCAATCTTTTAGATCGTATGACCTATAAGCTGAAGCTTGGGAATCCAGATTCAAAAACAATGAAGGACATTCTTCTTGCGCATGCCAGGAATATTCCGGGCATAAAAGATTTATTAAATCAGGATATGGCCAATTTTCTGGTGAATAGCAAAGCATTTGTAGGTAGATCAGGTCGGCAAGTATCGGATGCTCTTGATGCGCTGAGTGATACTGTTAGATTAGGATCAGTTAGTACTAAAGAAGCGATTAAGGACAGCATTATTACATACTTTAAAACCCACGCTGAAACAGAATGAGGATTTTTATGCAATTGAATGCTGAGAATATTGGAAACATAAGTAGTGTTCCTCGTCTTTTTTGTGAGATTCGGAAGACAGTTTCCAATCCTATAGTCGCAATTGTTCTGCTTGCGCTTTCTGGCATTGGCCTTTTATTTGTAATTCTGAATCGCCCTTTTTCGAAACCATCCCCAATGCCTATAGAAACAGGAGCTCTTGAAAAACTAAATAAGAAAAATCAAAATGCAATTCAGAATAAATCTAATCTAACCCGAGTTCTTTTTTATGGCTCTCAATCTGAGCAGGAGGCCCAAGCTAAGAAAATGGCAAATGAATTGGGCTTAAAATTTCATTGTTTTGACGCACGCAAGCTTAGAGATAACGACTATAGGACAAAAATTGGTTGGCCTGAGTTGTTGCAACGCATTGCCTATTCTAAGAGGGCAGAGTTTGTCTTTATTTCTCATGCCGATGAACTGTATCATGCGAGTCCAGCGAATAGTCAAATACCGACTATATTATTTTATACAGGATCTCTTAGTAAAACTTTACTCCTTTGCTTGGGTTTTAGATCATTAAGTAATGTTGATCCGGAGATTGCATCTCGATTTCCAGAAAAGATAAATATTTCTGCTTCCTCGCAATTACAATCGGAGAATCAGATCTTCCGGGAGCTCTCGTAAGAAGCGTGAGGGGGCCATGAGTCGTTCTGTCCCCCATGTGTAGCGGTAGGTTGAGGCTGTGAGATAGAGGGTTTTTTTAGCTCTTGTAATGCCGACGTAGCAAAGTCTTCTCTCTTCCTCGATTGCAGCTGGGTCCATTTTGGAATTAATATGAGGCAGCAAATCCTCTTCAAGGCCTGCTAAAAAGACGATTGGAAACTCAAGCCCTTTACTATTGTGAAGCGTCATCATCTTGATGGATGGTGCGTCAGGGTTTTCTTTGATGATCGTCGATCGAAGAGCGAGCTCTTCTAAAAAGAGTTGAATGGATGGATTTTCTTGTTCCTCCTCCCATTCCGCTGCTTTTCCCATTAACTCATCAATATTTTCTTTTCTTTCTTGTGCAGTGTCTGGATCTTGTTGCAAAAAGGCAAGATATCCAGTCTGCGTAATGATTTCTTGAATGACTTCATGGATACTCATTTGAGGCGTTGCCAAGCGTAAATGATGAATCATACGAATATAATTCTTAAGACTTTCTCTTTGTTTTGCGCCGAGTTTAACTGTATCTAAATGCTCATCGCAAAAAGTAAGAATGGGAATTTGGTGACTAGAGGCCGCATTGACCAACTTATCAAGAGATGTAAGACCAATGCCTCTTTTCGGAGCATTCATCGTACGTAAAAATGAAATTAAATCGGAATTTGAGATGAGCATGCGCAAATAGGCAAGGATGTCTTTAACTTCTTTTCTTTCGTAAAAAGAAACGCCTCCAATGATTGTATAAGGAATTCTTCGAGAAAGAAGCGCATCTTCAAAGGGGCGCGATTGTGCATTTGTTCGATAAAAAATCGCGATCGAATCCAAGGAGCAATCGTAGTGCAAATGTTGATTGATACGCGATGCGACAAAGTCTGCCTCTTGTCTTTCGCTATAACCGATATAGAGGCCAATTTTTGAACCAACGCCTAGTTCACTCCATAATTTCTTTTCAAAACGATTCGAATTATGTTCAATCAGTGCGTTCGCTGCTTCTAGAATTGTATTTGTACTTCGATAGTTTTGATCAAGCGTAATGACAACAGCGCCCGGAAAATCGCGCTCAAAATTCAAAATGTTTTGAAAGCGAGCTCCACGCCAAGAGTAAATGGATTGGTCGGGATCTCCCACAACAAAAATATTTTTGTTTTTTTCACTCAAAATTTTTGCGATTGTATACTGCGCAATATTGGTATCTTGATATTCATCGATCAGGACATAACGCCATCTATTTTGATAGTAGGTTCGAATATCTGGATGATTTTGTAAAAGTTGCACTGTTAAATAAAGAAGATCATCAAAGTCAACTGCATTACATTCTTTAAGCTTCTGATTATAAAGGTGATATACTTGAGCAAGTACATGGTCATTGATTTCGGACAGATTGTTTTTTGCCTCACTCATCGAGGTTTTCGTTTCTTTGACAAATCCTTTATCGACGCCACTAAATCCTAGTTGATCTAAGCAACTTTTCAGTAGTTTTTCACTATCATCCTCATCGTAAATAGCAAACGTATTTTGATAGCCCAATTGATGAATGGATCCGCGTAAAATGCGTGCGCCTAGACTATGGAATGTTGTTGCTAAAACGCGTTTGTTTGTTAATGCATGAATTCTAGATCGCATCTCTTCGGCTGCTTTATTGGTAAAAGTGACTGCGAGAATTTGTTCAGGATCAATTCCGCTTTCAATTAAATGGGCAATACGAAATGTAATGACGCGCGTTTTTCCAGAACCTGCACCTGCAAGTACAAGCAAGGGCCCTTCTCCAAAGTGAACGGCTTGTGATTGTTCGGGATTCAAAATTTCGGACATAAAAGCAGTTTATCAAGAATTGAATATTTTCTAGACATCGAAAATTTTCGTTGATAGTATTGTGCTAAAAGGGCTTCAACATGAGTACACTGATTTCTTCTGTTTCTTCGAAAACGCAATTCTGGCTTTATCGATTGACAGTCATTTTGAAGTCGTTGAAAACTCTTTACACGTTACCCCCTGCAAAAGTAGACGCATTCCTCGATTCGTACGTGATTTACGATCATGATTGGGCAGATGAAGAAAGACTCATTGCAGAGCTTGGGCACGATTACCAGAAAGTGATGCAGAAAAAAATCGTCGACTACTACTCGGTTCTCAATCACCTTTGCTCTGTTGGGCAAGTAGAAAAAATGTATATTCCTCCAGCAATGGATCTGTCTGCAAGCATCATTACAAACCAGAAACTCTTCGAAAAAATGATGTGTGAAGATTTGGGACTTGCGCGCTCTCAGAAGGTGTTAGATCTTGGTTGTGGAAGAGGGCGTGTTGCAAGTCACATGGCGCAAATGTCAGGCGCGCATGTAACGGGAATGAATATCGACAATGATCAACTTCAACAAGCACGTAAATTTGCTGCAGGAAATGGTCTTTCAAAAAAAGTTGAATTTGTTCAAGGTGACGTGAATCAAATTCCTTATGCCTTTCCAGATGCTTCTTTTGACAATGTATATCAAATTCAATGTCTTTTTAGCCTTGCAAAAGATCTAGGAAAAACCTTTAAGGAAATTCATCGTCTATTAAAACCAGGTGGTAAATTTGGTTCTTTGGACTGGGTAAGTTTAAGTGCCTATGATGCAAAAAATCCTCATCATGCAGACTTGATGAAACGAGTCAAACCTTTAATCGGGGCTATTGGAACACATTCCATCGAAAATTGCATTCGACTTCTTGAAGACGCCGGCTTTGAAATTCTCAAAAATGAAAATGCGAGTATTGACGGATTGCAAGCGCCTTTGATTCAAAATGCTGACAAATTCTTCACTCGCGTCACAAAACTCATTCATTATTGCGTTCGCTACAAAATTCTGCCAGCACATTTTAAGCCGCTGTTTGACAGGCTTGTCAAAGATGGCGAAGCATTTGTCGAAGCAGATCGTATGCGGCTATTCACAACAAGCCATTATATCGTTGCTCGAAAGAAATAAGAGGCAGTTCATCAAGCCATTATGATTGGAGCGTATCGGATTCGAACCGATGACCTCTACAATGCCATCGTAGCGCTCTACCAACTGAGCTAACGCCCCCAAAATAAGCTTTAATTATAGCTTCTTTTGGTTTAATCTGCGAGGAAAAGTATGCGTAAAGGATTATCACCGTTTTATATCACTCTTGCAGCGCTTCTTTTTTGCTGGATCAATATTCCCTTACACATTTCTGATCAATTGCGATCTTTTTCTGTAGCCTCGCTTGGACCTGTTTGGGATGGTGCAAGAGGCATTAAAAAATATCTACCTGGTCGCCCCACTTTTGCTTCGCTTCATAAAAATGAGAAAGAAATTGCGCAGCTCGAATTAGAAAATGCAATGTTACGATCGCAAATCGAACGCATTTCTCAATGGCTTGGCGATGAAAAAAGAATCCTGGAGCAACTCACTCTTTATGAGAAATTTAAAACGGAAGCGACAGATAAACCTTTTTTTGAAAGGCGGGCACGACATCTGCAAAATATTCTTCAGTCAGAGTTAATGGCAATGCCAGCAGAAGTGATCTATCGGGATCCATCATCTTGGGGAAGTAGTTTGTGGGTCAATGTAGGAGAAGAAGATAATCAAGTATTAGGGAAGCAAGTCATTGCAAAGAATAGTCCAGTTGTTTCAGGGTGCGCTCTTGTTGGTGTTGTCGATTATGTAGGCAATCGACAGTCTCGCGTTAGGCTGATTTCAGATTCAGGCCTTTCCCCTGCTGTTCGAGCGATTCGTGGGAGTATTCGCAATGAAGAAATTCTTTCAAAGATGAGCGCATTAATCGAGTTGCTGCCCGATAAAGAATCGTTAGTTAGTCAACTTCAAGAAGTCAGATCGGAGCTAGAAAACAAAGAGGCTTATCTAGCAAAAGGAGAACTTCATGGAAGCAGTTCCCCTTTATGGCGAGCGCGCAGCTCCTCTCTGAAAGGAATCGGATTTAATTTTGACTATGTAGATGAAGAGGGCTCCGCTCCAAAAAAAATTGCCCTTTTAAAAAAAGGAGATCTGCTCGTAACGACTGGTTTTGACGGCGTTTTTCCTCCTGATTTAAGAGTGGGTATTGTCAAATATGTGAAAGAGCCAAAACCGGGTGGATTTTCGTATGAAATCGAAGTCCATCCAATCATAGATACGATGAGCGATCTAGATGCTTTGTTTGTTCTCCCCCCTCGCGCCGACTAACACAAAAGGCTTTTCTATAAAGGGCTTCTTGTTGATCGCGATATGGATTCTCAGCTAGGTTTTCGAACAGTTCATCAATACTTTTTAAGACAAGTCCGCAGTGATGAATTTTTCCTTTCGGTAAACTTTCATTCAACAAAAAGAACATCGGTTTCTGGAAATACAGAAAATCATAGCCAACCGAAGAGTAATCCCCGAGATATGCGTCAGCGCAAGCAAGTAAAGGATAGATGGGCAAGAAAGTCTCTAAAAGAAGTCTGTTTGGCATTTGTTCGATGATGTGCGCAATGTGGTAATATTGCGCAGGATCCCTTTGTTCAAGAAGCGGATGAACTTTTACAATGAGATTTATGCTGCTAGGCAATGTTTCACAAAGTGATGAGATATTCTGAAAAAAACTCGTAGCCCCGTCAGCATCTTTCCAAGTAGGAGCATAGAGAAGGGTGAACTGTGGGTTTGGAAATTTGGAGAGGATTTCTTTTTTGGCGATTGAATCATAAAACTCTTGATACTTTAGATAGTGGGATAGTCTATAATTTCCAGTCTCTTTACAGTTTGCTGAGATTTTGAGTTCTTGAAGCATTTCTTTAAAGAGCTTTCCATAAATCATGCAGCAATCTTGTGATGCGTAAGGATGTAAAAGAGGTGCACCAAATCCTTTATCGGATTGCCCATGAGCACAAAAAATTAAGCGCATTTCTTTTTGATAAAGATCTGCAAAGAGTTTTTTTAAATGGGGAAGCCAAAATTTGCACTCATAAAGTTCGTCAAAATTTTTGGCAAAAAATGAAAGATCTGATGCCATTTCTGGAAAATGAATACTTTCCGCCATAGGATAATAATGTTTGAAGAGTGTAAAATTCTTTTCCTCTTCAATGAATAAAGGCATTTTATGGGCATGAGCAAAAGGACCAATATGATCGAGGAGATGAAAATCGGATCCAGTATTGAAAGCACAGCGGCGCATGAGTGAGACTTTACTAGAAAAGTGGTTCGAAGAGAACAAAAGAGATTTTCCCTGGAGAAAAAACCGGACTCCTTACCGGGTATGGATTTCTGAAGTCATGCTCCAACAGACACGGGCGTCTGTTGTGATTCCCTATTTTCAACGTTTTATGGAGCTTTTCCCAGATGTAAAAGCGCTTTACAGCGCTCCGCTTGAACAAGTCATTAAGGCTTGGGAAGGCTTAGGTTATTATTCTAGAGCCAGAAATTTACATCGAGCTGCAAAAGAGCTCGTTGAACGATTTGGTGGTGAAATTCCAACCTCTGAAAATGAGCTTTTATCGATTCATGGTTTCGGCCCATATACAGTCGGAGCAATCCGAAGTTTTGCTTTTCAACAAAGAGCTCCTGCTGTCGATGGAAATGTAATGAGGGTTGTGTCTCGTTTTTTTTGTATTGAAGAAGATATTCAAAAAAGTACGACAAGAAAAAAAATACATGAGAAAACTGAAGTTCTATTAGATCCAAAGATTCCTTGGGTCACCGCGGAAGCGTTGATTGAGCTTGGAGCAACCATTTGCACACCAAAACCGCGTTGTGAAGTGTGCCCACTCAAAAACGCCTGTTTAGCGAGGCAAAAAAACCGAGCAGAGTATTTGCCGATAAAAACAAAAGAACAGCGCATCAGTCAAATCGATCGTCTCGTATTTGTTTTTGAAAGTGATGGGTATATTCTTGTTCGAAAAGGAGAAAAAGGAAAGATCATGGCCGATCTTTATGAATTTCCTTATATTCAGATACACAATTCATTAGAATATTTCTTAAATGAAGCAGATAATTTGTTAATAAAATTACAACCATGCAATCATACATTTACAAAGTATAAAGCAAATTTATTTCCTTATTTAATTAAAACCTGTCGATTTGAAAGTCGTTACGATTGGATCGAAATTTCACGATTACGTGAGCTTCCTTTTTCCTCTGGACATAGAAAAATTTTGACTGAGCTCGGAAAACTCTATAATATCTAACAGATGGAAATTCGCTATATTCATCGAAAGACAAATACAGTAGAGGTGGAGAAAATCTACGGCCATCGAGCTTTATCGCTTTTCTACGGGGATAGCTGGACCTCTCGTCTTTTTTCTTTTTTATTTACCCCTCTTCTTTCGAGAATCCCGATTTTCTCGAAAATTTATGGTTATTTTCAGAAAAGACCCAAGAGCGCGAAAAAGATAGATCCTTTTATTAATACATATGGGATTGATCGATCTGAATTTGCAAATACGAATTTCAATTCTTTTAATGACTTTTTCACCCGCAAATTAAAAAAAGAAGTAAGGCCTATTGTGCAGGATCCGAGGCGCGCTGTTTTACCGGCAGATGGAAGATATTTAGTGTTCCCCTCCCTTCAACAAGAAGACCTTTTTTATGTGAAAGGAAGACCGTTTGATTTAGTGACATTTCTGCAAAATGGCGCCTATGCAAGAAGATATCATGAAGGCTCCATGGTCATCGCGCGTCTTTGTCCGACAGATTATCATCGATTTCATTTTGTGGCTGATGGAATTCCAGCAAGGTCTCAGCCAATCGATGGAGATTATCATTCTGTAAGTCCGATTGCGCTGAGGAAAAATTTTTCTATTCTTTGGACCAATAAACGTGTCGTTACGGATATAGATACAGAAGCCTTTGGGAAAATACTTTATGTGGAAGTTGGGGCAATTTGTGTAGGCACTATTCATCAAACATATACGCCGGAGAAAAAAGTATCCAAAGGTGATGAAAAAGGATACTTTTCCTTTGGCGGGTCATGTATTGTTCTTTTATTTGAAAAAGGAAGCATGACCTTTGATAAAGATTTAGTCATGAATTCCCAAAAGGGTTTTGAAACGAAAGCCAATTACGGAGAGTCGCTAGGGATGGCAACATGAAAACCTTTTTGATCCTTTTGCTTTGCTGTTCTTTACATGCAGCACCAGTTGGGAATCCCTCTTCTCCAAGAATTCTTTGTCGGGGTTTTATGATTCCAACCGAATGTTGGGTGAATATTCGGGGTGGGTATGAGGGCGATTTTGTTTTTGACGGAAATATGGAACAAGCAGAAAAAGGTTCAGGGCTTGTCGATAAGTATACGCGCAGCACACACTCAGGAACCGCCACTTTAGATATTTTGGAAAGACTCGATCTTTATGGTGTTTTTGGATATTCAAAAGTCAATGCCAATTGGCGCTTTACAGATCTCGCGGATCGGATACGCTATGTTCAGTTGACTGCTGCAAGAAATTTTTTGTGGTCGATCGGAGGAAGAGCCATTCTATATTCATATGATCAATTGGATATTGGTCTTGGCGCTCGGTACGGAGCCTCTCATCATCATCTTTCCACATTTACAATTGATGGCGATTCAGTTTCTTTACAAGGTGGGAAATGTGAATGGAGAGGTTGGCAAGCGAATTTAGGGCTCTCGTATCATATTTGTATTCTGACTCCTTATATTGGTGCATTATATATGGATGAACTTACTGTGATTAAGGGGCTTGCATCCTCCTTTGCCGATTTTGGAGCGCACAGCGATCATTTAAGAAATCGTTGTCCTGTCGGTATGTATCTTGGATGTACACTCTCAAACGGGCAATTTTTTATGGTCAATGTGGAGAGTCGATTGATTTCTGAGGAGGCTTTATCCGTTACTGTAGACTTTCGCTTCTAATCTACAAAAATTTGTGCAGTCGTCTTATGAAGTTATTTCTCTTGAATGGTATATTTTCTTGTCTATATGCGGCTCCAATTATTAATCCCGCAATGCCAGCGCTGATCGAAGAAGGGTTTGCTTTTCCTGATACTCATTGGACAAATCCACAAGGCGCATTGATCGGGGATTGCTTACTGGAAAAGAAAATGCATAAGCATTCCAAGAAAGTACTGATTACTGGCGTTACAGAGTCAGGTGCAATGATTTGGAGTATTCGGGAAAGATTCAATCTTCAGGGGCAAATTGGTTCAGGTCATTATACATGGAAATTGTCAAAAATGAGCCTAAAATTACACGGAACACTTTGGTCTGGAGATGCGAAGCTCATCATCTTTAACGTGCGTGATTTTAACTTTTGTATTGACGGGCAAGTAGGCGGTTGGAATGCAACACGCGCTCTTTTACGATATTGGCAAGTATCTCCTGCTATCACATATCGAATGGGAAAATTTACCCCATACGCTGGTTGTGCGATCAATCGTACCGATGGAAAATTGTCAAAAATTGAAAAAACAATCTGGATTCATGAAGATCAACATCTAGGACCTTTTGTCGGGATCAGCTATTCAAAAGGAAATTGCTTTCTCGCTAATTTTGAATGGCGTGGTCTATTCGAAGACGGTTTGTCCGTTGCAGCACAGGTTCGTTTTTGATTCTAGACACTAGTTGTCAGGAAATTCCATTTTCATTATAATGTCCTGCCTTATGGCAACACGTATCTACATAATATTCATTTTCTGTTTATCTATTTTTACACTTCCCGCATTTGCTCAATCCGCAGATGGTATTTCACAAAGAAGAGAACCTGATGCGAAGGACATGGATGCTCTACGTCGTTGGTTGCAAGACAAACGACTTGTCACAATGAGAGAAATCGGTGGAGATCTTTCTTTAAGTGGTGAAGTTCGCACAGAATTTCAAGCCACGAGCGAAGAGAGAAATGGGAATCAAGTGCGTGGCGGCGGAGGTCCAAGACCGATGTTTGCTTGGGATGTGGAATTTAATTTAATGCTCGATTATCGCGCTGATCGTACTTGGGCTGCAATCAAAATTGAATATGATAACGATATGGGTATCCGCTCGGGTACATTCAATAAAATCCGACTCGAGAAGGCTTATTTAGGAGCTCGCCTTGTTCCGGGTGATACTTTTACAATGGATGGAGAGATCGGCCGTCGTTATTTAAGTAACGTGTTTGAGTCCAAGATTGAATTTTCTTCTGTTTTCGATGGTGCGCTACTCCGTTTCAGTAAAGCGGCTCCTTCCGTGGGTGACTTTATTACCCAGCTCGGCGCTTTTGTAGTCAATGATCGAACCAATCACTACGGATTTGTTGTTGAAATTGGGGCTTTGCGGATTGCGAATGTTGGACTGAATTTAAAGTATTCGATCATTGATTGGGATCGTCCAGGTGGGGAAAATGAGAAAGATAACACCATCATTGAAACCCAGCTGACCAATTTAAGATTTCGCTATCTAGTCTCTCAGTTTCTTGCCTCTTATCAATTTTACCCAGGCTGGATGGGGAAAAAGCTTGTTAAATTTTATGGAGCTGCGCTCGTGAATCATTTAGCGCTATCCAACCCTTTAGCGACAGTTGGAATTGAAAACCAGCCATTTGGCAAACAAAATTGGGGATGGTATACAGGGGTCTCTCTTGGAACATTAAAAAAGAAGTACGATTGGGCGGTTGACGCAAACTTTCAATGGGTGCAAGCGCAAGCTGTGCCTGGTTTCGATTGTTCCGGGATTGGAAGAGGAAATGCAGGTGGTGTTGGACTCTATACTAAAAAAGCAGATGGATCTGGTGGACCTGTTTTCAGAGATCAGGCAGTTGGTAGCACCAATTTTTACGGGTTTTCTCTGGACGGTTCATACCTTTTCACTGATAATATGACAATTAATCCGCTTCTTCAATGCTCATGGACTCTAGACCACGACATCGGACCAAACCTCATGTACAAGCAATTTGAAGTGGAGTTCATTTACGCTTTCTAAGAAAATATGTGGCTTGCCTGTCGTAAACATGCGAAAAACACCTGTTAGAGATGCAGAAATCGTCTCACAAGTGCTTTTCGCAGAAAAAGTCACTTTGATTCAAGAATTAGAATCCGATTCTCTTATCCGAACAGCTGATGGGTATGAAGGATGGGTCTATTCAGATGCTCTCATTTCTGAACTCTATCAGCCAACAATGGTGACATGTCGGCTTAGCGTTCCAGTCTACCATCAACAGTCAATTCTCTATGCACCCCTTTTCTATTTGCCTTATGGTGTCGAAATCAGAGTGATCGAATCGGATTCTAGGTGGCACACAATCGAATTGCCTAGCAAAGAAATCTGTTATATTCAAAGAGGAAATCTAATATTTCATCACAAACTGAACAAAGAAGATCTTCTTCCTTTTTGTTTTCAATTTCTTGGAATTCCTTATCTTTGGGGAGGGCGATCAAGTATCGGCTCTGATTGTTCTGGATTTTCCCAAATGATCTACTTCAAAATGGGAATTCAGATTCCTCGGGATTCTTTACCGCAATCTCAAGATTCACGTTTTCAAGAGGTTGAACATCCTCAACTCGGCGACTTAATTTTTTGGGGAGAATCTCGCGAAACAATATCGCATGTCGCAGTATCGTTAGGTAACGACCAATTCATTCATGCATCAACAAAAGAGCAACAACCATGGATAAGAATCAGTCGGCTTTCCGATTCAGTATGGAATTGTGGTCCAAATGCTGCTTATCCCTTCCGTTTTTTTCGTACACTTTTAGTCGATTAAATCAGAAAGGAATTTAGAATAGAATATTGATCTGCTTTTGCTTGTATTTAAAGCCAAAGAAACTTTTCGTATGAGAGCTTTTTTGGATCCGTGCAACAGCGACTTTCAAATCAAGGTTCTCTAAGGCTTCAGCATATCCTTCGATCACTGTAGGATCACCTTCACGATGGAAAAAAAGACAAACGGGCTGGTCTTTTTTTTGGCATACATGTATTTCATGAGCTAATTTTTTAGAGCTAGCTTCTTGAGGAAGGATTCTGATCGTATCAAATAGTTGGTTAAACCATGGAAAATGAGGAAACGATTTCCCGGGTGTAAGTATTTTTAAATTAGGGAGATACATAAAAAGAAGGATTGCATCTAACCAGGAATTGCTTCTTAAAACAAGGACGGCATTTGGAATTGTTGAAAGAAGATGTGCTTTTCGAAACTTTTTCAAGATGCGATTTGCAAAAAATGGGAAAAAAGTCGCAGAAAGTCTTCCTACCATTGCAATATTCACAAGCAAACATAGGATGCCAAGGATTCCAAATCCGCTTGCCGCAGAAAAGCCAAAATTTTGGCTAACGATATACAAGTATACTGCAGCCATCAAAACGCCAACAAAGCTTAAAAAATTAGCTGCTGCAATGATTTGACCCCGTTTTTCATTCGGACTATAAACTTGTAAAAATGCATCACAAGGAACAAGATAAAACCCACCTGCGATTCCAAGGAGAACAAGCAGAATTACGACAGCAATTAAGGAGGATGAAAATAAGAAGAGCAAAATGAAAAGAATGCCCAAAAAGAAGCCTGCTATGCAGGTAATCCCGGGCTCAACTGTGTCTTTTGACACTCTCCCAGATAACATCGAACCAATCGCAATGCCAATTGCGGCCGCAGGGAAGAGAAATCCTCCACCGACTTCACTGAGGTTCAGCGACTCCATGGCAAAAGGGATCATATTCAATTGTGTAAAAGCAGCCACGAAAAGAAAGAAGGAAGAACCGAATATACACGGCAACGTATGAGGAATTTTCCAACAAATTTTTAATGTTTGATAGATCTCATAAAAGAAAAATGGATTAATTTTTTTGTGAGATTTTCCGGCGTTTGTCCGTTGAATGCCAAAAGAAATGATCAAACCAGTGACTGCAACCAGCGTGCAGAAGAAGGCAATCAGAAGAAAGTTTTTGTTTGTCAGTAAGGTTAATAGAGAAACCAGGAATGTACCGATGATCATGGCAAGATAGGTCATCGATGACAATGAGCCGTTGACTCGCGAAACCATTTTTTGTTCGACAATTTCCGGAATGATCCCATACTTCGATGGACCAAAAATTGCACTATGTGTAGCGAGTAAAAAGAGTGCAGTGTAAAGCCCTATTTCCCACACAGTGTAAACAGCGATGCATGCAAAGAGCATGATGCTCACTTCTAAAATCTTGCAAAAAACAATAATATTTCTTTTGCTCAACCGATCCGCAAGAACACCTGCTGCAGAAGAAAACAATAGAAAAGGAATCACGAAAATGGCACCTGCCAAAGATAAAATAATATTTGCAAATGCTTGCCCTTTCACCGCGATGAGGAGATAGATTACGAGAAATTTAAAAAGATTGTCGTTTAATGCTCCTAAAAATTGAGCGACGTTTAAAAAATAAAAGGAACGTAAATTGGTTTTCAGAAGCCGTCGCATCATACGATTGCATTATACCATGCTATGATCACTTTTTAGAAAGGAAGAAGTCGAAAAGCACCTTAAATAGCCGCATTCACTGGATGTTTTTCTCACTTCCCCTGCATCTCGCAATGGTTGAGCGCGAACAAAAAATTTGGGCAAGCCTCTAGTCATTTCTCGATTTTTGAATCACTCTCGGCCCATTTCTGGAGATATCAGTTTACATAACTCTCTTAAGAGATCATTTTCATGAGCTTTATCTACGACTGCTTTGCCAGCTTCTTTGAGACGTGCAATTGTCTCCTCACGACAATCATCTAAATGGGGAGGATCATTCTCGAAAAAATGTTGAAAACGAAAATTACAAACTCCTAGTTTGCCGAGAGCCTGATCATCTCTATGCTGTGGTTGCGTCATTTCAAAAAATGTTGAAACAGGATCTAGAGGGCCTTTTGCTTGCCCAGTTCCAAGAGAAACAACCAACATATCTTTTAGAGGAACACCTTTTTCAAATGCTTCTAATACACAGGGTACTGTGGGGTTATTTTGTAAAACGCCCCCATCAAAAAGAGTGATCCCCTGATAAGTCAGAGGTGGAAAAAAGGAAGGAGCGGCAGATGTCACCCTAGCAACGTCTCTCATATAAAAATCCTTGTCACAAAGCGAGCTCGTCATAGCTTTGCAATGCCCTTGCCCTAGATCAGTTAAATTAAAAGTAAGATTTTTAAACCCTTTAGTTGTAAATACCTGAATTGTTTTTGGAAAAAAATCAGGATCGATGTATGGAACTTTTAATCCTGCAGCCCCAGCCAAGAAAGTAAAAGCCATAGACACGCCACTGAGACCAAGTGCTGAAATCCTATCAACAACGCCATAAACTGTATTGGCTGTAATCAGAACGTTTGTCAAAGATTTAGATAAACGATGATCTTCGAATTTACTCTTTAGTAGATCCTCAGGAGTTAGATATTTCGGAGAGAGGATCGCCTGAATCGCTCGATCAGAAAATTTTTGCTCAGGGTTTGGTTCTCGATATGAGGGATTTTTCTTAAAAATCTGATTTGTACTCGAAGGATCTGTGTACATATTGAGAAGATCCTGTGCAGAAAATTTAGGAGTACGGTCACTTTTTGGCGTAGAAAGTCCCAGAGCCAAAATACCCCCGGTAGAAGTGCCTCCAATAAGCGGAAATAAGTCAGAGATAGGTTTTTGCGTAATCTTTTCTATTTCTACAAGCATTGTTGCAGGAATAATTCCCCGAATCCCCCCTCCATCAATTGCTAGAATGGGATATATAGATGATTGACGATTTTCTGCAGAGATTGCCATGGCCTTAGTTCCTAATTTTTCTAAATGAGTTCAACAATTCTATCTATCTGGAACAATTATACCCAAACAAATATTGTATTTTCTTTAAGGGAAAACAAACCCCACTTAGGTTAGTATAGAGGCATGTCCAATTCTATTTACGGAATCGTCAGTCAAGATTTTGGAATCCTTGCAAAATGTTTATCTGCAGCCTTACAAGAAAATACAGGTACGCTGAAAAAACAGCGGATTTTTGTTCCACATATCACATTCAAGCAATGGCTCATCGTTCAATTGGCAAAGGAGAGCCCTTCTGGCTGTATTGCAGGCTATCAAGTTTGCACAATCGATGAATTGATCTATGAACAGTTTCCTTGTATGCCAACAAAGCTTGAGATGCGGTGTTTGATTTATCAAATGCTGGATACACATTTAGATAAACTCGAGCTAACCCGTTCTTTGACAGATCTCTTTTTTTTGTATGGTAAATATGGATTTCCAAAAGAAGGATGGCAAGCGCAATTAATCACGAAAATATTGAGTGCAAATTTTCTGCTTCCTGTGCAATTTTTGCCTGAAAAAGAATTTTTTACGCAAGAAACCTGTCACTTTTTTGGATTCAATACATTGCCGCCTCTGTATGCATATTACATGAGTCAGGCAAACGGAATTTTTTATCTTTTTTCCCCATGTATTCATTTTTGGGAAGATGTACGCACAAGCAAAGAAGAGGCGAGAAATTTTAGAAAAACGGGGAAAGCGGATGATCTGACGACTGCGCCTGGTTTACTTGCTAATCTCGGAAAATTAGGCAGGGAAAAGTTTTTAGATTTAGAAATTGAGCCAGCTTATGCGCCAACGCAGACGCAAACGATCTTAGGCGCTCTGCAACATGAGATTGTTACGTTTGAGAAATTTGAGGGAGAAAAAAAAGAAGATGACTCAATTCAAATGTTTAAAACTGGCGCTTCCAAATTTACTGAAGTTGAGACGGTTGGAAAAGAAATTCTCCGATTATGCAAGGAAAAGGGGCTCTCTTTTTCAGAGATCTCTATTTTAGCGCCCGTGATGCTGGAGTATATTCCGATTGTAGAGAGTATTTTTTCCAGGCTATCCATCCCTTATCGATTCACTCAAAAGCCAATACAAAGCGCCTTCTATCATGGGATTTTGCGTTTGATCGCGCTGTTAAAAGGCCCATGGAGTGCGGAAAAGATTCGAATGTTATTTGAAACAGCGAGCTTCTCAAGCAAATTATTTTTGGAGGAAAAAGAGCTTGCGAATTGGATTCAATGGGTAGAAAAGATTTTTCAATTTTCAAAAGATTGGGAGCAAGGATTTGCTGAAATTCTCAAAAGTGCGACAACCATACAGCCAGGGCCTGTCCAAACGATCATTCCCATGAGTTCTTTTGATTCTTTAGAGAAGTTATTAGAAATTCTTCAGTCATTACAAACAGATTTGTGTTCCAAAAACAAAACTCTTCAGGACTGGGCAAACCAATTTGAGAGGATCGCAGAAAAATATTTATCACCTGAAGAAGATCGCGCAGCATTTGATTCTTCCATTAGAAGCTTACGGCGTGCGCGTCTCGAAGCTGTGGAATTTCCTTTTGAAGTCATCGAGGAATTATTTACCCAAGGTCTTCAATCTTCTTATCTCGGGAACCATCTTCATGCAGTTTGTCTTTCTTCAATTGGCGAAGGCGCTGTGACTCCATCTCGAGCTTGTTTTCTGATGGGGATGGATGAAGAAAGCTTTCCCCGAAAAATGCAAAGGACATCTCTTGATCTCATTCGAAAAGACCCTGCAACTTGCGATATTGATCGTTACTTATTTCTACAAGTCTTATTGAATACAAAAGAGGCGTTGATTTTAAGTTATAGTCATATTTCGCCAGAAGATGGAAAAAGCGTAAACCCATCTAGCGTGGTTCAAGAATTGCTACAGCTTTGGCCAGCTCAAGAAAAGACGATTTTGCAAACACATTTCGAAGAGCAAAAAAAGAGACGTTTTTCCTTTCAAGTTCCTAAAGAATGTGAATGCAAAGAAAGTACGATTTCACTAACAGATCTCAACGCATTTGCTCGCAATCCATGGAAATTCTATTTGCAGAAAGTTGAAAATATTTATTTAGAAGAGAGAAAAGAGCGATCTTTTCGAGCGCTTCGCTCGCAATTTGCGCGTTCATCACTGGATTTCCCAATTGAAAGTGTGATTTCTGCAAGACAAGAGCGCTATCCGGGGATTTTTCAGGAGGCGTTTTCTCTTGATGCGCAAAAGAAAGCTCTTGAAATGCAAAAGCAGCTCAGCGTTTGGGGGAAAAAGAAAAGTTCCATTATTTTTTATCAAACAGCTAAGGGAGCAGAATTTTCCCCGATTCGATTATCAAACGCAAACATCGTTGGTGAAATTCCACATTGTATTGAAGATGGGGCTTTACACTTTGGTGACGATCATATTTCTTCTCTTTTGAAGGTTTGGCCAGAAATTTTAGCAGCGTGTGTTGCTCTTGAAAGTCCAAAAATTTATTGTCTAAAAACAGGAAAAATGAAGACGATTATGCAACCAAAGGTGGCATTAGAAAAGTTCGTTGCGTATTATCTCCGATGCCAAAGGACACTCTCTCCACTCATCCCAGATTGGGCAAACGCGATCTTGCGCAAGGGGGAGTTTTCCCCGAAATTTGAATATACAGATGAAGTGCATGAATGGATGTTGCCGCGTCTTGATATTCAAGAACATTTTTTAGAAGAATGGAAATGGTTGAGAGAATCATTTTCAGAATTAATGGAACTTTTTCCGAAGCGCGAATGAAACGATTTGATTGTTTAGCTCAAGAGACAAAAGTCCTTGGGCCTCATCTTTTAGAAGCCTCAGCCGGAACCGGCAAAACGTTTACGATTGAACATGTTTTTGTTCGTCTCATCTTAGAAAAAGTGCCTATTGAGAAAATTTTGGTTGTGACCTTTACGCGTGCAGCGACTCGAGAATTAAAATATCGGATTCGAGCGAATCTAGAAAAGGCTCTGCAGAGTCTTTTAAACAATCAAGCTGCTTGGCCCTATTTAGAGCCTTTTATTGGTTCAGATGATGCAACTATATCGCTATCTCAAAGCTGTCTTTGCTTTGATGAGGCGAAAATCTTTACGATTCATGGCTTTTGCTATCGAATGCTCAAGGAATTGGCGTTCGAAGCTGGCAAGCTTTTGCCAATGAGCGATCCAGATGATGACTCTGAGATTGCACGAAAAATTCGTTTCTCACTTGCAGAATTTTGGCTGTCAAAAGTCGATCACACTCTTCTCTGTCCTGAACAAATCGCAATCCTTTTTGGGAAATTTGATACATTGCAGGAGCTCGGACTTGCAATTGCGCAAGCAAGAAAAGAAAAAGAAGAGAGATCATTTGTAAACTGGCATCAGGCTTTTCAAGAGGCGTTAAAAAATGCTCCAGAAACTTCAATAAAGGATGAATTTGTTGCGATTTTCTTAAACTATAAAGCACATATTGGAGATTTTGAAGAGCAAATTCATTGGTTAACAAAAGCGCTCGAGAAACCCGATGATCCAATGCCTTTTAGAAAGTTAATTCAACATCAGGGAACTCTCTTTTCTTTTCTCGATCCTAAAAATAAAAAAGTCAGAGCAAAAGAGATTCCTTCTCCTTTCTTTAATTGGGCAAACGCCACAATTGCTCCGATTGTTTTTGACGCTGCCAATCGCAAAAACATTCTTCGTGTTTTAACATATGCATGGAAACTCTGGGAGAAAGAGTCTGTCGGTATTCTCCACCCAGATGAAATTGTTGAAGAAATGAAGTTGGCCTTAGATGAGCCTCTTTTTCTTCAATCGTTAAAAGAGCGTTTTCAAGCAGTCATTATCGATGAATTTCAGGATACCGATGCAATTCAATGGGAAATCTTTCAAAAAGCTTTCCTAGAGTGTCCGACTTTATTCCTCGTCGGAGACCCCAAACAGTCAATTTATCGATTTAGAAATGCGGATGTTTATACCTACTTTTTAGCCAAAGAGACGCTAGGAATAGAGAATGTCTATCATCTGGATACGAATTTCCGCTCCTCTAAAGAGCTTTTAGGATGTCTCAATGCATTATTTTCTAGAAATTGGCTTCATCTTCCGCAAAACAATACTTCGATCGAATATATCCCAGTCCTTGCAGGAAGTGCGATAACATCTGCTTTGCGAGATGAAAAAAAAGCAGTGCATTGGATGATTGGAGATGAGAATGCATCTTTTCTCAATGCATTTCTCCCGTATACGGTGGCTGAAATTGAAAAATTACAACTAACTGAATATAAGTCGGTTGCGATCCTTGTCAAAGACCGCTATGAATTAGAGCAAGCCTTAGATCTATTGCGATCTAGAGGAATTCCTTGTATCGCAAGAAGTCAACAGAGGCTCTCAGAAACCTTCGAATTTGGCGCAATTCGTGAATTATTCGTTGCGATTGCAAATCCAGAAAATGAAAGCGCGCGATGGATTGCTGAACAGGGTCCATTTCAAACGCAACGCTCTTTTTCTTATTGGAGGAGTGTTCTTGAAGAAGAGGGTCTTGCAAGATTTTACAGTGAATTTTTTCGGCAAAGTTCTCCAGATGTCAAACAGATTATGGAAGAACTTTTTGCATGGGAGCAAAGAGAGGGTTTTTCTTTTGTCGGAATGCAGCGTTTTTTTGATGGGTTTGAAATGGTACGAAGGCGATCTGATGAAGTGGAAGATGCGGTTCAAATTTTAACGCTACATGTCAGCAAAGGACTTGAATTTGAGATTGTCTTTGCTATGGCTTTAGCCTCTCCAAGTGTTGATCAAGACGAAGAAATCAATGCCGAAAAGCAACGCCAACAATATGTCGCAATGACACGCGCAAAAAAACGGCTTTATGTTCCCTATAAAAAAGCGCAAACAAAAAGGTTTTCAGCGATGGATATTTTCGTCGCACAAATAGAAGCGGAGGTCGGTGAATTCATTCCCTATCTTGGAAAGCTCTCAGAAAATTATGATCTATCCTTCGAGCAAATTCCAGCGCCATTTATTTTGCCTTTAAAAACTTTGCAACCTCAGAAAATCAAAGATTCATATTCAGCGCCTAAAATTGGTTATCAGCCATGCACGATTCAATCTTTCACAAGTTTAGCGAAAACAGAAACGTTAAAAATTGAAACAACAGAGGATGTGCTGCCTAGAGGAAAAGAGACAGGGACGATCATTCATGAAGTTTTTGAAGCTCTTTTTCAAAATGGTGGGTGGAAAAAAGATACAGATAAACTCGTCGAAAATGCATTAAAATTTACCTCTCTTTCTAACGCAATACCCACCGTACAGAATCTGATTCGACAAACATTGGAACTATCAATATCGGATGGAAATCAAACATTCTGTTTAAAAGAAATTTCGGAAGTATTTCCTGAAATGGAGTTTATCTATAAGAGAGAGTCGGATTATATCACAGGTTCGATGGACCTTGTCTTCATCTTTGAAGAGAAAGTGTATCTTGTCGATTGGAAGACGAATGTACTCAATCATAAACAAGCCGATGTTGTCATGAAAGCCAATGACTACCGCTTGCAGGCGACTCTCTATAAAGAGGCTCTTCAGCGCCATTTTGGAAATGAAAAACAAATTGGCGGTGTATTCTATATTTTTATCCGTACAGGCGATTATGTCTTCATTGAATAAATTTTTTGCAAAAGGCAATGAGCATCTCTCATCCATTTTACAAAGTGCAAGGGAGGGCAATCTTTGCCTAAAAATTCCAAATGGACCTTCGATTGCCGAAGGTATTGTGAAAGATCAAGATCGCTATTATCTTCAAAAAGATTGGGTGTATGAAACGCATATTGTCGAACATGTCAAGCGTTTGCAAAAGATACAAGTCGAGATCTCAGGCGAAGTTTTAGATAGGATCGAAAAAGATGAGAAGCTGTCGATCGAGCAAAGGGAAGTGGCGAGTCATTTGTACAAACATGCTTTTTCGATTCTTTGCGGCGGTCCAGGGACTGGAAAAACACATACGGCGGCTTGCTTTGTCAAACATTTCACCTCTGGAAAAGTGATTGTTTCTGCACCGACCGGAAAAGCTGCAATACATCTCCAATCTAAAATTGGAAGCCATTGTGAAGCGATGACTCTTCATCGACTTTTGCGTTTGAAACCATGCGAAACGCGCCTGTTTTCGAAAAGAAGAATTGATGCCGATCTTGTGATTGTAGATGAAGCATCCATGATCGATGTGACTTTATTTGCTCATCTTTTAGAAGCGGTTGGAGATCAAACTAGGCTCATTCTCATGGGAGACCCAAATCAGCTTCCTCCAATTGATGCAGGGAGTGTTTTTTCTTCTTTGAGCGAACTGTTTGGGATTCACTTAAAGACATGTATGCGCACAGAAGATGCGCACCTACAACAAGCCGCACAAGCCATCTTAAGCGGGGATGAAGAGAAGTTTTTTGCGACGGTTCAACGATCCGAGGACTTTGATTTGATATATGATCGCATAAAACCGGTCATTTCTCCTCAAAAAATCGACCCTCCGAAGATGCATTTAGCTTGTTTAAACGCTTTGCGACAAGGTCCGTATGGTCTTGAAGCATTGAATCGGAAAATCTTAGAAAAAATGGATCAACAATGCCCAGACAGTTGGTGGTGGACAATTCCGATTATTGTGAGCGCGAATCTACCCTCTTTGAATCTCTATAACGGCTCTACTGGTTTTTTAATTGGACAAAAAGATAAAAAGATTAATTTAACTTCCGGAACAGCCTATTTCCCAGAGATTGGAGAATTAAAAAATATTCCTCCTTTTGAGCTTGCATTCGTCATTTCTATTCACAAAAGTCAAGGTAGTGAATACGACGAAGTGATTGCGCTATTTCCTGAAGGAAGTGAAACGTTTGGCAAAGAAGCGCTTTATACAGCCGCAACTCGTGCCAAAAAACGGTGGGAAATCATCGGTAAAAAAGAGATCTTTTGCCAAATGTTATCTAAGAAAAGTTTTCGCCTCTCAGGTCTGAAAGAGCGTCTTTTTGATAGCGTACCCACAATAGCCAGTTTTTAAGCTTTTTGAAAAAGTGAATGAGAAATTGTCTGGGATTTTGTGTGTAAAGAACATTTTCCAAACCTCTTTTGAGAATTTGGGTCGAAATCCATGAAATTTTATGGGTGTTAAACCACTTCTTAAGCAAAGTTGTGACAATTGCTTTGGTTTGATGAAAAGAGAATATACATGCATATTTTTAGGTGTATTTGGAACAAACCATTCGACTCCTTTAATAATCAGAAGGTAGCTTAAAAGATTTCGATTAAAGGTGTGAAAAAAGAAAAGGCCATTGGGCTTCAGCACTCGAGCAGCTTCTGAAATGAGGCGTTGCGGCGTTTCAACATGCTCAAGGATATCCATTGCGCAAACTACATCAAATGATTGATCTGAAAAAGGAAGGCTATAGGCATCAGCTTTTCGATATATCACTGATTTTGTTGTGTCATATTTTTGGGCAATGTCGATACTGGATTGAGAGATATCGATTCCGGTGACTGTGTGGCCTTTTAAAGCCAGAGCATTGGTCAAAAAGCCTGCACCGCAACCAATGTCCAATACTGACTTATGTTCTCCAATCTCGCGAATAATCCAAGGAACGCGGACGGCGTTTTCTGCTCGTAGAAGGGCGATTGGATGATTTGTGTCTGTATACCAACCTTCTGAAAGATCCTCATAAAAGGCATTATTTATTGTTTGAGAACAGGTTTGTCTTTCCATACAAAATTCCAAAAAATGATCTGATAAAAAAGAAAGCCTAGCATCAATGCAAATTGCATTTTGAGAAAGAATAAAAGGGATGATGCGTCATTGAGCCAATTTGTGATCCATGCAGCCACTTCAACTTGTTGGACAACCGGCCAAATGAACCCAGCGCACGATAAGGTAATTGGATGCAGTGTGAATAAAAGCGCATGCAGCCAATTTTCTGAGGCTGTGCAATGGTGTTTGTGAACAAATTCATCTTTTGTAACAAGTAGCGTTGAAAAGCTTGCCAGCACGATATACACAATAAGCGAAGTTTTTGAAAAAGGGACAAATAAGACAAATCCCATACAAATCAGCACGCTACATGTATCCATTGGATGACCGATCCGTTCCCATTTTGGAAGGCCACGTTTGATGTGAAAATACCCTTCATCAAAAACCATGCAAAGAGCTTGCAAAATGAAAGGGAGAACGCCTAAGATCCACATACTTTTACCATGGATGATCCTGCAATCGTAAGTCCCGGCCCAAATGCTAAACTAATGATGGGAGTTTGATTGGGAATTTCCTCATCTCTTAGAATTCTTTCCCAAATATGTGGCAGAGTCGCAGAAGACATGTTGCCAAAGTCATGCAATACGCCAAAACTATGCTTCATTTGAATGTCAGAAAGCTGTAAGCGCTCTTGAACATAATGCAAGATTTTTGGCCCGCCGGGATGAACTGCAAAAATGGCATCTTGAATTTTTCCAAGGCACAGTCTTTCTAAATATTGAGGGAGATGACGTGTAATATGAACGGGAACTTCTTTTGCAAGAGACATTTGAAATCCCCAATCCGCGACATTCCAGCTCATCGCTTTTAAAGAGTTTGGAATGATTTCCTCGCGAATATTGATCACTTTGAAATGATCTTCCTCAAATGAATTTTCAATTGAATATTTGATAAAACCATCAGCAAAAAGGCTTTGTGAAACGAGTTGATCAAGCGCATGCAATGATGGGTTTGTGTGAAGGCAGCAAATTTCTGTATGGACAATATCGACTCGCTTGTTTGTCTGAAGAAATCCTCTTCCCATGCGCAAAGCTGGAAGTGAGCCATAACAACCCATATGGTACGCATGGGTGACTGTCGTAGTCGCCCCCCAATTTCTTTTTGATACAATACTTTGTGCGCCGCTTGGTGAAATATATCCAGTACAGCTTACATGGATCAGATCGTCTGGTGGTGTTGATCCTTCTGGATAATATTGTTCAAAAATATCGTCCACATTCTTTTCGAACACTTTTGTTCGTTGGCTCAAATTTTTTCCACTTCGTTCTTCATGGAGTCGATAGACTTCCATTTGTTCCCAATCAAGATGTTTAAAGTCATTGAGTACATGGCCTCTTTTCGCAATATGATGCGGTTTACAACCGACACGACTGAATTTTTCTTGAATTTCTTCCTGAAAATGTTTGGCGCCGTTTTCAGCTTTTGTGTGTGCTTGGACTAACCATTCCAAAGTTTCCTCTTGAGTCGTCTCAAAAGAGGGGCGAATATGATGAAAACGTCCAAATTGCATGCAACAGGCATACATTGAAATTGAAAATGACTCAATATAATTTTTTTGACATTTAATCTTCCGTTCGCTTAAAAATTTTGGCGTTTTCAATAAATAATAGGTAAAAAATGACTCTTTCCCCGATTGGCCCTTCTCAAAGTATTTCTAAATCTTTTGCTTCTCCTTCCTCAAATTCTCAACGTCGAATTTCTCGTGCTCTTTTTGACTCTGCTACAAAAGAACCGGCTCCCCGATTATTTAACGCAACAGGCAGATCAAGTTTTCAAGCCGATTTGCTTGTTCAATCAGGCAAAAAATTGCATAGTCAGAAAGAATTGGAAGACGCTTTGGTGCATTTCACAGCGGCGATTGCGGAAAAAGATAAACTGAAATCAAATGACTTAAGCCATTCTGAAGCTTATTTGGGAGCTGGAGCGATTTTTGACGCACAGGGAAAGCCAGAATCTGCTTTACATCATTATCATGAAGGAAGCCGTAAACTCAATGCACTACAACCGGCAAGTGTTCTTTTAGCAGGGTCTTATGTTCGAATTGCCCATTTATATGACGCAAAAGGAAAATATTATTACCCACAAGCAGCTGAATTTCTTAAGAAGGCTCTCAATATTTACAAACTCGGAGCAGAATTAAAGCCCTATTCCGCTCAAGTTCATCAGAAGCTTGGAATGATCAACGAAAAAATGGGAAACCCAAAACTTGCAAAGCTTCATTTCGAACAAGGAAAAGAGATCGGTTGCTTTGCACCAGATCCTTTCTTCAATGGAAACGGATTTCTTTCAGAAATTTTAGGGTTGATCACATTGCCAAAAAATCAGATAGATGATTCTCCCAAGACCTCTCGAAGTTCAGTTGCGACAGAACCAAGTCCTGTAAAAATGGGAATGTTCCCTCCGATCGATGAAAGTTGTTCTCCGATGCAAGGTTTTTATTTACATCAAAACGTTGGACCCTCTCCAGTGAAACAAAAAGATGAACACCTCTCTCCAATGCATATTCTAACTCGCAATCAGCTGCTAGGAACATCACCCAAAAAAGTCCAAGACCTGGCTACTTCGACGATAAATCCTCAGAGATTGGATCAAAATGTTGGGGCATCACCCCTTCAACGAAGGGATGCATATCTTTCTCCAATGCACATTGTAACTCGTCATCAACAACAGGGGACAACTCCGATTCAGAATCAAGAGATTGGGGTTTTAGCGCTCCCAGAAATGAAAGATGCAGGGACTGGTGCCATTCGAATTGAAAGAAATGAACTAAATCCGGTGATTAACAAATTAAACCTCTATAAACCGGGGAACTCAGAAGAAGTAAAAACAAAAGTTGCTAAGGCATTGCTAGATAGGTTAATACAATTTTCTCAAGGAAAAATTGATGAACGTGAGGTGCTCGCGTATGTCGATGCGCATTTCGATATTAAGAATAATCCAGCTTTTGCAGGTCAGCGTACGCGTCGATTAGAAGCAATTTTCTTGGAAGTTAGAAAGGCCCTTGCTCAAAAGGGAATGACAGGATAGAATTTGTATCCTCCTAGGAAAGGTGGCTGAGCGGCCGAAGGCACGTCCCTGCTAAGGACGCGTACTCTGTTAAGGGGTACCGAGGGTTCAAATCCCTCCCTTTCCGTTCTTTTCATAAAATTTATTTTAATTTATACATAACACCATATGGCTGAAAAGACACGCATACCACCCAACTCTAAAGAATCGGAGATGATGGTTCTCGGATGTATGTTGACGAGCGTGAATGCGCTCAACATTGCCGCCGATCAATTGCAGCCCCAAGATTTTTATTACACCGAACATCAGACAATTTTTTCTGTGTTGAAGTTGGCGTTTGTTTCCGATAAGCCAGCAGATATTCATTTGATTGCAGAAGAGTTGAAGAGGCAAGGCAAACTAGAGATTGTCGGTGGGGTTAATTATTTGACAGCTCTTGCTCAATATGCAGGAACGTCTGCGTTTATTGAAGAATATGTCGAGCTACTGAAAGAAAAGTCCATTCTTCGGAGGATGATTCAAGCGGCCCAAACCATTGAAAAAAATGCGCTTGAAGAGCCATCTGATGTATTAGAGTCTTTGGATCATGCGCAGTCGATATTATTTCAGATTTCGCAGGAAAATCAGCATACTGCAGGTACTGCGATTCGCGATTTGATCTCGGGATTAAAAGCCGAATCAAAAATCCCTTATCTAAAAGAGCTTCAAGAAAGACAACAGTCCTTTAAAGAGCGCGATCCAAATGCTCCGCCTGTGACAGGCGTTCCAACGCATTTTATCGATTTGGATAAGCTTTTAAATGGTTTCAATCCATCTAATTTGATGATTCTTGCAGCTCGCCCTGCAATGGGAAAAACAGCTTTAATGACATCGATTGCTGAGAATATTTGTTTTAAAAACAATATTCCAGTTGCGTTCTTCTCGCTTGAGATGGGCGCGTCTCAATTGCTGCATCGTATGATCTGTTCCCAAGCAGAGTTGGAATCAGAAAAAATCATGACCGGCTCTCTGAATGGATCAGAATATCAGCGTGTTGTGGCCGCCGTGAATATGATGCAAAAACACACGATGATTATTGATGATCAACCAGGTTTAAAAATTACTGACTTAAGAGCTAGAGCTAGACGTCTTAAAGAGGCCTATAATATTGGCTTTATTGTGATTGATTATCTTCAGTTATTGAGTGGCTCAGGCACGCATAGATCGCAAGAAAACCGACAAAATGAGATCTCTGAAATTTCTCGAATGCTCAAAAATCTCGCTCGCGAACTCAATATTCCAATTCTGTGCGCAGCGCAATTATCCAGAAAAGTTGAAGAGCGACAAGGTCATCGTCCAATGATGAGTGACCTTCGTGAATCTGGTTCTCTTGAACAAGATAGCGACGTCGTGATGTTCTTGCTTCGACGAGAATACTACGATCCATATGATAAACCGGGACTTGCCGAAGTGATCGTTGCAAAAAACCGTCATGGAGCAGTCGGAAGTGTGCATCTTGCATTCCGCAAAGAAATCGCACAATTTGCGAACTACACACCGATGCAAGCGCAAGCTGATGTCGCAAAAAATAACAAACAAGCATTTGCTGCATTTGAACCTGCCTAAGCAAAAAGTTTCAGTCGATTTTCAAGTCTTTTTGCAAGGGTTATATAAACGGTGTATATTATACCAATCCCAATAAATAACGTCATATTTAACAGCGTCAGCGAAGCCGCAAATTTTTTGTCTTCACTCGCGCCTTGCCTACCGGCAATGGTCGCTCGCTCCAGACACAAAAATTTGCGCTGCTTTCTTGTTAAATTTATGACTTTATTTTTTGCGTTTG
>CAZVXF010000002.1:54928-100377 GCA_964630875.1 uncultured bacterium | reverse complement strand
TCGCCGCTATAAACGGACGATAAAGCTTTCGCGTTTACGCGAGAGTTGTTTACAATGTTCTAGATATTTGATTCTATAAATATTATTTATAGAAAATGCGATCATTTTTCAAGCGCTATCCCATCCCTGTATTTGCTTTAAGCGGCCTTCTATTCGGAGGCATTCTCTATTTCACCCTGAATCAAAAACTTTATAGCGAATGGATTTGGCTCATCACATTGATTGTCGGAGGAACTCCGATTGTTTATCAGACAACGAAAGGAATGTTTCGAGGTCAATTTGCTTCGGACATTATTGCTATGCTTGCCATTCTTACGGCCATGTTCTCTGGGCAATTTTTTGCAGGAGCGATTGTCGTTTTGATGCAATCAGGAGGAGAAGCCATCGAAGGCTATGGCATGAGACGCGCAACATCTTCTTTGACTGCATTACTTCAAAGAGCGCCTAAAAGCGCACGCCGAAAAAAGGATAGTCAGTTAGAAGAAATTCCAGTTGAAAATGTTCAAATCCATGATCTTTTAGTCGTTCGACCTGGGGACTTGGTGCCTGTTGATGGAACGATTACAGAAGGAGTCGCAGACATTGATGAATCGGCTCTCACGGGAGAACCGATCTCAAAGAGTAAAAAAATTGGCGATAAAGTCATGAGCGGCAGTGTCGCTAAGAGTGGAATCATCACAATTCACGCAGACCGTTTAAGTCAGGAAAGCCAGTACGCAAAAATCGTACGAATGGTCAAGATTGCCCAAGAAGAAAAAGCCCCGATACAAAGACTTGCCGACCGTTATGCCATTTTTTTTACGCCACTTGCGATCGCAATGGCATTGGTGGGCTACTTTCTGACACAAGAAATGGCCACATTTTTGGCAGTGCTGGTTGTCGCAACTCCTTGTCCTCTGATTTTAGCAACTCCACTTGCCGTAATCTGTGGGATCAATAAAGCAGCAGATTCCAACATCATCATTAAAGGAGGAGCGTCCATTGAGCAGATCGCATCGACTGAAATTGTTTTTTTTGACAAAACAGGAACCATTACCTATGGAACTCCTGTTGTCGAAAAAGTCGTGACTTCTGGCAACAAAACAGAAAAAGAGATCCTCACAAAAGCTGCAAGTCTTGAACAATTTTCAACACACTCAATTGCGACTGCAATTGTCAAAAAAGCAAAAGAAGAAAATATCGAACTGATTTTCGCGCAAGAAGTTCAAGAAATACCTGGACAAGGGATCTCAGGTCAGATTGAAAATACGCAACTTTTAGTGGGTTCTCAAATTTTTACAGAACAGCAAATCGGCCCATTTGAACACACTCCCTCTTCATACGAAGATCGATTACTCGTGTTTGTCAGTATCAATCGGAAAATGGAAGGTTTTATTGTTCTCAGCGATCAAATTCGCCCAGAAGCGCATGATTTGATGAAACACTTATCCGATTTGGGAGTCAAAGAGGTGATCATGCTCACCGGAGACAATGAAAAAAGCGCTCATGCTATTGCTGCAAAAGTGGGGATTGAACATGTGGAAGCACAAATTCTTCCGGAACAAAAAGCAGATCTTGTTCGTGATTATAAGAACAAATTCTCTCACGTAACAATGGTGGGAGATGGAATCAATGATGCGCCAGCTCTTGCGACAGCAACGGTTGGTATTGCCATGGGCGCGCATGGAACAGCTATCTCAGCTGAATCAGCAGATATCGTTCTTCTTGTGGACGACCTTTCAAAAGTTGCCGAAGTGATTACCCTCGGAAAACATATGCTAAAAATCGCTAAACAAAGCATTTTTATCGGGATAGGCTTAAGTTTTATTCTGATGTGTGTGGCCATTTTTGGAATCATCTCTCCTCCAATTGGAGCTACACTTCAAGAACTCATCGACGTTTCAGTCATCTTAAACGCACTTCGAGCCAGAAAATAATACTAATAACCGGCTAATTGACGAAGCGCATTCTCGATATCCTTTTTCTGAGGAAGGACCTCTTCTTCGAGATCTTTGCAATAAGGAACTGGACAATCTTTTCCTGTAACGCGCTGAATGGGCGCATCGAGATAGTGGAATGCCTCTTCGGACGCGCGTGCTGCAAGTTCAGCACCAAAGCCACAATTGCGAGCAGCTTCATGTGCAATGAGAAGCTTCCCCGTCTTCTTGATCGAAGCAAGGACTGTTTCAAAATCAAGAGGAACAAGAGTTCTTAAATCGATCACTTCAACCGAAATCCCTTCTTTTGCAAGGAGATCTGCGGCTTCAACACCCATCAGGACGGTCATTCCCCAGCCGACAAAAGTAAGATCAGTTCCAGAACGGACAATTTCTGCAACGCCTAGAGGCAAGAGCTCATTTGGACCTGTTTCAGGCCGTGCGCAGAATAGACGCTGGCGATAAAGCGCTTTATGTTCTAAGAAAATGACTGGATTTGGATCGCGAATGGCTGATTTTAGCATTCTCTTTGCATCGGCGGCATTGCTTGGGATGACTACTTTGAGACCTGGGCAATGGGATAGGAATGCCTCAATGCTTTGTGAATGATAGGGACCACCTTGAATATACCCACCATATGGCATACGAATCACGACGGGGCAATTCCACTGGCCTTTTGAGCGATAGTGAATGCTGGATAACTCATTAAATAGTTGATTCATCCCTGTCCAGGAGTAGTCAGCAAATTGGATTTCAGCAACAGGTTTATGAAATCCATCAAAGGATAGACCGATTGCAAGACCAACAATTGTGGATTCTGCAAGAGGAGTGTTAAAGCAGCGGTTTTTTCCGAAGCGATCTGTCAATGTCCGTGTGATCCCAAAAACGCCACCCTTTCCTCCAGCTACATCTTGACCAAACACAATGACACCGGGATCTCTTTCCATCTCTTCTGCAATGGCATGATTGAGTGCATCCATGATCACAATCGATTCGCCACATGTCTTCGCAGGAGCACTTTCTACTTGAACAGGAAGAAATACATTCTCTGCTGCTTCTTTTCTAGGAGGAAATGGGATTTGATCGGCAACGATCGCTGCCGCTTCTACTTTTGCAAATGCCTCGGCTCTTTTCTCTTCAAGCTCTTGAGGCGTTAAATATCCATTCTCAACTAAGTGCTTTTCAAAGCGTGTTATCGGATCTTTTGCGAGTTCTTCCGCAACGCACTCATCGCTTTTGTATTTTTTTGGATCATCACTGCTACTATGAGCGGCAATTCGAGGAACTTTTGCCACAACTAAACTAGGACCCAGTCCCATTCTTGCTTTAAACACAGCTTTTGACATGGCATCTGAGGTCGCTTCATAGTCACAACCATCGAATTCCAGAACTTGCAGACCCTCATAACCCCGAGCCATTTTGGCAATTGTCTTTCCTGCCGTTTGATCTTCGACCGGAACTGAAATCGCCCAGCCATTGTCCTGAATGACAACGACGAGAGGAAGCTTGTGTAAACACGCAAAATTCAACATCTCATGAAAATCTCCCTGCGATGTCGATCCATCACCACCAGAGACGTATACGACTTCGTTTTCGCCACGCAAAACGGCCGATTTTGCAACGCCCACTGCGTGTAAGAACTGAGAGCCCACCACACTTGACTGGCAGGGAATGCGAAGATTTTTTTGAGAAAAGTGTTCCGGCATCATGCGGCCGCCTGAATGGTTCTCAATATCTCGCGCCAAAAACGCAGCAAGGATATCCTCCAATGAACACCCTAAACCAATTGCAAATGCACGGTCACGGTAGTAAGGCAATGCCCAATCTTTACCTGGAATGAATGAAAGCGCGGCAATCGCTCCAATCATTTCATGGCCCGAAACCCCTAAATGAAACGTTCCTCCCTTATTCTGACGCACTAATTTTCCCATTTTATCATCTGTAAAACGAGTTAAGTGCATGACCTCCAGCGCTTTAAGAGCCTTTTCTTTTCCATTTGCATGAAGAAGAAGGCCTTTTAACAGGATCTCAGAATTTTTTTGAACGTCTTGAATACCCACTTGCAACTCCAGTATTTTGGTGAGCATTATACCAAAAATTAGCAAATTCGACTAGTAACCTGAAGAGGTTGTTTGGGTATAGGCGAAAATTTATTTTAATTTATAAAAACAACTAAACTCAATTATAATACAGCACATTATTAAACAAAACATTTTCAGAGGAAACTATGAGCGTACATAACAATACACGATTTATTCAATGTATGGGAGCTCGATACTCAGTAAATGGAGGAATTGTCGAATGTTTGTTTGATCATCCGTTAGGATTCAATGTAAAAACAGATCCCGCTCTTAGTAAACGTGTTTCTTTTTTATTAATCGATGAAAGCTGGATAGACGCGAAAATTCGCGCTGTACGCGATGACCTCTGCTCAATGGCAAGAGAAAACATGTTCGCAGTTGAACATGCTGCTTTAGAGTTTGGAGCAAACGCTCGATCAGAAACACCCGTAAAAAAACAAATTCCTTCTCAAAGCGATCCTTATTTAAGCAATAACAATGTCTTTTATAAAGATGATTTTGATTTCACAATGAGATTTATCCGTAACAAAGAAGAACGCACTCTCCCTGAAAGAAAAGAGGAAAGCACTTCTAGTAAAAACTGCGATGAATGTAAGTGCTTAGTGCAGTAAAAAAGGCCCCTATTTTTTCTTAGGGGTCTTGATTTGGGAAACTTTCTTTATCGAAAAGCGACGACGGCGTTGCGGTACAAATTCTTCTGGCTTTTCCTCTTTGCGCGGACGCCCTCTTTTCTTCGGTAAGAATTCTTCGATCGCAGACTCTACCTTTGTTGTTTTGCCAACAGGAAGAACTTCGGCCTTCACCTCTTTCAAGGGCGAAGGACGCGCAAGACTTGGGTATGTTTGTCGAAGTCCTTCTAGACCGAAAGACTTCTCCTGTCCTGAAAGTCTGCTGGAGAGATGTCGTAACGATTCCAAACGCTCAGACAGAGCCGCCAAACGCTCATCCACATAATGACGCGGCGAACCCCGGAGTGATGAAAGAAGATGTTCTTCTGTCTCGAATTTCGCAGAGAATGTCACAGAGCTTGCAGAGACAATATCTGGAATATAAAGGAATTGTCGGCCTGCAGGAGGAACTTGCGTATAAATATCTACACTTACCTGTGGTTCTAGTTCGACTTTTACAACCTGTTTTGGAGGACGTCCTCGTTTTGGCCGCGGGTTAAGTGCCTCATTTGAATAGTACGTTTTTGATTTCGCAATCAATGTTTCACGGGCACCAGCAATATCTTTTGGCACTTTTGGTTCAAATAAAGATCTTTTGACTTTCTCAAGTAAACCCTTATTCATCTCAAGATCTTCCTCAAATACGAAATGAATATTGAGTTGACGAAGCCATTCAATGATTCGAATTCGCGAACGCTCTTGGTAATAAACCTGCCATTTTTCCAATTCACTTAAATGATCATAAATAAATTCTAAGAAATGCTCTCTTGGCTCTTTCGAAGAGATGATATCTAATAACTTTTCTTTTGTATCGATATCATAGACTTTCTCATGAACAAATCCTTCCATGAACTTCTTGACTTCGTAAAAAGTCATTTTTGGGACCTGCGCATAGCGATCTGGATGAGATTCAATTTCTTTTTCTACAGCCTCAAGCTCTTCGCTTCCCTTATCCAAATCGATATACATCAAGAAGCCTTCCATTCGATCAAGGTAAAAATCCCTTTCGTCATCGGACTTCGCAAAAGCGTCCATCAAACGAAGGTATCGAAGGATTAAAGGATTTTTAGCAGCTTGGGCAGATTTCATGAGCTTCCAGATAATAATATTTTAGAGCGATAGTATCAAAGATGCTCCCTCAATTGCAAGTGGTTTGGTATCGAATCAACAAAATGAGCCACCGAGGATACCGAGAAATCGCTTCTCAAAATTCTTTTTGACATTCCTTAAATTTCCCATTCAGTTATAGTATTTTTCTAAAAAAATTAGGTATCTCATGCTCGATCTCAAAGAAATGCGAAAAAATCCCGACTTCTTTCAAAAAAAACTGCAAACGAAAAACCCAGATATCGAGATTTATAGCTTGTTATCCATTGACGAAAAGATCAGAGCATTAAAAACAAGCGTCGAAGAACTCAAGTCGAAGAAAAATCATATCTCAAAAGAAATCGGAATGCGAAAGCAAAAGGGTGAAGAAATCAGCTCTTTTTCAAACGATTTGGCAGATTTGAATCAAAAGATTGCATCAGGAGAAGCGCAAATTCCCGAACTCGAAGAAAAATTACATAGAGAATTGTCAAGTCTTCCCAATATTCCTTACGATGACATTCCAATCTCTCCAAGTCCAAAGGACAATGTTTGTATTCAAGAATTTGGCAAAAAACCTGAGTTTTCTTTTCCTTTTAAAAATCACGTAGAATTGAATGAAAAACTCGGGTTTTTTGACTTCGCAAGAGGTGCCAAAATTTCAGGTTCTGGCTGGATTGTTTACAAAGGGATGGGAGCAAGACTTGAGTGGGCGCTCTTAAATTACATGCTCGATATCCATAAAAAAAACGGTTTTACCCAAGTCATTCCCCCTCTCCTTGTGCGTCCTGAAACCATGTACGGTTCTGGACAATTGCCTAAATTTGAAAACCAACTTTTTAAAATCAATGACAAGGATTATCACCTGTATTTAATTCCGACTTCAGAAACGGCATTGATTGGTCTTCATGCAGATGAAATCATCGAAGAAGAAAACCTCCCCATTCTCTATACCGCCTACTCTCCTTGTTTCCGTAGAGAAGCTGGAGCTGCCGGAAGTCAAGAGCGCGGACTGATTCGTACGCATCAGTTTAATAAAGTGGAATTGTTTGCCTTTTCAACTGCTGAAGATAGCCAAAAAATTTATGAAAAAATGCTGGCAAGCGCTGAAGAAGTTTTGCAGGGGCTCGGCATGCATTATCGAAATATGCTCCTCACAACGGGCGATATGTCTTTTGCTTCAGCAAAAACAATCGATATCGAAGTATGGCTGCCAGGTCAAAATCGCTATTATGAAGTCTCTTCTGTCTCCAATTGTACAGACTTCCAAGCGCGCCGAGCACAGATTCGCTACCGAAAAAAGAATGATAAACCACTTTTTGCTCATACATTGAATGGATCAGGTCTTGCGACTTCCAGACTGATGGTCGCTTTAATGGAAAATAATCAGCAGGAAGATGGATCTATCCTTGTACCAAAAATATTATCCAAGTATTTACAAGAAGAGATAACGGTCATAAAGCCACATGGATGATTTTCTAAAGTTTCTTAAAACATCGCCGACTGTTTACCATGCAGCAGAAGAGGTCATCTCTCGCTTGCAAAGAGCCGGTTTTTCAGAGCTAAAAGAAAAAGATCCATGGAAGATTCAACCAGGCAAGGGCTATTACGTTGTTCGAGATGAGTCCTTAGTCACCGCATTTAAAACGCCGTTAAAGACCCCTAAACGGGCGATGTTACTTGCAACGCATTTGGACAGTCCAGGCCTTGCATTAAAGCCAAATCCAGAATCAATTTGCCAAAATATTGGTCAGTTAAATACGGAAATCTACGGTTCACCACTGTTGCATACATGGCTTGATCGCGATTTAATGATTGCAGGGAAAATGACTGTTCTCGGAACCAATGATCATATCGAATCACACACAATTCTCATTGATAATCATCCAGTCATTATTCCAAATCTTGCCTTGCATCTCGATCGAAGTCCTGCAGACAAGGGTTTAATCATTCAAAGACAAGACCATTTAAAAGCTGTTTTTTCTTTGCGAGCTGAGAAATATTCCCTCGATCAAATCCTTCGAGAACAATGCGATTATAAAAAATTAATTAGCTTTGACTTAACCCTTGTTCCGATTCAGCCACCTGCATTCATCGGCAGAAATAAAGAAATGATTGCCAGCAATCGATTAGACAACCTCTCTTCAGCTTATGCTGCGTGCGAAGCGATTTGCAATGCAAATCCAGAGCCGACAACGCTTGCCATTTCTTTTTTCTGGGATCACGAAGAAATTGGGTCAATCAGTACTCGTGGAGCTGATTCTGTGTTTGCATCTGAGTTGATTCAAAGAATCGCGCTTGCAATGAAAATGGACACTGAAGAGCTCTTGCGCATGAAAGCATCTTCTTTCTGTATTTCTGCTGATTTAGCACACGGTTTTTTACCTAACTTTCCTGAAAAATTTGACCCCCAAAATACTCCTTTTTTAGGCGAAGGCGTGGTGCTGAAATTTAACGCAAACCAACGATATGCAACCAATCATACGACAGCTGCCCTGATTCTCAACTTGTCAGAAAAATATCATATTCCCATCCAAAAATTCGCATCCCGTTCCGATATGTCTTCAGGAAGCACTGTGGGATCTATGATGGCTGCGATGACAGGTATTCCAACCGTTGACCTCGGAATTAGCAGCTTTGCAATGCATTCCATCAGAGAAACCATTTCATCCAAAGACCAAAAATCGCTTTGCGCACTTCTGCAAAAAGCCCTGGAAATGCCCGATGCATCACTTTAAAGGGAAAAAAGCGCTTCAGCATGTGATTGAAGCCCGTATCCGCGGCTTTACCGCAACCTCTGAGATTCATGGAACGGAACTTCCTGGACACTATTCTGCTGCTGCAGACACAGCCAAAGAAACAACCATCACACTCCTCATCCTCTGGACAACTTTTACAGCAATCGGTCTTCCCCCCCACCAAACACACTGGTTTTTGCTTGTTTTTATCATAGGTTATCTTGTTTGGAAGGTGGGAAGAAGCGCCATTTTAGGCTATGATCGACTCGAAAGACTTCATCGACTGATCGAAGAAGAACGATGGGAAATCCAACACCATCGACATCAAGAAAGAGAGGAACTCACGGCCCTCTATGCCGCCAAGGGTTTTTCTGGAAAACTACTCGATGAAGTGATCGATGTTCTTATGGCTGATGACAATCGGCTTCTTCAAGTCATGCTTGAGGAAGAGCTGGGTCTTAATCTAGGCACATACGAACATCCCCTCAAACAAGCAACCGGCGCGCTCATCGGCGTCTTAGGCGCAGCAGTCGTTATGTCCTTTGGTCTATTTATGCTTCCTTTTTGGGGAGTTCTTGTCTGCGCCACAATCATTATCGCATTGTCGGCTGGAACAACCGCCCAGTTGGAAAAAAATAAAGCCGTACCCTCAATCATTTGGAATTTAGCCCTAGCAGCTTTAGCCGCAGCTGTCGCCTATTTTTCAGCTCAACTGATCTTTTAAAAACTTCAGCAATGCAAAGTATCTAGCACTTTTCTATCATGGATTCTATGACTACCCCATATTTGTTTGATGAATTTTTTGATTCGGGAATGGAAGAGAGCATCAGTCCATTTTTGACGAAGCAATCCCGCGCATGGGGTAAAAACAACCCATTACGAAGTGCAATTGCTGCTGCCGTTCTATTTGCCTTCGCATTTGGATTTTCTTTTTTTTATCCAAGCCTCTCCTATTTATTGCAGTCACTGGTCTTTTTTTTAGTCGGTGTCCCTGCCTTCATTGCAGCCATTGATGACATCAAAAATTTTGAGATCAATATCGATGTCTTGATGACTGTTGCGGCTTTTTTTGCTGTCCTCATTGGAAGTAGTATTGAGGGAGCTCTCCTGCTTGTCCTATTTAGTCTTTCCCATGCGATGGAAGATTCAGTCTCCAAAAAAGCGCGAAGCGCTCTGCATAATCTCAATCATATTACACCCAAATTTGCATCGTTAATCGATCAGAATGGTGCAATTTTTGAAAAATCGGTAAAAGAAGTTACAATTGGTGAAATTGTCATCGTAAAAAATGGAGAATTCATTCCTCTTGATGGGAAAATCGTTCGAGGAACTTCCTCGTTAAATCTCTCTCATTTAACGGGCGAGAGTTTGCCGGTCATAAAAACGATCGGAGATCATGTTCCAGCTGGTGGTAAAAATTTAGAGTCCGTTCTGTACATTGAAGTAACGCGAATTAGCGCTGATTCAACCGTGTCAAAAATCATTCAATTGATTGTGGCAGCTCACGATGCAAAACCAAAACTGCAGAGCTTTCTCGATCGTTTTGGGAAATATTATGCCAGCACGATCATCGTTCTTACTTTTGTTTTTGCTTGTTCTCTCCCGATGCTTTTTTCCCTTCCTTACTTTGGGACAGAAGGGGCCATTTATCGCGCGCTTGCTTTTCTCATTGCAGCTTCCCCCTGCGCCCTCATTATTGCAACCCCAACAGCCTATTTAAGTGCCATCAGCGCGTGCGCTAGAAAAGGGATCCTTCTCAAAGGGGGAATTACTCTGGATGCATTAGCGAGCTGTTCAATCATCGCGTTTGATAAGACAGGAACGCTCACGACAGGTGAGCTCATTTGTTCGAAAATTACCACCTTTCAAACCTCAGATATTGAAAAAGCGATCTCGATTGCATACGGGCTTGAGCAACATGTTGTACACCCCATCGCCAAAGCCATTGGCTCTCTTTCGATAGAAAGAAAACTTCCCGCAGCGCATATTTCCGAGCTTCAAACAGTTCCCGGTTCTGGATTAGAGGGTCTTTGTGAGGGAAAACATGTAGCCATCGGAAGGCCTGAATATATCGCCTCGAAACTCTCCGATTCAACTCGCTTCAATGAATGGATTGCCTCTCATAAAGAAACAAGTCATGTTCTAACAATTCTTCTGATTGAAAAAGAAATATTTCTTTTCCAATTTACTGACTCGATTCGAAAAGACGCTGCGAAATTAATCCAAAGAGTCCAAACAACAAATCACTTACGCCCCGTAATGCTTACAGGCGATCACGCTTCTAGCGCAAATCATATCGGTCAGATACTTGGAATCCCTGAAATTTATTCTGACCTAAGACCTGAACATAAACTGGGAAAAGTGGCAGAACTTGCAAAAGTAGGCAATCTTGCCATGGTTGGCGATGGCATTAATGACGCTCCAGCCTTAGCGCGTGCATCGGTGGGCATATCGATGGGAAGAGTTGGGAGCGCAACCGCAATTGACGCATCAGATGTTGTTCTACTCAATGATGACATTCATCTTGTTTCTTGGATCTTTAGCAAATCGCATCACACAAGACGAATTGTGAAGCAAAACTTAAGTCTTGCTTTGGGGGTTATTTGTTTGGCAACAATCCCTGCCCTTCTCGGCCTTGTCCCTCTTTGGGCAGCCGTGATTATGCATGAAGGCGGCACAGTATTAGTTGGTTTGAATAGTTTACGATTGTTTCGATAAAAACGATCGCAATTATATGCTGCAAGTACTTGATATTTAACGCATTTCGCTTGCTCTTGCTTCCTAAAAACCTCTACGGTAAATACCGTAATATGGAATCGTATTGTCAGAAATCTTTAGATGAACTTTTTGCTGAACTGAAAAGTCGAAAAGAAGGCCTTTCTACAAAAGAGGCAAGATCCCGTTTAGGACAGAGCGCATTTGATCACCCCAAGAAATGGAAAAGATGGTCCATTTTCCTCTCTCAAATCAACAATCCATTGATTTTGATTTTATTGGGGGCGGCCATTCTTTCCCTGTTTTTGGGTTCTGTTTTAGACGCTTCAATGATTTTGATGATCATTGCAGCAAGCGCAATTTTGGGATATTTCCAAGAACGTGGGGCCGTCAATGCTCTCGAGGAAATTTTGCAAAAAGTCCAAAATAAGGTGATTGTTCGTAGGAATGGACAAGAGGAAGAAATCAATGCCAAAGAGGTCGTTCACGGGGACATCCTGATACTCAATGCGGGAGATTTAATCCCAGGTGATTGTCGGCTGACTGAAGGAGCTGTTTTTGTCGATGAGTCTTCACTAACAGGGGAAAGCATGCCTATTGAAAAAAACGAACAGGAGAGTGAGTTGTTTCATGGGAGTATGATTTTTTCAGGAATGGGTGTTGCAGTTGTTGTGAAAACTGGAAAAGAAACGAAATTTGGAAAAATCATTCAAGAATCGCGCTTCCGCCCTCCAGAAACCTCATTCGAAATAGGAGTCAGGCATTTTGGTTTTTTCTTAACGATGATCACCTTTCTATTTATTGTTATGATTCTCGCACTCAATCTCTTTTTTTCGAGACCTTTTTTAGAGTCCGTTCTTTTTGCAATTGCCCTAGCTGTCGGTTTAACTCCACAACTACTCCCTGCGATTATTAGTGTGAATTTGGCGCGTGGCGCAAAAAGGATGGCAAGGAAAAAAGTACTCGTAAAAAGGCTTCCATCGATTGAAAATTTTGGACAAATGGATATTTTATGCACGGATAAAACAGGGACTTTGACCGTTGGAAAATTAACACTTAAAAAAGCGGTAGACATCTATGGAAATGACAATGACGAATGCCGGCAATTGGCATTTCTAAACGCTTCTTTGCAATCGGGATATACAAATCCGCTCGATCAAGCAATCAAGGAAATGGCAAATCCTCCCGATATTCATGAATATCAAAAAAGCGACGAAATACCATTTAATTTTGATACAAAGCGCGTCAGCGTTCTTGTTAAATACAAAGAAGAAACGATTTTAATTACGAAGGGCGCGATCGATCAAATCCTATCGATCTGCGCACTTGAGACCCAACAAAAACAAACCATTCACTCCTATTTTGAGAAAGTTTCTCAAGAAGGATTTCGAACCATCGCGATCGCAAAAGGGAAAGAGAAGAAAGAAGAGGGATTAACCTTTGTTGGATTTCTTCAGTTCATAGATCCGATCAAAGAAGATAGCGCCTCCGCCATCTCTGAACTCTATAACATGGGTGTTGGCATCAAAATCATCACAGGCGATCACCATGCAGTCGCTAGACACACAGCAGAAAGCTGTGGATATACAGAAATCAATATCGTTACAGGCGAAGAATTGAAAGCAGCAGACGAGGCCTCTTTTGCAAAGCTTGTTCAAGAAAAAAATATATTTGCAGAAATTCTGCCGGGTCAAAAAAAACAGATCGTTCTTGCACTCAGAAAAACAGGCGATACGATTGGCTTTTTAGGAGATGGAATCAATGATGTTGCCGGGATTCATAGCGCAGATGTCGGAATCTCTGTGGATAGTGGAACAGAAGCTGCAAAAGAAGCCGCAGATATCGTTCTGCTAGAAAAGGATTTACATGCTCTAAAAGAGGGAGTCTTAGAGGGACGCCATACTTTTGCCAATACACTTAAATATATCTACATGGCAACCAGTGCAAATTTTGGAAATATGTTTAGCATGGCGGCTTTTTCTCTATTCTTACCTTACCTGCCAATGCTTCCGAAACAAGTATTGCTGATTAATTTACTCACAGATCTGCCTGAAATGTGTATTTCTACAGACAAAGTCGACCCAGAAATGGTTGAAAAACCCACTGAATGGAATTTACGTTTTATCAGAAAATTCATGTTCATTTTTGGATTACTCAGCTCCGTATTTGATTTTGCAACATTCGGCGTTCTTCTCTATTTTTTGAAAGCAGACAGGGATGTTTTTCGTACTGGATGGTTCATCGAATCTGTCATGTCTGCGACTTTAATTGTTCTTGTGATTCGTACACGCAGATCCATTTTCAAATCTAGACCTAGCAAAACACTTGCTCTTGCACTCATTGGAACAGCGCTTGGAGTCATTGCTATTCCTTATACTTCATTTGGAACAGCTTTTGGTTTTGTTCCAATTCCCATCATATTCTATCTTCCTCTCTCTGGAATTCTTGTGCTTTATTTGATTTTGGCCGAAGTCATTAAACGCTGCGGCCTACGCCCTCAAGAAGCCCTCAACACAAAAGAATAGAAATAAGAAATTCTTCTTTTTTAGAGAATGTATTAGGTTTCGAAGACTTTGGGCAAAATCGATCCGCTATGCTATACCCAAACAAACTTAAAAACCGATTTTTGAGCTTGTATGTATAAATTGACGAAAATAAATCCGAGAGTTAGGATCGTTACCCTTTATGAGGCAATTTATGTTTTCTTATATAAACACAATTCCAGGAATGAATTTTTTAGCAAATCCTGGAAATTCAGAATGGGATTTTTATGTCTCAGAGCAAATTTCTGAAATCGCTCGAGATCATATCAACTCTCTAAAAAGTTGCAGTCATTCTAATCAACATGAAGCTTCTCAACAAAATGCAGTTCATGCAATAGAGAGATTCAATTCGCCTGAACAATCAAAACACATCGATCCTGTCAAAGGTTTAAATAGAGAAATAACAGTCGAACAGGAGGGCAAAAAAGAATCTACTTCTAATTCTTTCGATACGGAATTAGCTCTATATGCTTTCAAAGCGCTCGCTGTTATAGTCTTGCTAATTACGCCCATCATTCTGAGTGAGATAACGATCCGCACCGAACAAGACTAGTTCGAGATTTTTATTGAATTAAACCTTGTAAATTCAAATAATAGTTGCTCGGATATTTTTTACCCAATTGATTGGCATATGGAGATTTGTATTTTAAATACTCAGGATGTTTTTGAAGCGACGCTTGCTCAATCAAAATTAGCAAGTTATGGTATCCATTGTGAGATAAGAACAAATGATGCTGGAGGTATGCTCCCTCATCTTAGAACTGTACAGGGAACTCAGCTTTACATATCTGAAAAAGACATAGAAAAAGCCAAAGAGATTCTGGAAGATTTCCCCTCTAAGCAGAAAAATTATACCACTCGTGAAAAATAATTGATATCTTGTTGCAGAGAATCGACTAAAATGTGTCCTTTTAAACAAGATGAGAGGAATTTCTTCCTAATTTTTTGATGCAAAAACAATTACGTTTTCTCATCAACTTATTTTTTTTCAACACAGCCGAAAAGCGTGAAGAAAATATTGGAAATCTATTCATTTTATTCCTTCCTGTGATTTATTACTTCTATTGTACCAAATAAGCATTATTTACAGTTAAGTATGAAAAAAAACTATATAATAAACATTCTAATAAAATAATCTCTATTATTTCTAACCCACTTTAATAATAGTTTTTTGCAATTCCCTCTATAGTTACCCAAAACACCCATATATGGCAGATGAAACAGTAATCTTGCTTTAATCTGCCAATTATGTTAAATCTATAAGTGGCAGGTTAAACATAGATAGCGTGTTGAGCTGCTATTTTTGTGATTCGTAAAAGCGGCACTTCACACAAAAAACAAATAAGCTATTCATTTTCAATGGTTAATAATCGAAAAATGTTATGAAAAACGAGTTTCATCTATCCCCTCCTTCAGTAAATAAGATCGTTGGTCGCGAAAAAGAACTTGGGATTTTAAAGGGGATTATCCAATCCACTAAGGCGGAATTTGTTGCCATTTATGGGCGTCGTAGAGTCGGGAAAACCTATCTAGTCAAAAAATTCGCAGATTCAACCACCCTTCCATTTTTCCATGTTACCGGCATTCAAAAAGGGTCCTTACAAGAGCAGTTGGAGGAATTTGCAAAACAAATTGGCTCTATATTTTATCAAGGCGCTGCAATTGTACCAAGAAAACGATGGAGAGATGCCTTTTCTGATCTTACACAAGCTATTGCGCAAATTCCAAAAAATAAAAAAGTCGTTTTGTTTTTTGATGAATTACCTTGGATGGCAACGCCCCGCTCAGGATTATTAAAAGCTCTTGAATTATACTGGAACCGCTATTGGGTTTTTGATGATCGAATTAAACTGATAGTTTGCGGATCTGCCACTTCATGGATTATTGAACACATTATTAATGATCGAGGAGGACTTCACAATAGAGTCACACGAACTATACAATTGAAACCCTTTTCACTCAACGAAACAAAACAATTTTTAGCTGCGCAACATATCCATCTTGAAAACAAACAAATCCTAGATCTCTACACAGCTTTTGGAGGCGTTCCCCTTTATTGGTCTTTTATACGTAAAGGACTTTCTGCCCATCAATGTATAGATGAAATCTGTTTTCAAAATAATGGAGCTCTTGTCAAAGAATTTGGACGACTTTTTTCATCTCTTTTTGAAGATCCAAAACTTTATACAGATATTATCAAAGTAATTGCTCGGCATCGATATGGCATTGGCCAATCCGAGCTAATCGTTCAAGCCAAGCTCCCTCCAGGAGGCAATACTGTCTATCGGTTTTCTCAATTGGAAGAAGCAGGATTTATCACAAGCCTTGTGCCTTATGGGCATAAAGACAAAGGGATATATTACGTAATTGATGATGAATATAGTCTTTTCTATCTGCAATGGATCGCTCCTAATATGAAAACAATCGCTAAAAAAGCAGAAAATCAAGGTTTTTGGAATGCTTTATCTCAGCGCCCTTCTTGGAAAAGCTGGTCCGGTCTCGCATTTGAATCGATATGCTATAAACACATCGATCAAATTCGTATCGCTTTAAAATTGGATCCTGGATCAATTGCAGGTACATGGCGCTACAAACCCCGCATGAAGACTGATAGCGAAGGGGCTCAAATAGATCTACTTTTTGATCGTCCTGACGGATCGATTACAATCTGTGAAATCAAATGCTCTGATTCTCCTTTTTTGATTGATAAATCTTGCGCGCAAGCTCTCTTAAATAAAATGGAAATATTTCGAAAACAAACGAGAACAAAAAAACAGCTTTTTCTTGCGATGATTACCCCTTTTGGACTGCATCCAACAATGTACTCTGAAGAAATCGTAACTAATCAGGTTGTATTGGAAGATTTATTCAAGGAAATTTCCTAAATCCTCTAATATATTAAGGCACTTGCGATCGTTGAAATTCGGCAGCTTTCGCGCAGCTTAAAAACCGATTTTTGAGGTTGTTTGGGATTATGCTTGATTTGTTGACACGGTGTTTCCGTATGAATGATAACTAGTTCTAATCCCGAATTTCGCATGCGTTTGACCGCGTCAGCTTTGCTTTCAAATTTTGTTGGTTAAACCTTTATTGAGGCTGCCTTCCCAATCTTTCACATATTCTAAGAGATTTTGTTTGGATGGGTGCGAGTGTAGATAAGCGATGTTTTCCGCATTCCGGCTAAGATGTGCAAGTTTTGCGAGCAAATGTAGATGTCTTTTATCGTCGCATGCAAATAGGAAAAACAGAACATCTACTTTTTGATTGTCGAGCGCGCCAAATTCAATTGGTTTTTTGGGGAATACGACTGCAACCACATCAAACGATTCTGGAATGAGAAAATCGCGAGTATGAGGAACCGCAACGCCATTCGAAAGGGCGGTTGGCATCAACTTTTCACGATCAAGGAGTAGTTCCGTGATCACCTCTGCATCGAGATTGATATCGGCGGCAATGAGATCGACTGCATTTCGAATGACTTCTTCTTTGGTATCACCTGGAATGTCTTTGTAGACAGATCCTTTATGAATTGCGCGGTAAAGTCCAAAATGTTGCGTTCCCAAACTTTCTTCATCTGTAAACCCATCTTCTTTTGCGCTCAACACCCAATTTTCAATCTCTTGACGACTAAAACGAGTTTCTTGGTTCAAACGATAATATGGAATTCGATCATTGTCTACCCATCGGCGCACAGTGGTCTCAGAAACATTTAATAATTCCGCAACGTCTCGAAGTTTCAAATCCATATATTTTCCTTGTTTTTCACGAACATAACAAAGTATTAAAAAAAGGAATATAGTTTTTTATCTTCAATCTGAAAAGAGTTCGAAGACTTCTTGGGCTGTTTTCGCTTTTAAAAGCTTCTTTCTTAACTCGGCATCTCGAATGGCGGAAGTCAGCATTGATAATATTTGAAGATATTCCGTTTGTTTTCCTTCTGGGCCGCCTATCATAAAAATAATGCGCACGGGAGCCTTATCTAAGGCATTCCATTCAATCCCTTTGTATTGCTGAATTCCAACTGCGATGAAAAACTTGTCAATATTCTTCATTTTTGCATGAGGAATCGCAATGCCCATACCGATTCCTGTAGAAACAAGACTTTCACGGTACAGAATAGCGTCGCGAAAAGCTTGCTTTTCAACTAAATATCCTTTTGTATCCAGAAGGTCGATGAGAGCATCAATTGCAACATCCCGCACTTCTTGAGTCAAAAAAGTAATCAGTTGAGAATCGAGATAATCAGAAATTCTCATGATGCCCTTTTTTTTCAGCGGTCGAAAAAACGAAGCTAATGGATTATTTCGCGCCTGTGTGGCCAAATTTTCCTTCACCTCGGCAAGTCACAGCCAAAAGTTCTTTTTGTATGAATTCCGCCTGAACTACAGGAGCCAATACCAGTTGTGCAATACGCATTTTTGGCTCAACAATAAACGGCTTTTTCCCATGATTGATGAGAATCACGGAAATTTCTCCTCGATAATCTGCATCGATTGTTCCTGGAGTATTTAAGACGGTGATCTGATGTTTTGCTGCAAAACCACTTCTCGGTCTTACTTGAATTTCATATCCTGCAGGAATTTCTACACGAAGTCCTGTGGGTATAATTGCAGACTCTCCTGGCATGATTGTCACATGTTCATGAACAGCTGCACGCGCGTCACATCCTGAAGAGGATTCGGTTGCATACGTTGGGATCAATTCTGGATCTTCAACAAGGACAGGTAAGGTTATTTTTTCAAACACGCAGATTCTTCCGCTAACTTTAACAGTTCTTTTAAACGGTGCGGAATTTTTTGTCCAAGATCTTTTTTATTAAAACGTTGATTCATTGAAAAAAAATCGATAAAGGCAGCCAGCTTGCTCTTTAATTCAGAGCGCTTCACAACACAGTCAACCATTCCTTTTTCGAGTAAAAATTCAGATTTTTGCGCTTTTGGAGGCAATTTCTGACCAATTGTCTGCTCAACGACACGAGGACCTGCAAAAGCAATCAAAGCATCAGGCTCTGCAAGAATGATATCGCCAAGAGTTGCAAAAGAGGCAGTGACCCCACCCGTTGTTGGATTTGTTAACACAGAAAGATAAGGAATTTTTGCTTCATGCAACTTCGATAAAGCGGCTGATGTTTTCGCCATTTGCATGAGAGATAAAACAGATTCCTGCATGCGAGCTCCGCCTGAAGCAGAGACAATAATTAAAGGAATTTTTTTCTGTAGAGCGTGCTCGATCAAGAGAGTCAAGCGCTCTCCGACCACAGACCCCATCGATCCGCCCATGAAAGAAAAATCGAGAACGCCTAAAGCGACCTTATGACCATTCAAAAGGCCGGTGCCTGTACAAATCGCATCGTCTCGTTTTGTTTTTTGCTGAGCTGCCGCAAGTCTTGCCGCATAGCTTTCAGTATCAACAAACTCTAACGAATCAACTGGCTTAATATGCGTAAACAATTCTTCAAATGTCTGATCATCAATGAGAAGATCAACTCTCTGTTTCCAGGAAAGACGATAGTGGAATCCGCACTTCGGGCAACAGTTATTGTTTGCACCTAGTTCGGTTGCGTGGACGAGCTCAGAACATCCCGAGCATTTCACCCAGCCACTAAATCCATCTTTTTTAACAGTTTGGATTTTAATATTTGGTTTTGCTTTTGAGAAGAAACCCATTGCGTTAGATTATATCAGGGAATCCTCTTAATTGGAAGCCAATCTATGCTCAACTTGCTGCCAATTAATAATTTTCCAAATATTTTTTACATAGTCAGCGCGCACGTTCTTATACTGAAGATAGTAAGCATGTTCCCAAACATCAATTCCAAGCAGCGGCACAAGGCCCTGCGCGCTGAGGGGATCTTGATTCGCACACGTCGCAATCTCAAGGCGCTTTTGTCCTTTATTGTATCCAAGCCAGCCCCAACCTGACCCTTGAACTCCCACAGCTGCATTGCTGAGTTTTTCCTTAAATTGGTCAAAGGACCCAAAATCGCGCTCGATGATTTTCGCTAAATCTCCTTTAGGCCCTTCCTGTGCTTTAGAGGGGGAAGTCAAAATGGTCCAAAAAATACTATGATTGATATGGCCTCCTCCATTGAATTTAATGGCAGCCTGTAAAGTAATCATTTGACTTACATCGTTCTTCGTTTCTGCATCGTGGTATTTTTCCAGCGCTGTATTCAGATTGGTCACATAAGCCTTATGATGCTTCGTATAATGAAGCTCCATAATTTCCGCAGAAATGACAGGCTCTAGTGCATTGAAATCATAAGGAAGTTCGGGTAACTGATAGCTCGTTTGTTCCATAATTCACCTTTCTTAAAAAATGTCATACCAATAGCAGAAACAATCAATCCAAACTAGTCGATACTGATAGGTACACAGCGAAAAACGCGCGTATCACTTGCAGGATCCGGCGGTAGATCCACCACGATTTCAAACGTCGATTGATCTGGAGGAATTGTAAACTGCCATGTATCTACCCAACCACCTGAGCTATTAAAATCTTGTGTTGGAACCGAGTCAAAATCATTGTACTGATACAGATTATAAGTACCCGGAGTCAGGTCATATACGAGAACTCTTAAAGCAACCGGTGTATATTGAAAGGGGAGCTTTTGGGGTTTTGCACAATTACATGGAATATCCAGATCCCCTCCGTCGCAAATATTCGGAATTTCAGCATTGGTTGGATATCCTTCTGCACCGATTGTAGTGAGTTTGATCTTTTGCACGAAAGGTCCACCTGCTGAATTGTCGATCACTCCCGTGATTGCAAATCCATAATTTGCACAACTACTCGTAGGCGCAGTTGCGCTATCATAAACGGAATAGAGATTGCAAGTCTTGCTATTGGCCTGCTCGCGGCTAGCCATAAAGGACCCAAAAGGGAAGGAAAAGATATAGGGAGGTGTTGTTGGATTCCCATTTGATTGATAGCAGGAGGGATTTGTGGGATAGCCCCAAATTCCATGATCATCTATGTAAATCACATCATCCGCATAAAAATTGGTTGTATCTGTGTGATTGGATCCAATCGCAGTGACACTCACAATATGATCATATTGCGGATCACAGCACTCTAAACACTCAGGACAAGGAAAAGAATCGCACGTACAAGGAACCAATCCATTCGAACAGTCACAAGAAATGGACGGAGCAACGCAGTTAAAAAAGAAATGATAGTTCAAGTAGGCACCAATAAATGTTGGGAATCCTTGAGCAACTTGCTGCTTTATCCAAACAAGAAAATCTTGTGTGGTCCCTGCAATCAGGCCACTTCCACCAATCGGAGAAATCGCGATCTCATTGAAAGTCAAATTCATTTGGCATGCAGCAAGCTCTGCTCCATTTCCAAAGGTAATACATGGATTTCCAATCGGCCCTAAAAGAAGTTGACTTGTTGGATCGCATTGGGAAGATGGAGGGCTATTGCTCAACTCTCGAGCCGTAAATTGAGAACAATACTGTCCAAATTGCATTCCAGCGCTAATTAACGAAACCTCTCCACAATAACCAAAATTCGAATCCCATTGGAGTCTTGAGGTCATCCCATTTCGATATAAAATGGGTCTTGGGAAAGGGTCCGCAGGCTTCATCCTTCCAACATGGGGATTGATAAAATTTGCAGCACTCAAACACTGAAAAAAGAGCACAAAACAAAACAGTTTTCTCATATTAGAAATCCAATTTGGCTGTGAGTGTGAGTCCATGGAAATAGAGATCGCCGCCATAGCCTCCCATTCCAACCCAATATGTATCTAACATTTGACGAATGGCATTTTGTCCCCAAAAGTAGGAAAAATCATACGTTGCTGCGACATCCCAATGAATCCTCTTCTCACAGCTATAGGCCCCCCAACCAAGCCCAAGGCCAATTTCAAAATTAGGTCTCAGCTGATGATCTCCATCTTGTTCAACAGTAAATGGACCCGTTGGAACGCCTAGAGAAAAACGATCTTCAGAATGTTTTAAGGTCGTAAAATCCATCCACAACAAACTCGCAGAACTTTGAATAATTGCACGCAAATCACACCATATATTGTGTGCAGCCATACATCCAATCCTCGGACCAATTCCCCATGCTTTAGAGTGATTGCGAGAATGAATCGGTTGATCGACCAACAAATTCGGCATTCCTCCGACAGTCGCCGCTGTTTCAGTCAACGACACATCGACATGTTGATTCAAGATGATTGCTCTTAGTCCGGAAATGGGCGTCACTGTTAAATCTTTTGCCAAATAATACGGATAGCTACACGCAAGATCGATCAAATTGAAATCAAATTCCCACTTAGACCCAACAGAGGATCCTGTCAAAGATTGACCATTGGACGTTTGTTGAAACCAGTCTTCAACGCTCCATACGCCAAACCCTGGAATGGAAGAGCGATTCTCAGGAGCCTCGCGATCAATATGAGTGCTTCCACTCAATCGGACATACTCCGCATGAATCACCCAAGTCTGATCATAAACTGTTCCCAGACCCACTTTAAACCCAGGGTGATACTCAAAAGATTGCTGCAACAATCTTCCATTCACAGGCAACAAATTTGCACCGGTTGAAAACACAGAACTTTCTGCTAAACTCAAACCACTTTCTTTCGCATACCAATAAATAAAGGAAGCATCTGCAAACATATTCCAAGAACATTCCGTGTGAATGGCTGCCGGGACATGATATCCCTCTGGATAACAGCAAGGCATCTCTTTCGAAAGACAACATTGCGCAATCAACTCCTGAGATTTTTCCACACTAAACATACCGACATGAATAACGAGTAGCAGTAAAACAATTCTGATGCGCATAACTTCCTATGTGTTGAGTAAAACACTCATTTTGATAACACTATGCTAGAAAAAAGTCTATTCTTTTCAAGAAATTTCTATACTACAAATAGAAGGGGGAATTTTAAATCCCAACTGCGCGGATCGCTTGATCGACCAATTCCACTTCAATCAACTGAATCTTCTCTAAGATCGAGGGCGCAATTCCCAACAAATTCCTTTTCGAAAGGATACATTTCTTAAATCCCATGTGAATTGCTTCTTTCAAGCGCGTTTCGACGCGGCTCACAGGACGTACTTCTCCGCCAAGTCCCACTTCACCTAGAACGATCAGATCAGAAGGAAGAGCGCGATTGGCATATGAAGAGGCAATCGCAAGAAGGATTCCTAGATCAAGTGCTGGCTCAACAATTTTCAGACCGCCGGCTAATGCAACAAAGACATCACAATGATGCAATTGGTAGCCGACTCGTTTTTCTAATACTGCGAGTAAGAGTGCGAGTCTATTTTGATCAAGACCTGCACAGCGTCGAGAAGGCGTTGGGAAAACAGTTTTTGTAACAAGCGCTTGAATTTCTAAAAGAAATGAACGAGCTCCTTCCAGACCTGGAACAATTGCAGAGCCTGGGATTTCTTTGACTCTTTCAGCTAAGAATACATGGGAAGGATTTGGAACTTCAACGAGGCCCGTTTCTTTCATTTGGAAAATTGAAATTTCGTCTGTTGCTCCAAAGCGATTTTTAATCGATCGAAGAAGTCGGTATCCATTTTGTCGATCCCCTTCAAAATCAAGAACTGTATCTACAAGATGCTCTAAAACACGAGGGCCTGCGAGTTCTCCCGATTTTGTCACATGACCAATGAGAAAAGTAGTAATGCCATGACCTTTGGCTAAGTGCATAAATTCGCTCGCAATTTCACGCACTTGAACAACCGACCCAGGAGCGGAAGGAATTTCATCTTTGTACATGATTTGTACAGAATCGACAATCGCGACGTCAGGTTGCAATTGTTCAATATGGGCGCGGATAGCTCCAAACATTGTTTCGTTCAACAAATACAAATTGGGATGATCAACTCCAAGTCGTTTAGCCCTCAGCGATGTTTGTTCTGCCGATTCTTCTCCACAAATGTAGAGAACTTTCAGTCCTTGTGAACAAAGCGCACTGGCCATTTGCAAAAGAAGGGTCGATTTTCCAACACCTGGTTCTCCTCCAATCAAAATGAGGGAGCCCGTCACAATTCCTCCACCAAACAGACGATCTAATTCGCCGATTTTTGTATGAATCCGAGAAAAAGCGCCAATTTCTACATCGCAAATGCGTACAGGTTTAGAGCTAACAGCTTTTTTTGCGACAAAGCGTTGTTTTTTTTCTTCAAGCTGAACCTCTTCGACAAGCGTGCTCCAGTTTTGACAACCGCCGCAACTTCCTGTCCACTTCATTTGTGAATGACCACAATCGCGACAAACCCAAGCTATTTTTGTTTTCATAAATTCTGATTTTTTGAAAGCGCGTCAAAGGCCGCCTGCTGTTCTGCCTGTTTTTTTGATTCTCCAAGTCCCACCCCTACCTCTTTATCGGCAACCATTACCACACAATGAAAAATCTTTGCATGATCAGGTCCCGTCTCTTGAACAATTTTATATGTAGGTGCTTTTTGGTATTTTTTTTGCGAAAAGTCTTGAAGCTCTGCTTTGTAATTGCGGGATGGAGAACCAATCACAGCTTCCATATCAGATGTAAAATGACAGAGAAGAAATGATTTTGCCACATTTAAGCCACCATCAATAAAAATAGCTCCGATTAAGGCCTCAAAAACATCTGCTAAAATCGAAATTTTTGCTTTTCCATCACTTAATGCCTCCCCCCTTCCAAGCAAAATGAATTGCTGAAGATTTAATTTTTGCAGGTAAAATGCGCAAGCTGCAGAATCCACAAGGCGAGAACGAAATTGCGATAGAGGCCCTTCCGGAAAAGTAGGGAGCCTATGATACAAAAAGTCTGCTGTAATTAAGCCAAGGACAGAATCTCCCAAGAACTCTAAACGCTCATTGTGGGATTGGACTTGATTTTTATGCTCATTCACAAAGGATCGGTGGATCAAGGAAAGAACCAGAAGTTCCTTATTTTCAAAGGCATACCCGATTCTTTCTTCGATGATATAAATATTTTTACGTATTGTCTCTAACTCATGCATGAAAACAATTTTACAAACTTGTTCTTTTGAAAGGAAGAAGGTATGATCTTTATCTATGAAAACTGTTCTCACATCTCAGCAGCTCATGTACTATCGTCGCCAAGGACATGTACGGTTTGAAAATTTTCCTTTAGATTTTCAAAAAATTACCAATCTCATCAAAAAAAATCCAAGAGATCTCTTTCGGAAAGAACCGTTTTTAAAAAAAATCATCCTGCAACAGCTTGGGCCAATCGCACTCGAACTCACAAAAAGCAATGCACTTCACCTTGCCTGTGATCAATGGTTTGATTCCCCTCCTTTGTCCTGTCCAATGAAAAATCTATTTTGCTTTCAGAATCTGGCGTGTATTTTTGTCTTCTCATCAAACAATAGCGAAACCATTCTCGATGTGTTTGAGCCATCCTCACTTTCCTCTCGCATTCCCCCTGATGCATATCTTGTCGTCTTTGCGAAAGAAAATGGTGTGCTCGTTGAGAACCAAAACGATCCTTTTACTGTTCAGACGAGAAATCTTGGCTATGTATATGGCGATCGTTTGAAAAACGAGCTACATCCAATCGTAAGGCCGAATTAATTCTGTAGTCGTTTGAGGCAGTTGCAACTGCCTCATTAAAGTAACGTTTCCTAGATCATCCCGGAAAGTCGATACACCAAAACTGCGAATGAGAAAAGAAAGACAATCATGAGAGTCGGCTTTCCTCCGGCAACTTGATAAGGGCCTTCCATTTTTTTCACATAGCGGCCAACCCATACAATCAATACAGGCAAGATTCCGAAAAGCACTGCATCAATGAAACCGCCTGCAAATCCAAGCGCCGATAGAAATAAATTCGGTTTGAAAAGCGTAAACAGTGTCGGGGGAATAAGTACTGCGGCAAAAACGAAAGGATCATACTGAAAAAGTGGCACTTTTTTTAGACCATCTTTAAAAAAATCTACAAAGGCAAGAGCGGAGGCCATGAACGGTGTTAAGATCGCAAAAAAGGAAAAAGCATTTGCAAAAAAGAGCACAGATTGAGATTCAGAGGCTTTTTGTAGAAGTCCTGTCACCATGTCCCCCTGATTCACAATTTTCGTCACATCCATATCTGGTAGAATGCCTAGAATCACAAAATTCCAAAGCGAATAGATCACAAAAGGAATCAATGTCCCAATATAAATCGCTCGTCTGATTGAGCGCACATTTTTCGATACGTAGTAAATGATCGTGGGTACTAAATTTTGATAACCAAAGCAAATAAAAAGAATTGGGATTGTCGCAAGTGCAGCTTTCCAATTTGTATGAAGGAGTTGAGTGGCTTCAATGTGTGGAATGCCGAACATCATCAGCGCGCTGTAAGAAATAGATAAAGCAATCAAAAAGATTCTACTGAGATAGCCAACAGGTCTTGTTCCCATGTATACAATGCTACCGACAAGCAGAACGCAAACAAATATCCCTACTTCTCGGGGAAATGTTTGAGAAAAAAGAGCCGAAAGAAGATTTGTAAATAGCTGCCCCCCTCCTTCAATATAGGCTACAAATAGACAGTAAAAGAGAAAAAGAAAAAACGTCCATGCAATCCATTTTCCGATCTTCCCTAGAGCAAACTTGCATAGTGAGATAAGATGCACTTTGTTTTCAAACCAAAGAGTCGCCTCGACTAACAGTAAGCCCGTCGTTGTTGCAAAAAAGTATGTGATGATCATTGCAAGGGTCGTCGGAATCAATCCTGCCTGAGCGCTGACAACAGGAAGACCAAGCATCCCGGCTCCGATACAGCAACCGGCGATAAATAGAGTTGCACTGATTGTTGAACCTGTTTTCATTGTTGTATAAACATAATGCCACTGACTTGATCGGGAGCAATCACGACTGTCGCTATTTCTCCTGAAGCAAGATGAATATTATTTGCCTTTAACGGCTTAAATTTCACTAACAAAAGCGTACTCCCTGGTGTTGCAGGTGTAATTGAGACAATTCTTGAAATAATTCCATTCACAATCACTTGATTAGACGGCGATGTTTCACCGTAAAAGGGGCCATTCACAGTTGTTTGTAAACTGACAGGAGGATATGCAACGAACGTACTTTGGTTTGCAATCGGTGGATGATTTAACAGAGTCACTGCTTGAATAATGTCTGCAGATCTTTGCGCCATATCTACAGAAAAGATCGGCAAAGTGCCTCCTAATGCATACGAAGTAAAAGTAAAGGAAGAGGACATGATGATCGGCGAATAGATCACTTCAACGATTTGTTCTACAGGCAAAGCGACATAACCAAATCGATTCGGCGAATTGAGTCTACCGCCAACTCCATTTGGAGGTGGCGAATCATTGGGAAGCCAATATCCTACGACTAAAATCGTTAAATTTGCCATTGGCGTAATGAATTGAACATTCGTGATTAAACCATTTCTCGTCGTTTGTATTGCAATTTGAGATTGTGGCAATTTCAATGGGGCACTATTGAGCGTATTAAACATGTTGATGATATCTGCCCCTCTTGCACCAGGCTGAATTGGGAATAGAGTTAAAGATCCGTTACTTGACAATGTCACATTTTGCGAGTAACAAGAGCAGACAAACAAAAGCATTATAAAAAAAATTTTCATGCAAACCATTGAAACATGGGCGCGAATTAAAATCGATAGTCGATGTGATTTTGGAACCAAAGCTCCAATGCGAGAAGTGAGTAAATACGCATCGCGTCAGATTTTTTGGGATGCTTGCGCAATTGCTGAAGCAGCTTTCTATTAAAAATATTTCTGTCCTCAAGACTCGATAAAGCCTCACAAACGAGATGTTTTAATTCTCGATTCAACCAATCCCCAAGAGGCATTACAAATCCCCATTTTGGACGATGGACAATCTCTGCAGGGAGATACTTCTCTGCAATTTTCTTCAGTATGACTTTCCCGTTCATTCCTTGCATTTTCAGATGGATCGGAAGTTTGCATGCCAATTCTACCAGGCGATGGTCGAGATAAGGAACGCGCGCCTCAATCGAATAGGCCATCGTTGCACGATCCACTTTTGTTAATAAATCATCAGCTAACCAAAGGCGCGTATCAATATGCAACATCTTGTCTAAATACTCCTCTGAATCACACTCAAAGAAATGCCTTTCAGCGATTTGCTCTAATGAATTTTCTTGCGCTGCCAGGAAATCGCGCGTAAGGATGTCTGGATATGTCTCTCTGCAAAAAATCTTAGGAACCCCTGAATATCTTCGCGAAAGAGGACGAGCAGCCGCATACATTAGCCTACTTTTTCGCAATTTTGCAGGCATGAAGGGATAAAAATGGCGAAGAGGAGTTCGGTGAAGGCGATTTGCTAAAGAGAGATCTCTGAGCCGTTTCGCATAATTGCTATAACCTGCGAAAATCTCATCCGCCCCTTCTCCTGTCAAGACAACCTTCACATGGTTTCGCGTCATTTGAGAAAGAATCAAAGTGGGTAACAATGCTTGATCAGCAAAAGGCTCGTCAAAACTCTGTTTGAATGTTTCCATTACATCGGATGCACCGACCACAAAGGGATGAAATTTAGCTCCTAGATGCTCTGCAACTGTTTTTGCATGTTGCTGTTCGCCATGACCATGATTTAACGCAATCGAAAACATCTCAATGGGACGATTGCTTTCTTGTTGCATCAATGCTGCAATCAAAGAGGAATCGATCCCACCGCTGACAAACGCGCCAATCGGAACATCCGCAATCATCATGGAACGAACAGACGCACGAAGTAGCTCTTCCACATTTTCTTCTTGAACTTTTGGCTGATAAGAAGGGGTCCAATAACATCGATAGTCTAAAAATCCATTTTTATAGCTTAAGACATGTCCTGCAGGCACTTTTTTGATTTTTTGATAAATTGTCTCTGGACTCGGAATATATTGGCATTCAAGATATAGACCAATCGCATTCGGATTGATTTCTCGAGAGCAAGTGGGATGTTCTAATAGCGCTTTAATTTCTGAACCAAAAACAATTCTTTGATCATCGCGAAAAACATATAGAGGCTTTACACCCAATTGATCGCGCGCAAGGAGCAACGTTTCTGTGCTTTTATCCCAAAATGCAAAAGCAAACATTCCGACAAATCTCTGAAGAGCATCTTCGCCCCAAACAATCAACGATTGAAGCACCACCTCTGTATCACCAGAAGTCTGAAAAATTCTTCCGAGAGCTTTCAATTCCTCTTTCAGTTCGCGAAAATTATACAACTCTCCATTGTATGCCAAAACGTAGCGCCCATCTTCGCTGATCATTGGCTGCAGACTCCCCTCCAAATCCACAATTTTTAGACGACGATGACCAAGACCTATTTTGCCATGATAAAAAAACCCAGAGCTATCAGGCCCACGCGCATGAAGCGTCTGTGTCATTTTTTCTAACACATTGATTGTTTGTGGATCCGTATCGACCCAGCCAGTAAAGCCACACATAGTATAGTCGTTTAAATCATATTTGATCGCTGATGGAAAGCTGCCAACAATTGACGATCGTAACTAAGTTAAGTAAATAGTATAGACAAAAGTCGATTCAATGACTATCCTAAATAACCTGAAGGGTCTACGGGTGAGTAAAGTGAAAAAACTACTCCTTTTATCTTTTGTTTGCATGTTCTCATTGCTCATCGGACAAAGCCTATATTTTTTTCGCGATGGTTTTAGTTTGCGACGATTGCAGTCAGATTCTTCAAGTGATTTCGGATTCATCGATGAAGAAACACACAAGATTCTTCAGCAACCCTTTCATTATTTAGGAAGAGGAAGACAATGTTTTGCATTTGCAAGTGAAGATGGGAAGTATGTTCTCAAATGCATTCGCACCGATAAATTTAAAGTTCCCTTCTGGACGCAGATGTTTCCTCGTACTTACAAGAATCGAAAGGAGAAAATCGCACAGAAAAAACAGCTTGTTTTTGAAAGTTTTCGGATTGCAAATGAAGAGCTAAAAGAACAGACAGGAACCATTGCGCTTCACCTAGGCAAAAGTAAAAGCAAACAGAAAATCGCGATTTTCGATTCATTAGGCATTCGGCACCAAATCCCTCTTGATAACACCCTGTTCATTCTTCAGTATAAACGCCCGCTTTGGTCCACAGTTTTTCAAAATTCAAAGTGCCAAGAAAAAAAGCAGCTTCTCGATACTTTTATTGAACTGGTTGCAAACAGATCTAAGATGGGAATCATCAATCGGGATCCTCATTTTTTGCCAAATTATGGCTTCGAAAATGGGAAGACCTATCAGATTGATATAGGCGATTTTCGAAGAGATCCCGATTGCAATTACCAAAAAGCAATGCGTGATTCGTTATCGCCTGTGCAAGCATGGTTGGCTAAGACAGACCCAACCATGCTTAACTATTTGAATGAGAGATTAAAGAGACTCTAATCTTTTGACGATCGCCTCAGATGTGAAGCCAAATTCAACGGCAAGTTCTGGGGCTGGGGCTGACAAACCAAATCCTTTCATGCAAATCGCAATTCCATCGATTCCGATATACTTGTGCCAACCAAGCTCAGTTCCAGCCTCGATCGCGACTCGTTTGCCAATATCTCCACCGAGAATACGTTTCTTATATGCTTCATCTTGTTGATCAAAAAGCGCCCAGCATGGCATAGACACGACTCTAACATCCTTCCCCTTTTTCTCTAAAACAGCTGCGACTTCCATTGCTAAATGGAGCTCAGAACCTGTTGAGAACAATGTAAAGTCTGGTTTTTTCTTCTCTTTTTTAATGATATAAGCGCCACGAGCCATGCCCTCTTTATAAGGAACGAATGTCTCTGCTAAATCTGGCAAATTCTGACGGGATAACACAATGGCAGTGGGGCCTTTATATTGAAGCGCAGCAAGCCATGCCATGCGCACTTCATGAGAATCACCCGGGCGAATCAAATGTAAATGAGGCATTGCACGCAGAGATGACAATTGTTCAATAGATTGATGCGTTGGACCATCTTCACCAAGGAAAATGGAATCATGTGTAAATTGATAAATCACGTGATACGGTGAGAGCGCAGCGAGACGAATCGAATTGCGCATGTAATCTGAAAAAGTAAAGAAAGTTCCGCAATAAGGTTGGAACATTCCGCAAAGAGAAAGCCCATTGCAAATCGTTCCCATCGCAAACTCACGCACGCCAAATTTGATGTTTCGTCCATGAAAATCATTCGGAGCTACAACCGAATAATCTTTCATCATCGTTAAATCGGATACAGATAAATCTGCCGATCCACCCAATAATTGAGGCAAGAGTTTTCCAAGGGTTTTCAATACCTCTTGAGAAGCAGCTCTTCCAGCAATTGGCGCCTTAATTTCGATACCTTTTAATTTTTCTTCTAAATCAGGCGGCAAATAATAACTCTTCATTTTCTCATAATCTTTTGCAAGATCGGGATAAGTATTTGCCCATTTTTTAAACATCTCATTCCAAGAAGTTTCTAGTTGCGCATCTTGGGGCAATCGATCCTCAAAATACTTTCGCACTTCTAGAGGTACATAAAAATCTTCGGGTGACATTCCAAGAGCAGCTTTCGTTGCAGCCACCTCCTCTTTCCCGAGAGGAGATCCGTGTACTTTTGAGGTGCCCTCTTTATTTGGGGACCCTTTTCCAATGATCGTATGAACAATGACAAGAGCCGGCTTATCTTGCTTTTTTTGAAGTCCGCCAAGAACTCGTTCCATTTCATCAAAGTTATATCCATTGATCTCAAAAACTTCCCAACCATATGCCTGATAACGAGCTTTTGTATCTTCGGTAAAGCACTCTAACGTAGGTCCGTCCAAACAAATATGATTTGAGTCGTAAAGCAATACAAGATTATTCAAATTTAAGTGACCTGCGAAAGAAGAAGCTTCTGAAGAAATCCCTTCCATTAAGCAACCGTCGCCAGCCAAGCAATACACTTTGTTATTAAAAATCGGAAAATCTTTTTGATTGAACTTCGCTGCAAGCAACTTCATCCCCAAAGCCATTCCAACAGCATTTCCAACCCCTTGACCAAGAGGTCCTGTCGTTGCCTCGACGCCATCTGTTAAACCAAACTCAGGATGTCCAGGCGTATGTGAATGGAGCTGACGGAATCGCTGAATTTCATCGATTGACAATTTGAACCCAGACAAATGCAAGCAAGAATAAAGCCACATTGAGCCATGTCCCGCAGAAAGTACTAAGCGATCACGATTCATCCATTTTGAGTTTTTCGGATTATGGCGCAATAAAGATCCGTATAAATAGGCTCCCAATTCTGCACATCCCATTGGCATACCGGGATGTCCAGAATTGGCTTTTTGCACTGCATCCATTGAAAGACCACGAATGGTCATTGCGATTTTGCTTAAGATTTTCTTCTGATTATTGTCCATGGGCCTATACTCTATTTTTAGCCGAGTATAAACAGATAATCTCTTTTTTAGAAAGCAACACTCTTTTGCATATATGAAGAGTCCCCAATCTGGGTGTAACCATTCATTTTGTAGAAATCAATAGCAGAAGCCAAAGAACTTAATTTAACGAAGACCTTCTTTTTGGCTCTGGCTATTGCTTCAGCACAACAAAGCAAAAAAGAACCGGCTCCTGTGACCCGATTACTTTCTTTCTCATTCACTGCAGAGCGGAGATTATTGGGATTTGTTAGAATGTAGACCAGTTCAATCGATTGAGGTTCATGATCTTTTAAGATCATCACCGCTTGCGGATTATTTCTAAAATCTGTGCACAAATAGAACTGACAACTCGAACAATTGTCGAAATTCAATTTTTTAATGATATCATGACATACAGAAGAAAACACTTCAAATTGTCGAAGTTCTTCAACTGTTTCGGAATCATCTTGTTTATATCGAGCAAGTTTTTCCCAAACCAAAACAATCGCATTCAATGCAGGGAAATTCGTCTCTTCATATTTTAACAAGCAAACGGGACTTGCAGTTTCTTTTAAAGAACACAACCGAGCAGCAGATAAAGAAGGGCTAAGCGATTTTAGCACTCGAGCACTAATGTTTGATGCTCGACCATCTTCAACAAACAAAGTGTCCTCTTTTTCCTCGTACTTTTCGCAAAGAATAGGGCTCAGTTCTAATACTGATTCAGTGGAAAGCGACATTAACGGGCCCCCTGGTGCTTTCCTGAAAGCAGCTTAAAAACCGATTTTTGAGAGGCTTTCACGCTCCGCGCTTCATGAATAAACTCGCCAATAACTTTCTTAAAATAAGAATAATCTAACATAATATTTTGATAATATTATATCATAATAATAAATTAAGTTTATACCAAAAAAACAACTAGCAACAATAAACAGAACCAAACCAATACAAATGCGCAAGCCCTACAGTCTTAGGCTCTTAACCATAACAATATAGCTCTCACCTCTTTCAAATCCTCTTTCTAGATAAATTTCATACTGACTAGGCGTTGGGAAAGCTCTAATTTCCTTTTTTCCTCTTCCTTGCGCGATGCGTTCCAAATCTGACAATAAATCCAATTTGGTTTTCTGATCTTCAATATATTTAGGACCTATGACTGTGGTCATAATTTCAAAAGCATTTTCTGTCTCTTTTACCTGTGCAATTGCCTTAGGAATTCCTTTCTCATCTATAGAAAAGAACGCCTGATAAGAACAACAGATAGAAAATCCTGTGTCCATCATGCCCATGCTAAATATGTATTCGTCTAATCGTTCACGATTACACTCTGTACCGTTTAACACCATTCCCCAGGCCCAGGAACGAAACATGTCTGATAAGCTCCGATAATCAGCAGGAGAAGCCATGATCAAGTTCAGACTAGGTACTGTTGTGGCCATTGCTTGAGGAGAAGATATTGAAGATGGAGCTCTGATTGACTTTCCAGACGCCTGCGATGAGTCTTGATTCAACATTGCCTCGAAAAGAGCTTGACTTGAATCGGTCGGTGACGAATCCACATCCCCTGACAATCCTCGAGAAACACCTGCAAAAACCGGCAGAGCATTGCCTGTCGGGAATGGAGTTCTTCTAGTCGATGACAAATCCTTATTCTCTGAAACAGGTAAATGTATATTCGATGGAGTTGAAGGTCTCATTCTGCGTATCGACTCTTCCGATCCTCCTGAGCGATTGCATGAAAAAGATGAGTTCGGAGAACTAACTGCTGACATAAATAACTCCATTTTTTATCTATACTATTTTTCAGCCTCACCCGAGCTACCGAACGACGAAATGATAATAGTATTTAATTGCAAAATAAAACAATTGTTTTAATTAAAATCTTAATATAATTAAGATTAGAACACAAGCTAAAATTAATTTATTACCAAATCTGACTCCCTATATTTTTCTATATTTTCTTTAGACATTTAAGGACTAGGTTGTTACGATAAGTTCTATTTTTTTGAGGGATTGCCGTGCTATCACAAGACATTCGCAGAGCTTTTTTGAAATACTTTCAATCGCAGGGACATGCAATCATTCCCTCATCTCCAGTCATTCCGCATGATGATCCGACCCTTCTTTTCATCAACGCAGGCATGAATCAGTTTAAGGATGTTTTTTTAGGAAAATCCAAACGCGATTACACAAGAGCTACTACGACCCAAAAATGTATTCGAGTCGGCGGCAAGCATAACGATCTCGATAATGTAGGACATACTTCTCGTCACCTCACTTTTTTTGAAATGCTCGGCAATTTCTCTTTCGGCGATTACTTTAAAAAAGAAGCCATCGCCTATGCTTGGGATGTCGCAACGCATATCTTTGCCTTCAATCCTGAAAAAATCTGGGTAACAGTTTACAAAGATGATGACGAGGCCTTTGAACTTTGGCAAAAACATATTCCAGCAAATCGACTTGTCCGTTTTGGCGAGAAAGAAAACTTCTGGGCAATGGGAGATACAGGTCCATGCGGTCCGTGCTCTGAACTTCTCTATGACCGTGGAGAAAAATACGGATCTGCAATCAATCCTAAAGATGATCTGACCGGCGAGCGCTATCTAGAGTTTTGGAACCTCGTATTCATGCAATACGAGCGCTCAAGTGATGGCAAGATGACCAATCTTCCAAAACAATCGATCGATACAGGTTCAGGTCTTGAACGTGTCATCTCGCTCAAAATGGGTGTGGAAACAGTATTCCAAACAGACATTCTCCGCTCTTTGATTGCAGAAGTGGAAACAATGACAGGGAAAAAATACGATCCAGAAAACATGAATTCTGCACCTGCATATCATGTGATTGCCGATCACATTCGCAGTCTTTCTTTTGCGATTGCTGATGGCGTTCAACCAAGCAACACAGATCGCGGCTATGTTCTTCGAAAAATATTGCGAAGAGCGGTTCGTTATGGACGCACTCTCGGCCTTCAAGGCCCTTTCCTTGCAAACGTATTGCCACGTCTTGTCGCTTGTATGGGAGATGATTTCCCAGAACTGAAAGCCGCACAAAACCGCATTGCTGAAATTTTGACTCTCGAGGAAGAGGCATTTATCCGCACACTCCTTCGCGGAGGAAACATCTTACAACACGTGATTGAATCATCTCGGAATGGAAAAATCATTTCAGGACTCGATGCGTTCAAACTCAAAGATACATACGGTTTTCCTCTCGAAGAGATCGAACTCATCGCTAAAGATGAAAACCTAACAATCGATCATGCCCGCTTCAAAGCTCTCGAAGACGAAGCCAAAGAAAAGTCACGTAAAGCGCACAAAAAAGTCGCACAAGAATTCGACGAAAGCTTCTTTGCTGACTATATGCGCGTTCACAAACCAACAGAATTTGTCGGATATGACGCGACAAAAGCAGACGCTCAAATTCTTGGCATTGTTCACAATGGCAAATTCACCGACATTCTCAATGAGGGCGAAACAGGCATCTTCTTACTCAACAAAACACCTTTTTATGCTGAAATGGGTGGGCAAGTTGGAGATACAGGAACGATTTTCAAAGGAGGAAATCTATTTGCAGTAGATGATACCACCTCTCCATTCCCTGGTGTTATTGCACATCTCGGCACGATGAAAACAGGAACTCTTAAAAAAGGGGACCACATTCATGCAGCAATCGATGAAGAGCGCAGACAAGACATCCAAAATAACCACACAGCAACGCACCTGCTTCACCTCGCACTCCAAGAAGAACTTGGGGCGCATATTAAGCAAGCAGGATCACTTGTCGAAAACACACGCCTTCGTTTTGACTTTAACCATCATAAAGCACTTACTCCCTCTGATCTTCGCGCAATTGAAGAGCGTGTGAATGCGCGCATCCGTTCAGCACAAAAAGTAGACATCTATTCCCTCTCCTACGATGAAGCCCAGAAACGTCCCGATATCAAGCAATTTTTCGGCGAAAAATACGGTTCCACTGTTCGTGTCATCGATATTGACTTTTCAAAAGAACTTTGCGGAGGAACACATACCTCGAATGCAGGAACAATTGGGCTTTTCAAAGTCACCAAAGAGAGCAGTATTGCAGCCGGAGTTCGCCGTATTGAAGCTGTAACGGGCCGATATGCTGAGAAATATGTCCAAGAAGAGGAAGATGAACTTGCAAAAGTAGCAGAAATGCTTAAAGCAACTCCCGCAACAATACTTGAAAAAGTCCATGCTCTTTTGGAAAAAAACAAACACTTCGAGCAAGAAATTAAGCAACATCGAAAAATACAGACGAAAGCACTTCTTGAGCAACTCTTGACTCGAAAAGAGAAAATGGGAGAAAGCTATTTAATCGCTGAGGAAATTGCCCTTCAACCCGAAGAGATGGCCCCCTTCGCAGAAGAACTGCTCCAAAGACTCAAATCAGGCGTAATCGCCATAGGATCCTCGACTCCAGATAAATGCCAGCTTCTGATCGCAGTCTCGCCCGATCTAGTCCAAAAGAGCGTGAACGCACAAAATCTTATTAAAGAGGTCTCTCCCCTCATCCAAGGCGGCGGAGGCGGCAAACCGAACCTCGCACAAGCAGGAGGCAAGGACCCTAAAGGCCTTCCTCATGCTTTGGATAAAATCCGGCAGCTCCTTAAACGCTAACCCACTGCAGCTGTAGCAGTTAGAGCAAAGATTAAGGAGATAAGGAATAGCACAATAAAGATAAAGAACAGAATCTTAGATATTTGTGCTGAAACCCCTGCAATTCCACGGAAACCAAAAAGTCCCGCGACAACCGCAATCAGTAAGAAAATAATAGCCCAGGCTAACATAGAAGCTCCTTTTCCTTACTTTTATCCTTAATATATATTAATATCAATTACAAACTATATACAATTAAATACAAAATTGATATAATTAGTAGTATGATATACACAAATTGTTGTTTTTCCACCAATAACTATGTTAATAAATCCAAATCCTTCTGCAAACAGTCTAGAAAAACGCAAGCGAATGCGAACAAGGCAGATGGGGTTTTCAAAAATCTTGTTAAAAGAATCAGTACTTGGTTCAGCACCCCTATTCTATGGCCTTGGAGCTCCAATAAGATGGAGATACCAAAAGTTGCGAAGGAAAGACCTATCTCAAATCGCCGGGCTAGATTTAACAAAGCCTACGCTACGTATAATAATTCCCAATCGCAAATTTTTGGATTAAATGGGGAAACGGCATTCGGCTACAGAACATTCGGATCCACCAATACCCCTTTGAATAATCAAAAATAGCATCGCTTTAAGTAATTAAATCCGAGACTCTTAAGAAATGCAGATAACTGCACAAAAAAAACATTTTTATGTTATAATTATAGAATAATTAGAAGGTTAATAATGATTAAAGAAATATTTTTTTACAAAGCATCTACCGATACACCAAGACTAAAAACAGGCCGTATTTTTGGTCATATTTGGACCTGGATAAGAAGCCTATTTCAATCGTCTCCTACCGCTGCAAAAGTGGATAATGTCGCATCAAGTGTATTTGCGAACTCTTTTTCCAATGTATTATATAGATCTCGTCAAGATGCTCAATTAATTGAAAATCAAGCAGAATACCAAGAATTTAGAAAAGCAGCGAACGGGAATAGAACGGATTATTTTCCAAACTTTCATCAGCTTATGTTTCTTTGTCAAAAGAATGATTTTGACCCATCTGAAAAGAACCTGAAGGATATTCTTGACAAATTGCCTCCTGAAAAAACGAATCATTTACACGAACGAATTAAGGCTCATTTTGAGATATCAGATTGGGAAATAGGAGAAGATAAGGTCATCCAAGCAAATCAAAAGGAGCGTAGAATTTTATTAAAAGATTGCCTTTTAGCATTCGGTCGTCAATATCAAACTTATACTAAAAAAAATTCTACCCAGAACTTATCAGCAGATACTTCTCCCTCAGATTCTCCGGTTTCAACGGAACATGCTATTACTGGCGGGCCTGATGCATCGTCTCGTCAAAATTCCTCTCACACCTCACCAACACCGACGAAATCTCTCACCGATTCGGATATGGAGGTCTCACGTTCATCGTCTCCAGATAAAGCAAGTTCACAGACGACAGAGAATGCACAGAGCATATCAACAGAAACTCAAAGCTGTGGCTTTAGGTATATAAACGGTATGTTAGTACGAGATAGGAGCCTTAAAGCAGGGGAAATTAATTCTAATGGACACGTTATAAGGAGTTCTGATGCTGAGTACCAACGTTTTAAGGATGTCCCACGAGTTGACCGGCCTGACTTAGTAAGATTTATGAACTTTACCCGTCCATCGTCTTCCGAGAAAATACTTTAGAGGGAATTGCAAAACTCGCTTTGCGCGCAAGTCATAAGACAATTCTTTCTGACTTGTGCCATTTTTTAAGATTTCGATATTCTTATAAAATAAGTCGCTGACTTATAATATAAACATTATAAAAATCTAACAACAGATTGAAATTATGTCAGCAAGTATACAAAATTCTTCACAATCCGGAAATCAACGCCCTCAATCACCCGCGAATACTAGAATTGCTTCTGACAACCCTACTACAAAGGTGAATGTTAGAGAAAATAAAGCAATTTCTCCTGACGTAGCTGCCAGAATCTATATAGGCTCGAATCACTCAGTCATCGCGAATGCTTTAAAATTTCTACCTATTGAAAATAGAGAAGCTGCTACGCGTAGCTCCAAATCAATCCTGATAGGAAATATGTTAACGGAATATCTCGGGGGTCAACCACCAGAAACACTGTGTAATCCGAAAGAAGTTGATGCTATTCATAGAGATGTTGCCTGGGCAACTAATGTGACTCCATTTTACCTAACTGACTTTCTTCCAAGACTACTAACTGCGCAGGATATAAGATCAATGACTGAGACGACAGAGAACCCGCCACATCCTGAAGAGATAGCAGCACTGCTTTCCATAAATAGGGACATTGTAAAGAAGACACCTCCCCCATATACAGAAGCAGATTTGGATAAAATGGCACTGGAAAAGCGGGATAGGCTATTTGAATTTTATAGGAATGAAACTAGGGATAAACTTGCGAACGCGTTAAAAGATCTCTGGCTGAGTTCACTCGAGCAAGCAAGTTTGGTTTCAGAAGTAACAAGCTCTGCAAATAAAGATCATGCTCTAGTCGAACAGTTCTTTAAAAAAGAATTCGAGAAGCTAAAGAATGAACCATTCGAACAATACTATCATCGAACTAGTCTTTTGAGAAGATACGTAGAGCGTGCCGCGCTTCACCATAAAAGATCATTTTTAACGGAAAGTACATCTCTTCCATCGCAGAAACAAGTACGTCCACTCCAAGAACTCACTTCTGATCTCATGACTCAGATTGCTTCTCTTCATGCGGCAGTCCTCTTTCTTGATTTGAATGTACAGCGATATATAGGCAGACCACTGACAAATGAGGAGGAGGAAAAAATACTGGAAAATCTCTTTAAAAATTCTGATAAAATTCATCGTAACTGGCTATACTATTTAGATCAGAATGTTGACGAAGAATGCCGTTGCAAGTTGGGAAATCGTTTTTTCTTCAACCTCCTTTATGATTGTAAACTCATTACAAGCCGCGACAGAAAGGGCTTGGAGAAGATTTCTAATAGCCACTGGGCTAATTTCGAAGTACTAAACATGGCATCTAGCTTAGCTGAAAGTAACAGCCTTAGCTTACAAGCATATATTGCACAGCTTTTCTCACAAACCGAATTTTCTGAAAAGACGACGCTCCGCTCGGTTATACTAGAAGAATATAGTAAAACAGCACGCAAAGAGCGTGACGCCTTGTTGAAAGAAGAATCGGAAGCAGAAGCACGTAAAGAAAAAGATCGGAAGAGACAACAAAGAATATCTAAAGAACAGGTAAGAGAAAACAATAGTCAACAGGTACCGTCTAAAGCAACACGATTAGAGACGTCGAAAGCTAAAGCAGAGCAGCAATCTTCTACTATAAGTTCCTCTGAAGGAAGAGGCGCTAAAGCGAAGAACACAAGGGATGATGACAATGATGATGATGGGCCATGGACAAAAGTTCAGGGTAGACATGCGCAAAGAGCTGTGCGTTCACATCCTCAGGATAGGGAAGATTTGGTTCAAAATTTTAATCTGATCAAATATGCAAATCGTATCAAACGATGGTTGACGGCAGACCCAGAGAGCGTCCGAAATTTTCCAGACAAGAACAAGAATGGTGAGGAAATATATAAGGGGAAGAGTGTCAATGACCTAATTCTACAAATTCTTTTCCACAATCCGACCCCTGTTTTGAAACTCCTCCAATCAAAAGAGTTTCGAGATGGATATTTGAAACAAACCCCTCGAGGGTTTATTGCTCTTGTAGAATTTTCAGCTCAAGGGATGGTCTCGCCCCCAGTGAAAACGTTTGCATCAATTGCTCTGAGCCAGGATCAGGATAATCATGAATATTTATATCACTTTTTTATTCATCCAGAGCCCGAAATCTTTCGTCTCGATGTAGATCAAAGCATAATGGATATTTTCTATGGCAATATACCTTCTCGAGAAGCCATGTCATCTGATACCCATGATGACGATCTTTCCAATAGCGGAAAAATATCTATTACAACTCAAATTGGGAAAGGTAATGGTCCTTCTACCCTCACTGTTTCTTACGCAATTGAGGATCCTCTTAAAAAAGGGAGGAAAATTCCTTGCAATTTAAAATTTTTCGAGATCAGAAAATAATTAATAAAGTAGCAAAAAAACCTGTACTAATGATCCTGTTTTTTTTGCATGAGTATGGGCTTTAATGTTACACTGGCCATATGCAAATCAACGATAGCAAGGCGCTGCTTGAATTAGAAACATGTCTTAGGTCTACAAATTCCCTACTTTTTGAGGGGCTTTGGGAACCGACAAAAGCACTTCTTGCGAGCCTAATCGCAAAAAATACGCAAAAATCCATTCTTGTAATCACGGGTGGGGTCCGAGAAGATCTCCTGCATAGCGATCTATCCTATTTCGATGCACCGCTTGAATTCCCTGCGTGGGAAACTCTGCCTGGAGAAGAAATTCCTCCAAGCCCAGATATTATTGGCAAGCGTTTCGAAGCTCTCGGTCAGTTATTAACGAAAAAGACACCGTCAATTGTGCTTTGTCCTTTAAATGCGCTTTTGCAAAAGATCATTCCAAAAAAAACATTAGAGCCTCTTTTAAGACGATGGAAAATAGGAGATCAAATTTCCTTTGATCAGGTCCCGAAGATTTTGACCGATCTGGGATATATACGAAATCCTGTTGTCTCAGATAAAGGACAGTTTGCAATCCGAGGAGGAATTGTTGATTTGTTTCCTGTTGCGATGAGCGATCCATACAGGGTCGAGTTTTTCGGAGATGAGATTGCAAGCATTCGCACATTTGATCCGGTCGGTCAAAAATCTGTTGAAAAAGTGGATTCATTCTTCTTGTGTCCCGCTAAAGAAACTCCAGGAGAAAGCACAATCCTCGATTATTTGGATGATCCTTGGGTTTTTTGGGATGACTTGCTCAAGATCGAAGATAGTCTGGTTGCATTAACGAAAATGCCAGGAGCAAAATCGAAGTCTTTTGCTCGATTAGAAGATGTAATTTCTGGACGAAATATCTTTTGCTCAAGCCAAAACATCGAAGAGATGAGCGAAGTGAAGAAGTCAAAAGATCGCAGCAAGTATTTCCAAGATGTGGCGTTTGATGTATTTGGAAAACATTTTGAAGCAAAACGTTTTTTTCATCCCTTTCAAAAGATTGAAGATCTCACAGACGTAGATCCAAACAGCCAAATTATTTTCCTCAATCGCACTGAGATGGAAGAAGAGGAGGTCAAAAAGCAGATTGCCCCTTTTCAATTTCAGAATGTGACGTTTGAGAAAGGCACTTTGACCACAGGATTTTCTGTTCTCGATCTGAATTTATCCATTGTCCCCTATGCAACATTTTCGAAGCGCGCGCCGATCCGACGTCAGAAATGGAGAAATACGCATCACACACCATCTTCTGAATTTCATGCTCTGTCTGCAGGCGATATTGTTGTTCACTATCACAGTGGAATTGGCAAATATCTTGGAATGGAAAAACAGAAAAACCATCTAGGCGTCGAAACAGAGTTTTTGATCCTTGAGTATGCCGATCAAAGTAAGCTTTTTGTCCCTCTTTCTCAAGGCTATTTAGTCTCCCGTTACATTGGAACTAAAGAAGAATCTCCACATTTGAGCGAACTGGGAAGCAAGCGTTGGCAAAAAATACGAGAGACAGCAACCGCACAAATCGTCGGGTATGCAAATGATTTACTTACAAGACAAGCAGAGCGCGTTGTAAGAGGAGGCTTTCAATGCAATCCAGATAGCGCTCTGATGGAACAATTTGAAAGAGAATTTCCATATGTCGAAACAGAAGATCAACTGCTCGCGATTGCTGATATTAAAAAAGATATGATCTCAACTCAACCCATGGACCGTCTCATCTGTGGGGATGTGGGCTATGGCAAAACTGAAGTTGCTATGCGCGCAGCCTTCAAGGCAGTAGTTGATGGAGGCAAACAAGTTGCAGTGCTTGTTCCAACAACTGTTCTAGCAATGCAGCATTTTGAGACATTTTCTGAGCGCATGAAAGGATTTCCTGTCACAGTTGAAGTAGTCTCTCGTTTTCGCACACCAAAACAGGTCAAGGAAACGCTTGAAAAAGTGATGACAGGTCAAGTAGATATTCTTGTTGGGACTCACCGGCTACTATCTCAAGATGTTCATTTTAAAGACCTTGGGCTAATTATTATTGATGAAGAGCAACGTTTTGGGGTTCGATCAAAAGAACACTTAAAAAAACTGAAAATTGGTGTAGATTGTCTTACGCTCTCAGCCACACCCATTCCGCGGACGCTGCACATGTCTCTGATCACAGCTCGCGATATGTCAGTGATTAATACGCCTCCGCAAGATCGTCTCCCGATTAAGACAATAATCGCAGAAAACGAGCCGGAGCTTGTCCAAAATGCGTTGCTTCGAGAATTTGCAAGGAATGGCCAAGCTTTTTATATCCACAATCGAGTTGAGACAATCTACGGAAGAGCTGAAGAAATCCAAAAAATTGTGCCGCAAGCGCGAATTGGAGTCGTTCACGGACAAATGGATGCCGATGACATAGACGCCATTTTTCATCAGTTCAAAAAAGGCGATATTGACCTCCTGTTTGCGACAACCATTGTTGAAAGCGGCGTCGATATTCCCAATGCCAACACGATGCTGATTGACAGAGCAGATACATATGGTCTTGCTGATCTCTACCAACTGCGCGGAAGGGTGGGTCGTTGGAATCGCTCCGCATACACCTATTTTCTCGTTCCTAAACACACACGAATGACGGAAGTTGCGCGCAAACGTCTCAGCGCACTTGCTGACGCCGGTGGTTTTGGTGGCGGAATGAAAATTGCAATGCGAGATTTAGAAATCAGAGGCGCAGGAGATATTCTCGGCGTTCAACAATCAGGCCAAGTTTCTTCCATTGGTTTCCATCTCTACTGTAAGCTTCTCAAAAAAGCAATTGATGCATTGAAAAAGAAGAAAACGATCTCCTTCCTAGAAACCAAAATGGAATTTTCTTTCCCTGCGCACTTTCCAGATACCTATGTCAATGACGTGTCTTTACGCATGGAACTCTATCATCGCCTTGGCGAAGCCTCAACGTTTGAAGACGTGTTCGAAATCTTCCTTGAACTCAAAGATCGCTTTGGAGAGCCTCCTCTTCCCGTTCTTTGGCTCTTATCACTTGCGCGCATTCGCGTATTTGCTCAAGAATATCGTTTTACACTTCTTAAATTTGGACAACTCTCTTTGCTTGCTGAAAGACAAACAGGCAAAGAGCTGAAAAGCCATTCCATAATACTTCCCAAAAAAATGCAAACCCCAGAAAGCCTAGAGACATATGTCATTAGCGAACTAAAAAGAGCATTCGAAATCAGTGAATAACGGCAGTTGCATGGATCTGATCTCCGGGGGTTCCTTTATACCCAAACAAGCTCAAGCATTTCGTTCTTGCTTTTCTATACCCAAACAAGCTCAAAAATCGGTTTTTGAGTTTGTATTAGTTGAGAATTGAGGGATTATGCGGACTGGAGCTTTGATTGCCTTTTGAGTATCTTTTTATCAAGAGCCTGTATTCTTTGTGTCTTCAACTCTTCATCAGGCCAAGTGATTTTTGTTGCCTTGTCTCTGCAGAGTGTAAATAATTTTTCACGCATTTCATGATATTCAAGATAGGGCATCGAATTTTTTAGAAATGCAAATATCCATTCAAGAGAGCAGTTGAGGCCTTTCTGTTGTGTTTGCCATACAGGGTTTTCCTCTTGAATCTCTTCAGCTCCGGGGATATGCCGAACTAGATTGTAAGCCTTGTCTATTGAAGCTAGAGGCTGATCTAAAAATTGTCTGATGTGCTGAGGAGAAAAATTCTCTTTTGGCACTCGGAATCGTAGCTTGGTTTGGAACTTGTTATTCGACTGTTTGTGATATTCTACTAAGCCGCATCCTGAATTAAATATATCGCAATAGACATAGTTTTTGCATGAAGAGGTGGAAAGTTTTAGTCCCATTGCATGGTCTATAGTCCGATAAAGCAAAAGCTGGTTATTTCCAGAACAAATGCTATTGAAAATTTCTAGTGCTTTTTTTTGTTTGCCAACTTCAGTGAGAAGGTCATCTGAAAGTAGCATTTGATATGCCCATGTTAAAGCGAGCCCGACTGTTTCATAGCCATTTTGAACTAAAAAATCAGAGATAATTCCTAGAGCAAATACAGGATTGATTCCGGTACTATTAGAATCTCCGAGCAATAATTCAAAAAACTTAGGTTGTTTTATATCAGCAATGCTAGCGATCATTAATCCATTCTTCCACATGCCTTCGAGACTTCCTCCATTGGCGAAATAATGTGTGCCGTGACCGTTCCTTTTGTCATTAGCCCAGTAGCCTTCGCCCCTGTCTCCATTCGGGAAATGGAATATGCCTTGACCGTGCCTTTTGCTGTCAACGAAGTTGCCTGAGTACAGGATCTTTCCATTTGAGTCGTACAAAGTACCTTGACCGTGCATCTTGCTGTTTTGCCAGCCGCCTACGTACCGGCTTCCATCGGCCCAAATTGTTGTGCCTTGACCATGCGGCATGTCATCAGCAAAGTCACCTTCGTACCTGTCTCCATTCGGGAAATGGAATATGCCTTGACCGTGCATTTTGCCGTCAACGAAGTTGCCTGAGTTCACGATCTTTCCATTTGAGTCGTACAAAGTACCTAGACCGTGCATCTTGCTGTTTTGCCAGCCGCCTACGTACCGGCTTCCATCGGCCCA
>CAZVXF010000002.1:54599-54828 GCA_964630875.1 uncultured bacterium | reverse complement strand
AATTGTTGTGCCTTGATTGTTCATCTTGCCGTCAACGAAGTTGCCTGAAAACTCGATCTTTCCATTTGAGTCGTACGAAGTACCTTGACCGTACATTTTGTCGTCAACAAAGTTGCCTGAGTACACGATCTTTTCATTTGGGCCGTACAAAGTACCTTGACCGTGCCTTTTGCTGTCAACGAAGTTGCCTGAAAACTCGATCTTTCCATTTGAGTCGTACGAAGTACCT
>CAZVXF010000002.1:0-54499 GCA_964630875.1 uncultured bacterium | reverse complement strand
TGACCGTGCCTTTTGCCGTCAACGAAGTTGCCTACGTACCGGCTTCCATCGGCCCAAATTTTTGTGCCCTGACCATGCGGCATGCCATCAGCAAAGTCACCTTCGTACGAGATTCCACTAGCCCAATCATATTTGCCTTGACCGCACATCTTCCCATGCGACCAATAGCCTACGCATTTGTTACCATTGTCGAAAATGGTTATGCCTTGACCGTGCCGCATGTTATTCATCCAGCCGCCTACGTACCGGCTTCCATCGGCCCAAATTTTTGTGCCTTGACCTTGCATTTTGCCATTTACCCAGTCGCCTTCGCACCTGTCTCCATTCGGGAAATGGAATATGCCTTGACCGCTCGTCATCTTATTTACCGATTTGCCTTCGGGTTGGATTTTATTCGAGATATCTAAACTTTGATCTCCTTTTTTTCTGCTCATTGGTAGATCTTGGGGGGAGAGTTTTGGGTCTGTACATCTAGTTGTGGCGACCTCTATTGCAAAGACGTCTTTTGCTGCTCTATATGCTTTGATTCTGGATGCTGTGGTTCTGGGGCCTTCTTTCATTACAGAAGGCTGAGGATTAAAAAAAGAAGACCAGACGTCAAGAGGACCGTTAATCGTATTAGTTGTCATATATAAATAATTATTAATGTAATTAATTATATAATTAATCTTTAATTTTTGTCAAAAAATATTTCATAAACTATACATTAGTCATTTACTTTAAAAAATAACATATGATCTAATGGCAGACAGTATTTCTTTGAAAAATGCTCTAAAAAATCAAAAAATTTTTAATTCAAAAGATCCCTGTAATTGACTTTGCAGGGACCTACGGCCTTTCAGAAAGGATTCCGGCGAAAGAAAACACGAGCTTTTTAAAAGAAGACCCCCTACCTCAAGCTATCAGTCATTTCAAGCCAGATTTTTGCTTCTTCATGATTAAATTGCTCAATTGCCGCCTTGAAATTCTGCTGGGCTATCATCTTGTTAAATTCACAGTAATTGGCCCTCCCCATCTGAAAAAGAGCTTCTCCTGGCGGGAAATTTGAATCCGAAAAATTAGGGTCAATCTCGATCGCCTTTGAGAGACTTTCAATAGCCAGGTCTCTTTCAAAGATGTTGATATAAAGCTTCCCGAGAAGAATATAAAAGCTTGGCTGATTAGAATCTAGACTAATTGCCTCTTTCAAATACGCTATCGCTTCGCAATTCCTCTGAAGAATTTTAGGATTTGTCCACGATGCTTCCTCAGTTTCAACTGCTTTTATTGATCGAGTAAATAGTTCTAAAGCTTTTGAAAATAGGTATGATGTACTGTTATTGATTCCTTCTAATGAAACAGGAAACTGGTCAAGAACACTCTTGGAACCAAAAATCCATTGGTCCTCGTCTGAAAAGTAGGATTCAAAAAGTTTCTTCGCATCTTCGTTCCCGAGAAGTACTGCACTCTTCAAATCCGCATAGGCATCTTTCAATCGATGTTGTCGAATATAGGCCAGGCTTCTGAAGTATTGAGCCTCTCCGATGACAAAATAAGGATCAGAAAAATAGGGTTCCATTTCTATGGCTTTTGAAAGATTGGCTATTCCATTTTGTAATTCGTGCAATGTGACTTGCATTTTTCCTTTAAGGAGGTAATACCCTGGATAAGAAGGGTTAGCTGAGATCCCTTGATCAAGAAGTTGAAAGGCGTTTTGTATATTTTGCTCATCATCATCCTCAGAATCGATCCCATCGTCAGAACGGCTCTCAAAAGAGCTAGAATCTATCTCATCGTCAGAATCCGTCTCAAAGGATTGAAGTATCTGCGCCACAAGCCGTTGTTCAGGAGTCAGAGAAATTTGCCGATTGATTGGCATATCATAATCATTCGAATATTCCCTATATGGCCCCTCAATAAAGTTAATTTCAGTCATTGCTCACTCCTATCTTTTGTTACGCCATGATACATCTTTTTGTATTTAATTTAATTAATTAAAAATAAAAATAATTAATATTTTATATGGCAATATTGAAAATATAGAGGGAATTCAAGAGATTGTCACGCAATCAATAACTTCAGATTTGATCTAAGCAATGGTCGCTTTCTTATAAACTACTATAATGGCGGCTCGTCGCGACTTTCTTCATTTTTTTGCGCATTAATTCGAGCTTCTTCTTTTTCACGCTCAGCTGCCTGTTGTTCACGACGGATAAGTTCTTGACGAAGTTCCTTGTATTCAACAAGTTTTTTCTCAGCTTCCTCCACTTTTCCATTGGCTAATAGCTCGCAGTAACGATCCCAAAGAGGTAGATGTTCCTTAGAATTGATTGTTCCCACAGAAGTTTCTTCTTCTTGATGTGTGAATGTTCGAAAAAGACCTGAAGAAATTCCACTAATGGACATAATTTTACGCTGATTTACTACGAACTACTTTTGGGGTTGCTTTGCCTTCAACCGTGTCTTTGTCCACGTGGATTTCTTTAATCGTTGGGTCTGATGGCACTTCAAACATGAGATCACGGAGTAGGCCTTCAACAATCATACGAAGAGCACGCGCGCCAGTTCCCGTTTCCTTCGCTTTTTTTGCCATCGCTAGCAACGCATCTTCAGAGAAATCAAGCTTCACGTTTTCTTCAGCAAAAAGTGCCATGTATTGCTTAATGACAGCATTTTTTGGACGAACGAGAATATCTGAAAGATCTTCAACCGTAAGCTCATTGCAATTTGCAATACTATTAAATCGACCCACAAATTCTGGAATCATTCCAAAGGAAACAAGATCTTCTGACTCCACTTTTGAGAGCAAGTAGTTCACATCTTGTGTGTCATGGGCTTGTTTATTCTTCGTATCAAAGCCAATTGTGCTCTTTCCAAGTCTTTTCGCAATCATTTTATCCAAGTGAACAAACGCTCCACCTACAATGAAGAGAATGTTTTGCGTATTCACTTTGATATATTCTTGGTTCGGATGCTTTCGGCCCCCTTTTGGCGGAACATTCGCGACCGTTCCTTCAACGATTTTTAACAGAGCTTGTTGCACACCTTCGCCAGATACATCACGTGTAATCGATACGTTAGAAGTCGTTTTGCGGATTTTATCGATTTCATCGACATAAATGATGCCGTGCTCGGCTTTTGCAACATCGTAATCAGCTGCTTGAACAAGGCGCAAAATGATGTTTTCCACGTCTTCGCCGACATACCCTGCTTCTGTAAGTGTTGTTGCGTCAGATATCGCAAATGGAACATCAAGAATGCTTGCAAGTGTACGCGCGAGAAGAGTCTTTCCAGAACCTGTTGGGCCAATTAACATCACATTTGATTTACTGTATTCAATATCCGACTGCCTCGATAAAGAGCGAATCCGTTTGTAGTGATTATAAACGGCAACAGCAATCGTTTTTTTTGCACTCTCTTGGCCGATAATATACTCATCGAGATGCTCTTTAATCTCTTTTGGTTTAAGAAGCTTCATCTCGTAGGAAACGGGCTTTTTCTGCACGATATCAACACAGAGTCCCACGCATTTATCACAAATATAAGCGCTTGGACCAGAAATCAGCTTTTCAACAGTATCTTCTGTCCTTCCGCAAAAGGAACAAGTAGGCGTTTCGGTTTTTTTAGTCATTATGTCGCTGTTACTAATTCAGGGGATTGATTTTTTGACATTTCTTGCGGCACTGCAATATGATCTACAATACCATACTTTAATGCAGCTTCCGGACTCATATAAAAATCGCGTTCAGAATCTTCAATTACGCGATCAAGAGGCTGTCCTGTAAATCGAGACATCAAGTTTGCTGTAATTTTCTTTAGCTCTAAGATTTCTTTTGCTTGCAATGCGATATCTTCTGAAGTGCCTCCAATTCCACCAAAGGGTTGGTGCATCATAATTCTGCTGTGTGGTAGAGCATATCTTTTTCCTTTTGTACCACCGGCCAAAAGTAGCGAAGCCATAGAGACTGCTTGACCAATACAATAGGTATTGATTGGGACGCCTAAAAACATCATTGTATCAAGAATTGCAAGACCTGCAGTAATAATACCGCCCGCTGAATTGATATATAGATTAATATCTTTTTTCGGGTCTTCCATTTTTAAAAATAGCAGCTGCGCGACAGCGACATTAGCCACTTGGTCTGTAATATCGGTTCCAATAAAAATGATACGATCCTTGAGAAGTCGCGAATAAATATCCATTGAACGCTCGCCGCGTCCCGTATCTTCAATGACATAAGGCGTTAGTGACATCTTTTAAATCCCTCTGTTTCTATTAGAAAGGTAACGAATTTACATGTCATGGTCAAGCATTATTAATGATGTAATCTTGCGCCTTAGATAAGAACACCATGGAAACTGCCAAAGCATATTCTTCTTTGCTTAAATTCTCGCCAGCAGCAGCCTGGTATCTATGATGCTCAACAGCTCTTTGCTCCACTTCTTGATGAGTGATTGAAATTTTTGCATCTTGTACAACTTGCTTTGATAAGTAAAAAAGGCGAAGGGATTGTTCTGTCTCATTTCGAATGCGCGCTTCAATCTTCTCTTTTTCTTCCCTAGACATTTTTTGGAATTCTGGATTCTGATTCATTTGAGCCAAGCGATGTTGGAACTCCGCTCTTATTAATGAATCTGGTAGATCAAACAGATAGGTTGTGACTAAGAAATGGCTTACCTGTTCGCGCAGATCTTGATTTGCTTTATCTTCAATTTGCTTTTTCAAAACACCTTCGACTAGATTGCGCATTCCCGCAACATCAGAGGCCCCTACTTTTTTCGCAAATTCATCATCAATTTCTGGCAAAAAAGCACGCTCTACTTTGCGAATCGTGATGTGCACTTTCTTCGGCAAAAACTCTTTCTTTTCCTCTTCTGTCGCTGTCTCATCTGGCTCACTTAAGCCCTCTAACACATCGCCAACTTTTGCGTTCAATACAAGTTTTCTCATCCATTCAGCCATTCTTTCTGGCTTCACTTCAAAGCGCACTTGATCAAAGACTCTTTTTCCATCACTATCCAAATCGATCATGATGAAATCGCCTTCTTGAATTGGCCTGTCAAAAATCGATTCCCATTTTGCGTAGAAAAAAGCCATTTGGCGAATTGCTTCATTGACCTCTTTTTCACCTACCTCTTTGCGCTCTACAGGCTTTGCAACAAAAAGTTTCGGATCAACAGTGGGTGGTGTTGGCTCAGTTTCAAAGACAAACAGGAGAGTTGCGCCCGAATCATCCAATTTCTTGAGATCAAATGTGACCGATGAACTCTTATTTAAGACAGGCACCTGCGCTAATTTTTGCGCTTCGATGAATGACAGGTCCGCTAAAGACTTCTGAAAACGTCTCTCAATTTCTTGCGGGAATTTTTTTACAATTAAACTCTCAGGCGCTTTCCCTTTGCGAAATCCAGGCAATGCCACCTCTTTATTCACTTCTTTTGCAGCGTCTAAACGAGCCTTTCCAATCAAAGCGTTTGTAACATTCACCAAAAATTCGACCTTACACGCCTCTTTTTTTTGCACAGAAACGCGCACTTGATCATTTGATAATTCATTCGTTAAGGTTTGTTGCACTGGGAACTCCGAAAATTGAAAACTTGAAAAAAGTAGCGGGCGATGAGGCTCGAACTCACGACCCTCACGTTGGCAACGTGATGCTCTACCACTGAGCTACGCCCGCATAAACTAAAGTTCACGAGTATACTCAGCCAGCAAATATACATCAATCTCAAAAAAGAATTTTTTCATCAGACTGACTCGATGCCTCTTTTACGCTCCTGGAAGAAGAGTAGTTTATTATTATACCCAAATAAGTGACAAAATTAATTGATTTCAAAGCGCTGGCTATAAACAACTTAAGCACAATATTTTTTCACCACCATACCTTATGTCTTTGTCTTTGAGCGATTTGCAGTAAATATCTTGCCTTCAACCACTTATGAGCAACACAAACCATTGATCTCAAGCTACATACGAATTAATATCGAGATTTGACAACTATATAAACTTTGTGTTAATATTTGTTATAGAGAATAAAAAGGTTTATATAATAATGAATAAAGAAAACATTAAAGCTCTTATCAATCAACTCAAAGGCCATGCAATTACGTCAGAGCTTGAAACTCTACTCTTGCACTTTGAATCGTTCATCAAGCTATCTGAAAAAAATGATGGTTCAGAAATTCAACAAGATCTAGAGCAAGCAAGAGAACAATGCTTTACTTCCATTGAAAAGGTGCTGAATTCCTTCGGATTCACTCCTGAAATGATGCAGCAGCATTTTGAAAATCCGAGCAATTTCTCTGCTGAAGAGTGGCAGAATGTAGAAGAAATGAAGGAAGAATACTTAGTTCCTACAAAGAGTAATAAAAGATTTAAACCCCAAACAGGGAGAATATAATATGTCAACACCCTCATCGCCTAGCTACATTCAAGATAATCAAGATTTTGAGAAGAATTTTACATCGTTCCAAAACGACCTCAACAATTATGACGACTTAGTGAATCAACAAGGCTCTCTTCAGTCTGCGTATCATTCTGAGCTCAGCAAAGTGAATTGGAATGGGAAAAATCCTTGGGTCTTATTAATTACTGTGATGCAACTGGTGTTAAATCCGGGCACGAACATGATTAATAATCAGATCGACCAAAAAGGGACTGAGTCTGAATGCCAAACTTCTCTATTGAGATGCCAAGACGATCTGCAAAAAATAACAACTGAAAAAGGCGTTCAACCAACAGGACTTATGGATGAGGTGAATGGTTTAAATAAGTTGATTGCCGAATTAAATGGCTCACAGGCTGCAAAAGTCTTTGGCGCGAGTGGTTGCGCAAACTTGAATGATAACTTGCTCACACTTCGACATCAGATTTACGTCGGAAACGATCCTTCGTGCCCGAATAACGGAACATGGAGCCAAGCTTACTTTGACACGATACCTACAAGCGCAAAGATGACCTCTTATGGTCAAATGCAAGAAAATCTTTCTAAGCAGGGAGATACACTCGGGGCCAATGAAGCAAACACACAAATGACCAATGCCTTCGGCACGAACACATCGATCTTGCAATCTGTTTCAGCACAGACAAAAGAAGAGCTGACGCAGTGGATTAACGTTGTTAAAACTCTAGCAAGTGCCGGATCTTCGTTTGGCCATTCAATAAGCCAAGTATCCTCAGCTGCGCAACAAAATATGAGGCCACAATGATGACTAATCCTGCCTATTATCTTCCTCAGGCTGTCTATTCCTCAGCGCAAACAAGCGAAGAAGTTCAGGAAACTACAGCAAAACTATTGATTGGATTTGTGGGTTCATTTTTACCCCTCCAAATGTCATGGTCGGCAAAATTGAGCGCCGACCAAAGCAAGTACTTTGATGACATGATGACATCAAGCCCAAGCGACCCTTCAAGCGTTGCAAAGACGGCTGCAGACTACGCTGAATACCAGCAAGATTCTGCCGAAATGTCTAGGGATACAGGAGCTCTTAGCAATGTCATTCATAGCCAAGAAGCAGCGGTTTCATTAGAAACCCAGCACTTAGGGCAAGAATACGGCTGGATTAGTTCATTAAGCCAATATACTCAAGTATATTGCATGTTATTAAGATTAAAACAATAAAGGGATAATAAAATTATGTCAGAAATGAACACAGAGAACTTTATCGTTAAAGTTTCCGTTGAAGCAATTCAAGGAAATATTAGCTCTACGATCGCGGCACAGCAAGGTTCAAATGCAGTGAACAAAGAACTGACAGAGCTAAATGCAGCTTGGACAACCTGTTCACAGAGCAATAGCACTGATCCAGGAAATGCAATCTATCTAGAATTACAAAAAGATAAGGGCTCAGCCGCAGACATGGACACCTTTATTAAACATTATATTGACAGCGCTTCGGTTACAAACGCGAATAAACTTTCATCTGCATTCATTACTTCTGTGATTGTCGACTTACAATCAGCCTATGTAAATTTTCATCCTTCTTCTAGCACCCCGGGCAACCTTTCTACTGACCTTGCAGCGTGTAATGCGATGAATACATTAATCAGCTCAACCGCTACAAACGAAACACAGCCTTTGCAAACAACTGCCAGAACCTATGGTACATTGCTCCAACAGTGCCAAAGCGCGACAACAACGCTTGCTGGAATTGGCGATCTAGCCAACGATTGTAATGGATCTTTAATCGCACTCATCTCTCAACAGTACTAATCCTTCCAAGGGGGCAAAAAACGCCCCCATCATCCTTATATTCAATCACTTAGCAATCAGTTTAGATCTCTCAAAAAGAAGGCTCATTCAGCCTTTAAGTCATTTACTTACAGCATATTACGTATTTATTTCCAAAATTTGACATAATAATAAAGATTGTGTTAAAATTGTTATAGAGAGTAATTAGGTTTAATTAACTATTAATTAACAAATCACGTTTAAGGTAATAAAATGAGTAACTCAGAAGCAACAGGAAACAATCTCGGTTCATCGAGCACAACAGGCCAAAACACAGAGGCCTATCTTGAAGCTCAGTATTTAAATAACGTCACAACCGAAATTCAGAATATCGAGACCGACATGACAACGATTGCTGATGAGACAAAGAAAATTGAGAAACTCGAAGAAGAAGTCCATAACGAAAGAACTGCGATGTATAACACAGAAGTGAGTGATTATGGGATTGGAGTGAGACATTTTTCAAACTTAGATACAAAAGTTTCCTGTGCTCAAATGCGCACGAGCCTGATCGATGTAGCAACGCATGATCACAACATTATTGAAGGCTACGTTGCGAAAATTGAATCAGATGCATCCACTGAAAATAAAGCGGCTAGCTATATCATGAGCATTACAGGAGATCAACAGATCCAACAGGCTCTTAGCGCATTAAATGTTGTCTTAGGAATCAATTCTTCAAGCTGGGACCTTTCTTCTGCGATCACTTTCTTCAATACACAAGCTACAGAAAGTGGGAAAAAGATCGATTTAGGGATCGCCGTTGTGAATCAGATCATGAATGCATTAAAGACTCTTGTCAGCGTGCAAGAAAATAGTATGAATATCAAGGCTAAAGATAAGTATCATTTAGCATCGAAAAACGAGCTTGAGGCAACATATCTTGAGAACATGCAAGCGTCCCTAGAGGCAAGCTCAACTGTTGAATCAATCACTTCAATCGATGACGCTACAGATCATCAATTAAATCACGCAATCCTGACAGAAAAAAAAGACTTAGATGTCCATAGCGCACTTTATGAAAATCTGCATGCCCTAGGATTTGAATCTTCTCAAATGGCTAAACGTGAAAAGCGCCTCAACAATCAACAATCGCTTCAAGCGATCAATACAATTGGTGTTGCCGTCAGTAGTCTTCTTGCAAGCCTTCAAACAGATGTCGCATTTGCTCAAGAAACGAACCTGATGAATCAACTCCTCGAGAAAATGAAGAAGATCTTAAATAATCGAAAAATGCCAATCACTGAGAAGCTAAACGCGGTGTTAAGTTTAATGACAGAAGTTCTTGCGATTTTCAACATGATTCAGCAGACCTCAGAAAATCAAAAGATGGAAAATGAGAAAGAAATGGCAAAAGCAAATCAAACGCAAGCCAAAAACTCAATCCAAAACGCACTTCTTAATGAAAAGATCCTTGCCAATGCAGTGAACATTGAAAAATCAGAACATATCATCCAATCAGTCACTACTTGGTTAATGTTAGCAGTTTCCGCCGTAACAGCTAGCCCTGCATTCTTTCTCTTTATGTGCATTACAGCAGCTCTCCAACAGTCTGGTGATCTAGATAAATGGACGAAAAGTCTCGGCGATGTGATGGGCGCTAAATGGAAAGCAGATCTAGTCGTGGCATCAATAGAAATGGGCGCATCTGGAGTATTTATGCTCGGAGAAGCTGCCACAAAAGCTGCAGTGACGGCTCTGACAAAAGAAGCTTTAGAACAATTCACGGACAGTGCACTTGATGCAGCAATCGATGAAACAGAACTAGATACGCAGTCCCCTTGCAACATGTATGAACAAAACGAGGATGGCGCTATTGATAGTGCTAAGTACGCCCATGCGCAAGAGTTAAGACTTGAGCAAGAATTAAGAACTGTAGCATCTAGAGCGGCCTATCTGGCTAAACGGTTTGTGCAAGATGAATATTTTGCACTCTCTCCTGTTGCAATGGCTGCAAAAGAATCTGCCGGAAAAGGTTTAGTTGTAACGACTGCAACAGTCATTAAAGCTGCAATAAAGAATGCGATTGAAGAAGCCTCTCTTCTTGCGAAAAACAATATTGACCCGTCGATCCCAGAAATAAAAATCGCGGTAAATGCTGCTGCAAAAGCTGTATCAACTGTTGCTACAACATCAGTTGAAGAAGCAAAAGTCATGATGACAAAAAATGCAGAAGGCTTTGCCGGAAATGTGAAGCAATATATGAGAGCAAATCCGATACGTACAAGAATGCTCTTTACCTATGCTTATGGTCTTGGGACACAAAACTTCGTCATGGATATTGCAACAGCAGAAGCGAAAAAGAACGGAAAGAAACTTGATTCACTCCAGACAATACTTGCAGGGGTTGCTGAAGCAATTTTAGCTATGATTGGAATGATTGGAGCTATGGGATCCTCTTCGCTTGAGACGGGAACTGAGATGAATCCAATGCTAAAATTCCAAAAGCTTGCGTCTGTTGCGCTAGCACTTGGTCAATTAGCAGGAGCCAATAGCGATCTGGACGTTGCAAAAGCAATCAAAAAACAAGCAGAAGCTACATTCAATGTTAAGGAAGAGATGACCTACCAAAATATTTTAGCTTCTGTCCTTAAAGCAATGCACCAGGCGCAAAATCAAAGCGCAAGACAGGCAGCTTCAAAGTGGCTGATGGAAACAAGATCTCTCAATAAACTAGCTTCGCATATTCAAGACGCAGATAATGCGGGAATTAAAGTTTTAATGGAACAAGCAGTATAAAAATTAATAATAAGAGGAAATAATGAACAACTATACATTAAACATCGCCGCAGGAAACGAGTATAAAGTTGCAGTGAACATCGCGAAAACCGACACAGAGCTCATGAAGCAAGAAAAACTCATGCAACAAGATTTAGCAACTTCTCAGGCAAGTATGCAGGAAGCATGCTATAACGAAGCTTATAAGAGCGCTGCAAACGCTAAACGCGCAATCGATAACGAAGCAACAGGACTTGACGAGGCAGGAACAGCAAGCGCTGTGACTTCAGGCCTTTCGATTGCTTCATTAACTCCTCACTCAGTATTGGATAAAGTAACATTTAGAAAGATCAAGTTTGGTCCTGATGCAGTTCATAATGAATTGGAAAATGTGCAAAAATTTAGGGTGATGCTAGATCAAAAGCAAGGGTACCGAGGTGCTCGACTTAAAGAGTCAAGCGGACCAGACCTTACAAAAAACGTTCGTATGGGTGAACCGACCGGGAATTCAACAGTAGACAGATGGCTGGGAAATGGCAAAGAAACTTTTGACGTAAGAGGATTCTGTGCAAAATCAGATGAACAACATCTTGATAACCTTAGCCCAAATGAGCTAAAGAAATTGCGAGAACACATCAATACAAGACGCAACGAATTGAATGAAAAAATTCACAATCATTCAGAAAGCAAGAGATCAAATTTTGCAAATGCGACGAATAACTATGGTATGGCTGCTGGTAACTTAGCTCAAGGTACTTATAAACAAGACCAAGCTGAGAATGACAAGAGATCAAGAGTCGATAGCGCTCAAAATCAAATTGACGAACAAATTTGCAGCAGTATTTCTAACTTTAGCCAGCAGACAGATCAAGCAGCTGGAAACTATAGTGAAGCAGGACTTTCAATTCTTGCAAACTTAAATACACAAGGATAGTCTTTTTCATTCCTTTGTTATTCTTTTAAGCCACGGGGTGAAAATCCCGTGGCTTTTTTTTTGTCTTCTTGAAATAATGAATTCGTGGCGATGGAAGATTTTCTGAAAACACTTTGCGATGAACTCAAGATGCCGGTTCCCATAAGGAACAAAGAAAAGGTGTTTGTTTTTCCTTTCAGTGATACAATCTCCGTCCAATGTATTGATTTAGAGCCCGGAGTTGCCTTTCTTTCAACGATTCATGATTGTCCGAAAAAGAAAAGGGAAGATCTTTTTATCTGGATAATGCAGGCGAATTTATTGGGGCAAGGAACAGGCGGCTGTAGAATTGGACTTGATAAGGAAGAGAAAGTCTTGACTCTCTCATTTGCGATACCGTATGAAATAGACTATCGGCTCTTTCGGGAAAGGTTCGAGGATTTTGTCAATTATGTCACTTATTGGCGTGAAGAGATCGAGAAATTTGAGAAACAGGAAGTATTATGACAGCTCATCTCATAGCTGAGGATGGACCCAAGCCCGGCCAAGTATTGAATTTATCGATTGGAGATGAGTGGATCATTGGCAGATCATCGGATGTTGCCGATTTGATCATTGATGACAGTACAGTGTCTCGAAAACATGCCAAATTGCATAAGACCAAAGATGGCATTTTCATTAAGAATTTCAGTAAAGTGAACCCAACTCTTGTCAATATGGAGGAGGTACGGGGGAATGTTTTACTCAAAGAAGGTGACCGGATTCAAATTGGAGAGACGACATTTCTTTTCTCTGAACAAGATATTTCCAAAAACAAGAAGACACAATCAAACTACGACGATATTTTTGCTGAACTCAATGTTCCGGAAGAGGCTCCGTTTGATGGGACAATGGAAGAAACAGTTCAGGCAAAAGGCCAAAGTCAGGAAGACTCCTCTTATGACACCGTTTTTGAGGATGTCTCTGAGTCGGGACAAGTTCCGTTTAATCTGCCTTCCGACACCCCGTATCTTTTAAAAGTGGTCTCAGGTCCGAATGCCGGCGCCGAAATCGGCATGGAGAAAGGGCACGTCTATACTCTTGGTAAAGACCCTAAAACTTGCGATATTTTGTTCCAAGACTTATCTGTCTCTAGATCGCATGCAAGAGTCACAATTACAGAAGACGGTGTCATCGAAATTGAGGATTTAGGGTCGCGAAATGGGACAGCTGTCAATGGCACGCCAATTACGGAAAAACATATTGTCACGCCTCAAGATCTTCTATCGTTAGGAACGACCGTGTTCTTAATTATCGATCGTTATGCACCGCAAGAGACCATTGATGCCTCGATCCTTTCTCACACAACTCCAGAGGTCCCAATCGTTGCTGATGTGACAGCTCCTTCTGAAGACAAAGATTGGAAAAAAGAGCCTATTCCTTTTAAACATTTGATGATTGGAGGCTCGGTTCTCGTTATTTTCTTCATTGCTTTTGTAACCTTCTTCTCTCTTTTTAAAACAAAAGGAATTGAGATTGTTCATAAAGAGCCGACCTCAGAAATTAAAGAAGCTCTTTCTGCGGAAAAGTTTTCTGGAGTCGAATTTTCATTGAATCGTGCAACCGGCAAGCTATTTTTAGTCGGTCACATTTTGACAAATGTCGATTATCAAGAAATGCGCTACGCGCTGCATGCTCTTGCTTATATCACAAGTATCGATGATGCAGTAGTGATTGACGAAGGCGTATCGAAAATGATGAACGAGCTTTTCAGCACGCATCCTGAATGGATGAGCATCAATGTTCGTGCGATTCAACCCGGAAGATTTGTTGTAATTGGGTACTTGCAGACGGCGAAAGAATTGACCGATCTTTCTGATTTTGTGACCCAAAATTTCCCTTATCTTGATCGCCTTCAAAATAATGTTGTCGTTGAAGAAATTCTCTCTTCTGAAATCCAAAGTTTAATCACTCAAAGCGGCCTTTCAGCAGTCACATACCAGCTCAGCAATGGAGAGCTCATGTTAACTGGTGTGTACAATGAGAAAAAAAAGAAGGAATTCGAAGAATTTATCGACGCATTGCGCAAACGCAGATCGATTCTCTCCATCAAAAATTTTGCGATTCCAACTGACGAGAGGAGAGCTGCAATCGATTTGAGCGCGCACTATTCGGTCAATGGTGTTACGCTATTTGATAGCATGGGGATTAATGCCGTGATCAATGGCAAAATGTATCTGTTAAAAGACGAACTTAACGGAATGGAAATCACCAAAATTGAGGAGAAAACAATTCTCCTTGAAAAAGATGGTGTAAAATATAGGATTGACTTTTCACCTTAAAAAATGTACAAAGGTGGAGGCTAACCAATCGGAGGAACGATGTTCGGTTTAGAAAAACAACCTAGCGAAAAATTTGCTTTTGAACTTGAAAAAGAGATCAAGTCAAATCCTTCGCGAGGAAAAGAAATTTTAGAAGCGACAGAGAAAAAAATCCAAGAGATAAAACAATTGCTGCGCAAAGGTGCGAGTGAAAAAGATTTCGACCGTCTTGGCATTTTGCTTCATGGCTATGCATCAATGCAAAAAGTATTAAAAAAAGCGACAAGATAAGGACCCATCATGAGTAAACTTCCAGGGGTAACCCTCAGTTTTTCTTCCCTAATTTCTGCATATAAAAAGCTTCAATCGGGACTGGTTTCCCAAGTGAGAAGACTTGCAACGAAAATCAGCTCAGCAAACCCTGGCTCGTTTATTCTTCTCCAATTCCAGATGAGCCAAGTAACGCAGATTGGGGAATCGATTTCAAACTTAATTGCACAGGTCAATTCTGTGATTAACCACGCAATCCAAAACCAAAGAGTCCAATAAGAGGTAAAGCATGAGCTGGAAGAACTACAAAGACGATTTTTTTCTAATGTTGGAATCAGGTTTTATTGCTGTAAACCAAGCAGACGAAGACTCCGCTCTCAAACTCTTTCGAGCAGCAGAGCTACTCAATCCAGAAAACTCACTTCCTCAAGTCGGTTTTGGTTACCTGCATCTTCATAAACTAGAACTGACTCAAGCAATCAAAAGATTTGAGGACGTGCTAGAACAAGAACCAAAAAACGAAATGGCAAAGGCGCTTCTTGGCATTTGCATGAGCTTAAGCCCGCAACAGCTCATCAAAGGTGAAAAGGTTCTGAATGAAACATTAAAGTCAAAAGATCCAATGATTAAACAATTAGCCGGAACCGCGAAAGACTTCGTAGAGAAGTTCGTGAAAACAACTCCAGGACCTGCTTCTGGGAAAGGCAAATAATGTCATTTAGTCCTGACGCAAGCCCAGGTAGTATCACGCCCGGAAAATCGATTGAGCCTGCAGGAACATCTCCGCAGCCTGTCCGGGATTTCAAGCCTTATATGGAAGGTGGCGGAAATCGAGCGCCTCAAGGCGGCACGCCAGGAGCGCAAGGTCCAACGCCGATGAGTATCGCTCAGAATCAAAACCTGCCCGGGACAGTTCCCTCCGTAGACACGATCGCGCAGCAAGCAAAAACCATGCAAGATAGCCTCGGCGCGGTCGGGCAGCAGTTGAAAACTCCCAATTTAAAACTCAAAAGATCTCAAGCACATCTTCTCAAGAACAAGCTCTCCGATGCGCAAGGCTACATTCGTCAAGCAGGAGCAAAAGTTGGCGTAGAGGCTGAGCCGCTGACAGTACCCAGTGGAACTTCAGCGATTGGTCGTTTTGTCGCTTACGTCAATGATGGCCAAAATCAACTGATTCAAGTGCAACAAAAACTCAAAGGCATGGCTGCGAAAGGACAACAGTTGAACGCAGCAGATATGTTATCAGTGACAGTGAAAATGAACCTCGCGCAACAAGAAATCGAATATTCTACAACACTTCTTGCGAAAGTCATCGATTCCGTTAAACAGATCATGAACATCCAGTTGTAATGCATGGAAAAAAACTCGTCGATCGATAAACTTTTAAGCCACCTCGAGGACATAGAGTTAACGACTGTTCACGGAAGAATCACCGAAGTTGTCGGCATGCTCATCCGCGCGGTCGTTCCGCAAGTGAAAATGGGCGAAGTTTGCCTCATCAAGCGCGCGGGAGAGCCTCTCGCCGCCGAAGTTGTCGGATTCACAAAAGAAGAGGTCATCCTTTCCCCGCTTGGCGATATGCGCGGGATCGGCCCATCCTCTGAAGTCATCCCATTGCGCATGCCAATGCATATCAAAGTTGGCCCCGAGCTTCTTGGACGTGTTCTTAACGGCTTAGGTCAACCCTTAGATGTGGAAGAAAAAGGCCCCCTCAATCTCACCGAAACCTTTCCCATCATCAATACGCCCCCCGATCCCCTCAAAAGAATGCTCATTGAAGAGCCAATCCCTGTAGGAGTCCGTGCAATCGATGGCGTACTCACATGCGGAAAAGGCCAAAGAGTCGGTATTTTTGCCGCAGCAGGCGTTGGAAAATCGACCCTTCTTGGGATGATTGCCCGCAATGCGGTTGCCGACGTAAACGTGATCTCACTCATTGGCGAGCGCGGTCGAGAAGTCCGAGAATTTCTCATCAATGACCTTGGCGTTGAAGGGATGAAGAAATCGGTCATCATCGTCTCAACCTCCGATCAAGCAGCGCAAACCCGCCTGAACGCCGCCTACGTCGGAACCGCCATTGCTGAATACTTCCGCGACCAAGGCAAATCGGTCATTCTCATGATGGATTCCGTAACCCGTTATGCCAGAGCACTTAGAGAAATCGGTCTTGCCGCGGGCGAACCCCCCGCTAGAGCTGGTTATACGCCCTCTGTCTTCGCCACCCTTCCCCGGCTCCTCGAGCGCTCTGGGAACTCCGAAAAAGGGTCAATAACGGCCTTTTACACGATTCTAGTCGCAGGCGATGACCTGAACGAACCAGTCGCCGACGAGGTCCGCTCTATTCTCGATGGGCACATTGTCCTATCGTCCGACCTTGCCCGCCAGCACCACTACCCCGCAATCGACATCCTCGCCTCGGTCAGCCGTATCCTTCCCCAAATCGTCGACAAACAGCAGCTCCAGCTCATCAGCACCCTCCGCGAAGTCCTCGCCAATTATAAAAAGAACGAACTCCTCATCAAAATCGGTGAATACAAAGCCGGCACAGACAAAAATGCCGACTTCGCCCTCAAATACATCGACAAAGTCAACCGCTTCCTCAAGCAACAAGTAGACGAAAACCCCTCCTTTGCTGATACCGTGAAGCAACTAAAATCTTTATTCACCTAATAAACATTCATACAAACATAATAATCTTTTGTTTTCTGTTATTATATATAATTAATCAGATATAATATCATTTAATAAACTTAATATAACTTAATAAACAAGAAGGTTAGTATGTCAATCAATCCATTTACAGAAAATTCTGTTCTTCCAAAAAGAAAATGTATGATCGAATTGTATCATACCAACATGAAAAAAATTTATAATAATACAATGGAAGAATCCAAGATCGGAGCGTTTGACCTGAAAAAAGCTCTTGAGGTAGCAACCCTTCAAACATCTACTGAAAAAGAAAAAAAATTCTCAGATTTCGCGACTCAGACAACGCCAGATCAGAAAACATCTGATACACAGACTTTAAATCCTATCATGACAAACTCTAATGTTCAGACCTCTGTAGCTACAGCATGTTCTGAAACCCAATGTTCCGAAACACAAACCCCGTTGAATTCCTCCACATGCTCCTCTGATAGCGATCATGATGCGAAGCTTGCTCAATTCCTGCCTAAAAACTCAATCGACCCCTCCTCTCCTGAAGCTCCAAATAGCTCTAACACGAATTATTTTCGCTCCTTCAAACTTGCTCAGGCAGCTGAAAAAAATAGAGGGTTTTCAGTTCTTCCCACAGTTGACTTTATGCTAGACGCTTTCGAAAAGGCTTGCCTCATATGCTCGGAAGATCAAACTAATAACTTGAGCGATCATTTGAATCAACAGCAAAAAAGAGCAATAGCATCATCTACAACTGCTACTTTTGAAGACACTGTTAAATATCATGGAAAAACCTTTGCCCCTGAAGAAAAACGAGAAACTACAACTGGTAATGTGTGGTCATCTCCGTTTGCATCTTTTGAAGAGACTCTTCAATCTCCTCACTTCAAAAACCTATCAGCAGAAGAAGAAATCCTTAGACATAAAAGAGATGCAATCGCATTAGCAGAAAGAAGAGCGTATATTTCTCTACAAGAAGAAGTGAAAAAAAACGAACCTGCTCTTCGTCGTCGAGACGACCAATGCGTTAGAGATGCTATTAGTTCATCTAATTCCTTAACGAAGGATATTTATATTGGCGTTGCAATACATGCAATTAACTTCATTTCAAAGTTCTTTTTTTAATTGATTTTTAAGCAGGAGCACTACTTTAGAAAGGGTGCTCTTTTTGTATTTTTTCTCCTCCCATATTTTTATTCGTGCTATATTACAATTGTATGGCAAAAAATCCTGAATACCCCCTTGAACAAGTCATTTCCATTAAGAAGAACCGCTTTGATCAGGCAATTAAGACGCTTGAATTGAAGAAGGAAATTTTGGAAAAGGCGTATGAACGCCTGTATGAGCTAACGCAGGAACTAGACGAGGTCAAGAAACATAAGCAAGATAAGCTGGATCAATTGCGAGAGGCGCTGGATGCAGGAACCACTACCGATAAAGTGCAGCAGATGAAAGCTTATTTGAAGGTTGTCGATGAGAAGGTTGCAGATAAGAAAAAGAAGGTAGATGCCGGGCAAAAGGCTGTCGATGCAGCGCAAGCGCAGGTCGATTTGGCAACTGATGATTTATTTCAGAAGAAGAAAGACTTAGAAAAATTAGAATTACATAAGAAGGAATGGAGCAAAGAAGCTGCATATACTCTTGAAAGAAAAGAGGAAGCTGAACATGATGAACAAGGGTCTGCAAGTTACGCCCGAGTGAAAAAAGAGAAGAAAATGAGGGACTAGACCTCTTGCGCAACTAAGAGTTCGTCGAATTTCGGGATTATTTTGGCCGATTTTCGACTTTAAATTTGGGGGGCTATATACTCTGCGATATTGCCCCCCAAATATAAATCGAAACTCGGATCAAAAGAACCCGAAATTCGACAGAACCTTAATTGGGCAAGAGGTCTTAATGAGTACCAATCGTGTAGGTGGTCCGGGAGAAAGCGGCAAAGAGCCATCGCGTGTACAAGAACAGCACCGCAGGATTGAAAAAGTCGAAAAAGTACGCTCTGTTGACGAGACAGAAAACGAACGGACGCGCAAAAAATTTCAGAGTTTCTTGAACGAAGAAGATGAAACTGAACAAAAGAGGAACCCGAGTCCCTTTGAGACCAGTTTTTATGCAGCTGAACCTCCAATCATTCAACAAAATCCTTCTATTGAAGATGTTCTCAACGAATCTGTCGTTCCAAGTCCTACTTATTCATCCAAGCCGGATCTGAATCAAGAACCGATCCCCGAGGAAAATGAAAATCCCCCTCTCCCCCGCAGTCATTCATTCTGGGAGAACGTAGATTCTCCACCTGATCGACCAAAAGAAGCTCCGTATTACGCGGCACAAACAAAAAAGCATGAAACGCAAACAACTAAAGCGGCAGAAAAAGAGCGCATAGAGAAACAAAAAAAAGAAGCATTGATTGCAGGACCTTTGCAAAAAGAAAAAGCCTCTATTTTTGGTCCTCCTGGGAAAGTAGTTCCCAATAAAAAAGAAAAAGTTTCAGAAAAGCAAAAAGCAGAAACCGCCTCACCATTGATTCAGGAAGTTCCGAAAAAATTTGAGAAAGACGATCGAAAACTCACCCCAGACAAAAAAGAAAAAGAGAAGGATGAAAACATATTACTTCCAAGCAAAGATGTGCAAATTCCGCAAGAAAAGCATGTGCATCGAGAAGACAAAGAAGAGAGCGGGAATAAATTGACACGTCCCATAGAAATCGAAGCTCCCGCAACATCTACAATTCCAGCAAATATCATTCCTATTGCGCAAGCAGCCACAACACAAGTGAGCTCATATTTAAGTCCTCAAACAATGCCCTTGTTTTTCCAAATGGTGGGAACAATTTATGTCATGAGCGCAAGAAGCGGCGTATCTACGACGGATATCGTTTTAAATTCTCCAAGTTTTGCGACATCAAAGTTTTTTGGTGCGACAATATCTATTGAAAAATATGCAACTGCACCCGATTCTTTTAATATTCGAATCACCGGATCCAATGAAGCAGTGAAAACATTCAATGATAATCTAACCAATCTTTACAGCGCATTTCAGAATGGGAATTTCAATTTTCGGATTGGAAGATTGACCGCTGAATATACAATTGATAGACCTGTTTTCAGAAGAAAGGAATCAGGAGAAGGTAGATCCGATACTGGCGGTGGGGACTTCTCACAAGGAAAAGGCAAGTGAAAAAAGAACAGGCGCTCTTTGTTGAAAAAATCACATCCCATATTCGAGAAATCGATGAAATTCCCCTTTTTGGGAATGCAGCCCCCCTCAATTTAGAAGATCTCTCTGCAAACCTTGCCGCACAACTCGGCATTGAAGATCTCACTGTTCGTATCAAAAGCGGAAAATGGAAAGAAAAAGATTTCAAAACTAAAGATTCGATGAGTCCCATTTATTTATCGCCAATTGATGAACCGATTTATTGGATGATGACGAAGACGGATAAAGATAAACTGACAACACATCTATTCTCGAGTAACAAAAAGAAAATGGCTCTTTCTCAAAGCATGCTCGATGGTTTTTACCGCTACCTGCTTTTAGAAACGCTATCCGCAGCATCGTTACTCGAACCGATTCAACAGATGTCCATCACTTTGGGTGAAGAAGGGAAGATCCCAGAAGGCGATGTCTATTCTCTTGATGTAGAAATTTCAGCATCAGATTTTACAGTGTGGGGAAAATGTATGATCACCAACACGTTTCGAAAAAATTGGGTCCAACATTTCTCTGCATTCCCCCCGCGCTATACTCCAACCCAACTGACCAAAGCATTGCCCGTTGAAATTGGAATACAAATAGGCAATGTAGAATTGTCTATAACCGACTTTGAAAAACTACAAATTGGCGATGTCATCATTCCTGACATCCTCTCGAGTCATGGAAGAGGAACTTTAACGCTTGATAGGGTTTCTCTTTTTCAAGTACATATTCATAAAAATCAAATCGAGCTGCTGGATTATGCGCTCAAATTAGAGGAGTCCATGGAAGAATCGGAAATTCACCCTACCAATTCTCTTTCTCAAAAATTAGAAACTGTCGAAAAAGAATCTAAAGCCATCAAAGATATCCCTCTTCATATCAGTGTTGAACTTGCACGTCTAAAAATCCCTCTCGACCAATTGATGTCCTATTCCCCAGGCAATATTCTCGAGCTTCCTCCTTTATCAGATAAGAAGGTTAGCTTGATTGTCAATGGTCAAAAAATTGGCGTTGCAGAGCTTGTCCAGCTGGGAGAAACCATTGGACTCAAGCTTCTAGAAATCTAAACCCTTAACATTAAGCGCGTTAAATTACTTAAATATTTATTATAAATACTTGATATTAATAATTATTTTATGATATAATAGTTATTAATATTAATTTAAGGTGTATTTATGATTACAAGAGTAGTAAAGGGACTAGCTAAGTGCATAACAACCGGAAATCCTCAACCGAAACAAGATTTAACCAGAATATATCAGGCTATGGTAGGTCAAAATCTACAGCAGCTTCCTCCTCAACAAAGAGCTCCCCTTTTACCCATTCAAAATAATCGCCCGATCGAAGAAGGCAGAAACCCCCAGGAACCAGAGACGATTGATCGAGACCCGACTCCACCAAGTTCTGCTAGAAGTGCAAGAGAAGATCATGGTCGAAAAGAAGAACACCTCCTAAACTCTGATTCTGTCATTCATGAGATCAACGACCAATTTGCACCTGCTTTGTCACATAAAGATCCAATGCCAGTCACTATTCACGACGGCCAAATCCCAAGAAAAATCCGGCAAGAAGATTCGCAAGTCATAAATAACGAAAACGGTCTTGAAGAATTTTCTACAGTTTCAATAGACGAACTCCAAACAGAAAATCTTCCAATCAACACAACTCAAAGAAAACCAAAACCAAAACCTACTTGGAATAGTTCGCCAAAAGTCGATACTCCGAGACATATAAGAACTAATCGCTAATTCAAGCAACAAGAGGAATCTGCACAAAATTTTTCCTCAAAACGAAGAAATCCCAAACCAAAGAACATGATAAAATGGATAAGAATGATCAATCAGCTCCGCCGCTTGCGGCGACATAAAATTTTATCATGTCCATCTTGCATATCCTATTGATCATGTTACCTGCTTTCATGCGCCTAACGCCTTTGATGAGACCCCCCAGGAAATAATCCAACATTGCAATAATATTGCTCTCTACTTTACGATTGGATATGGGCGCATGTGAATCCGGAACTCACTTTCGCCCAAGTGATAATCATGATAAAAAATATCGTTTTACTTTCTCTTCTCTTTCTTCCTATCATCGCACAGGAAGATTCGTCGAATTCTGACGATACTGGATATACAATTAATTATAATACAGTTTCGATCGTTGAATATATTCGTTTTGCAAGCAGAATCTGCAATGTTAATTTCATTTATGATGCTGCTGATTTAAATTTCTCTGTATCTGTTTTATCAGATGTCCCAATTACACCAGCGAATGTCATGGGAACTCTGGTTCAAGTGCTGCGCATCCACGGTTTAAGAATCTTGGAACAAGATAACAGTCTAGTCATCCATAAGTCTCCTGATGTCAATCAAATCGCAACGCTTGTTACAGGTAAAAAAGACACGGAAAAAGCGCCGATTGTGACACGAGTTTTCCGCGTAACAAATGTAAAACCAGATTCATTAGCAGCCATTATTCGCCCTATGATTTCCGCAGAAGCATTGCTGGAAGTTTCTCCTGAAACAAGACAACTCATCATTACTGATGTCACAACCAATGTGAATAAAGTTGCAAGCTTAATTGAGATTTTAGATTCTCCACAGGCTCTTTTAGATGTTCAAAGTTATGAACCAACGAATAATAAGCTGGACTTTTTGATTGAGACTGCCAATCAGATTATGGCTCCGATGACTCAAGGGAATCCATTTATCTTAGTTCCCCAACCCCTTGCTGACACCATTTTTGTGGTTTCCACGCCTGAACTTGTAACACGCACGATATCTGTTTTAAAAACACTCGACTCCCCCCCTAGAGATGATAAAAAGCACAAGAAAGTGACGCCCGACAATATGCTCATTTATACAGCTGTCCATCGACCTGGCGGCGAACTCTTAAGCGCACTTCGATCGATTCAAGAAAATATTTCAAAAGCAGGAGTGAGTGAAGGGGACTTAAAAGATACTATCGATTCAGGAAAATTTATTCCTCAAACAAACGCACTGATGTTTGTTGGTTCTGTTTATTCGATTGCAAAGGTAAAAGAATTTCTCACTTCTTTAGATACTGCTCCTAAATTTGGAGAAGAATCGTTTTTTATCTATAAGTCTGTCTCAAGAGATGCAACAGAGCTTGAAAAAGCCATTCTCGAAATCGGTCACAACTTAAAAGAAGGCAAGGATCCGAATAAATCACTTGTTGAAACGATCGAAAATGTCAAAGTCAATCCGTTAACAAATACCCTTCTTTTTTCAGGAGATCCCTCCAGCTTTGCAAGCATTCGAGATATGCTTGCCTCAATGGATTCTCAAGGAGATAATGCGGGTAAGGGCTCTACCAATAATTTCTTCGTCTATAAAATTCAGCATGCTCCGTACCATGCAATTGAATCTTCTTTGAAATATTTTGCAGATCACATCGACAAACCAAATATTTCTGAGCAAGGGTTAATTCATGCAATTCGAAATATGAAATATATTTCTGAAACAAATTCCATTCTCTTCACAGGACCTGATACCTCTTTAAAACGATTGCAAGATCTTGCTCCAACCTTTGATCAAAATATCACCTATCCTCCTGTCAATAATCAGTTTTATATCTACAAACCGAAAAATGTAAGCGATGAAGCCCTTTTGCATTCGATTCGCGAAATGACAGAGGATTTGAAGAAAAATCAATATACAGATCCTGCCTTTCTACAAGTGGTTCAAAATGTAAAATGGATGAAGGCCAATAGCTCCCTTCTTTTTACTGGCGATGCTACATCGATTAAAAAAGTGGAAGATTTGATTGCCAGTTTAGATGTGCCAGAAGTAAAGCTAGAACAGCGCGGATACTACATCTATAAATTGCAAAATTCGACAACCGATATTGTTGAAGAAGATCTTCATAATTTAGCCAAAAGCTTTAAAGCATCGGGAGTGAGAAATCCAAAGCTATTGTACGTGATCGAAAATATTCGCGATGTCAAGGAGACAAACTCCTTCCTCTTAACAGGAGATCCTTCCGCAATCGAGGAAGCCAAAGCAATTATTGCTGATTATGATTATCCACGAGCCAAAGCGAAGTCTTCACAAAGCAATTTCTTGATGATTAAGCCGCAAAACACAACACCTGTGCAGCTTGAAAAATCGCTTCGCGAAGTGGCTCTCAATTTAAAACAAGCTGATTTGGCAGATCCAAATTTATTAGCCGCAATTGATTCGATTAAATATATCGACGCAACGAATTCTCTGCTTTTTACAGGCACCCCAGAAGCACTGCAAAGACTTCAAGTATTAGTGAAGGATTTGGATGTTGCTATGCCAATCACAACGCCAATTCAGCATGTTGGCAAGACCTCTTTCCTTCTTTATAAAATTAAAAATGGAACAGGCACACAGGTCATCTCCTCGATTAAAGCCTTGGCAACTGATTTAAAAAAATCTGGAGCCTCTGAAAAAGACTTTATCAATGCCCTGCAAACTGCTAAATATATTCGAGAGACCCATTCAATTCTCTTTACAGGCCCTGAAGATGCACTGCAAAAAGTAGAAACTTTTGCCTCCCAGTTTGATGTCATCGATGCGTGTAACCCAAAAATGCCTGTTGATGAATGCCCGGTTCTTGCAACAAACTTCTTTGTCTATAAACCGATCGCTTTATCAGGACCTGATTTAGAAACAATCACGTATGATTTTGCAGAAAATCTAAAGTTAAGCGGCCTTTCTGACCCAGAATTATTCAACACAATTAGTTCAATGCGTTGGGTTGAGCAATCTCAATCATTGATCTTTACAGGGACTCCAAAAGCGCTTGATCAAATTAAACAACTGATTGTCTCTTTTGACGTACCCGGAAATCTTCCCATCGGGAGCAATGTTCCTTCTGAACCTTCTATTCAAGGCATCGATAACACCAACTTCCTTGTCTATAAGCTCCAATACCATAAAGGCGATGAAATTCAGACAGCTTTAAGACAAATTGCAAAAGATTTAATCGCAAGCTCAGCCCCTGTCAATTCGAGCCTTCTCAGCGCGATCAATACGATTCAGTGGATTCAAATTACCAATTCTTTACTTTGCTCAGGCGATCAACAAACGCTCAATCGCCTTCGAGATCTCATTAAGAGCCTGGATGTGCCATTAAAACAAGTATTTATTGAAATGCTTGTGATCGAAACAAATCTTTTCAATGCACTGGAATTTGGCCTTGAGTGGGGCGGCAAATATAAATACCGCAATAAGTTCCAAGGTAGCATTAACAACATTACACCCCCTCCTACTGGTGGAAATTGCGTCATTCCAGAGGCGCTCTCAACGCTCAATAACTTGAAAGGCGATGTTCCAATGGGAGTTCTCACGAATCAAATTCCATTTGGTTGTGGATTCGATTTAGGAATTATTGGGCAAGTTATTAAGCATAATGGACAAACATTTTTGACTCTTGGATCTCTTTTGACAGCGATTCAAAATGACGATCAAACCTCAGTGATCGTGACTCCAAAAATCATCACGCAAGATGGAAGACCCGCGAATTTCTTCTCTGGTGCTAACGTGCCTTTTGTGGGATCATTCGTCAACACAAACGGGCAAAATACAGTACAGACCTCGAACATCGAATATCGAGATATTGGACTCAATCTAACAATTACACCTCTGATCGGAAATTCTGATGTCATTACACTCGATATTGAACTCGATCGTTCACAAACGCTAACAGATCTTCAAGATACATCCTTGAATTTTAGCAATTCTTCTGCAAACGGGATTCGGACAAGTAAGACGCGAATGCAGACAACGGTCAATGTCCCAGACAAAAGTTTCTTAATCTTGAGCGGATTTATTAATAACTCGAATGTGAAATCAACTTCTGGCATCCCATGTCTTGGCGGACTCCCATTAATTGGCGCTGCATTTTCCAAAGATAACAACACAATGAACAATCAAAATATTGTGATTTTCCTACGCCCTCACATCATCAGTTCTTCTGAGGATTTACGAAGAATCTCAGTGGATCAAGAAGATGCTTTTAGAGATCAACAAGGAACGCCTTTCCTCCTCCATCAATTTGATGAAGGCATGGAACTCATTAAATGCCTCGACGATGATTAAAAACGAAACTGACAGCATGATCGGCGGCTTTCATTCGGGAAGCCATAAGCCCCCATTTTTCCCTGTGTTATTCGGTTTCAGAATCACGCTGTCCATCCTGTTTGTTTCTCTGTTTTTTTCTTCTTGCTATCGCGTGCAGGATTGTATTGAGCCGCGGATCAATTATAAATTACAAGATCAACACTTTGCATGTCTTTCGAGCGCATTTCCATCCCTTTCTGAAACAGAGCGCAGCACTGATTGGGGTCGTGAATATGTCATTGCCCAGCACTTTGCAAAGGAGCTCGATTTATATCGTTCTATCTCTACTTTTAAAAGGGCACTTATCTTGCTCCCGAATGCAGATAGCGCACGCAAACTCGAGCTCGAATACGATATTTTCCTCTGTTATTTTCTCGGACAAAGGTATGAAGATGCAATCGAAACATTTGAAAAAAGCGATCTTGCGTGCGTAGATAAAACATTCCCCGTCTATCATGACCTTCTCCTGATTCTCTATGAATGCTATCGAGAAATGGATAATCCTGAAAAACAAGAATGTATCGTAGAGTTGCTTGAAAAATCATTTCCAGATACCGCGGAAAAAATGATGCTCTCTCGAGCCATACGTGAAGGTGATTTTGAAACGATTACTGGCTTTGCGGAAGGATTTCCTCAAGACTCCTATTTAGATGACCTTCTTTGCCATTATCACAGCCAAAAGAAGTCCGTTGCTACAGCTCAAATTCTCAATGCGATCATGCCAGGAGCTGGGTATCTCTATATTGGACAAAGAAAATCGGCTCTTACAGCTTTTCTTCTCAATGGATTATTCATCACGGCCGCAGTCCAATTCTTTCGATATAATCACGTAGCCGCAGGAATCATTACCACAGGCTTTGAATCTGGCTGGTACTTTGGTGGAATTTATGGTGCTGGTGAGGAAGCGAAATACTATAACGAACGCCTTTATGAGCAAAAAGCAGCATGTGTGTTGAATCAGCACAACTTGTTTCCCACTCTCATGATCAAATATGATTTTTAGAATCCTCCTCTTTCTTCCAATTCTAGCCTTTGCAACATCTGGTTTTCATGAACCTTGGGGAAAAGATTCCAAGCTAAAAGTCGTCCAGAAAGTCGAAGAAAAGGAAGACAGCCTTCCCGTTAAAATTGCAAACGCCATTATCCGGTTCCATCAAGAAGTCATTTCCCCTGTTGATGGTCCTAGAAGCCATTACCGTCCTACATCATCGACCTACATGAAACTCGCCATGCATCGCTACGGCTTTATCAAAGGCTTTCTCATGGGCTGCGATCGACTTCTCCGGGAAAATGATGAAGAGTGGGTCTATCGCAAAATCGAAATTGATGGCAAAATCTATAAATTCGATCCCGCTCGCTCAAACAAATATTAAGAGGGAATTGTAACGCAATTAAATTCTTCTTCAAATTGCTCAATCGTTTTTAGAATTAATTCCCATGAGTAAAAAGCTGCAGGGTTTTTACTGCAGTTTAATCCAGTTTTTGTTCAGCAGAACCGTGAACATCTTCCCTTCGAATCTCATCGTCGACAAATTAAAATTATAATTGCATTTATAAAAAAAATTTAGATAATAAAATATTATTTTTAATGCTAATTAAAATTGATCTTTTAAATTGACGCTGATAGATTTACGATCGTTTTAAAAATTGGAGATTAATATGACACCTATAAACCGTTCTTCCTCCTCAATGAGCTATTTTGTTTTAGACGCAGCAAAAACAGCGACAGATAGCGCAGCAAATACCGCGATACATAGCGAAGTAAGTACAGCGATACATAGCGCAGCAAGTAGTGCGCCCGCAACACCTCGAGCATCATACCCTGAGAAACGCGACCCCCAAACAGTACCAGAAAGAAACCTTCAACAACCACGACCGTCAACACCTGAGAATCTGATGAGTTCAGAGAGGACAATTGAAGAATTGGATCAAATTTCTCACGAAAGAAGAGAAGAACAAAGAGCCGAGAATCGCACAATGAATAACATCGCGCTCACTGATCCCGTTGCACTAAGACTTTTTTAAGTAGATGGGGATTTTTCTATCCCCATTTATTCTTCGCTTCCGCAGAGTGCGTTCCGGTATTTCCAACAGATCGATAGCAGAAAAAATGGGATCAAAATCTTTTCGAATTTATGGTCAAGTAAACCCAAAGTTCGGGTGATGAATCAATTCTTGCGCATGCAAGGCCGCTTTCCAAGTAGAAAATTGTGGATTACTCTCATCGGTAAAATAGAGATTGTCAAAACCAATTTGTTTGACGACACCTGCTCTATGAAATACATGCCAAACCTCTTCGGTGAGGCCGCTAATCACGAGATATCGATTTGTTGCTCTCAGAGTATCATGAAGATGCAAGATCGCAAGGCACATGGAAGCATCCATGTGGTGTACATTGTTTAACCGCAGAACAATCGCCTGAACATGGGGATCGTCTACCACTTCTTGCAATGCAGATTGAAATACGTCAGCTGCTGCAAAATAAAGCTCTCCCCCAATACCAATAATACGAACTTTTCGGTGAACCTCATCGCGCGTACTCACAACAACAAGGCGGCCTTTAGAGTTAAAAGCATATTCTACTAGATGCGGTGTTGCCGATTTTTTTAAGTAAGTAGCAATGGAGATGACAATTCCAATAAAAAAGGCAACATCAAGGCTAAAAAAAAGGCAGCTTAAAAACGTTAATAAAAAAACAGCAGCATCTTGTTTAGTTGCACGAAAGGTCAGACGAATTTCTTTCCAATCCATCAACGTATGGACACTCACGATCAACAAAGCGGCCAAAGAAGCAAGAGGAATATAAGCAACTAAAGGCCAAAGAAAAATTAATAAAGCACCCGTAATGATCCCGCTTGAAATCGCAGAAAATCTCGTTTTTGCATGCAGTCGATAATTTAAGGCTGTTCTCGACGCGCTTCCTGAGCTCGGCATTGCTCCTACAATTCCAGATAGAACGAAATTACTGACGCCAAGTCCGAAAACATCTTGATTGATCTGAATTTTTTGTCCTGTCTTCGTTCCAAAAGTTCGCGAAATCGAAAAGACCTCTAGAATTCCTAAAAAAGCAATCGCTACAGCCGCGGGGAAGATTTTATTCAAAATCTTCAAATATATCATCGGAAACGAGAAATCAGGCCATGGATTTTCCGGTAGATGAAAACTTCCCAACGTTTGCACAGGATTTGTCGTAATCCATAAGTTCAAACCTGCAGCAAGCAATGAGCCTACAATCAAAATAATCAGAGCATGCGGCCAATTTTTAAAGTAATAACGCATCGTCACTAATAAAGATAAGCTCACAACCCCAACGATGAGAGTGGTCCACTTCAGCTGCCACAAACGCATGAAAAATTCACCTGCATGAATCAATAATGGCTCATCACCACCAGGCGACTGAATTCCAGTAAATGCAAACATTTGAGTCACAGCAATTGCGATCGTAATCCCTGCAAAATAACCTAAAACGACTGGCCGACTCACAAATTGCAATAATTTGCTGACATTAAAAAAAGCTGCTGCAATCTGAATAATTCCCACCACAAGAACAATCTGCATCAAAATAATTAGAACTAACGCATCCTTTTGCACCCCTGTGGCTGTGTCAAAATAGGTATACAAAATATCTGTGATCGAGGTTTGCAACAAAATGGCCGTCCCAGTGCTCGGACCTGAGACAAGCGTTCTGGACGAGCCTAAACTTGCTGTAAAGATCGTTCCAAAAATGGCCGAAAAAAGACCTGCCGTCGGAGGAAGTCCCGCGAGCAACGAATAGGCAATTGACTGCGGAATTGTCATCAAAGCAACAGCTAAAGCTGCCAATAAATCATCGCGAAGAAAAAAAGAGCGATAGCTCTTCAATTCCGGAATGAAAGGAGCAAAAGAAATCGACCGAGCCTTCGGAACACGCATAACATAACTTTATAGCAACTCGCTCTTAATAATCTAGACGGAGCGTGGCAGTCAGGCCATGGAGATATAAGTTTCCATGTGGAGAATCGGCTTTCCCAAGCGTTTGATCGTCAACGAATGCACGGAACATATTCTGATCAAAGAAGAGTTGAAATTGATAGCTAAATGCGCAATCTACATGCCATCGATTACAACAGAAATAGGTCCCATATCCAAATCCTACATCTAAATTCAGATGCGCTCTTAAATGCATATCGTTGGTTTCTTTCACAGAAACAATTGAAAAGGGGAGAATATCTCCTGCGATATCCATCCCTTTTTGATAGGTTTTGAGTTCTGTATAATCTGTGAAGAGAATGTCTAGCCCACCGTTGGTGAAAAACCTGACACCATAGGCAATATTCCATTTCGTATCTACTCCGACCCTCGGTCCAAGGCCCCATGAATCAGAAGTTTGTTCTACAAATACCGAATTACGAGGAAGAAAGATTGGATTGATCACGTCAAAATAGTTCACTATAACAGTTTGCGAAATGACAGCGGCGCGCGCACCAACAAAAGGGCGGAAAGTAAGATCACATCCAACTAAATATTCTCTGCCAAGTTCAAAATCAAGTAGATCTAATGTAAGTTTCCACTTCTCATTACCTGAAAAATAGGCAACGAATACATCGGGTATTTGCCAAGAAGGATAGAGAATATCAAAACCTCCAGGCGTTAAAGTTACAGTGGAAGAAATTTCACTTCGAAACCATGTGTATTCCAAAAATACATCCCAGCCATCTTTCTGAAGATTTGTACCCAGTCCCAATTTAAAACCAGGCTTATAGTCAAAGTTGAGTTTTGACAGTTCACCTTTTAGAAAAACATCGGGATCCCTAAAGTTTGCAATAATTCCGATTTCCATATTGGATTGGGAAGCCATCCAGTAAATGAAGCTAAAATCGGTAAAATAATCTCTACAACGATCAACTTCAATCCGCGTACTCATATTATATCCGGGATTCATTGGTTCGCAAATTGACCTACATGCTTCTTCTTGAGCAAATAGAAAAGTAGCAGCGAGTAGAAAAGATAGAATCGATCTCATAATTTCCCTTATCCAAGCAAGAAAGCCTGAACCTGTTCTTTGTAAAAAATAATATTTATAGTACTGTAGTGCAGTTTAACACAAGTTTTTAGAGTTATTTCGCCGCTTTTACGCCGAAACAACGCCAAAAAATTGTGTAGTTGTTGGGAAAAGGGAAGGAAATGTTTATAAAATTGATAAAATTTGTTTTCGTGCCTGCCATTTTTTTTGCGGTATCCGTAAACGATCCAAATGATCTGAACGATTTTTATAACGAATTTGTTTGCGAAGAGAAAAATCTGGTCTCTGAAATTGGACTTACTGGACCTTGTACAGAATTACCGCCAGTTCCACCAACTCCCCCGCATCCACCTCGACCATTTCCACCTCTCCCCCCGCCGCCAATCCCTCCTTTTCCACCTCTCCCCCCACAGCCAAATCCGCCGCCGCCTCCAAAGCCTCAACCTGGGTATCTTCCTATTGTTTTAGTCAACAATACTGGACTTGCAAATGATCGAGTATGGTTTGTCATATTCGGTCAAATCGCGTCGGCTGGTTCATGCGCACACGGACCTTATACATTTATCAATTTCGGACCACAGGCAAACCCAGATCCTTTAGGCCAACTAAATGCCCTTGCAATTGGGCCTAATTTGCCACCTGCAAGTCAATACTCATATCGTTTTTCCGATTTTGGACCTACGGGCAACCCACCGAATATTACCGTCTATGTTCCTCATGATCCTAAAGGAATTGTTGCGGGAGAGATTATGTTTTCTATCGATTCAGCACTTCCTCTAGTCGTAAACAGTGATAGTATTGCTGTACCAAATCCTTCGCTTTCGACTGATCCTTCATTCAATTTCGTGTATGGGCAATTCGAGTTTACCTTGTTACCCCAGACATGTCCGCCCAATCGATTAGCTGTAGATTGTACATGCGTAGATTATTTTGGACTTCCTATCCAATTTACAGTCCATGTTGATGCAACAACTGTGACTGCGGGTGTTTTTCAAACACGACCCAACGCATTATTGTCGTTACAAAATGCATTCAATTTTGGAGCGATCGGTGCTGCTTCGCTCAGCAACTGGAATCAATTAATCATACGCGATTCGATGGATCCGAGTAAAATTCTACGTGTCCTAGCACCGGGCGAAGCAATTGCAGGACCAGGAGGAACAAATCCCCCTCTTTTTGATCCAAATTATTTTGATAATCCAATTTATGGATACAGATGGGCTGAACATGTTTGGACAGGAGCGAGTGCCTATTACAAAACACATACACTCTCCATTACGACCTTTAATGGCAATAGATTTACGGGAAAAGTCGATCCAACCTCGAATGAATTTGTATTTTATTCAACGGCAGCAGGGTCAACGTACACAATTCCTTGGATCAATGCAACAGGACCTTTTGACACCGTTTCAACAACGACAGCAATATTTAACGTATCTGATTTTCTACCAGGCATGACGTATACTCCACGAGGAGGTGTTCCTTTAACATTCGTTGAAACAATAACTGGGCCTAACCAAATTGTACCGACAGCTGAGGGAAAAGATTTTACAAAAATTTTCTGCGCCCCATTTGAGACAGGAACTCTTCCTGGAAGAACCAATAAAGTCACTGACTCTGGACCACCTTCTGCTTTAGTGAATGCGTATTACAGCCCAAATCCTTTTTTACCAGATAATGGATTCACCTTCGGTCCCTGGTATGATTTATATAGTTTGGGGCTACTTGGAACTTCAGCAGGCCCAGGCCTTACTGGGAATGCTGTCTATACATATGGGTATAGCGATTTTCTTTATCAACAATCCAGTTTACGAAATCTCTCCCCAAGTTTTCCTTCGGTGACACTGGATACTTATTTACTCATTATGATTAATGACTGTTCAGACCTCAAATAAGACTCGCGGAAAAAAGGAGATTTTCCATATAAATATTATTTTACAAGGTTATACTGTGCGATTTATCTTTCTGATTGTTTGTGCGTGTTTTTCTCTGGAGGCCGTAGAAATCACTTGGAATCCTCGGATTCCTCGACAAAGAGATGCAATCAACCCTCCGAGTTGCATTCCTTATACTGAATGCTGTATTCCCTACGTTGCCTCCCCCACATCACATCTATCTATCGGCGGAAGTTATACATACGCATGCATTAAACCGACTGGCAATCATTCGACTGCAGGCAGTTTAGGCGGAGCTCAAGCATTATACGAATACAAAACATATAATCGATTCTATGGCGCAGCGTTTGCTTCATGGAAACAAGGCAATACTGAACGTTCAGGTGATCGATTTTTAGTACAATTCGATATTGAAGAACGTTTAGGATACACTTGGGGAAGCTGCAGAAAAGAAAGACTTTTTAGTCTCTTTTCTGGCTTTGGCTATCGACGCAATGCAGAAAGGGTCTCTCGGTTTGGCAATACTCTTCGGTTTTACTACAATGAATTCTATCTTCCTTTTGGATTTTTGTTTAACGGTCGTCTGAACTCAGTTGTTTCTTTGGGTCTCAACTTTCAATGGATGCCGCAAGTATTTTCCACTGTGTTAATTAGACCTCTTAAAGGGGCCAGATGGTGTCTAAATAACAAAATTGGAAATTTTAGAGGAGAACTTCCAATCACAATTCTCTACTTGCAAAACCCAAATCTCTCTATCGTTTTGAATCCCTTCCTTGAATACTGGAGAGATGGGCATACATTCGCTAAAACGCAACTTGGCACCTCTCTCCACGTTCCAGGAAATACATATTACTTTGCTGGGCTAGAACTGAATTTTGGATATTCATTTTAAAAGTTGAGGAGGGTTGTTCCCTCCTCGAGATAAATATACCGCTTGCGCTTCCTTAAGGGGACAGCAAACCAATAATTGCACCCATGACTAATAAGGTGACCAATTCATGTGCGATATTGATGAGGGTCAACCGAATGGGACGCTTTTCAAACGCATCGTGGGTAATGAATCGACACGCCACAAAACCAAGCCACATCCAAAATGCAGTCGAGATTGCATCTTGCAGGAAAGAATGCCTGAAAAATGCATGACTTAAGTAACTAACATGGGCTAAAATATAGGCTGTAATGAAGCTAACAATCACTGTAATTGTGATTGCTTTAGACGCTCCTTTTTGCAATTGCGATTCATTCAATTTTACAAGCTTTAGCCATGTATTTCCAAACACAGATCGTGCATACCAAACCGCTCCAACAACCATGCTGGATACAGTTGCGAGAATGACCGCTAACCAATTGACTTCTACGTTCATTTTTTACTCCTTAAATGTTAAGGAGTATACGCTTCTTCAAAGAATTTTTTAAAGGATTAGGTTTGAACGATGGCTTCTGCTTCAGAGGCTGCGCGAGAATGCGCATTGGATGGGCCCTTTCCCCGTAGTTCGAAGATGAGAGGACAGCCTGTAAATGGGAATGCCTCGCGAAGATTGTTAATGAGATACTTTTTATATGTATCAAGCATTAAGTCTGGTTTGTTCACAAAGAGAACAAAACGCGGTGGGTTTGTTTCCACTTGTGTGAGATAATAAATGCGCAGACGTTTGCCCATGATCATTGGCGGGTGATACTTCTGCAGGCATCGCTCGACGAATGTGTTGAGTGCACCTGTGCCTATGCGCTCAAAACGGGCTGCATACACTTGATTGACGAGGGGTAGAATTTTCTCGAGATTTCGTCCTGCGAGAGCCGACATAAAGACAGTTGGACAGTGTGCAAGAAATGGGGCTGCTTCACGGACTCCGCGCATGGCGTGTTCCATGCGTAAATTTTGGACTAAATCCCATTTATTGAAGAGGAGAATGCAGCTCTTACCTTTGGCTTCAATTTCTGCTGCAATGCGCTTTTCTTGAGTTGTAAAACCCTCAAATGAATCAAGAACAAGCAAGCAAACATCAGCGCGATCGATCGCCTCTTCAGTACGAATCGCAGCAAATTTATCGACCACTTCTTTCTCGGCTTTTTTTCTCCGAATTCCGGCCGTATCGATTAAGAGATATTTTTGACCATTTGTTTCGAAGAGAATATCTAGTGCATCACGTGTCGTTCCCGCAATCGGGCTAACAATGGAGCGGTCTTCTTTCAAAATTTGATTTAACAATGTCGACTTGCCTACATTTGGCCGACCAACAATTGCCACTTTAATGACGCCTTCAGGCAGTGGGGGCTCTTCGCGTATCGGGATTTCCTTTAAAGCCGCTTCTAAAATTTCTGCTATATTATTTCCTTGAATGGCCGAAACGCCAAACACATCTTTAATCCCTAGCGCGTAGAATGGAGCGATTTTTTGCTCATCGTTCCAGTTATCGACTTTATTCACGGCTAGAAAGACAGGCTTTTTAGACCGTTTTAATTTTTTTGCTACTTCCTCATCGAACACGCTCATTCCCGTCTGTCCATCGACGACAAGAATGATCGCATCGGCCTCAATAATTGCCAGTTCTGCTTGACGCTTAACGAGTTCTGCAAAAGGAATCTGGCCTGAAAAATCAATCCCCCCGGTATCAATGAGCATAAAAGGACGGCCAAACAGATCTGCCTTTGCATAAAGGCGGTCTCTTGTAATTCCTTCTTGATCATCGACAATCGAAATTCTTTGTTGACAGATCCGGTTAAACAGGGCTGATTTCCCCACATTGGGGCGCCCAACTAAGGCAATTTTAGGAAGCATATCAGGGAAGATTTTACACGAAACCGGTTTATCATGCTACAAAGGGAATTATTTAGGCGGAATTATTTAGGAGTTGCGAAACATTTTTTCGAATACTTTCAAGAGCTCATCACGGGTGAGGTAAGTGATTTGATCTTCAGCTCCTACAATTTGCTCAAGAAGTCCCTTTTTGCGCTCAATGATTTCGTGGATATCTTCCTCAATTGTGTTTTTTGTAACGAGTTTGAAGACTTGTACGCCGCGGTTTTGTCCAATGCGATGTACACGATCAGTGGCTTGATTTTCTTTGGCTGGATTCCACCAGCGATCATAGTGAATGACAATCGAGGCAACTGTGAGATCAATTCCAACCCCTGCAGCTAAAAGAGACGCAACAAAGACTTCGCAGTGCGGATCTTCCCGGAATTTGCGCAATTGTTCGTTGCGATCACGTGTAGATCCTTTAATCGAAGCAAAGACGATCCCCTTTTTCTTTAAATACGATTCGATGATGTTAAGCATGCTGAGATATTGAGAAAAGATCACGACTTTTTGTCCGCTTTCTCGTGCTTCTGTAAGGAGTTCAACAAAGAGATCCCATTTCCCTGATGAATGCTTTTGATAGTCTTTGATGTCGCCTGTAATTAATGTTGGATGATCGCAAATTTGTTTCATCTTTGAAAGTGCTGAAAAGACATGCAAATAAGGAATTGGTTTTGATTCGTCTTTTAAATCTTGATAGATTGTTTCGCGCATTTGCTCGGCGACTTCAGAATAGAGTTTTTGTTGCTCATCAGATAAGTCCGAATAGGCAATTTCTTCAATCTTTTCCGGAAGATCAAACAGAACCTCACTTTTCTTTCGGCGCAGAATAAATGGCCTAACAAGGCGCCCTAAGAGGGCTTTTGCTTCTGCATCATTTTCTTTTTCAATCGGCCGAATAAATGTTTCTCGAAAGACCGCATCGTTTGGCATATAAGAAGGGAGAATCACATCGAATAGTGATTTGATTTCACTGATCCTATTTTCAATCGGTGTTCCTGTCAGCCCCAGTTTCATCTTTGCATTCAAACGACGCAATGCTTGATGGGTTTGAGAGGCTTCGTTTTTTGCGACTTGGATTTCATCGTAAAAAACAGCCTCAAATGAAAATTCGGCGAGCATGTCGCTTGCTTGGCGAAGAATTCCATAAGACGTGAGCAACAGATCGTAATCGGTTTCGAAATTGTCTAAACTTCGCGAGATTCCGTAGTAAGTACAGACACGGATTTGCGGAAGAAAACGCTTCAAAAGTTCTTGCCAGTGATAAATCACCGATGTTGGACAAACAACGAGATATTTATTTCGTTTTTCTGGATCTGCGTTCACAACGCCTGCAAGAAGTGCCATCGCTTGGTGTGTTTTCCCAAGACCCATATCATCGCATAAAAGTCCCGATAAACCGTGACAGTAAAGAAACCACAGCCAGTTGACTCCCTGCTCCTGATACGGTCTCAGAGTTGATTTAAGGCCTGATAAATCAAGAATGCGATCGGTTTCAAAGCGCCCAAGCTCCTCTAACACTCTTCGCGTTTCTAAGACGCCGGGATCATCCCCCTGTGGCGATTTGATTTCTTCAAACGCTGTTAATCGAATCCATTCAAGTGTATTGAGACGAATGACCCCCTTTTTTCGATCCAAGCGCTGTTTTGGAAGTTGTCGAATCCAATTGAATCTGGCATCTTTGAGATGTAAAAAGCCTGCATTCGAAAAGAGGTATCTTTTTTTTTCAAAAAGAGCATCCCAAAGTGGGAAAATATCTGCGACACCCAATTCAGACTCATAGGCTAGATCAACAAGCCAGCTTTGCGTTCTTTTTCTTGTATCGCGAACAACTTTTCTAATTTTCAAGCGAATTGAAGCAGGTTTTTTTAGACGGTGATCGATTTCTAAAATGTAGGGCTTCAGGGGTTCCAACTCATATCCTAAAAAGGCCGCCTCTTGTTCGTGCGAGATCACTAAAGGCTCTCGATATTTTTCAGGAACATTGAGTGTCAATGGAATGGAAGAAAACCCCTTTTCTTCGATATAGAAATATTCTCCAAAAAACTGAATTTTTGATGGATCTACCCCTTTTGCATATTTGATTTTGGGAGTTGTAGTAATCAAACCTTCGTCATTCAAACCAATGGTTAGCCCCATTTGTTCGATGGGAACAAAGCTACTGAAAAAACCATGCACTTGCTCAAGCGCTTCTTTATGCTTATCAATGAATGAGGAAATATCGTCTTTTTGGACACATAGACCGGGATGCAAAGGAAGACGTCCAGAATCTTTTTTTAAATAAAATCCTTGGCCTTTGATGTATATCCACTCATCAAAACGATGCATATCAACAATTGGAAATGCAAGCTCCACATCAAAACAAAGCTTATCATCCATCGTATACGTCAAATGAGAATCGAGACTTCCAATATGCGTTTGAAACCCAGGAAATTGATGCAGCCATAAACGATTTTTATTGATAAAATCTGCCACCTCTTTTTTAGGAACAATTTTCTGGAGTTCGGGAAATAGCCAGTCTTCCAAAAGATAAAAACCATCCTTCGGCACATATATCCAAGGATAAAAGCTCAATATTTCTTGGCCAACGTCCAACGTAACAGATAGATTTAGATCTGGGTCAAAATGGAGGCGGTATTTTGCTTTCTTTGGCTCAGAGTGTAGATTCAGGAATTTTCCAAGTTCTTTATAGTAATGCGTTAAGGTGTCTCCGATCCTTCCTTCTGGAATCACTTCTTCATGAAACAACGGAGAAGAATTTTTACGATAAAAACCTTTGCCTTCTACAAAAGTCCATTCACCAATCTTCATTCCTTGAATCTCTTGATTGACTTGTTTAGGGACAGTAACGATGAGAGTTCGATTGATTTCATCAAACACAACATTCTCTAAAGAATCTTTCTCGCCATCCATCACGCGTAATGGAGAGTCAACTGTACTTAAACTTGGAATAATCCAAGGTAAATGGACCTCTGAAATAGAAAATCGCATTTCCACCTCAGGAAACTTGACCTCAATTTCATTGGGCAATGGAGATCCAAAAAACTGAATTGCATACGGAATTTTTTCATCTTGAAGCTCCATAAACCACTGCGCGAGATCAGACCAAAATGAGAGTTCATAACGCAGCTGATGGCTTGCTTGTCCTTTTCGATACTGCTCAATTTCTTCTAAGGACAAATTTGAAAATTTAAGCGATGTTTCTTCGGTCTCTTCTTTTTTCGAGAGGATCTCCTCTAATCGTTTCGTCGTTTTTGGAGTGAGGGCTTTCAAAGTAAAATTCTTGGCCTCATAAACTCCATCGCCTAGCTTCACTAAGCATTCAGAATCAGTCCCTTGTTTTTTCGCTTCCATTTGGAATACGCGATTCCAAAACGACTTTTTAAAACGCACATGCAATGGCTCATCGGCATGATTGAAAACGCGAAGGTATGCTGCTGCCAAATGAACACAGCCATGACCGCCTTCTGACTCTTTACACGTGCAAAAAAAGTCTGTGAGATTCCCTTCATCATTCATTTGGAGAAAAGCAAACTCTTTTTGATCTGGCTTCTCCTGAACTTCAATATTATAAGTCCCGCGAGAAAAGACAGGCTCATTGACACCACCTGTTCGCCACAAGACGGTAGCAGCTTCGAGATGCTCGCGTAAGAATTCAGGAGGCTGATACATAGGGACCTTCCTCCCATTGTATCTCCCTTCTTTTTTTCCTGTCTATCATTAGACTGTAACGAATAGATTCTTAAGAACTTGAATTCTCGAATATGAAATTATTTCTTAGGTTTGGTACAATATGCTAGAATTTATGCCTTATTTTCTCGCCCTATTTGCATAGTGGATTAATAAAAAAACGATGATCTATCAATTGCTTTGGATATTTTTCTTGGGTGTTGTTGGGTTAAATGCCTCTACTGTGATGATCATTGGAGGAGGCCCCACCGGACTTGGCGCTGCGATCGAAGCGCGGATGGCAGGGTTAGAAGTGATCCTTGTCGAGAAGCGAGAATGTTATTCTCGTCAGAATACAATGAGTTTGTCAGCAGGGACTTTAGAGTTATTTGAGAAGTGGAATGCAACCATTCCTCTTCTAGAAGATTTAGACTTCAATGGAACGCGAAGAGGATTTCTTCTCCTTAAAGATTTAGAAGATGGTTTAGCACTCCATGCAGATTTACTCGGAGTGCAAAGAATGCGCGGTGAATTCATCGATTTTGCAGAACAAACGCGCTCTGCGATCATTCAAACTGAAAGAGGAAATGAGATTCTCAATTACGATATTTTAGTCGGTGCCGACGGCCTTCATAGTCGAGTTCGAGAAAAACTCAAGATAGATTGCCAACTTTTGAATCAAACGCTGGGCGGAGTATGCATGGTACAATCACACAATCCGGTCGGAGAACTTTCTGTCGAATTCCAGCCTCATAACGATCTTTTTGCCAAAAAGGTTTGTGTCCCTAATGCAACAGTCCTCTTTTTTCAGAATCGTCCCTTCGCATTGAAAAATCTCAGCTTAGATCAGATGACCCTTTTCGCCTCAGAACTCGGATGGCGGCAAGAGGCAATGAAGATGGGTAAAGAAAGCTGCATTGCCTTGGAAAATATACCCATTTATCTGCAGCGCGCAATTGCTTTTTCCGATCCTCTTCGCGGAGTCATTATTCTTGGAGATGCCGCAAGCACAGCCAGTTTTTTTACTGGCTCAGGGGTCAACTATTGTTTTAAAACAACTGAAATTGCAGGAGAACTCTTCCGCACTTTACACCAAGAAAATTCCTTTGAACAATTCAACCAAAATATGGAAAAAGAGGTGGAGTGTTTCATTCAAATGAACCTCCCATACTTCTAAAAATTGGTTTTTTGACTGTTCAGTTCAACAAAAGAGCAAGCTCGTCAACAGCTTCGTCTTGCTTAGCCACTGTTTTGACTGGAGCGATGGCTTCGATTGCTTCTTTTAAGCGATCCAAATTGATTCTTTCGCTTGCAGAAATCTCAAAAAGATTTGCCGGATCAAACGGATAGCGTTGGCGAAATGAATCAGCAAGTTCTCTTGTTTCTTCCTGGTCAATTTTATTGAGACAGACAAGGAATGGTTTTTCTAAGAGAGTTGGATTGTATGCAGCTAATTCTTTTCGTAGCATCTCAAATTCAGAGAAAGGATCTCGATCCTGGTGCGGCGCTAACTCAATCATGAAAATCAATATAGAGGTTCTTTCTACGTGTTTTAAGAAAGAAATCCCTAAGCCTCTATCTTCAGATGCTCTTTCGATGAGACCTGGAATGTCCGCGATCAGAAGCTTTTGCCCTGAATCTAAACGCATGATGCCGAGATTTGGACGTAAAGTTGTGAACGGGTATGGGGCAATTTTTACGCGAATGTACGTCAGCGCTGAAATGAGGGTCGATTTGCCAGCATTCGGCATGCCAACGAGACCGATATCAGCAATCAATTTCAGCTCGAGATCGACTTTCGATTCCTCTCCGGGTAGTCCTGGAGTGCAAACATAAGGAGCCTGATGAGTAGGCGTTTTGAAGCGGCTGTTTCCCCTTCCTCCTTTTCCACCTTTACAAACGGTCCATGTTTGGCCGTGTTCTGTAAAATCGAAAAGAATTTCTCCAGTTTGAACATCCTTGAGTAGAGTTCCAAGAGGGACAGGGATCAAACAGTCTTTTCCATTTCTTCCTGTGCGATTATTTGCTTCGCCAGGCCTGCCGTTTTCAGCTTTAATAATACTTCTGTTACGGAGATGCTCAAGAGATGGGATTTGATCGTCTGCAACTAGGATGACTGAACCGCCGTGGCCACCATCGCCACCAGCAGGTCCACCTTTGGGAATATATTTCTCGCGGCGCCAAGCAATGACGCCATCACCACCCCTGCCTGCCGATAATTCAAGTGATACTGTATCGACAAACATGAGGTATTATCTTATTGTTCCTGCACCGGAACCACAGTCACATACGTTTTATCTGACTTGTGATACTGTACAATCCCGTCTCGAAGCGCGAATAAAGAAAAATCTTTACCGACTCCGACGTTCTTGCACGGATGCCATTTTGTTCCACATTGACGAACGAGGATGCTGCCGGTTGTGACAAACTGTCCCATCGTCGCTTTTATTCCAAGGCGTTGCGAATTTGAATCGCGTCCGTTTCGGGTAGATCCCTGACCTTTCTTATGTGCCATTTGTCAAAACCTTTTTTAAGCCACTGCAATTTTCGTAATTTTCACGCGAGAATACTTTTGTCTGTGTCCAACAGTTCGGCGATAATTCTTTCTTCTCTTATATTTAAAAGCGATTACTTTAGGACCTTTTGCCAACCCTAACACTTCCGCATGTACCTTACAAGCAGAGACATGAGGCACGCCGACCTTGGCGTTTGATCCGTCAGTATAAAATAAAACTTTATCGAACAAAACGGAGCCTTCCTGGCCTAAAAGTTCGACATCAAGCTCATCGCCTTCCTGTACTCGATATTGTTTTCCACCTGTTTCGATGATGGCGTACATGATTCCTCCGAAAATAATTGACGCAATTATAACGGACAATTAGACACCTGTCAAGATGATAGTTTGAGGGAATTGCAAAACTAGTGTCTAAAGAAAGGTGTGATCAACAAATTTCCGAAAAAATCATGTTTTCAGCGTTAGCCTTGCAATTCCCCCTTTCTAAAGAAATTGCTGTCATCACACTCCCTAAAAAAGTAAGTACTATATTTTTGGACAGAGGATTTTTACAAGCTTTTATTGATGCCGCATCTTGGACTCGACTTTTCCGCAAGCAATTGCGAAAAAGTCTTGACTTTTCCGCAATATCGTGCAGAATAGTCGAATATGAAGAGAATCCAAAAAAGCGCAATCATTCGCGATTTATCAAAAAAAATGGTTCTTTTGGCAGGTCCTAGACAAGCGGGAAAAACGACTCTTGCAAAGGAGATTGCTTTAGAATTTACTTCATCTATCTACCTGAACTACGATCGTCTCCAAGACCGAGAAATCATCCGAAAAGAAGCTTGGCTTCCGTCGGCGGAACTCATCATACTCGACGAAATTCATAAGATGCCCGAATGGAAAAACTATCTGAAAGGTGTCTACGATACAAAACTTGATCATCAAAAGATTTTAGTGACTGGAAGCGCGCGTCTTGAAGTCTTCTCAAATGTGGGAGATTCTCTTGCAGGGCGTTTTTTCTTACATAGACTGATGCCGCTATCTCCCGCAGAGTGCGAACAAGCAGGAGTTCCCTATACAATAGACCTGTTTCTCGAAAGAGGTGGATTTCCTGAACCTTTTTTGTCCTCAAGCTCTATTGATGCCATGCGCTGGAGAAATCAATACGTCGACAGTTTGTTACGCGTTGATATTTTTGATTTTGATCATATTCAGGATGTCAAAGCAATTCGCTTAGTTTTTGATCTTCTTCGCTCTAAAGTGGGCTCACCGATTTCGTATACATCAATCGCAGAAGATGTCGCGATTTCGCCAAATACTGTGAAAAAGTATATTCAAATACTTGAGGCTTTATATATCGTTTTTCGAGTCACTCCATATTCACGCAATATTGCGCGCAGCCTTCTGAAAGAACCAAAAATCTATTTTTTTGATACAGGTCTTGTGAAGGGAGATGTCGGAGCTTCATTTGAAAACTTTGTTGCAACATGCCTATTGAAGCATACGTTTGCGAAAGTCGATTATGATGCAAAAAATTTTACTCTTCATTATTTACAAACAAAAGATGGAAAAGAGGTCGATTTCGCAGTCATTTGCGATGATGAAATCAGGCTCGTCATCGAAGCAAAGGCGGGCAATCATGAGGTGAATCCAGCCCTCTTCTATTTTGCAAAGAAGTATCAGTTTCCAGCAACTCAGATTGTGAAAAATTTAAAACGCGAATATGTCAGCAGAAATGTAGAAGTGATTCAAGCAGATCATTTTCTGAAAAAATTGGCTTTATAATTTCCATTTTTCAAGAAGCTCTTTATAAAATTTTTTCTTTTTTAATTCGGTGATGTTTTGATCGATTGAATGGATGAGATGTTCATGTTTGCCTTTTTGGGCGATGAAATGTAGACCTGCATCGTTGAGAGGAAGAGAAGCTATTTTTAACTTTCCGTGATAAACTCCTGTTGTAAAGGCGACAGCTTCTATACGACCTAATAGCGCCCCCTGGATTTCTTGAGATACGACTGCATCTAACAGTGCAGTGGTTGTTGGATAATTTTTTACAACAATATCGGGATATTTTTGAAGCACTTGCGTGATCTCATTGCCAGAGAGAATCCCGACTGTATCCCCTTCCATATCTCTGAGCTTTTTCGTTTTGACATTTGCTGGAAGGATCAGAACAGGTCCGATGCGTAAAAAATTTTGTGAAAAATCATATTTGGCTTGGTTAAATGTATAAGGTGGCAAAGAAGAGAGCGCAGCATCATAATTTGAAGTGATCGGAACCTTTTCGAATTCTATTTTTTTTTCTTTCGCAATTTCCTGCAGAAGATCATCGATAAATCCGTTCACGTATGGGTTGTATTCGCCAAAGTTGAGTGGATACCAAGTTGTATCCATCCCTAAACGAACTTTCTCTTTTGGTGTATTGTGGCTACAGCTGCCAAAAAAAAGAGCAATTACGAGTAAAAAATACATCATTTTTGCGGACCAATGCGACAACGATCGTGCTCAGAATACTCTTCTCGCACTTTATTTAAAATCTCTCTTTCTGGTGGCAGTGGAGAAATATTCCATATTTGTTCGGCATAAGAGCGAACTGCGGTATCAACAGAAAACTTTCCCATTGAAGCAATGTTATGAATTGCAAATTGCGCCCACTTATTTGGATCTAAATAGAGAGCGTCAACTTTCTTCTGCGCTTCATAGTAAGACCGGAAATCTTGAAGAACGCGAAAAAAATCTCTACCGACTAATTCTTGATGGATTTGTGCAAAATTTGCAGCTTCTTCATCGTTTTTCGAAAAGGTTCCATCTTTCAGTGAGTCAACAACATGACGCAATTGTTCATCATGGATATAAATATCTCCTGATTTGTACGGTTTTAAATTGTCTGTGGAACTGGCTCCAAATTTAAAAGGCCACCATGGATCTGTCACCTCTGCATGCATTTCAATATTTGCACCATCTTCTGTGCCAATGGTCAGTGCCCCATTCATAGATAGCTTCATATTTCCTGTTCCAGACGCTTCCCATCCAGCAGTAGATATTTGTTCAGAAAGATCTGCTGCTGGAATAATGATTTCAGCACGTGTTACGTTGTAGTTTTCTACATAGACCACGCTCAAATGTTTTCTAAAAAGAGGTTCTTCTTGAATTTTTCGTTGAATGGCACAAATAAATTGGATAATTTGCTTTGCGCGTAAATATCCAGGAGCCGCCTTCCCGCCAAATAGGACAAGTCTAGGAACTGTTGTGTGTCTCTTTCCTTCTTTGATTTCAAACATCATCATGACAACATGCAGCGCGTTGAGGAGTTGTCGTTTATATTCATGCAATCGTTTGATTTGGATATCGAAAAGCGCATTTTCGTCCACTTCACAAGTATGATGCAGCATTTTTCCATTGACATCACGAACTGCATTTTCTTCGCGTAAGAATTGCAATAGCTTCCGTTTATTCTCTCTTTTAATTTGAAGAAATTCATGTTGCGATTCTGGATCATCCGCAAATGCATGCAATTTGGATAACTCTGAAAAATTTGAAACCCAACTTCTTCCAATGCGCTCACTGATAAAATTGGCTAAATTTGGATTGGCGTCGAGTAGCCACCTGCGCTGCGTGACGCCGTTTGTTACATTCAAGAATCTTTCTGGGAACATCTCATAGAAATCTTTGAATAGATCCTTTTGCAAGATCTCAGTGTGCAGTTTGGCAACGCCATTGACTTTATGCGATCCAAATATGGCTAAGTTTGCCATGCGAATCTGCCCTGCTTCTATGATCGACATGCGGCGGACTCGCTCTTCATCGCCTGGATATTTTTTTCGCACTTGATCGCAGAGGATAGAGTTGAGTTTTTGAATCACTTTATGCTGTCTTGGCAAAAACTCAGCAACGCGATGTTCATTCCACTCTTCTAAACCCTCTCGCAAGACTGTATGATTTGTGTATCCACAACATTCTTGGCATGCAAGCCATGCTTTTTCCCAAGTGAAGTCATAGTTTGTCGTCAATGCACGAACAATTTCTGCAATTGCCAAAGCCGGATGAGTATCATTAATTTGAATGCGCACTTTATCGCCAAAATTCGACATTGTTCCATGCATTCGTGCATGGCGACGTAAAATATCATGAAGCGATGCTGAAACGAGCAAAAATTCCTGCTTTAATCGCACTCTTTTCCCAAGCTCAGTATTGTCATTTGGATAAAGAACATCTGTTAAAGAAGTATTTTCGACTGCAGACTCCAAAAATCCAGCATTGTATCGTTGCAACTGGAAATTTCTTGGAGACTCTTTTGTTGACCAAAGACGTAAAGTTAACACTGAAAAATCGTTTGTCTCGCTATAACCAACAATCGGTGTGTCGTATGGAAGAGCACGCACCTCCTCAGCATCCTCTAGCAAGTAGACCTCTTCTCCAAACTGATTGACCGCAGGAACAGGTCTTCCTCGAAAACGGACATTTGTAGACAAAGTATCGCGTCTTGATTCCCATGGATTGGTATTCAACAGCCAGCAATCAGGCCTTTCCATCTGCTTTCCTTGCCATAACTCCTGTTCGAAAATCCCATATTGATACCGCAGCCCATAGCCGCGTGCTGGATAATGGAATGTGGCCAAAGAATCTAGAATGCAGGAAGAGAGCCTTCCCAATCCGCCATTGCCAAGCCCTCCATCAGGCTCGCAATAGATGAGATCTTCAAAATTTCGTCCCATCTTCTTCAATACTTCTTGCACAACGTCGTTTGCGCCAATATTCATGATGTTGTTTTTCAAAAATCTACCTGGCAAATATTCCATCGACAAGAAATACAAATGACGCGCTTTATTTTCTTCTGCGGTATCTAGCGACGCCGTCCAATTGATCATGATCTCTTCGCGAAGCACTTGGCAAAAAGCTTGATAGAATTCCTCCATTCCCGCTTTCTTCGAAGTGCGACCATTGGTCGTAATCATGAGGTGCTTAATTTTCTGCACCAAAACATCTGACTGAAAATCAATGTCCATATATACCGCTTGCGTTATCGTCGTTGAAATCATAGTTGCTCGCTGCTGGCGAGCTAGAAAGCGATCAACTATGGTTTAAGCGACTCTATCAAGCGAACATTAAGGAATATAGGAATTATAAAAAAGAGGGAATTGCAAAAGAAGGATCGTTGTTTTGTAAGAACCATCTGCGTCCACGAGTCCACCGTTTTACAAAAATAATAGTTGATAAATAAAAAACAGTCTGTAATGAGGTAATTTAAGCATTCATCAAGAGATTTTTATGATTTACCTAATTGCTATAATTGCAGCTCTTACTGGCTTTTTATTTGGATTTGATGAAGGCATCATGTCTGGTGTCTTGACTGACATCCAAAAAGATTTTGGAATCAGCGATAAACAAACAGGATTTATGATGGGGCTTCTCCCTTTTGGAGCTCTTCTATCTGCATGTATAACAGGACGTTTTTCTGATCTGATTGGGAGAGTCAAAGTTCTGATCCTGATTCCGCTGGTCTTTTCATTATCTATATTGATGATCGTTTTTAGCTCTACCTATTTTTCTTTATGCTTGGCACGTTTTCTTTTGGGCATTAGTATCGGGATGTCTGTTGTCGTCAGTCCTTTGTATATGGCAGAAACAGCGCCTGCGGAAATCCGAGGAAAATTAGTCGTCTGCTTTCAGCTCGCGATCACCTTTGGTATATTATGTTCTTATATCGTCAACCTGTCGACAGATACAGCAAATATTTCCTGGCGTTGGATGTTTGTCACAGGACTTGCGCCAAGTACAGTGCTCTTTGCTGGCGCTTTTTTCTTGCCTGAGAGTCCTCGTTGGCTTTGCTTAAAAAAAAGGCATAAAGATGCAGCGATTTCATTAGGCAGGATTCTCGGAGTTGGATCCCATTCTGCGTGTGTTGAAAAAGAAATTTCATTAATTGAACATTCTTTGCTCAAAGAAAATAAAAAAAACGTTTGGAAAGATCTATTTTCAAAAAAAGTTCGTCCTTGCCTTTACGTAGGGTTTCTTCTTTTCTTTTTTCAGCAATTAAGCGGAATTAATGTCATTATTTACTACGCGCCAATCATTTTTAAAAAAATGCAACTTGGAAGTTCGCTGGGTACGCTTTTAGCTACAGTCGGTGTTGGAATCGTGAATGTGGCCATGACATTTGTGGCGATGCGCTGGGTGGAAAAAATGGGAAGACGCCCTCTTCTGATTTTAGGATTTGCCGGAACGACTCTGATGTTGTTTATCATTGCTTTGACGACCTATTTTGATAGCCTTGCACTCCATTGGGTTTCTGCAGGATGTCTGTTTCTCTTTATTGCCTTTTTTGCTGTCAGCTTAGGACCATTGCCGTGGGTCATGATGCCAGAAATTTTCCCACAAAAGGTCAGAGCACAAGGATCAAGTTTCTCTGCAGCAAGTAATTGGGCTTTTAATACAGTTGTCGTCTCAAGCTTCCCCATTTTACTTCATAATTTAGGGATTTCAGTCACTTTTGCTCTTTATGGAATCGCCTGCTTGATTGGTCTTTTTTGGTCCATGCGCTATATTCCTGAGACACGGAATTTGTCCTTAGAAGAAATTGAAAAGCATGTGCTCTCAGGAAAACAATTAAGTAAACTTGGAGACTCGAAATAATTTCATACTATTTTGAGAAAATCTGCTTCATATCGTTCTCGGTCAAAGTTCGATATTCACCTTCAGGAAGTGAACCAAGAACAAGACCTCCGATACGAATGCGTGTGAGCTCAGTGACTTTGAGACCTGCGCGCTCAGCAATGATGCGAACTTCGTGTTTCTTCCCTTCTTTTACGCAAATGCGGAATGTTCCGCGACGCACTTTTTGGACCGAAACAGGGCGAAGCCATCGTTCATCAACTCTTGCGCCTTGAGAGAGCGTCTCTAAGTGCTCGGGAGTGATCTCCTGCATCGTTTTGACAAGATATTCTTTGATGATATTTGAGGATGGATGAATCACTTTTTGAGAAAAATGACCGTCGTTTGTGACTAAAATCAGACCCGTTGAGTCTTTGTCTAATCGGCCGATCGTAAATAATCTTTCTTTCGATTCAGGAAAAAGGTCGAGAATGATTGGCTTTCGTCCGACGCGAACGTTCGAGCAGATCAGCCCTGCAGGCTTGTTGAGCATATAATAGACTTTCTTCTGCTCTGCTTTTACTGCTGATCCATCCACTGTAATTCGATCATTTTCAAAGTCAATCAATGTCTGCGGGACTTTAATTGTCTCCCCATTCACCTGTACCCGACCCATAAAAATAATTTCTTCACAAGCTCTACGGGAAGCAATTCCAGCTCCAGCAAGCGCTTTACTCAATCGTTTCTTTTCCATGCCCATTTACTATATCAGAAAAGTCCCTTATGGTATACTCCTTATCATTATGGCGCCAAAGTTAATTCTCATGCGACACGGTGAATCCGTGTGGAATAAAAAAAATCTTTTCACCGGTTGGGTGGATGTTCCACTCACTGAAAATGGGGTTCAAGAGGCAATTGTTGGGGGCAGGAAGATTCAGCATCTGCCGATTGACGTCGCTTTCACCTCCAGTTTAGAAAGAGCCCATAGCACTTTGATGCTCAGTCTCTTACATCATTCATCCAAAAAAGCACCTGTTTTTCAACACGATGATCCTAAGATGCAAATCCATAGTGAAGAGACGAAAAAAGAGACGATTCCCGTCTACTCTTCGTGGCATCTCAACGAAAGATGTTACGGTCATTTGCAAGGCCTCAACAAGACAGAAACTGCCCAAAAATATGGTCAAGAACAAGTCCATATTTGGAGACGTAGCTATGATGTGGCGCCACCTGGCGGTGAAAGTCTCAAAATGACTGCTGAACGAACTCTTCCATACTTTAAAGAAAAAATTATTCCCTGCCTAGAAAACGGCCAGAATGTTTTTGTCTGCGCACATGGAAATTCTCTGCGATCGATTATGATGTTTTTAGACAAACTCTCCAAAGAAGAAGTCATTCATCTTGAGCTCGCAACAGGCGTTCCTGTGATTTATGAGTACGCGCGAGGTACATGGATCAAATCTTCTTAAACGCAAATCTCAAAACATTTCCCTGCAAAGAAGCGTTAGACATTCAAAATGACGAGTCCATGATCCCCCTTAGGCTCGAAAGAATCTACGACTTAGTCAACGCAAAAAAAGAGGATCAATTTGTTTTTACTTCGTCCGGTGCTGAAGCTGTCAATCAAGTGTTATGGTCGGTTTTTTTAAATATTGCGAGAAAGACAGGTAAGTGCCATTTCATCACCTCTATCATTGAAGATGCGGCGACAATGCAAATGATGAAGAGACTGGAGGAGCTTGGCTGCTTTGTCAAAATTGCACCTGTGAATGAAAAAGGTGAAATCGACATTGAACAACTCAAATGCTTAATTAATCCCCGTACAGCGCTGATTTCGGTTACGATGGCGCAAGGCCTTACAGGTGTCATTCAACCGATCGAAGAAATCCAAAAACTCGCTCACGAAAAAGGCGTCCTTCTCCACGTAGAGGCAAGCCATGCTCTCGGCAAATACTATTTTCATTTCGATGCAGATTATCTCACATTCTCAGGCGATAAAATTCATGCACCTCTGGCAACAGGAGGCCTCTTTGCGAAAAAGAACGCACCGCTTTCTCCTCTTATTTTGGGTGGGAATTCATTGCGAGGTGGCGCACTTGATCCGCAGTCCGTTCTGTCTCTTTCCGCCGCCTGTGCGCAAAGCGCACTTTACTTAGACGATATGAGCCTTGAAATGGCTCGCCTACGTGATTTATTTGAAAAGGAAATCACTTTACGAATCCCTGATGCAAAAATCCTGTTTAAAAATTCGCTTCGACTTCCAAACACCACTGTGATCTCTTTTCCTTTTGTTCACCAAGAAGCCCTCCATTCCTTCTTGAGCAAAAAAAATATTGAAACATTGATTGGTGGAAACATGATGCAACATCTATATCACCTCTTGATTGCGTCTAATATTGATCCACTGATAGCCACTTGCGCCTTAAGTTTTTCATTCAATCGGATGACAACGATCGAAGAAGTCCGAATGGCAGCACAACAAATCGCTGAGATCGCACAAAAAATTCGTTCTCCATCGATGTCGCCTGCGCAGACCCTCTCTTATTCTTTAAACATCAATAAAAAAATCCGCGAGAAAATTGATCGTCCCCGTTTTATGGGAACATTAAAAGAAAAAGAGGGAATGCGCCTTGTTGTTTCTGAAGAAAGAGGCATGACACTTTATTGGCATGTCGATGAAACAGATGGTGTGATTGCAGATGCGCGATATCAAATCTTTGGCCCGATTGCGCTTTACGCCATTGGCGAAATTGTAAGCGAACTTGCCATTCGTAAAAATATCGCCCAGGCTTCACGAATCACTGCCAATCTCATTGATGGCCAATATGGGTTCCCAAAAGAGGCGGGTTCTTTAATCAATCAAGCAATTTTTGCGATTGACTCAGCCGTACAACAATGTAGCGATATTGAATGTGTGACAACTGATTATGACATCACACCCATTGAGATGGACACGGGAGAAAATCCAGATGGTATTCCGGGCTGGGAAGAATTTTCTCATGAAAAAAAACTTCATGTCATTGAAGAGGTCATTAACAAAGAAATTCGCCCTTATGTTGAGCTTGATGAAGGTGGAGTGAGAGTCGTTGCGTTGAAAGACAATGATCTACTGATATCCTATCAAGGCTCTTGCACCACCTGTCATTCAGCAACAGGATCAACGCTAACGGCAATCCAACAAATTTTAAGAGCGCGCGTATTTCCCAAGATCTCTGTCATTCCACAACTCTAACATTATACCAATCTACACGCTTATTTTAGATAAGACTCCACATCTTTGATCGATGTGACGATGTCATCAAGCAAACCAAATTCTTTGGCTTCTTCCGCTGTCATCCAATTATCGCGATTAATTGCTTTTTCGATGATCGCAGGTTCTTTTCCTGTTGCCTCTGCGTAAATTTGGACAAGCATTGCTCTTGTTTTGAGCATCTCTTTTGCCTGGATATCGAGATCTGTTGCTTGACCTCGAATAACCCCTCCAATCAAAGGCTGGTGGATCATGATGCGGGCATTTTCAGTTGCTAAACGTTTCCCTTTTCCAGCGACTAAACTGAGCAAAGATCCCATAGAAGCTGCCAAACCCGTCACCAGAGTGATTACAGGAGAAGATACGAGTTTAAATTGGTCCCAAATCGCAAATCCAGCGTCAACTGATCCTCCAGGTGAATTAATCACAAAAAGAATGGGTTTGCCTGGATTTACATGGTCAAGATACCAAATTTGACGAATGATTTCTTTTGCGCTGTCTGAATCGACCGCATCGGAAAGAAAAATTCTTCTCTTTTCTAAAAGGGCTTGATTGATCTTATCGTTAGATAATTTAGGTTGGCAATCAGCGCATTTCGTCTCTGACATTCGGGTCTCCTTTTTAACTATCTTTGCTGAAAACTGATTTTTAGTCGATAATCAACTCTGGATAGAGAGGAAAATCCTTCAATACCTCTGAGACTCTCTTGCGAGTGTGTTCTAAAAGAGCTTCCGTAACCACAGCTTTTGCTTTGGATTCTGGCTTTGCTTGTGACAAAAGATCATAAATGATCGAAGCAATTTCTCTCATCTGCTCCTGTCTCATCCCGAGCGTTGTGACAGCAGGCGTTCCCAAACGTATTCCTGAAGTATACCATGGACCATTCGCATCAAACGGAATGGAGTTTCGATTCACAGTCAAATGTGCTTGTCTGAGTAAAGATTCTGCTTGTCTGCCATTGAGCTGGAAAGTAGAGGCAACGTCGAATACAAGAAGATGATTATCCGTTCCTCCAGTCAACACGCGGATGCCTTTTTCCATTAATTCCTCTGCTAAAGCGCTTGCGTTTTCTACAATTCGAGCTGCATAATTTTGAAACTCTGGACGCAAGGCCTCTTTGAAAGCGAGTGCTTTTGCTGCCATTACGTGGGGCAACGGACCCCCCAAAACAAGAGGGCATCCCTTATCCACAACTTCTTTGAATTCCTGCGTACAAAGAACCATCCCACCGCGCGGACCGCGTAATGTCTTATGAGTGGTTGTGGTGACGATATGAGCAAAAGGAATTGGGTTATGAATGCCTTGCATCACTTTCCCCGCGACAAGACCTGCAAAATGCGCCATATCGACTAAAAGCACAGCATTGACGCTATCTGCAATCTCACGCATTTTCGCAAAATCAATGAGTCGCGGATACGCTGAGAAGCCAACGACTAAAATTAAAGGTTTCACCTCTTTGACTTGATTGGCAATAACCGCATAATCCAAAAGACCTGTGGACGGATCGACATCATAGGAAAAAGAGCGCATCATTTTAGAGGAAATATTATGACGATATCCATGTGTTAAATGACCTCCAGATCCTAAGGCCATTCCCATCATTTTCTGATTGACGAGCAGTTTTCGTACCTCTTCATACTCATGAGGAGTCAGTTCATCTACCGTTTTTTTACCGAGTCTTTCGACCTCTTTTGATTGGACTCTTTGGACTAAAATCGACCAAAAAGCGACCAAATTCGCATCCGCGCCTGAGTGCGGCTGAACATAGGCATGTTCTGCCCCAAAAAGTTCTTTGGCTAATTCATTGGCCCTTCCCTCAATGACATCGATATTGTCACAGCCTGCATAGAAGCGATGGCCTGCATATCCTTCGCTGTATTTATCAGTCAGCAAATTCCCCATCGCTAGCTGCACAGGAAGAGAACTATAATTTTCGGAAGCGATCAGTTTTAAACAGCTGCGTTGGTCTCTGAGTTCTTGCACAATTTTTTGCGCAATTTCAGAATCCACAGACGATACCGAATCAAGAGCTGCCATATAGGCGATCGCAGAAGAGGAACGCTTGTTTTCTGGAGTTTTATGAAAATAATTTTTTAAAAAGGTCATGATTCCACCTCTAGATCAGTAAAAACTTTCTCAATAATACGGTTTTTTTCTTGGGAAATCAAAACAAATTGCATATTTCCTACCCGACCGCTATAATGCCTGTATTTAATCCATAAGAGGAATCCATGCACCCACACCTTAAGGTCATACTCAATATTCAAGAACTCGACATGAAAATGATTCGTCTTATGCGCATAAAAAGAACAAGACTTGGAGAACTTGACCACATTGAATCTTTACGTCATGACCTCCAAAAGCAACAAAAAGATAAAGAAGTTGAAATTGTAGAATTAAATAAAGCAATTTCTGGAC
>CAZVXF010000001.1:0-104919 GCA_964630875.1 uncultured bacterium | reverse complement strand
ACAAGAGGTAGGAAGAGTAGGTAGCCGCCAGTTTTTTACTTCAAACCCTGTCAGAGGAAACTTTGACAGGGTTTTTTTTTAACTGAATTATATTGTGAACAACTCTCGCGTAAACGCGAAAGCTTTCTCGTCCGTTTATATCGGTAGTCATCTTTATGGCTAAAAAAAGTTGTGTACAAATTTTGGCTACTTTTCATAAAGTCTTTTCTTTAAAAAATGGCAACAAATGAATAAGGAGAGAAAATATGGCAAACCCTGCATCAGCATTCCAACCTTTAACACTAGCAACTTTTAATCCAGTTGGTCAGCCTTCTTCTGGAGCTCTTGTCCCAGCTTCAAATTCTCTTACAGCCGTAAGACCTGGAGACACTTCGCAAAAAGCTCTACACGCAGCTGCAGCTGTCATAGGCTCTCAAATGCAAGCAGCTCTGCCAACCCCTCCTGATGTTCGTGAGTTGACTCGAGGTTCGACGACAGCAGTAAATCTAGCTATGGCAAGAGATGGAGTTTTTTCAAAAGAAAGTCAAAGAGAATTAAGAGAACAACTTGCTGAGATTTGCAATACCCTATTTGGCGCTGTTTCCTTAAGATCTGATCAGATTGGTATAGTATTACAGAAACATCATGAAGATGTGGCTGTCTGGAGAAAAGATCTGTTAATTTATTCAAAATCGATGATGGACGCGGCGGCGACTGCAGATGGTCTAACCCCGAATCAGAAAGAGGCTTACCCCCTTATGATGAGTGGTGCACAAAACATGCTTGCTCTGATGAATAATGCTATTAAGGATCAGATGAATGCTGAGTCGGAGGGGACTGGAACGATTGTAAAGTCTTATCAGCAGTTGGGCGCAGTAGCAATTGATTTAAGAGCAAAGCAGATTGAACAATTTAAATTACAGCTTAGTATCTTACAGGATAATGAAACACATCAAGCAACACTTTCTTTAAAGGTGCTAGAAGCAAGTATGGAGCAGCAGAATCAGCTGTTTGATCAATTGCAGAAAATCTCTGACATGGATCAGCAAGCCTATGAAGCATATCGCAAGGCTGAGCTTGCTGATGCAAAGGAACAAAATAGCCACAGCGTTAACATGAGAGAAGCAGATGTGAAGGCTGAAAAAAATCGTCTTGAAGCGAGTGTCGCACGTTTTACAGTGCAGCTAAATTCTGAGGTGAGCAAACATGCCGCCTTACTCAAAGCTCAAGTTGACCAACGAGCAGAAATGGAGAAATCAAGAAGAGAACAGATTATTCAGAATGGGCAAACTAGCAGAGCAAACCATAGCAGCTGTGTGATTCAATGATTATTTGTTTAATACAAGATCTAAATAAGGGTGAATATGAGTAGTTTAAATAATAGCATAGTTTCATTTACTCCACTTGGGGGTAGATCTTTTCAGCAAATAGAAACAGTCCCTTTTGCACCACTTGGAAGCGCTCAGACACAAGTGCAAGGGCTTGATTCTCGAGCGGTGGTCGCGGCAAGCAACGCTCTTCAAAGAGGAGCCATGAGTGAAGGGGCTCGGAGAGATGATCAGAAAAAGATCGATGCCATCGCAGGAGATATTGTGAAGGCTACAAATATGACTGTTGTCAAAGTATCTAAATCTTTAGATGAATTTCACGAGCAAACATCCCAAATACAAATGGGAGTCATTCAGTACTTTAAATCTGTGTTAGATCGCGCTAAGGAAAAGGATAGCACCTTGACTCCAAAAGATGTGGAGATGGTTTCATCGTTTGCTGGTGCTGCTGCCACCATGAACGCAACCTGTTTTGAAAACACAAAAAATGGTCTTCTTCTTATCGAGAAAGGAGCTGGTGTTATTGTTGAAACAGCAAGAAATGCGATCAAGGAAATTATCAACATTCAAATGCAGAGAATTGCTGTTTATCAATCTGCATTAGAGGTTTTACAGAAAGCCGAAATACATGCCGTTGATATAGAAATGAAACGATTCGATATGAGACTCAAAGAACAGGCACAGTTATTTGAGTTTGGAATTCAGCTCTATCAACTTCAAAACACTGATCGTGCAAATCAAAGGCAAAATACTACTGAATTAGCAAAAGCCGAATTAGAGAATCAAAAACATTTGTGGGCAACGCAACTTAGCGCTTACGAGCTAACGACAAAAAAAGAGTTAGAGGAATTTAAGACTCAGGCGGAATCTAGAATTCAGGAAAGGAAAATTGAAGAAGAGGCAAAAGTTGCTCAGGCAAAGGCAGAAAATGAGAAAATTGGTGCCATCGGTGGCACGATTGGCTCCGTTGCAGGAGCTGTAATCCCTGCTGCAGCAAGTTCATGCGTGTTGCAATAGTAAAAAGGATTGAATACATGTGAGGGAAAAATGACAAATCCAATAGGTGGTTTTGGGCAAAGAGCTGGTTCATTTACAAGTGCAAAAGAAGAAATTCATGAAATCGGAAAGAGAGCTCAAGAAGATATCGAGAAGGCCAAATTGCAAGCCGATGCTGTTTTTAGACAAAGGCAATCTGAGATTGATGAAATTGCAAGGAGAAGTAAAGAAGATCAGAAGCTTCAAGATGAGCAGCTAAAAAGTGATCTGAAAGCTCATGAAGATCGCCTTAATGATCGTGATGTAACGTTTCAAAATGTAGTCGCTGAACAGCAACAAAGACAGGCAACTGAGAATGCCGCAAGGGCCGATGCTTTAGCTGCAAAAAAAGCGGCCAACGCACTAGAGCTTCGAGCAAGGGAAGAAGGGTTGAGACGCGAGGCTCAAGCTCTTTCTCAACAGACTTACTCTTCTGCTTCAAGAGCCGCGGTTTCTTCAACAACAGCACCTGATACTAGCAATGATCGAAATCGATATGGGCAAGCGCAAAATGCCACAACGATCGGCAGATTGGATCTCTTACCTCCATTAGAATTTGGGACTACCACTGCAGAGCGTCCTCGTACAGCTACTAGACGAGATACGGCTAATTTAGATGCTTTGCCTCCATTACCCAACCTTCCTCCTCTTGATGGGGTAGAAGAGAGTCGGCAGGCAAAAAAGTCTAATCACACAGATCAGAAAGAATCTGATGGAAGTTGCATAATAGCTTAAATAGGGTTTGAGATATGTCACTTGTTCCAATTCAACCTTTTGGTAAAGCAAAAGCCCTTACTCATTCTACAACGAGCTCTCTTCATTCTCATTCAACGCAGTTGATGACCCAAGTAGGGATTGCGGAAAATCAAATACCGAAAGAGCTAGTCTCTTTAATGGATAAGATTCGAGGGCAAATTTCGGCTCAAGCAATTCAAAAAGATCTTCAATTATTGGCCCAGGGTCAAGATAAAATTTTGCAGCCTTTAGAGAAGCTCATTGAGCAGATCATGGCGCGAGTTGGATCTGAGGGTTTTTCAGCCAAAGACATAGAAAAGGCAAATACATTAATTGCGATCGCTCGTACTACAATGCAAGTGTATCAAGAGTCTTTTCAACAAAATCTAGTTTTGCAAGCGCATGGGAGGAAAATCTTCACAGATGATGCCAACAAATTAGTCTCTTTTCTGATGGATGCAAGAATGGCTGAGATGAAGCTTTTAGAAGAAGGCCTTTCTACCTGCTACAAGCAAGAAAATTTTGCTCTTGAGATGTTTTTGAAGCAAAGAGCTATGAGTATGCAGAAAGAAGTGCAAACTTTTAATCAGATTCTTCGACTTCAAGAATTGGATCATCAAAGTAAAATGCAGAGGTTAGATCACAAACAAGAGATGGAGTTACTGCAGCAAAGTCACGATGATAAAATGGCATTCATTGAAAAAGAACAATCTGAAATGAGAGCTGCGCATGCTGCAAAAATGAACGGATTAGAATCTGAAGCAAGGCAACAAATTGCAAATCTTCTGACCCAAACACAAGAAGTAGGAGGAAAATGAGCCTTGTCACGAGAGTTTCGCAATGCCAGCAATTAGGTGTAATACAAAATTCTCAGGCGATTGTTCCTGTAAGTGGCGCGCTTACTGTTGCTGCTGATGTTGTCGCATCCGTTGCAACAGAGCGGTTGCGTAGACTTCGAATCGAACTAGAGAACTCATTTACAAACTGTACTAATCAAAAGTCGCTCGAGCTTTTAGCTGAATATGAAACCAAAATGGCATCTGCCATGCAATATGCGGCAAGTGGGCTTAATAGTACTTCTCTATCGAGGTATAAAGAGCAGTTACTAGATGAAAAAACACTAAAAAATATGAAGCTGCTCATCGAAAAAGGTGGCGAAGTTGAAAGGGTGTGTGAGGAGAGTTTTTGTGCACAAATTTCTCAAATAAACCAATCTTTCCCAAGTGAACTTGAAGCCTATGTCGATCAAACGATCAAACAAATTCAAGAGGCGCTAGACATAAAAAAAAGAGCCTGTCAAGAGCAGTCCAAATTCTATCTTAATAAAATGCAGACGCTAGAATCGTTTGTTCAAAAAACATCCTCGATTATCCCCCTTTATTCAATTTATGGCGAATCAGTCCAGCAGATTAATCTACAGGAAGAGATTTTAGAAAAAAATAAACAAGATTTGGTATCGCAGATCAACGCACTGGTTAATCCCGAAGGTTTATTAAAGGAGCTTAAAGGAAAAATCGCTGGTGCAAAAAGAAAAATGGAGCAAAATCAAAGCCAATGTATTGAACATCTTAAACAGGAAATTCGAAAGAGACTTCTTGAGGCTCATAATAGACAAGTCTCGACAGACTTAACTAAATCTAATCAGTTAGCTGATGTATTCAAAGAAGTAAATAGCCTTTATTTAGATCAGATCAATAGTTATCTCGATCTTATTACAAAAACTGTGAATGAGCTTGTTGCAAGTGTTCAGGAGTCGGCGACATTATCGCTTCGATTGCAAGATATGCGCTTTATAGATTTTACTAAAAAGTCTGAAGCAATTTCTACTTTCCTCGATTTTCAGACAAAAAAGATTTTAGATGTAGTACAAGCGCAGCAACAACCTGTTATTTCAAAAGTAATTGGAGGCAATCGAGGCCAAGATTTTGATGATAGAGGGCCTATTTCTCGAGGTCGGATTGCTTCCCTTAAAATCCGATCTGGTTGGATTTTAGACGCTATTCAAGTTACTTATGAGGATCATAAGAAGAATAAGGTAACAGGTGTTCACCATGGTGGGCAGGGAGGTAGCTATCAAGAAATTCATCTTCCTCCAAATGAAAGAATTCAGAAAGTGATTGTCGGTACTGAGGCTTACCATGGTATAGAAGGATGTCCTCATCTACAAAATGTGATTGAAGAGGTGACGTTTCATACAAATACTGGGCGGGTATTGGGTCCGTATGGTGGGCATGCTGCGCAAGATGGAATGAAATACTTAGCCCATTTCAATAGAGCAGATCGTATGAAAATGGAAGAAATTTCCTATGGTCCGAATTACTATTTAGGAGCATTAATTGGAAATGCTGATTACTACATTAGCTCTTTGGGATTTGTTTTTTTTAAAGATTTTTCTCCTGAAATTAAACAAGATGTTTCAAGTCGAATGTCTGCTGTTATCAAACTCGCTGAAGAAAAGCAGGATTGCAAATTATCTGTTGAAGAGCAGGCTGAAATTCACGCAGCTTTTGCACAAATAGCTTATGTGAATCTTTCAAAGCAGAAAGATCCTCGGAAAATCCTTGAAGTCTCCGAGACTGCTGATGCTTCTGAGATCACAAAAGCCTATCGGAAACTTTCTCTAAAATATCATCCGGATAAAGTCCCAGAAAATGAAAGTTATAAGTTACCTCTTTACAAAATTAAGCTTGAGGAAGTGCAAACTGCCTATAAAGCTTTGATTCCAGATAACTAAATAGGTGCGAGTATGTCTATCCAGTTAGCATTAGTTTCAAGATCTTTTCAGAATAACAACTCTCTTACTACAGGATCATCGAGTGCACTTGTAAGCTCTGATATGGTTGCGTCAATGGCTATGGAGAGACTGAACTTGTTACGAATGGAGATGGAGACTACGTTTGCAAGGTCTTCCAATGAAAAATCGCTGCAAATGCTTGCCGAATATGAAAAAAAAGTTTCGACTGCACTCCAATTTGTACGCACAGGATTAAGCAACCAAACTCTGTCAAAATACAAAGAGAGATTAATTGATGAAAAGACAATGCAACATATGAAATCTCTTGTGGAGAAGGGAGGGAGTGCTGAAAAAGTAGTTGAGGAGACTTTTAAGGCTCAGATTGCGCAGGTAAACCGTACTTTCCCAGATGAGCTTGAAGCATATGCACGAGAAGTTGGAGCGCAGCTTAATAGTGCCCTTGATACAAAGAAGAAAGCATGTGAAGAGCAGTCTAAATATTATTTAAGCAAACTTTCTTCCTTTGAGACGTTTCTCAATAAGAGCTCGAGTGTTATCCCAGAATATTCTATTTACGGAACAACACTTCGATCCGTTGCTCAACAAGAAGAGGAATTAAAAAAGAAAAAGACCGAATTGATGCGGCAGATAGAGGGTTTAGTAGATCCTGAAGGGTTACTCAAAGAGATCCGAGAAAAAATAAAAGAAATTCAGAAAAAAATGGATCAAAACCTAGAGCGCTCGTTGATTCAGTTGAGACAAGAAGTTGGTAAGCAGCTTACGCAGATGGTTTCAAATCAAAAAACAGCGAAAGCAACGGATCAGGCATCCGGTATGGTTATGTTACTCAAAGAGATGAACACCATCTATTTAGGGCAAATCAATCAGTATTTGGATCTTGTAACTCAATCTGTAAATGAATTGATCGCAGGTGTTCAGGGGTCTGCAATAGTCCTACTCAGCATACAAGATATGCGTCTATTAGAATGTACAAAAAAATCTCAAGCCCTTTCCGATTTTCTTGATTATCAGACTAAGAAAATCTTAGAAATTGCCAAGGCTCAGCAAAAACCTGTTTGCTCCCAGATGATCGGGGGAAGTAGTGGGAATCCATTTGATGATAAAGAAGAGATTGCCAGGGGGCGTATTTCTCAGATTAACATCCGATCTGGTTGGATTATAGATGCAGTACAGGCAGTTTATGAAGATGCTAAAGGGGGAATTGCATCTGGCACTTTGCATGGTGGTGGTGGTGGTGGATTCCACACAATTAGCTTGCCTATGAATGAAAGAATCCAAAAAGTTGTTTTGTGTACAGGAGCATTTAAAGGGTTGCCAGAGCACACTATACAGCAAGATACGGTGGATGAGCTGACGTTTCATACGAACTTAGGTCGAGTCTTTGGTCCTTACGGTGGTAGAGGGGATTCTCAGGGCAAATCGGTTCTGGAAAAACATCATCGAATCCCTCAGATGAAAATGCATGAAATTACTTACGGTCCTGAGTACTATTTAGGGGGCATCCGGGGAAATTCAAGTAAATATATCAACTCTCTAAGTTTTGTTTTTTTTAAAGATTTTTCTCCTCTGGTGAGTCGCGATCTTTCTGGTCGAATGTCTGCAGTTCTTGAATTATGTGCCAAAGAACCCGCATGCCGTCTATCGGAGGCAGAGCAAAAGGAAATTCACTCCTCACTTGCACAAATGTCTTTTATTGACTTATCGGGATCGAAAAATCCTCGGGCTGTTTTAGGCGTTTTGCCAAATGATGATGTAACTGCGATCAAGAAGGCCTACCATAAGCTTTGTCTTCAGTATCATCCAGATAAAGTACCCAAAGACAAGAGCTATCAGCTCCCTTTGTTTAAGTTGAAGCTAGAGGAAGTTCAAGCAGCTTATAAGGCGCTAGTTCTTGACGCCACAACAGTTGGATAATTTTAATTGAGCATGAATTTCTTAAGCGATGTTGAGCGAGCGCAGCTTATAGTCCAACACAAACAAGAACGAGACAATAGAATTAGTTGTCTATGAGATTCAATAATATTTCGAGCATATTTTTGCACTTTGGAGTCGAAGACAATATCGGAACGAGCATCTTGTTGAGACGAAAAGTCAAAAAGATGCCGAAAGAGATTGAATATCAAGCAAATAAACTCAAAGTTCAGGTTATTAAAACCTCAGATTTTGCGCGAACAAAAAATGTCTGATAAAATCCATCGCCTTTTTCAAGAAAATTGCGGAATTACGTTTGTATCTATGGGAAGCTTTCATATTGGAAGTATAGCGAGTATGTTAAGAGAAAAGGGATGGAAAGTTCAGGAAATTCGTGATTAGAAATTTTTTGACCAAACCACTCTTACGGTAGCCGTCAATTTTTTACTTCACCCCTGTCAGACGAATGCTTGATCGGCATCGCGATACCCTTATTTCTTATTTCATAGATTGAGGGATTCTAGATCTTCAGCAAAAAATCGAATCAATGTGATGATCGATGTGGTTTTTTGTGGTGATTGTTTGAGCGATAGTTGTCTTGTTTAGCGTGATGTTTTCTTTGAGGCGCCATTTGGCGGCCATGGGAAATTGGCTGAGCTTTGATTGTTGGATCTGGCTGGAAGTTTGGAATCACAATTTTTGGGATTTCATGTTTCACAAGCCGTTCAATATTTTTTAAATATTCATGTTCATCGATACAGACAAGTGAAATGGCTTGGCCTTTATTTCCATTTCTTCCGGTTCTTCCAATTCGATGAACATAATCTTCGGGAACATTAGGGAGGTCAAAATTGACAACTTGTGGCAATTGATCGATATCGATTCCGCGAGCTGCAATGTCTGTTGCAACAAGAATTCTGACGGCTCCATTTTTAAAATCTTCTAGAGATTTAACACGCGCATTTTGGCTTTTATTTCCGTGTATTGCTGCGGCTGTAATCCCTGCGCTTATCAGTTTTTCAGTCAATCGATTCGCACCATGTTTTGTACGCGTGAAAACGAGGGCTTGCTGCCAATCGTGTGTCTTGATGAGCATCGATAAAAGTTCGGTTTTTCTCTTACTGTCTACTGGATGAATGATTTGGGTGATTGCATCCACTGTAGAATTGATGCGCGCAGCTTGGATCATTTTTGGAGAGTTGAGTAGGCCATTTGCTAAGCGTTTAATCTCTTCTGAAAAGGTTGCTGAAAAGAGCAAATTTTGTCGTTTCGACGGAAGGAGTTTCAAGATACGTCGAATATCATGGATAAATCCCATATCGAGCATCCGATCGGCTTCATCGAGAACGAGAATTTTAACTTGAGAAAGAGTGATGATCTGTTGGTTCACTAAATCGAGTAATCTTCCAGGAGTTGCAACGATGATATCAATACCGGTGTTTAAGACTTTGACCTGACTTTTAATATTCACGCCGCCGAAAATCGCAGTCGATTTCAAAGGGAGATTCTTTGCAAGGGCTCGCACATTTTCTTCTACCTGGAGAGCAAGTTCTCTTGTCGGAGTAAGAATTAGAGCTCGAATTTTACGAGTGCCTGGCATTTTCATTAAATTTTGAAGCATCGGAATGGCAAATCCAGCTGTTTTCCCAGTTCCTGTCTGTGAGCCGGCAAGCAAGTCGCTGCCTTCAAGAATCAGAGGGATAGATTGTTCTTGAATCACGGTGGGTGTAGAGTAGCCCATTTCATCGATTGCTTTATGGAGCTCTGGAAGTAAATGATATTTTTGGAATGCCATTGTGCCTATTTTTTTTCATATCAAGTATACCCTGAAATCGATAATGACTATAGATAAAACTAATTTTTAAAATCCGTAGATTGAACGCGCGATAGAGAGGCTTCTCAGGGGTGCCAATGTTGCGGATTACTTAAGTACCACATATGAAGCGAGCACCGCTCTCCTTTTCGAATGGGATGTAATTCGTGGTAAAAACCGGGACCATTCGGTGTTAAAATGAGCATGTTGGCTTTAATGGGGATAGTTTTTTTATAGGCTTTGACAGGGTTTTATATTTTCTTTATCATTTTTCCAATGATCATATATTCAAAAAAAATCATATCCTTTGTTTTGGAAATTAAAAAAATAATTAAACATATTTTAGCAAATGAAGTTCGTTTAAAAGTCGCAGGAAATCGTTTCTATTATAAACAACATTCTTATCCCATTCATATTGCGATTTATCATGGTCGAGCAGTTCTTGGATATTTTGACTCGAGTTTTTACGAGCTTGGATTTAATGAATGTTTGATGAAAGTAAGACATGAGCAATTGGAAAATGTCATTCGTCATGAGCTTGCACACTATCTTACTTTTATCGAAAAGGGACATGTTTTGCATACGCATGGTTCTGAATTTAAAGAATGTTGCCAGCGTTTAAATTGGGGTGAAGAAGTTTCAAAAGCAAGTATCTGTCTAGAAAGTAGAGATGGTCTAAAACAGGAAAAAAGCGCCATTTATCGAAAAATTCAAAAACTTATGGCTCTCGGGTCTACTTCTAGCAAAAATGAGGCTGAACAGGCCATTACAAAATCGCAGCAGCTTCTTTTAAAACATAACATTGAACCGAAATATCTGGAAAATGACGAAGAGGTTTTTTTTCTGATAAGAGTAATGAAACAGAAGAAGAAAACAGCCAAAATGTGTGCAATTGGCAGAATTTTGGAAACTTTCTTTGTGAGCATTGTTTACCATCGAGCATCTGATGGCACTTATCTTGAAATTCTAGGAGAGAAAGTGAATGTAGAAATTGCTGAATATGTAGCCAATGTACTGGATCTAGAGCTTGAAAATTTATGGGAACAAGCTCGACAAAATGGATTGATCAAAAATTCATTTCTACTTGGAATAGCAAAAGGATACTGCAATAAAATAGAGGAGCTAAAAAAAGGACATTCCAAAGAGATTACAAATGCACTTGTGAGAGTAGAGAAAAAGCTAATGGACGCAAAAGCGATGGCGTACCTCAATCTCTCTTATTCCAAAAGCGCTGCTAAATACTGCAGTAAATCTTTTGCGTTTGGAGAGCAGATGGGAAAAAAACTAAACATCAATCCCGCTCTCCAAAAATCGTCGGATTTAAGATTGTTGAATTAGATTTTACTTATGGTGTCCGCCGCCGCCGTGACGACCGCCACCACCCTGATGACCACCACCACCGTGATGACCGCCGCCGCCATGTTGTCCTCCATGGTTGTGATGTCCTCCATGATCTCTATGATGTGAGTGCCAGCCATTCCAATCGTCATAGGTATTAAACCAGAGATTGTTATAATAATACCCTGCTCCATACCACGGTTGTTCTACGTAAACGTCAACCCCATTGCTATAATAAGATCCATCATAATACCAAGGGTCATACGTATTATCGTAATAGTAATAGTCGCTTTGCGCAATTTCTTCGGCAGGAAGGTTTGAAATGCATAAACTTGAAACTAAGATACTTAATGGCAAATGCTTCATCTAATTCTCCATGTAACGACTCTAATCGCACTTTGCGAGAAATCGGATTAAAAATCTATACGTCAGTTCTAATACCATAGTTAAACGCAACATTATTTTTGATAAATGGTATACTACGAGAAGGCTTCACATTGAGTAGAACAGCCGACGAAGTCGGAACCGATTTTGGAATCATGAGTGGTATATATGCATGAATTTGATGTCATTGTCATAGGGGGTGGGGCTGCTGGTTTTTTCGCTGCACTTGCTGCAAAATCTAAGAATAATCGCGTGGCGATTGTAGAAAAAACAGCAGTTCTTTTATCCAAAGTGCGAATCTCAGGGGGTGGGCGTTGCAATGTAACTCATGCTTGCTTTGATCCGGCACGCTTAGTCAAAAATTATCCACGAGGCGAAAAAGAATTGCTCGGTCCTTTTCATCGTTTTGGGCCCAAAGACACGATCGAGTGGTTTGAATCGCGAGGAGTTCTGTTAAAGGCGGAAAATGATGGAAGGATGTTTCCTGTGACTGATTCCTCAGAGACGATCATTCATTGTTTGATCAATGAGGCAAAAAAAATAGGTGTAGAAATTTTTTTAAGGCAGAGAATCGAAAGGATTGAGAAAGGATTTGTGATTCATGCAAATGAAACGTTTTCTGCAAAAAAACTCATTTTAGCAACAGGAAGTAGCAAAGATGGTTTTGCTTGGGCCGAAAAATTTGGTCATACAATTCAAACTCCTGTTCCATCATTGTTCACATTCAACGTGCCAGATAGCCCGTTAGAGGCTTTGAGTGGCGTGACGTTTGAGAAAGTAAAGCTTTCTGTAGGTGCATTTTCTCAAACAGGGCCTCTTTTGATTACCCATTTTGGTTTTAGTGGTCCAGCTGCTTTAAAATTATCAGCTTGGGCTGCGCGTTATTTGTATGAGAAAAATTATTGTGTTGATTTGCACATTGATTGGCTACCCGGAATAGAGACTCGAAATGTGCTGATTCAATTGAAAGAACGCATGCCTAGTCGTACGTTGGTCTCTGAAAATCCGTTTCGTTTTCCGAAAAATTTTTGGAAAGTCTTTTTGTCGCAATGGGGTGACAAAAGATTCAATGATTTTTCCATCAAAGATCTCGAAGCTGTGAGCCAAAAAATACATGCTGATTTTTATGCTGTAAATGGGAAGACAACCAATAAGGAAGAGTTTGTCACATGTGGTGGCATTACACTGAAAGAGGTGAATTTTAAAACAATGGAAAGTAAAGTGTGTCCTGGACTTTTCTTTGCCGGTGAAATTTTAGATATCGATGGAATCACTGGTGGTTTTAATTTTCAAAATGCCTGGACAACAGGATTTATTGCAGGTTGTGATATTGAACATAATTTGATCATCTGATAAGAAATTCTTAGCGTCTTTAAAAGGAGTTTGTTATGAAAACTTGGGGAATGATCGCTTTGTTATTTTTTGTATCCATACTTGCGAGTTGCTCAAAAGGCCACAATCGCTGTGGTACAAGACAGGCATGCAGTGAAGACTCTCGCTGTAAATGCTGGTGTTCACAGAGTTGTAGCTTTCGCCCAAAACATGCGGATGATCACCCAACTTACGTTGACAATGATCCTAATGGGAAGTTCTGCTATTGCAAAGAATGGGATATGCATCATTACAAAGACAACTGCATTCATAAGATGCAAGTGAAAGAACCAAAAGGGGCTAAATAGCCAAAGATTGTATTTCGCTTGTGATTCAAAAATTGGTTTTGATTTTTGAATCACTCCCGATATAAACCAGACCCTTCTTTTCAAAAAATCTTTCAGAATCAACAAAAAAAAGGGTATCCCGTATCATATACCTATCGCGTTTGGTATTAAACTATACTTAATCGAAGGAAAGGATCGTGATTACGCCCATTATAAAAAAAATTCAGATTCGTACAACTGAGGTGACTCGAACCGTCGTTGTAGACATTACCACGCGATTAACTAGACATCAAGAAGCAACTGCAAAACGAAATATTTTTCCGTCGCTGGAAGTGGAGAGTTCATGGATATCGAAATTTTTCCAGACTTCTTATTTCAAAGGATATCTACAAGGCTGTGAAGAGGCGAGACGGGTCAATTATGCCAACGGATATCAAGACGGATATAGGAATGGGAAAATCATCGGGAGAATCCAAATCACTGGAATTTTTCTTGTTCTTTCGGCTCTGAACCTGATTTTTCGCCGCTTAAAAACGGAACAATAAGGCTTACTGCTTCTTCGCTTGCATTTTTATTTGTTAAAAGAGAGCGTACTTTTTTGAAATCTGGATTTCGAATCATGAGATCTTTTGCTGCTTGAAAGATGTTTCCTTGAGTACAGTTAGGACCGAAAAATTCTGGAAAAATTTCATAACCCGCGATGATATTGACAATGCAATAAAAGGGTAGATTAATTTTGAACACTTTTTGGGCTAAAAATAGGTCCAAGGGGCGAATCATAAAATTCACGATTGTAGGCGTTTCATGAAGAGCTAGTTCAAGCGTCACAGTTCCAGATGTTGCAAGAGCAAGTTTTGCTGTTTTCATTAATGAGTAAGAATCTAAAACAAGCGGGATATCCATTGCAATCGATCGAATCAATGGGAGTTTATCTGGGTGTGATACTGAAATGACAATGTCAAGATTTGGATCTTCTTTTTGAAGACTTCTAGCAACTGCAATTTGAATCGGCAGATTTCGCTCAATTTCCTTAGTCCTACTGCCGGGAAAAATGGCAATTGTTTGTGTTCTCTTTTCAATTGGGGGATGAATGAATTGAACGAGTGGATGTCCAATATGCTCTACCTTCAAAGAGGTCTTCGCAAAGCACTCTTTTTCGAAGGGGAAAAAGGTGAAGAGAAGATCGAGAGTTTCAGCCATCATAGGAATGCGCTTTTTCCCCCACGCCCAAACAGATGGGCAAATATAGTGAATGAGCTTTCCTTGATATCCTTTTTTTCGGAGAGATTTTTGGATGCGCAAATTAAAACCTGGATAATCGATGAAGATGACTACCTTTGGATTCATTTGGAGAATTTTTTTTCGAATCACAAAAAACTGGCGCATGATTTTTGGAATTGCAAAAAATACGTCGATAAAACCCATCACAGATAAATTTTCCATCGAAAATAGAGATTGGATCGGCAGCTTACGCATGTGAGGGCCAGAAACTGCGGCTACTTGAAGTGAAGGGATGCGCAAGAGGAGAGATGAAATGAGCTTTGCTCCGTGCAGATCACCGCTTGGTTCCCCTGCAATGACAAATACATCTATTTCAGACACGATATAATCCAATCTGCGCCCGCTTTGAAAATTTCAGGGGGCGTACCATGACCTTGATGGCCAATGGGTGGATAAAGAATGAATTCAACTTTCGGAGATCGGATCTGATGAGAAGTTGCACTTTTTACAACAGACATCGCAAAATCAAAGCACGACTGTGTAGAAACGCGCGTGTCATGATTGCTAATATAGAGCCGAATATTTTGTTGAATGAGCTTTTGGCTGATCTGAGAAAGATCGAGAAATCTCACCTTTTCTTGAATGGAAGAAAATTCATGCACTTGAGTCAAATCAGTGATCGGTGCAAAAGCTACAACATATTTGAGTCTTTCTTCGCGAGCGGCTGCGTGTAGTGCAATAAAACCACCTCGAGAAAGTCCACCGACTGCGATTTTCTTAGGATCCACAAATTTCTGTTGAATTGCAAAATCCAAAGCTTTTTCAAAAGCGTCTAAAAAGTCGTTGATTGGATCTTTTTTTTGGCTCAAATCATCAGCCCAAACCTCAATTGCTTTTGATGCTGGAAGATTGCTTTCATGGCCTGGCAGGGTCATTGAAAATACGCGGATCATCTGCCCATGCAAAAATTCGACCGGTTGATTATAGGGCTCTAACATTAACGAATCAGTTCCAGAAAGGGCAAAATAGAAAAAAGAGGGGAGTGGTCCGTAATCTAAGGGCGGTCCTGAATGATACAAAGTGATATCAGGCGCGACATTGATGGCGCAACAATTGGGCTTCATCATCTTCTCCTTCTCCTGCGACGTGGGCGAGACGATTCAATTTCTGTTGAAACAGCTTCAGTAAATGCGGTTTCTGTCCATAATGTATAGTGCGGAAGAAGCTCTGTATGAACGTTCGCACGAAGCTTTAACAGATGAAGCGCAGTTGGGAAAAAAGGATCGCTTGGAGCTCTCGGCTTTTTAACGCCTTTCCCATCCAAAGGGACAAAGCGATATTGGGTCGTCATTAAGAACGCAACAATGCTTCTCAGTTTGCGCGGAATTGTAAAAAATGGGTTGAAGATACAATCAATCACATGATTGGCTGACTCTGCAATTTGTCCTAAATGCGGAAGCTTATCTTGATTTGCCGTTCTTGCTTTTAAATATTCATCAAATAAAGGGAACAAAAGAGCGGATACAAGAAGCGATCGATCAATCGCTGAGGTCTGTTTTTTAACCTCTGAATCAATTTCTTCGAGCAATGAGAAAAGACTTGTTTCTGGCTTAATCTCAAGATAATGAGCAAGCTCCGGCAGCAAAGAATGAAGGATCCCATATTGATGCAAAAGATGGAAAAATGTTTTTGCGGATCCAGATTCAAGCATTCTGAGCAGTTCTTCAAAAACGCGAGCAGAAGAACTCTTTAAAATTTCCCCTTTACATGCAAGAAGCGCTTCGAAGGTAGGTTTCTCAATTTCAAAATTAAATCTCGCGCAAAATTTAATGAGGCGGATCATCCGTACTGGGTCTTGGCTAAAGCGAACTTCTGGTTTGCCAATGGTTCTTAAAATTCTTTTTTCGAGATCAACATAACCATCCACATAATCGATGATCTCCTGCGTTTCTGGATCGTAAAAAAGACCGTTGATTGTAAAGTCGCGGCGTAAGACATCTTCCTCTTCGCTTCCCCAGACGTTATCGCGAACAATTAATCCCGCCTCTTCTGTTTCTCCAGCGCGAAAAGTGGATACCTCGATAATCTTTTTCCCAAAACGTACGTGGGCTAAGCGAAAACGCCTGCCGATTAAAATCGCATTCCTGAAAATCGAGCGGACCTCTTCAGGTCGTGCGGAAGTTGAAATGTCGAAATCTTTGGGTTTTTGCTTTAAGAGAAGATCTCGGACGCCACCCCCAACAAGATACGCTTTATATCCCGCTTCTCTGAGCTTTTGGATGACATAATGTGCTTGAGGATCAATCTGATCGACACTAATTTGGTGTTCGTCGAGTGAATAAATTTTAGGTTGAATAGAAGATGTCAGAGAGATATTTCCTGTTATGTATTAAGAACCTATCCTAGTTTTGGATTTATTTGCCTGAGATTCACATTCTTTCGGCATCTACTAAAAACAGATAAGTTCATACCCCTAAAAGTAGCCAATTTAGGGGTAAAAGTCAATTCCTTGCGATAATTTCAGCGAGTGTATTTTCCATTTGTGCAATACTTGCTTCGCGCACTTGTTGCGCTTCTCTCAAGCCAAGGTCATAAGATCTTTGCTCTTGCGCTCCTCGAGCAATGAGAATTGGATTTTCTCGATCTTGTTTCAGTTCGGCGTGAAGTCTTTCAAACTCTGCCCTCTCAGCATATTTTCCTGCAGCTTCAGCGACGTTATACCCATTTGCTACATCGCGGAAGATGTTTTTTGTACTCTCATCCCAAACAGCATTGAACGCAGCGTTCCCAAATGCGTTGCCTGTAGCTTGTGAAGCGACTAGATCTCCGAATTTGCGCGCAAGAACTGGGATATTGCGCTCTCTTTCTGCAAATTTTGCTAAAAGAACATCTGTTCTTCCGGAATAGGCAATATTGAGCTCATCAAGCGTTCTTTGATACGCTTTATCAATGTGTCCGAGCTCTGTTGTAATTTGCGATAATTGAATATACATCTCAGTTGATAAAATATTTGTATACAATGGATTGCTAAAATTTCTTTCATTCAAGAAATCCCATTTTCTAGCAGAGAGTTCGTGGATGAATTTATCATGTAGAAAACCTGTCATCGTCAAGGGTGCTAATTGATATTGTGCGATTTGCGCTAAGGAATGCTCTTTCAGAATCGAACTAAAAGGGACGTTTGAATAGGCTAGAGAAAACTTTGCTGGCAAATCTTGAACCATTTGATATTTTACGAGGCGATCTAAGCCGTGTGTTTGTTTGAGCTCACGAAAAGTCATTCCTTCTGCCAAGGTTTTCATGATTTGGAGTTCTTTTGCGTCATCATAATCGCGAATCCGGGAAGCACCAAAAACACACAATGCAGAGCCGACCAGAGAAAGAAGAACAGCTCCTTTTTCTTTAGAAGCAAAGGCTGTGATGATAGGGGCAATCGATGCGATCGCGTAGAGAGCTGCCCGCTGTACCTTTGCTATCGTGAGATTTTCTAAAATCGATTGACCTTCTCTTAAACGACAATCGATTGTTAAGGCAATTGATGTCCCTGCGACAGTTCCTACAGTCCCAAATAAATAGTCCGTATCTAGCGAGTTCATAAACTCCTCCTTTTTGCCAAATATAATAGTCTTACCCGGAGATTTTTGCTTGTATAATAATTTTATTGATGAAAAATCTTTTCTTGAATATATGGGGGTGATGGAAAAGAGACAAAAAAGAGTAATAATAACAGTTATCGTCGCACTACTTGTTTTGATTGGCGCTGGCGTGTATAAAACCTTCCAACTCCCTAACCAACTTACATTTAGTACGATAGGACATCCGACAATCGGAAAAGGTCAATTTCAGGTTGTCTTATTTGAAGACTTTGCTTGTGTCAATTGTCACCATTTCACAAGAAACGTTCTTCCTCGAATTGCCAAAGATTATATAGACACAGACAAAGCTAGGCTCACCGTTGTTCCTGTTGCCTTTGAGCCAGGGTCCAATCAATTAGCCAATGCAGCCATTGCAGTTCATCGAATCGCGCCGAGTCAGTTCCTTGCATTTATCATCGCTTTATCGGAAATGCAAGGGATCGGAAAGTCTGGCATTTTGAGGGTCGCAGAGAATGTGGGAGGCATCGACCTTGAACGACTCGCTTACGCAATTGATAAAAAAATATTTTATGGTGAAATTGAGAGAAACTTGGCGTGGGCTACAAGTCAGATTCCTGATTTTGGGACCCCCATGCTTTTTGTGAATGGATACGAAACTTCGACCGATTCTTTTGAATCTTTACAAAGACGAATTCAGCAACTGGAAAAAATGCAATGAGACGACTTCGAAAAAATGGACTTTACTTTGCTTGGGTGATTGCTCTGATCGGTTTATGTGTCAGTTTAATTTATGGAGAAATATTTGGTAACTCTCCATGCCCACTTTGTTGGTATCAAAGAACTTTCCTTTTTCCTTTGGTGATTCTTTTAGGAATCGCTGTATATCGAGGCGAGACCATGATTGTTGTCTATGCAATTCCTTTGGCAATACTCGGGAGCTTTTTTTCCATCGTGCATATATTACAACCCTATGTTTCTTTCATACAAAAAGCACACATTTGTCGAATGGGAGTCCCTTGTTCTACCGAAGGATTTCACGGAATTTTCTCATTCATTAGTTTGATTGGCTTTGTGTTGATGACTTGGCTTTTGTTCATGGTCAAAAGAAAGTAGTAGCAAGAAGTCAATGAGTGATTGTATTTTTCTGTGTGATTTGTTTGATCGAAAATTGAAAGTCCACTATATTGCAAACACAAAGATTGCGGAATTTTTCTGCGATACAGATTAGGGTCAATATGGCTAAATTGTATTTTCGTCATGGAACAGTGGGAAGCGCAAAAACTCTCAATTTACTGGCAGTAGCACATAATTATCGATATCAGGGTAAGAAAGTGCTTTTAATGAAGCCTGATTTAGATACTCGCTTTGGAAAAGAGTGTATTAAGTCGCGAGCGGGTCTTGAAATGCAAGCCGATCTGCTTGTTGTCGATGTCGGCTCGATTCGAAGCGTAAATTATAAGGATGTTGATTGCGTTCTTGTCGATGAAGCGCAATTTTTATCAGCGACTGTGATTGATGAACTGCGTCGAATTACATTAGATTATGATATTCCCGTTCTTTGCTATGGCTTGAGAACCGATTTTAAATCACATCTTTTTGAAGGCTCTCTCAGATTAATGGAATTGGCAGATTCCATCGAAGAGGTGAAGGCAACGTGCCATTATTGCGATCGAAAGTCGATCCTGAATTTAAAACACGTGAATGGGGTCGCCACGAATGTTGGGCCATCTGTTGATTTGGGAAGCGAAGAGAAATATTTTCCTGTATGTTATAAATGCTATCAAACACAGATCAATCAGGGGACTTTGATAACAGCTCTGGGTTCAGCTTCAAAAAAGCATCTTTCCAATAATAGTGATCTAACAACCCGTCCAGTGGCCTGCCCAAAATAAAGAACGCAATATAAAGAGCTTCAATCGAAGCAAGGCCCGTTTCTGGATCAGGACATTTTGTTTGACGCCGCGGATAAGCGGTACGAAAATGGCTGGGAAGACTTCGTTCTATCAATCCTTTGGGCAAATTTTTCTCCATCATCGAAGCCAGATGCCATGTTCCATCTATGAGGAATAGGTGTTTATCTGAATCTGCTTTTGTGAGTGGTGGAGCTCCCATTTTCAGAAGAATAAAGGAGGGCATTTCTGGAAGAGCATCTTGTGGGTAAGTAAAGAAACGAAAGTCGCAACGCATTTCTAAACCCCTTAGAGAGCATTTTTTCAAATTTTCTCGTCTATGACGCAAAATGACAGTCATGAGCTGTTACCTTCAGGAGTGTTTTGGGGATTTCAAAAAGGAAACGCGAGGGATTCGTCGGAACTGCTTTTCCCATCCGCATTCGGGCGCGCGCCATACTCAAAATGAGTTTTTTCCGGCTTCGTGTGATCCCTACATAAAAAAGTCTTCTCTCCTCTTCAATTCCTGTGATTTCGCGGCTTTTTTCATGAGGGAGAATATGATCTTCGAGACCCACAATGAAACAGACCGGAAATTCCAATCCCTTTGCGCTATGAAGAGTCATTAAATGGACTCTGTCATCATTCTCTTTTTTTGTTGCAAATTGAGTGGGTTTCAACGCAGTATCTGCGATGAACGATTGAAGAATCGGCGCGTTGTCTTTTTCATAAGCACTCAGCGCATTGACGCATTCCTGCACGTTTTCCCATTTAAAATCGCGCATTTTATCGCTTTTCACATCTTCTTCAATGGCTTTTTTATAGTGAATCGCTTCCAAAAACCACTGTAATGCTTCATGGAGGGGAGGGTTGGCAAATCGGTTTTGTGCTGTGCGGATTAGATTCACAAAAGAATGGACACCTTGAACACCCCTGCGATGCGTCGGAAATTGCTCATGCGTTACGTTGCATAACACTTCCCAGAGGGGCGTGTTAGATGAGCGATTGAACTTCGTGAGTTCATCCAGAAATTGATCCGAAATCCCTCTTCGAGGAACATTGATAATACGAAGAAGCGCTTCTTGATCTTTTGGGTTTGCAATCACACGCAAAAAACTGAGCAAATCTTTAATCTCGCTGCGCTCCGAAAATTCAAGACCTCCGAAGACCTCGTAAGGAATGCCTCTGACCCATTCTTCCTTGCGTTGCCAAGAAGCATTGATTAATGCCATTTCTAAATTTCGCGATAAGGCGTTCGATCGATAGAGAATCGCCATATCTTTCCAGGGAATTCCCTGCTTGTGAAAATGGATCAACCGATGAATCACAGCATTGGCTTCATCGCTATCTGACGGGGCATTAAAAACTTCAATTGGCTCCTCAAAGTTTTCCGAAGTCCATAGTTTTTTATTGTGCCGATTTTTATTGTTTTGAATGACCGCATTCGCCGCGTTTAAAATCGTTGGAAGTGATCGGTAATTTTGCTCAAGCTTAATCACCGAATCTGCTTTAAACTCTAAAATTCCTGCAATTTGAGCCCCACGCCATCCATAAATGGATTGATCATCATCGCCTACAACGCAAAGATTCCGATATTTTTTTGCAAGGAGCTCTGCCAAGCGGAGTTGAGCTGGATTGGTATCTTGAAATTCGTCAATGAGAAAATAGCGGAATTGTTCTTGGTAACGATCTAAGACCTCAGGAAACTGTTCAAAAAGCTGAATCGATAAGTTTATCAAGTTATCAAAATTGACTGCATTATGAGCTCTTAAAGTAGTTTGTAAACGTAGATAGACATCTTTAGAAAATTGATCATGCCAAGTACGGACGGCTTTTTCTCCACCCATATTAGATGCTTGAGCAATTGCAGCATGCGTTGAGGCAAGTGAGGGGAGATCCTTGTCTATTCCCAGCATTTCTTTCGCAATCTGTTGGACCATTCTCTCTAAATCACGCTCATCGTACAGACTAAAATCACGTGTATAGCCAAGCAATGCAATTTCTTTACGCAAAATATGCATGCAAAAGCTATGAAAGGTCGCAAGGATAACTTTTTTTGCAACATTTGCGCCGATGAGAGACTCCAAACGATGACGCATCTCCGCTGCAGCTTTATTTGTGAAAGTAAGCCCTACAATTTGCGATGGATCGACGTGATGATCTTTGATCAGATGGGCGATGCGATGTACAATGACACGTGTTTTCCCGCTACCAGCGCCAGCTAGAATCAGGACACGACCATGAATTGTCCGAACAGCTTTTTCCTGATCTTTATTCAATCCATGCATCTGTGTGCTCTGTCGTCAATTCTGTTATTTTAGCAAACTGAGCAATTCATTTTGAATGTCATTCATTTTCGCGTGCTTTGCAAAATTGCGTGGTGAAATATTCAATTCTGAATCTTGGGGAAGTAGATGGAGAGCTGTACGAAAAGATTCCCTGACCAATCGTTTGAATCGATTTCTTTCGGGGGAATTGCCAAATTTTTTGGATACAGTAATCCCAAAGCGTAAAGGTGCGCCTTTCTTTTGATCGATGCAAAGGAAACGACCTATAAGACGATTTCCTTTCTCTCTGACGCTCTTAAATTCACACCTTTTTTTAAGGAGCAAGGATTTACTTAAGCCGCGAGTTGCTTTCTGCCCACATTTCTGCGACGGCGGATGACCTTGCGGCCTCCCACTGTTTTCATTCGGGCACGGAATCCGAACTTGCGTGCTCTCTTTAGCTTGCTTGGGTTGTATGTGCGTTTCATGGTTCATCCAAATAAGTAGTTTGTATATTGTTCTGTAAAGAATAGCTGGAACGATAGATAAATATCAAGATATAATGCTCAGAGGGAATTGCAATGATCGTAAGGAATAATTTTAGGAATCGATAGCGCGAAGGCAAACGATCACGCTTTCAGATGATCTTTTTCTTTTCTTATTGCTTGGAAATCTGCTTTTGTGTATAAATTTGAACCTTCTATGAGGTATAAATCATGAAAGTAGGTGCTTCTATTAAAGCCGATGCATCGAAGGGCGATAAAATCGTTCTCCGTCGTGGTCGTGTATACGTGGTAAATAAAAGAGACCCGAACCGTAAACAGCGCCAGAAAGGCCCTGGTCGTAAAAAATAAGGTATAGGAATGGCAAAAAAATCTTCCATTGCAAAGCAAAAGAAACGCGAAACACTAGTAAAAAATAGCTTTGACAAACGTGCACGCCTAAAGGCGATCATTTTAGACATGAAAAAACCGATCGAGGAACGCCTTGAAGCCGTTGATTCTTTGAATAAAATGCCAAAGAATTCTTCAGCAATTCGTCTCCGCAACCGATGCCAACTTACGGGTCGTTCACGTGGCTTCTTGCGCAAATTTAAGCTTTCCCGCCTTTGCTTCCGCGAAATGGCAAACCAAGGTTTAATCCCTGGTATTGTAAAAGCTAGCTGGTAAAATTCTTCTTATTTTTCAGATAAATTGAGCATCCCTTGTAAAAGGGTTGCTCTTTTTTTTTAATCACTTCGACTCCAAACAGCGTATAAATTCAATTTATGAATTTATCTGTTGGTATAACTCACTCAGTTTTTTCCATTCCGTTAAGTTTTCATGCCAAACATAAGTCTCTTTTGAGATTGTCTTTTCTGAGAAGGCTTTAAGTATTCCGTTATAACTCATCGGTCCAACTTGTTGATGGGTGGGATCTAAATAAAACCATAGTTTATCTGTTGGGCCATGAAGAACCATTATAGGTTCTTGTTTGATTCGGGCATTTCGTTTTTTCTGTGGGATGAGAAAAAAAGCAATCCCTATTAGCCCAAAACAAAATCCGATGAGAAACCATAGATAGGGATTTTTTTGACGTCTATATGCGAGATAGCCACTAATCATTCCATAAATGCTGGATAAAATAAAGAATGTGGGATTGATGAGCTCTTTCATTTTTTTAAATGATAGCACAACTGAGATTTTGTGAAAATTTCTCCTTTGTATACAATATACCGAAGTGAATTCAAAAATTGGTTTTTGTCTGCGTCAGCTTGGCAGCAGCGATCAAATATGATTTATACGACTATATAAACTAGAGGTGAGCCATGTTCAATCAACTAAAAAATATGGATGCACGAGAGATCGAGCTACCAGAGACTGTCTTTATTCGAGATATCGATTCACGTGTTCTACAAGGAATTGTATTACATGTGTTATCCAAAATTGAAAATATTGGTCTAATTGAAGGGAATCTTATTGATAGTTTGTTGGGTCGGGATATTGACCGGGCCAAAGGAATTCATGTCGAACAAGAACAAAAAGGAAAATCGGTTACTGTTCGTATTGAAATTAACATTGTTTATGGAGTTTCTATTCCGGAGAAATCTGAAGAAATTCAATCAAAGATTTCAGAAGAAATTACGCAATGGACTGGTCTTCACGTTTCTTCAATACATGTTATTTTTAAAAATCTGATTGCTCCTCAAGAAAAGGGTGAAGAATCAAAAGAAGAGGAAACGTTTGAGCTTACTTAAGACAATCAAAAATTTGATCGTATTATCGGTTTTTTAAGAGATTTTCGATGTCTTTTTGATTCAGACACTCTACCTGTTCAAGTTCCTCGCGTGTGGAGCTTTTGATCGCTTTGACGCTGCCGAAACGCTTGAGGAGGGCCTTCTTTTTCACAGGTCCGATACCAGGAAGAGTGTCAAGTTCGCTAGAGAAAGTTCGTTTGGAACGTCGTTTACGATGAAATTCAATGGCTTTCTTATGGGCTGCATCGCGAATTTTTTGTAAGAAAAAAAGCATAGGGGAGCGCAGGTCGATGAGAATGGGGTCGAGTCGATTAGGCATATAGACCTTTTCTTGGGTCAGACCTTTTGTATGCAAGGAGTCTTCTTTCGTGAGCGCGATCACGTCGACGACTGCGATATCGAGTTCTCTAAACACTTCCAATGCAATACCGAGCTGTCCTTTTCCTCCGTCGACAATGAGAAGATCACAAAAGTCATTGTTCTCTTTTGATTTGATAAAGTGTCTCCTTAGCACCTCTTTCATCGCTGTATAATCATCTGCTTTTTCTGCGGTTTTAATCTTAAAAAGCCGTGTGCGCGAGCGATCCAATTCTCCATTCACAAAAGTGACAAGGCTTGCGACGGGATCTGTTCCTGAAATGTTGGATGTATCAAAGCATTCAATTCTGCGAGGAAAGTGGTTGAGTTGAAGTGTTTCTGCAAGATCAAGTAACATTTTTTCTTTCAATGAGCGGGTATCTTCTTCGCGAATGAATAATGCTCTTGCATTGCGCATTGCCATTTCGACTAAATCTTGCTTTCTTCCTTTTTTAGGGCAGGCAATCGTCACTTTGACAGTCTCTGACAAGATTTCTTGCAAGGTATCGATCTCTGGTATTTCTGTCGGAATAAGGATTTCTTTCGGTGCTTCTTCTTTATAATGCTGGAGAATGAAAGAACTGATGATTTCTGCATCGTTTGAAGCGATAAACTGAAAGCTAAAGTGCTCTGATCCCACAATTTTGCCTTCCCGAAACATCAATAGAGCAATCATCACACTATTGGCTTCGCGATAAAGTCCAAGAGCGTCAGCATCTTTTGCTTCAGGATTGTTGATATGCTGGACTTCGGTCACATGCTGAATCTGCTGAATCAGATTTTTTAGCTCTTGCGCTTTTTCAAAATCAAGGAGTTCTGCAGCCGTTTCCATTTGTTTATGCAGCTCTTGGAAAACATCTTTATCTTTTCCTTTCAAAAGGCGAGAAGCGGATTCGACAAGTGTATCGTATTCGGTTTTTGTGCATAGATTCACGCAGGGTGCAATGCATCGTTTGATCTCATACAAAAGACAAGGTCTTACCCGATTTGCAAGCTCGCTATCGGAGCATTGACGTAATGGAAACATTCGTGAAAGCAAATCGTACGTTTGTCTTGCGGCTAATGCGTTCGTATAAGGGCCAAAATAGGTGCCTTCATTTTTGGGGGGAAGTCCTTTGTACCGCACAAGGCGTAATGTTGGCCATTGATGGCGCGTCATGACTAAACTGATAAATGTCTTATCATCTTTCAATAGGACATTGTATTTGGGTTTATACTTCTTAATTAGAGTGTTTTCTAAAATCAGCGCATCTTTTTCTGTGAGAGCAACAATTGTATCAATTGTGACTACTTGCGCTGTTAAGTAAGGGACCATTTCGCGTGTATCTTTGGCCGCACCAAAATACTGCTTGAGACGATTTCTCAGATGCTTTGCCTTCCCTACGTAAAGGACAACGCCAGTATGGTCTTTCATTAAATAAACGCCTGGCTCCTCTGGATATAGGGCCAAGGTCTTTGGATTAAAAGTCATTGATTAATCATACCACATTTGTGAATTTTTCATTGCATGACTACAGCTCATGGTTGTTCAATTTTACGTCCGAAGTCTATACTGAGATACAATGGATTCAAGTCAATTGGTGATTCGGTTTGCAAAACGTTTTTTTGCGGGAACATTGCTCAGCCGTATCAGCGGGGCTTTCCGCGATATTGCGATGGCTATTTGTTTTGGAAGCGCACCTGAAATAGGTGCGTTTATGGTTGCCTATCGGTTTGCGAATCTCTTTCGTAGATTATTAGGGGATGGGAGCTTACAAGCAGGTTTTATTCCCCATTTTTCATCACTCCAAGAAAAAGAATCTCTCTATTTTTACCGCGATTGTACCTTTTCTTTAACCAGTTTTCTTCTTTTCATCATTCTATGCCTAGAAGGCATTTTATGGGGGATTTCCCATTTTTTTTCCAATGATTGGAAAGCAATCATCTCTCTGAGCATGCGAATGCTACCTGGTCTTCTTTTTATCTGTCTTTATGCTCTCAATAGTGCCTTCTTACAAACGCAAAAAAAGTATTTTTTATCTGGATTTGCTCCCGTTTTATTCAATCTTTGCTGGATCATCGCAGCTCTTTTCGCCTCTTTTTTACCACTCAATAAGGCCATGGAGTTTCTCTCTTTTGGGATTACAATTGCTTTTATTTTACAATGGGCAGTCACTCTTCTTCAAACGCGACAGTTCGTTTCACTATCTTGGGGCGAGTGGTTGCGTCCACAGATTTTTTCTCTCGAATTAAAAAAAATGATCAAGCCCATTTCTTTGGGCGTCATTGGAGTCGGAGCCACACAACTGAACAGTGCTTTAGATGCAATATTTTCTAGAATATCAGACCTTTCCGGTCCCGCATACCTTTGGTATGCAATCCGCGTTGAACAGCTTCCTCTGGCTCTCTTTGGAATCGCCCTTTCTGGCGCACTACTGCCACCTCTTTCACGAGCCATAGTTGACGGTGCAATCGATCGCTATTCAGCACTACTCAATAAGGCTCTGCATGCGAGCGCTATCTTAATTGTGCCCTGTACTTTCGGACTCTTAGCTCTTGGAGGGCCAGGTCTTAATCTTCTTTACGGACATGGAGATTTCTCACCTTTAGATGTGCAACAAACTCTCTATTGTTTATGGGGGTATGGCCTTGGATTACTTCCTTCCGTGATGATTTTGCTGATGGCCTCAAGTTTTTATGCAAAAAAAACGTATACTGTTCCGACGATTGCATCTCTTACTTCGGTAGTATTTCATACCGTTTTGACAAGTTTCCTTGTTTTTGGGCTTCATCTGGGGGCGTTTAGCATTGCCATCAGCACAAGTATAGCTGCCTTTGTGAACTGTTCTGTTCTCGTCTATTATTCAAAAATAAATTTACATCTCGATCTTTGGAAGTTTTTTGGCCGCATTATTTTCTGTGGATTGAGTGCTGCCATCGCAACGATCTATGTAGGATATGCATTCCTTGGAGATGTGACTTTTACAGATGCGACTTTTACAAGATCTTTTTCAAGGCAATGTATGCAGCTTCTCTGCATGGGAAGTCTATTTTGTTCCGTATTTGTAGGCTCATGCTATGCTCTGGGCATTCGCTGGAATCAAAAAGAACAAGAATTAGTTTGAAAATAAACCACTTTTCTCGTGAGAAAAAAGTGGTTATCGTACGATTAAGATGTGTGCGAGATGAATTCGCAGACGAGCGGAATATTGATTGGCAGCGGGAGTGGAACTTGATCGATTTGTGGTGCGATCAAAACTTGTCCTGAATGTTTATCTTCTGCCAAAGAGAGATACTCTGGGAGCTCGCGCTGTGAATATTCCTGGGCCATTTGAACCGCTTTCATTTGGCGCGATGCAGGCTTCACAGAAACAATCATTCCTGGTTTAACCTGGAAGGATCTGCGGTCTACTTTCTTGCCGTCAACTTGGATGTGTCCATGGGATACGAGTTGTTGGGCTGCGAAAATGGAAGAACCAAAACGGAGTCTGTAAACAATATTATCGAGTCTGCACTCGAGTTGATTGATGAAGTGTTGCGCTGTATTTCCCTTTAAGAGAAGGGCTTTTTTGTACGCATTGACGAGCTGTTTTTGGCTGATCATGCCGTATACAGCTTTCAATTTTTGTCTCTCTTCGAGCTGTAAGCCATAGTCAGATTTCTTTTTACGCTTTGCGCCATGCTGACCTGGTGGATTTTGCTTATGTAGCATAGGATTGCGCGCTTTGCCGAAGATGTTTGCGGCATATTTACGTGCAATGCGGTTCTTAGGACCTCTATATCGAGCCATTGTTTCTCCAAAAACGTTTGAACAAGGGTACAGTATAGTACGGCTTTATTTTTTCAACAATAGGAATCGTAAGTTGTTGAAAGGTAGATGGTTAAAGGAATATTTGAAGGGAAGGGGTTTTTTGCGTATACTCATCTGCTATGTATTCAGTCTTAGCATATTATCACATTGGTCGCATTGACAACCCTCAACTTGAAGTTGAACGCCATAAAGAATTCTTTAAAACAAGAGATTTTAAAGGACGAATTTATATTTCCGAGCAAGGAATCAATGGACAATCGAGCGGAAGAGAAGATCACGCTGAAGAATATATTGCCTGGCTTCGTTCAGATCCTCGCTTTGAAAAGATCGATATAAAAATCCACAAATCAGATCAGCATGCATTTCCCAAAATGACTGTGAAGTATCGGAAACAGCTTGTTGCGATTGACTGCGATGTCGATTTTTCTTTTGTGGGCGAACATATTTCCCCACGAGAATGGAAGAAGAAATTAGAGACGAAAGATGAAAATACTCTTTTGATCGATGTGCGTAATGACTATGAGTGGGAAGTTGGCCATTTTGAAGGTGCAGAACTTCCAAAACTTGAAACGTTTAGACAATTTCCTGCCTATGCTAAAGCACTGAAAGAAAAGTGCGATCCGACGAAGACAACTGTCATGATGTATTGTACTGGTGGTATTCGTTGCGAATTCTATTCCGCGGTCATGAAAAAAGAGGGTTTTGAAAACGTATTCCAGCTCGATGGCGGTGTCATAGAATACGGTCTTCAAGAAGGTGATGAGAAATGGAAGGGAAAACTCTTTGTTTTTGATGATCGTTTAGTTGTCCCCATCGGCAAAGGAGATACAGCTCCGATTTCGCATTGTTCGTTATGCCAAACAACATGTGATGTCTATTACAACTGTGCGAATATGGATTGTAATAAACTGTTTATTTGCTGTTTATCTTGTTTAAAAAAACATCAAGGATGCTGCTGCAGTTCGTGCTTAGAAACGGGTCGTGTCCGTCCTTATAAAGAGGATGCGATTCCTTTCCGTAAGTGGAACCACGAAGAGAAAGCTGCTATGAGTGCACAACAGTAGAACATTCACCACGGCGGTACGGGCAACAAATCTCACTGTTTTCCTTTGTCTAATGGGTATGAGATGATTCTGTATCGACTTGAGATTACACCGCAAAAGGCTTCTATTCGTCTCGAAGAGAGCGGGATCAAACGCATTCTCTATTTAGATACATTCAAACTTCTCGCAAAAGAAGAAGATAAGCCTGTCATCGAATATCTCAAAAAAACGCACCGTTCTACAGATGCGGTTCAAAGTATTGATGCAAACCTTTCGACACTACAGTTGGTGGTAAAGACTGGACGGCTGTTTTATAAAAATAGTCGATTGCAATTCGCAAATCCTACAAAACTCTACTGGAAAGAGGTCAACGGAACTTACTCTTTGAGCATAGGGGAGATTCCGATCGAGGAATGTCAGTATGTAGGGTTTGGTTGGGCGCTTTGGAAGGATACGATCATTCAGATTGTGACAGATGTTGCATGGAAATGGGTCGAGCTTTTTTTGAAGGGCCCGATTCTGTTAGAGGGCGTTCAAAAGAAAAAGTTTTTGGATGAAGAGCCACCGGTGATTTCTAAAAAAATGGAAATTGTTCCTGAACTTGTGTTGACAGATTCTACGGGTTGCTTTGCAAATCTTCGCTATTTCGATGCAGATTTTGAAAACGATTTACTCGAGGCTGGTTTCATTCGCAAGAGTGTGGGTTCGTCGCTCTATTATTGTCCTGGCGATAAAGTGTATGAAACCATTCGGCTTTTACTCGATGTTGGCTGGAGAGTTTTTTCGGCATCAGGAAAGCTTGTTTTGCCACAAACTTCTGTATCTTGGAAAGTGAATGAAGAAGAAGACAAACTTGCAATTCGAGGCACTGTTCGATTTATTGAAAAAGAAGTCGATTTAAGCAAAGCAATGAAGACAAACGGAATGTTTGTTGAAATGGAAACGGCAGTCGGTTTACTTGAGAAAAGAAAATTTGCAGAATTGAAAGGAGAATGGAAAGACGATCGTATACTTGTCAAAAAAGGAACTTTATCATTTTTAGAAGGGGATGAAGTCTTGTGGCAGGAAGGTCTGCAAAAAATGATTGAAGGCTTACGCAATGGTGAAGGTGTAGAAGTTGCCGAAATTGGGGATTCATTCCATGGAGAGCTTTTGCCATACCAACAGCTGGGAGTTAACTTTCTTGCCTTTTTAAAAAAATGGGGATTCTCAGGCCTGCTTGCCGATGAGATGGGACTTGGAAAAACGGTCCAGGTTCTAGCATTTTTTTCTCATATCCGGACAAATTTGCCGCTTCTTGTCGTTGCTCCTAGTTCTCTCCTTTATCAGTGGCAGCAAGAGGTCAGGCGTTTTCTTCCGGGTATGAAGGTGACGATTCATGCAGGACCTGATCGTTTCAAGGATCTGACTCAAACTCAAGGGATTATCATTACTTCTTATGCGATTTTGCGCCAAGATAAAGAAATATTATCTGCAATTCAGTTCGATGTGATTGTATTAGATGAAGCCAATGCCATTAAAACCGCCGGAACTCTTACAACGAAAGCTGCTTGTCAGCTGAAAGGGAATTTTCGAATCTCGTTGAGTGGAACTCCGATGGAAAATCGGTTCGATGAGTTACGCTCTCAATTTCAGTTTCTTATGCCCCATTTTTCGATTACAGACCCAAGACAAATCAAGCCTTTCACCTTGCGCCGTAAAAAAAGAGATGTTGAGATTCAATTGCCTGAAAAAATTGAACAAATCACTTGGATTGAGATGAGCGAGTCGCAAGAAGCTCTCTATGAACAATATCTGTCTCAGTTTAAAAGCGGCTTACTTGCGAAGGTAGAGAAGGATGGAATTTCAGCTCATCGCATGGAAGTTTTAGAAGCGATCTTGCGCCTGCGTCAAATTTGTGTAGATCCAAGACTTGTCGGTGAGATCTTTGTGGGATCTAAAATCGAGCGACTATTAGAGGATCTTGAAGATTGCAAAACCCTGATCTTCAGTCAATTTACTGCTACTTTGAAATTGATTGCTGAAGCACTTGAAAAGGAGGGAAAAAAATTCCTCTATTTAGATGGAGAGATCAAGGCCGAAGAAAGAGCGCGCTTAGTGGCACAGTTTCAAGAAGATCCAGAACCGACCATTTTCTTACTCAGCTTAAAAGCGGGCGGAGTCGGGCTCAATTTAACAAGAGCTGAAACTGTATTTATCATGGATCCATGGTGGAACGATGCCGTAGAGCGTCAGGCGATCGACCGCGCGCATCGAATCGGTCAAAAGAAATCTGTGATTGTAAAGAGATATCTCACTCCAAATACCATCGAAGAGAAGATGCTGCGGATGAAAGAGAAAAAAAATGCTGCAGCAGAGCTTCTCTTGGATGGAGAGGAAATCGATGTTCTCTCGTTATTCTTTTGATTTGCGCTTTTTATCACTATTAATCATTTCTAAAGCCGCTTCTTTCAAGGTCTTCAAACCTTCCGCAAAACCAAGTGACCTTGTAAGTGATTCAAGATAATTGAGTTCGGAAATCAGTTGGTCATTCATAGATTCTAATTTAGCTACTTTTTTTAAAAGTTCTGGATGGTTCATGCATGCCTCTATTTTCTGGTATTTATATATGATGCAAAAAGCGTGCCATGGATTTTTAAGGCGGTGTTAAGATATATTGTTTGTCACTATGACTATTGAAAGGTGAAGAAAATGAAGAAAATATACCTAGGAGTTATCGCAGGAAGCATTCTGACAATGGCAGCTGCGTGTCAAAATCGCAATCCAAGAGCTCCCGCTGCGAGCATGAGCGCGCAAGAACAACCGATTCCACATGTAGATGTAGAAGAGGAAGATGTCGATTTACATGTGTATGGAACAAATGATACTTCGACTTCTTGGGCAGAGGAAGTCAATATCGAGCCTGCATCGATCATCGCTGATATCCATGAAGTATTAGAAAGTACAATTCCAATGAATCATCAAACAGAAGAAGTGGTGTGTCTTGAAGCGACTCCTTCAGTTGAAGGATGTTCTGAAATCCAAGAAAATTAAATAACAATCTCTGTGGTAAATCGTTTACCACAGAGAAAAATTAATTATTTATCTAGCGATAGTTCGGCTAAGATTTTTTCTCGATGTTCTAAAAGAACGAATTTGTGAGCGTCAACTGCCATTCCATTATGGAACCATTCGGAATCGATGCTATCTTCAGTATACGATTTGCAGCAGCCATGCTTTTTATTGTTTCTCCAAGTCGTTTCAGAGATTAGGTTTCCCAAATCATCATAATGATATTCCGTGCCGTGTTTGACGCCATTGATGTAGGGAATTTCAGCAACGCGAATCCCATTGCGAAAAATGACTTTTTGCCCATTGAGTTCACCATGATTCCAGGAAAGCTCCTGAAGAGGAATTCCAGAAGGAGAGAACTTCGCTTGCAAACCGTGCAATTGGTAATCGTCATAATGTGAAACAGTATGAATCTCGCCGTTAGGATGATAGGTTGTTCTTTCAGCCATATTTCCGTTTTTAATCTCATCTCTGGAAACAAGAAGACCTTCTCTTGTTCTTTTGATGCGATAGCCATATCCATTTTCAACTTTTGCTTCGAGCTCATGATCGGGTGTAAAATATTTCCCATCGATCAATGTTTCATTTTCATATTCTTCAATACTTAACGGAACACCGCGATTGCTCCATAATGTGATGATATTGCGTTCATCGAATTCATAAAGATCTTCGCGAACGGGCATTCCTTTTGGATCAAATACTGTCTCTTTCAAAAGAGTCCCTTGATCATAGACAAGCAGTTTTTCGACCACTGAGCTGTTTGCAAATGTGTATGTAGTAGGTCCATGAAGTTGACCATTTTCGTAAGCACGAGTAATGGTAATCCCATTTTTCAATTCTTCTACAATTTTGCCATCTTTAGATCTTTCTTCCCATTCTTTAGAAGAAACATCAAATCCATATTTATGTACAAATTTCTGAGAGATCACTTGATCCAAAGATGAATTATGACTACAAGATGCAAGGGCTAGACCCGAAAGAACGAGTAGTGATAAATGGGCTCGCTTCATAAAAAACTCCATAAAAAACATAAGGGACATCTTATGTGAGCGTGTTGGATTTAGCAAGATTTTTTGTTACGTTTTTAAATGTGCGATTAAATCGGCGTGTTCTTTCTCCACTTCTTCAGAGGACACAGTTTTGATTGGATCTCGATAAGTGAAGCGAATGGTTGCATTTTTGTGGTCCGCATTTTCAGGCGTGTAGAGATCGATCAGTTCAAATTTTTCAAGAATTTTTGGGCGATTTTTTTCGATTGCTTTGAACAACGTTTCCATTTGCATCTGCAAAGGGACAGGGATCGTTAAATCTCGCTCTGAAGAGGGTAGGTGAGGGATTTGAGTAAAGTACGCTTGCGGGCAATGGAGCTTCATTAAATGCTCGATATCCATCTCTGCAAACAAGAGCCTTTGTTTGATTCCAAAAGAAGATAGGACTTTTGGATGGATTTCTCCAAAAGAACCAATCACCAAGTCATTGAAACAAATTTCAGCCTGTCTTCCTGGGTGTAAACGAATGTGTTTTCCGGCTTTAAAGGTGAGATTTGGCATGCGCAGCGCCGAAAACAGATTTTCGATGAGTCCTTTCAGTGTATAAAAATCAACCTCTTCCGATTTGTGCTGCCAATTTGTTGGCGCGCTTTGTCCCGTCAATAGAAGCGCAAGCATGGGCACTTCTACACTTTTTCCATTTTGAAGAAAATGGATGTGACCGATTTCAAAGCCGCTGAAGCGATTGTTTTTCACATCGAAATTATTGAGAGCCACTTGCATGAGTCCCGGAAAAAGAGAGGGCCGTAAAATGGAATACTCTTCAGTTTTTGCATGCAGAGTTTTATGGAGTTGTATGCCGCGCTCACTCATGAAATCTGAACATAGATCTGCCAGTTTTGGACTGATTAGATTGGAGGTCAGAAATTCTTGTAACCCAAGCCCTGAGAGACGTTTCCGGAGATTTTTTTCAAACAGAAAGATCGCATCGTTTGGCAAACTAGAAGGTGTGCTACGGGAAGAGCCTTTATCGATTGTGTTGTAGCCGTAAATTCGGACCACTTCCTCGATCAAATCAATTTCTTCGTTGAGATCAAAACGATAGGTCGGAATTTCTACAAAAATAGGCTCGTTTGGCTTGCCACTGATTTTTATTCCAAGTCTTTGAAAAATATTCTCCATCTCTGTACGAGACAATTTTGTGCCAAGAAGCTTGTTCACTCTTTCCGGTCGTACAGAAAGCTTTTTAGGTAAAAAAGGCCCTTTGCAAGACTCGAACTTTTCACCTACTGTTCCATGCGCGTATTTAGCAATCAAAGCTGCGGCTTCATTCAAAGCGTCTTCAACTCCATTTGGATCAACCCCTTTTTCAAAACGGATTGAACTATCAGTACGAACGCCCGCTTTTTTGGCGCTCTTTCGTACAGCCATTGGGTCAAAAAATGCAGCTTCTAGGAAAATAGTTTTCGTATTCTCATTGACCGCGCTGTGATCACCGCCGTGAGCCCCGGCAATTGCGACGATTTTCTCCGCATCAGAAATGACAAAAGTTCCAACCGGAATTTCGCGATCTAGTCCATCAATCCCACGCCAGATTTCCTTATGTTTTGAAAGACCTAAGTGAAGAACTTGACGATCGAGTCGATCATAATCAAATGCATGGAGAGGCTGACCTCTTTTGATGAGGATGTAGTTAGTGATATCAACAATATTGTTAATCGGCCTTAGACCACAGGAATGAAGAATTTTTTGGAGCCAAAAGGGGGATGGACCCACTTGCACATTCTCGATGACACGACCCATATACAGAGGAACGAGTTGAGAATCGTCAATTTGTATTTTGATTTTTTTCTGAAGAGATGTTTCGGAAAGTTGAATCGTTTCCTCTTGCATTTTCTCTTGCATCTTTGCTGCCAATTCTCGCGCAATCCCAAGCGCACTTAAACAATGTCCAAGATTTGGGGTTAAAGAAAGCTCTAAAATAGGATCCCAGAGTAAAGAGGAGAGATCTGTGCCATTGTGCCAATTGCTTGGCAATTCCAGAATTCCTGTGTGATCTTTCCAAATTTGAAGTTCACCTGCGGAGCACAACATTCCATAGGATTCAGCTCCCCGAATTGTGGCTTTTTCAATGGTCGCATTGTTGACCATCGATCCAACGACTGCAAACGCGGTTTTAATCCCGGGGCGACAGTTGCTTGCACCACACACGACTTGGACTGCTTGTTTGCCATTATCAACTTGCGCGATTTGGAGTTTATCTCCGTGAGGTTTCACAGAAAGAATCTCACCAACAATCACTTTCGCAAAAGGTGGGTGTTCGTTGATGACACTATCGACCTCGATTCCAAGGAGCGTCAACGTTTCACAAATCGTCTCAATGGGAATGTTTAAAGGTAGGTATTGTTTAAGCAGTGATAACGGAACTTTCATAGCTTTAGATTTTAACTTATTTTTGACTTGGAAGCAATAAGTAGGTTCATTACAATGAATTTTTTACCAAAGGTCATATATGAGCGATTCCCCTCAAGAAAAAAAATTGCGTGTGTTAACAATTGCTTTAATTTTGAGCGGGGCGATCAATATCGGCCTGATTGCAACAGGTCTTTTCACTAAAGAGAGCTCCTCTGAAGTGTCTATACGGCCTTCCGCTTTTGATGGGAATCATCCCGAAACATGTATAGAAAAAACGATTGCTCAGATGGAAAAACTCTCTTTTCATGAGCTCGTTTCTTATCTTACGAATCGTGAAGTTGTGGATGAAGGGTATTTAAAAAGAGATTTGAGCCTTGCGTGCCTTGTCGCTTTTCATCATTTCCATTTAGAAAAGGCGCTCGCATTCTCTCCACTTCAAAGACGTACAATCGCAGATGGTATTGAGCTCTTTCCTGGCTTGTCGAATGAGCAATTTGAGGGGATTATTCGATTTGCATATGAAGAAAAATGGCCATTAACAAGTGCGGGTCTTTTTAAACTGTTAAAAAAATGGCCGGAAACAAAGGATGAAAGTCTTGTTCAAGCGTTTTTAGTGACTCCTGAATTTCATGCGCTTGCAATGCTCTTTCAAAAGTCTGAATCACCCCAATTAGTCGGATCTCTCATTCATCTAATTACTGAAGGAAATTGGGAAATCCTTGATCAATTTACAAAGCAGCAAGCTCAATTATTTGATTTGTCTGTTGATCGTAGACGCTCACTTCTTTTGGGTTATCTCGCGATTGGTTCAAAAACAGCAGCGCACATCTTGCTCTCGACAGATTTTGCATTTGTATCCAAGCGTTTAGAGGATCAGGGCATTATTGGTCTCCTTTCCTTGTTAACAGAAAAAAATCCGGAAGCAGAACGATTGTGTTTAGAATTGCTTCGTTCGCCAAGATCCGATGCAGTGCGGAATAAAGCAGCGAGAAATCTGTACTTATACGCTGGAGAAAATCCGCCTCAATTCATGAGTCACCAGGATGCAATCGCGCGATTTGAAGGAAATACAGCACAGCGAGCGCCACAAAGAAATCAAACTCCAATGCAGGGAGTCAATCAACAAAATGGCAATTATCCACAAAACAATACAACACCGCTACCTTCAAGCCAGCAAAGTTCTCCCCCGCAAATTCATGGCAATTATCCGCAATACGATACAACACCATCCGACTTGCAAAATAATTTTCCAAGCAACAATTCAACTCCATCCAAATCGAACAACTCCTATCCAAAAAAACAAACTGGGAATGATCCGCAAAACAGCGATGGCAATCGTTCAAATCAGCCTGGCAAAAACAATTCATCATCTCAAAGCAACTTAAATTCCAATCGGCAAAGTAACTCAACAATTGTTCCTCTGAATGGGACGAATATGCCTGCAAATCAGCAATTGAATGCTCCGCAAAATGCAAACCAAAAGGCGTTTCAAAATCCTAAAGTGACTCCAACTCCACCCAAAGGACCGCTGCAGTCTCATGAAACCCCACCTCCAGAACAGGAGCTTGGCAGCCGTTTTTCTACTCGTCAACACGTGGTGAAGGAAGGGGAGAGTTTGTGGAAAATTTCGAGGATATACAACGTAAAAGTGGATGAGATTGTACAGGCAAATCAGATCGAAAAAGATCGCCTTCTTCCGGGGATGGTACTTGTCATTCCTTAGGAAGATCAATTCCGCCTTTATGGAAAGGATGGCATTTAGAGATTCTTTTTAGGATGAGCCAACTTGCCTTTAGAATGCCGTATTTTTTAATCGATTGTATGGAATATTCTGAACATGTGGGAGAGAATCTGCAACAATGGCCAAAAAAAGGACTTATGGTTGCTTGATAACAGCGAAGAATAAAAATAAACACAGATTTCATTGAGAACATTATGACACATCCTTTTGAAAAATTTCTCGAATATTTTGTTCCTCTATATGAAAAAAAATTTACGCAGTTGAATAAAGCGACCTGGCTTTTAGAAACAACAAGCTCAAATGATGCTGCGGATTTACGTGCAGATATCGATACAGAACTGCGGATTTTATTGAGTGAGCCAGCTGGCTATCAGAAACTGCGATCTTGGTACGAGTCAGGGGAGATTCAAAATCCGATTCTTCATAGAGAGTTAAATTGTCTAATGAGAGCGTTTAAGCAAAACCAGTTTCCGAAAGAACTGCTTGAAGAAATCGCGCAAAAAGAGGCGGCTTTAACGCAAAGTTATGGGCAATTTCGCCCTGTTGTTCATGGGAAAAAGCTGACTGAAAATGAAATCCGATCCGCCTTAAAGACTGAAAATGATGTTGAAAAGAGAAAAAAAACTTGGGAAGCATCAAAAAATATAGGGGACGTATTAGCTCCTCAAATTCTGGAACTTGTATTTTTGCGAAATACAGGCGCTAAAGCTTTAGGTTATCCTGATTATTTTCAAATGCAACTCGAGCTTCAGGAAGTGGATCGAGCATGGCTTCTGGAAACTTTTGAAACCGTCGCTGAAAAGTCCGCTATTGCATATTCCTCAATGATGAAAGAGATCGAAAAAAATCAAATGGAACGATTTGGCGTATTGCAATCAGAGCTTGGACCTTGGGCGTGGAGCGAACCATTTTGCCAAGAAGATCCTCTTGATAGTCATGAGTTAGATATGCTTGTCGAAGATATAGATATCGTGGATGTTTGTACTTCTTTTTATGACCATATGGGAGTCGATGTTCGGTCAATTTTAGAAAAAAGCGATATGTTTGAAAGGCCTGGTAAAAATCAGCACGCTTTTTGCATACATATCGATCGAAAAGGGGATGTTCGCACATTGAACAATGTAAAGCCTGCCATTAAGTGGCTTGAAACTGTTTTACACGAATATGGACATGCAATTTATGATCGTGGAATTGATCTCAATCTTCCTTGGGTTTTGCGCGAACCGCCTCATATGATTACGACAGAAGCGATGGCATTACTTGCAGGAAGACAAGCCTATCGAGTCAGTTCTCTTCCCATCCTGATTGGAGAAATGCCAAGCCATCGTCCTCTCATTCAAAAAGCTGCAAAAAGTCTCACTCGTCGACAGCTTATTTTTAGTCGATGGGTACTCGTGATGACCGCATTTGAAAGCGCTCTTTATTCGAATCCCGGTCAAGATTTGAACGAACTCTGGTGGTCCTGCGTTGAAAAATATCAAAAAATTCGCAGACCGCCTTGTCGCGAAAAGAAACATGATTGGGCAACAAAATATCATATTGGTCTAGCGCCTGTGTATTATTTTAGCTACCTACTCGGGGAAATGTTTGCATCCTCCATTCAGGAGACGCTTAAAAAAGAGACTGGGTCCATCGAAATTGCGACAAAAGATGCAGGTCTTTTTCTCCACAAAAAGCTCTTCTCTCCTGGCAACCGCATGAACTGGAGCGATCTGGTTCAGCATGTAACCGGCCATCGGTTGACTCCCGCGGCCTGGTTAAGAGAGTTTTGCGAGTAAAACTTTTTTTGGCTTCTCCCAGCTCTATTTTTTCCTTGGTGGTTTCAGGTAAGTTTTTTTTTGCGAAGTTTTTTATTGAGTGTAAGTCATTATATTTTGTATATTCGACCACATCATTCTTTGCGAAGGTGGCGAAACTGGTAGACGCACTACCTTGAGGTGGTAGCGGGCGCAAGCCCATAGGGGTTCGAGTCCCCTCTTTCGCATTTCTCTATTTTGAATCTCAGGCACCGATAGCTCAACGGATAGAGCACTTGGCTTCGGACCAAGGGGTTGGGGGTTCGAATCCCTCTCGGTGCATTTATTCACTTCAGTTTTAGTTATACCAATTATGAAAAATAACTTTCGGTTTGACTGCGTCAGCGAAGCCGCAAATTTTTTGTCTTCACTCGCGCCTTGCCATTCGGCAATGGTCGCTCGTTCCAGACAAAAAAATTAGCGCAGCTTCCTTGTAAAACTCTAAGTTATTTTTCATAATTGGCATTATTAATGATTTGATGAATAAAATAATTGCTGAATCTTCTCTTGGAGAGTCTGCTCGATTTTTAAGTTTTGTAAGAAAGAAAATTGCCGTGAAAAAATGAGTTGATCGACGATTTTCTGTTCTTCTTGAGAGAATGGGAGAGTCTGTTCTCCAATATGACCATCGTGCAAAAGAAGTTTAAGTCTAAAACTTGCGAGAAGAGTCTCGGGATTTAAAAAAAGTTTTTGAAGGAAAGCAGTCGCGAGTAGATAGGGGCCATGACCTGGTTTTTCAGGCCATTGGGTTTTGAGAAGATCTTGTGCGAGAAGTCCCGCTGTTGTAAGAGTCGTATAATTGTTGCGAAGGTCAGAAAGATCATTGAGAAGGGTCGCATCAATTAAGGAGTGTATTTCTCCTTTGCCTCTTCTATAAACCCATTCGGCAATCAAAAAAGGATGGGTGAATGGTCCGAGGGCTCTTTTTTTTGCCATGAGCGTGAGAAGACCTTCCTGGGGCGTTAAAACTTTGAGAATTTTTTGATTCTCGAGATAAGGAATGGCTTGAAGTAAAAGGCCTTCTATTTTTTTTTCATGCATGATAGGATAATCTTAAAGCACGAGAGGGTTATGGGGAAGAATCAATTCGAAGGTCAGGAATATCACTTATTTGTCGTCGGCAAACACATCGAAATCACTGACGCAATCAAGCAATATGTGTTTGAAAAGCTTTCAAGAATTGAAAAGATTGCGGATCGAATTATCGATATTCATGTGATCATTGATGCGCAAAAATTGGCACAATCTTGCTCGATCTTGATGAATTTTATTCACTTCCAAGTGAAAGCAACTGCAACCACTGATAATCTTTATTCTGCGATTGACAAGGCGTCTGATCGCGCAATTACTTTGATTCGGAAATATAAGACAAAACTCCAATCAAGACGCTTCAAAGATTTAACAACTGTAGATATTCACGTAAATGTCATAGAACCTTTGCAAGATAATTTGAAGGCGATTAATGAAGATATTATCGCTGAGAATGCACGTCGCGAAGAGGAAGAATTGCAATTGCATAAGATCGTTGCGAAAGAAACAATGCCTTTAAAAACTCTGACGCAAGATGAGGCTGTCATTAAAATGGAAATCTCAGATCAGCCCTTTTTAATTTACCGTTCCGAAGAAGATCAAAAAATGAGAGTCATTTATCGTCGGGAAGATAATCATTACGGTTTGGTTCAAGTGCAGTGATTTGGGATCCAATTCGCGGTTTGCATGTAGAAGCAACTCCCGAAGAAAAAATTCGACAAAAGTGGATTTCAGCGATGATAGGTCCTCTCGGTTATCCAAGGGGTCTTCTTTCTGTTGAAAAAGGGATTTCCCAACTTAAAAGACGCGCCGATATCATATGCTATACTCCGGGAAAAGAGGGATTAGTCCCTCTGCTGATCATCGAGTGCAAAGCGGAAGATGAAGGAATCGTTCCTGAAAAGCAAATATTGGGTTATAATTCCACAATTCAAGCGCCATTTCTTTGCATTATTCAGGGGGATAAAGTAAAAACTTTTTGGAAAGAAAATGAGAACTTAGCATCTGTTCCTTTTTTGCCTGCATATTCACAATTAATTTTTAGGTTATGATTCGCTGTACATTTGGAACAACTGTTTTACAAATATCTGATTTTTCCTCTTTTCATATCGAAATGATCACCTCTCAAATTGCAAAACAAGCTGCATTGTTACCGTTAGAGATCATTGAAGAAGAACCGACGTCGCAATTTCCTGTATTTAAGCAGATATTAGAAAACAAACATCGGGCTGCATCTCTTTGCTTAAGTGATGCAGCCGATTTTGGTGCAAGCGTTGTGCAAAATGCACGGGTGAATTTAGCAAAACCTCATCGATTGCTCTTCGACTTGAAAAACGCATTTTCAGGGATTCCAGCGATCTTAGTGGGCGCAGGGCCATCTCTTGAAGAAAATGGTCATTTATTGCCAGAAGGGGCCATAATATTTGCTGGAGGGCATGCGCTGAAGAAGATTTCAAGATCTCCGCACTTTGGTGCGATTGTGGATAAGAATTCATTAGATTTCTCACAATTTGATTTTCCAATTTGTATGCAGCCGCGCGCATATCCAATCGAAGGAGACATTCTCATGGCACCTGATAGCCACTATCCTGTAATGGGGGAGACTTTCGATGGAGGTTGGACGGTCGGAAATTTCATGGCAGCCATTGCTGTGTATTTTGGTTGTCATCCAATTGTGTGCGTGGGAATGGACTATTGCACTCGCGACGGGAAAAAATATGCTTTCGAAGAGACGAAAGTTGAACCACAAGAAGATTGGATCATGTCGGTTGCTTGGCTTGAGAATTTGGAAAAAAATCACCCTGAAACTACATTTTTCAATGCAAGTAATGGACTTCAGTATTTTACGCCGTGTAAATTAGAAGATTTTTCATTTGAGAAAAAGCCCATCGGTGAAATCATTCGAGACAGACTTTCTAAAGTAAAACGACAAACCTCAGAATTTGATGCTACATCCATGTTGCAGCCTTTATGGCAAATTTGGGAGCCAGTTTTTTCTCGCGCAGGAAACTTTACTGAAGAGCAAATGAGAATCCATAGAGACCTTTTTTTTCAGCAAGTATTAGGCACGTATGATTAATCTTTTTTGGCCGAATGGAAAACTCAAAAGGAGCGTCGAATTTAAAGAAGGAATTCGTTCAGGAAGCGACCGAATATGGAATGAAGAAGGGATTCTTCTCGATGAGGGCTTTTATGAAAATGGAAATCCAATAGGAACGCATAAACGATGGAATAAAAAAGGCGCTCTGATTGAGGAAATCACCTATCTCGACGCAAAAAAGAGAAATTATTGCCTTTGGGATGATGAGGGAAATATTCGTGCTGAGGCCACTTGGCAAGGAAATGCGTACAGAGAAAGAGCATGGGATCGTTTTCAGAATGTTTGGGTGAGTCAAGGAGAATTTTCTCCTAAAATCATTTCGCAAGGGGTTGTTCCAGAAGGTAAAAATGAGGATGGCTTTTTGATTCTTATGGAACGATTTCCTCTCCTTGGTCTGATGTATTCAAGCTTAAAAGCGATCAAGACTCCTTTTGAATTTTTAAAACCTTTTGACATAGGAAAGGCCGAAGTTGTGATTGTCTTTGGACTTCGGATGGGAGCGCCCTACTTTCAATTACAAGATTGGTTGCATGAAAAACCAAACCGAAAGTTAATTTTTATCGAGGAACAGTTTGCCGACTTTATTGCCAACTCTCCTCATGTATCAATACTGAAAGACCCGCAGGTCTTTTTAGAACACCAATTTGTTGCTGAAAAATATCCTTTTCATCGCGTAGAGATTTTAGGGCTATCTTCTGCAAAAAAACTTGAGGCAATGCGGAAAATTACATTAGTCCATGCTTTGCATCAGGATCGGCTACATGGCTACCAACCATTTCACAATTTTGTGCAAAATGTGAGACAGTTTCCTCACTCTTTTTATGTAAATGCTTTGAAAAATAAATTTATGGATGTGCCTGCGATTGTCTGTGGAGCTGGGCCCTCTTTGCAAAAAGCAATTCCAACCTTAAAGAAATTGGCAGATCGAGCATTCATTATTGCGGGTGGTTCTACTTTAGCCGCACTGAGCTCTCAGGGTGTTCCGATTCATTTTGGCGTTGCGATAGATCCAAATCTTGAAGAATATCGACGCTTAAAAAACAGTTTTGCCTTTGATACACCATTAATATACTCAACTCGCGTGCACCCAGATGTCTTTCAAACATGTTCTGGACCTTTTGGGTATATGCGCAGCGGGATTGGAGGCGTCATGGAAGTTTGGATGGAAGAAGAGCTCGGATTATTTGACCCACTTATCGGAGAGAATCTTTCCCATGAATCCATTTCGGTCACATCTATTTGTGTCGCTTTAGCGCAATATTTAGGCTGCCCGACAATTTGTTTAAGCGGAGTTGATTTAGCATATACAAATAAAAAAAGATATGCAGATGGAGTTGGGGCCGACATTGACAATTCGTTTCAAGAAATCGATGCAGAAAAATCGTCAGCAGATCGAATTCTTCGTAGAAAAAATTCGAAAGGCGAGTTTGTTCATACTGCGGTGCGATGGATCATGGAGGCTTCGGCTCTTTCCCACTTTGCTAGAGCTCATCCAGAGATATGTTGGATCAATTCAACCGATGATGGACTCCCGATTCAAGGAATTCCTAACAGGGAGTTAAATACATTGAATTTTCCGCAAACTTTTGATTTGAAAAAGCGACTTAATCAAGAGATTGCGAAAGCTCCGATGCCTAGCAATGGAGAAAAAATCAAAGAACTTCAGATCAGTCTGAATCGGATTGTGGATCATCTAGAGATCCTCGCAAAAGAGAAGCCGGGTTCAAAAGCCCTTGCGGAACTAGAAATTCAAGATGAAATGGCCTATGATCTATTGTTCTACGATGTCAATGAAATTTTAGGAATTGGAGCTTGGAAAGATTTTCTAATTCTCGCAAGAAAATATCAAAGAGTATTATAATTATGTCCTGTGAAAAAATTTAAAGTAATTACTCTTGGTTGTAGAACCAATCAATACGAATCTCAAGGTTATGCCGATCAATTAAGGCAGATGGGATACGATAAAGCAGGGGATGGGGAGCAAGCCGATCTTTGCATCGTGAATACTTGTACCGTCACAGATTCTGCAGATAGCGCTTCACGTCATGAGATTCGCTCCCTTTTGAAAGCGCACCCAAATGCAAAAATTGCTGTGACAGGTTGCATGGCAGAAAGTGCGCCCAATGCAATTTTATCTATAGACCCGAGGATTCAGATTGTTCCGAATGCAAAAAAAGAAGAGCTGATCCAAGAAGTTTTCCCGGATAGTAGAGAGTTCCCAGAATTTAAAATTGAAGCATTTGACGGCCATACTAGAGCTTTTGTCAAAGTCCAAGATGGATGTAATTCTTTTTGCACATACTGCATTATTCCTTACGTTCGAGGTAGATCTCGTTCACGCCAAATCGCTGATATTGTGAGTGAGGTAGAAGGGCTTATTGCAAAAGGATTTAAAGAAGTCGTTATCACGGGCATCAATGTAGGGGATTTCGATGGGGGAGGTAGACTTGCAGACCTTGTTCGCGCAGTCGATCAAGTCAAAGGCCTCGAGCGTCTTCGCATTTCTTCCATCGATCCCGATGAAGTCGATGACGATTTGGCAAGTGCAGTGCTTGATGGACGAGCAACAGTGCCTAGTATGCATATTGTTTTGCAATCGGGATCGAATGTAATTTTAAAGCGAATGAACCGGAAATATACTCGGCAGATTTTTATCGATTCAGTAGAAAGAATGAAGGAAAGAAACCCAGATTTTACGGTTACAACCGATATTATCGTAGGATTTCCCGGCGAAACGCTAAGTGATCATGAAGAAACTCTTGATCTGATTCGTTCGGTTCAATTTGCCAAAGTCCACATGTTTCCGTACAGTGTCAGAAAACGAACAAGAGCTGCGCTGTATCCAAACAAAGTTCCACCTGACGTGATGAAACAAAGAAAACAAGAGCTGATGCGTGTAGCAGAAAATTCTGCATTTCTATTGCGTGAAAAATTTTTGGGAAGAACGATGCCTGTATTACTTGAAAATGATGAAAACAATGGAATGATTTCTGGTCATACCCCAAATTTTCTTCGAGTATCGATTGCGAAAGACAACATGTTGGCAAATGATATCGTACATGTAAAACTGGTAGAAAATCGACCTGATGGATTTGTAGGTATAGTATGATCAACATTGCAACAAAATTACGCCCTTTCAGTCATACATTCGGATCAAAATGTTTAATTCCTGGCACGGATATCGTTGTCGAAGCCTTTCCGAATTTTTTGCGCATCGGCTCCGATGAAATTCCCGTCAATATTTCTTCCGGATTTACACTGCAGCAAGATCTAGAGCGCAACTGCGTTTGGGTGTTTGGAAAAAATTTCCGAAAAAAGATTGAAGGCGTTTCTTTTTCAAACATAGAAAAGCTTTCATTTGGCTCTCATAAATCGCAGGATTGGGATATGGTTCTCAGACGTATGGACATGGCCGAAATCTTGCCAGTTCTTTATGATTTAGGACAAAAATCGAAAAAAGGAACTTCAATTGACATATCGAATTATGAGGAATTTTATCGAGACTCTTTTCAAAGCATTGCAGTTCCGAAAGGTCATTTTTTAAGAGAAGCCTTTGAGAAAATTCGCTCACATTTTATTTTGGAAAATGGAGCTGAAATGATTTTGTTACCTAATCAAATTTTTCCACATGGCAGGCTTTTAAATATCCAGACACAATTTGGAACACTTGATATTGAATGGGCAAAATATAAAATGCGTCGAGCGGTTTTTCATGCAACAAAGACCCAAGAGATCTCTTTTCCGCATCAGTTTCGCAAAAAAAATCATCTTCATGAAAAAGGAACTATGATGAGTGGGATTCTTCCGTTACAAGCAGGAAAAAAAGTCTATCTGGATCGATTTTTTGAATGAAGATACTTATTGTGAAGAGTTCATCTCTTGGAGACATTATTCAATGTTTCCCTGTTGTGAATTATCTTCACCAATTGTTTCCGAATGCGAACATCGATTGGGTCGTTGAAGAGAATTTTTTAAGTCTTGTACAATCTCATCCTTATGTCCATCGAGCAATTCCCAAAAAATGGTCTGAAATTCGAAGAGAAAGATACGATTATCTTTTTGATCTACAGGGTAATTGTAAATCAGGTGTCATTGACTTGATTGCAATATCAAAAAGAAAAATTGGATTTGCAAATCCTCGCGAATGGCCAAATATTCTTTGCACAAATACCCGATTTTCTGTCCCTAAAGAATGGAATATTCGTTTGCAGTATCTCTCAATTGTTGAGCAGTTTTTTCGAAAAAAAATAGATTCAGCGCAATCAATCACGTTGCAGGCCTCTGATTTTGAACGTATAGAACCTTATTGCAAGAAGTATGTCATGGTTTGCCCAGGCTCTAAATGGAAAAATAAGCAGTTAAAAGATGAGACACTTCGATTATTTCTCCATAGAATTTTTGAATTGTACAAAATGCCATTCTTATTTGTTTGGGGATCGCAAGAAGAGAAAGAATATTGTGAGAAAATTCAAACGCCAGAAAGCGTTATTTTACCGATGCGTTTAGAGATACCGACTTGGCAACATCTGATGAATGCAATGGAACTTGTCATCGCAGTCGATTCAAGCGCTCTACATCTTTGTGGGACGACAAATGTGCCAAGTTTTAGTGTTTTTGGGCCAACGATTGCTAATGTATTTAAACCAATCGGCGATCAACACTATGCATATCAGGGAAAATGTCCATACAATCGAACATTTCTGAAGCAGTGCCCCATTTTACGTTCTTGTGCTACAGGGGCTTGTATTCGAGATATTGCAACAGAAGATCTATTGAGAGAATTTTCTCTTTGGTGGACAACACTGACGCAGAAGACGAGCAAAAATCTTTAAGTCTTCGTAAGAGAGCATTCATGTTTTGGTTAGAAAGGGATCGAAATCGCGTACTGTTTAGGTCCAATCGATGCTTTCTCAGTGGTCATTGCGTCAATTGAGAAGAGGATAAAATCATACCACATATGAAGAGCGACACTCTCCTTGAGTGAATGGTTTTGCTGTGTCATCCAACCGCAATAAGCGCCTAGAGCTGTGATTAAAGGAAGACTAAAACTATAATAGCGCCATTGATGTTCTTTTTCTAAGGCCTGTGCATTTGGAATGTGAGCCGCGCCAAAAGCTAAAGAAGAGATAGCAAGACCTGCCATAGGATTCAAATTTTCAGAAATAGCTGACTGCAAAAAACCTCTAAAAAAACTTTCTTCACCGACGGCTATTGGAAGAGAAAGAACCGGCATAATCGCAGGAGATAAGGGAGATGTAGAGGCTGCTATTTTTATCTCTCCTTTTTTTGGGTAAGCCAAATAACCAATCGCTTTTGCAATCAAAACAGCACCAATAATGCTTCCCCACACTTCTGGTTTTTTTAAAATGCTTAGTTGAAAAGGAGCATAGGTTAAATCTCTCAGCTGTTCCGTCGGCATTCGAAAAGAGTAGTTTGTGATCCCATTTGTAAAGCGAGCATCTCTATATGCAGAATAGACACTGTAGAACAGATTTGTTGAGTAAGAAATAGTGCATGGAACAAGAATATTTTCATTAAATTCGTCCTCATGTTCTACAGACGCGAAAATGCCGGCTACGCTTCCAGCGGCGCTTCCAGCCATGATTCCTGCAGATTTCATATCACCGATGTACATTTGTCCAAGACCTGGAAAAATGGCCGATAGGCTTGCAGCCAGCAATGGTCTTTTAGCGTTTGATTCTAGAATAGGTGAAGGCTGATTGAATTCTTCGCTTGCAATTGCATTGATTGAAGAGAAGTCAGTTGCATTTTGATCACTGATAAAAGTTACTGGCTCATTTGCGACCAAAAAATCATCCATTGTTTGCGGGGCGCTGTCGCTTGAGAAAATGAAGGATACATAAATAAATGGCAGCACGAACTTTTTCATAATAATCCTCAAAGAGTGAAAAGAAACTTTAATCTGATAGTGATTTTATCTCAATTGTTTTTTACCAACGACAATGGTGCCGTTCTCTCATTCTTGGTTCTTCTTGAATCAATTCTTCGTTCGGATAGGCAGGGATTTTATAAGATGGAGCCTGATTTGTCTCTTTGCAAGTCACAATCACAAAAGCAAACGAGATAGCAAATGTCGCAAGGAGTAGTTTTCTGACGATATTCATCACTTATGTCCGCAAACAGTTTAAGTGATGGTATGTTTATACTCAATAAATCTTTTACCAGCCTTTTCTTGGATTGCCTTGTCTCTTTTTTCCCATTAATTGACTTTAGCAATGAGATGTGCGGCATCTACAAAAGTAATATTTAGCTCCTCAAACCTTGTCTTTTTACCGTATTCTTTCGAGAAACAGCGTCTTCTCCTGGTCATCACAATTCATGCACAATTCTGACAACCTCATTATAAGATGCTTAGCATAAATTAGCCTATCTGTTTTAGTAGGTCGTGTACAATTAATTTTTGTTGATAATCAAAGGGTTATATCAGTAAGAAAGCTTCGTTTGTTGAAAATAAGCTGGACAATCCAGCAAAGAGAAAATACGTTCTTCTACCACGCTTTTGATGGCCAATCCTTTTTCAAAAACAGTCTGTTCCAATCTACGCCAAAGTTCTCTTTCTTTTTCCGGACAGTCGTGGAGTTTCTTCTTATAACTGCCTATTCGGACATATTCTGTACCGTGAAAACGAATCGGACGATGTGATGCAGGAGCAAATTCAAACAGGACTATATGTTTGTCATCAACCTCACCTTCGCGGATGCGAAGGTCTATTTGAGGGTCAAGATGAAAGGTCAGCCAACTTTCTAACTCTTGCCCTTTTACTTTCATTTGTTTGGGTCGAAAAGTTGTACCGATAATCTCATGACTTGAATCGTCTATACCCCACAAGATATAGGTGCTCTGCTTTCCAAGGATTGCTGCTGCATTAGATAGAGCTAAAATATATTCGCCCGTTTCGTACGGATCGGCATTATTGCTTATCGATTTTCCTCTCGGAAAAGTTGAGAACTAGAGTAATTCATTGCGATTAAAAAATTCTTTTGATACAACTGTTCTTCTTCTTGACAGGGTTTTTGCTTAAAACTCAAAATTGCCTTCAGGGGAGATTCGGATTAACTATCCGGAACATAAACAACTTCACAATAGGAGACGATATGACCGTTGCAAATTCTCAAGGGAAATCTGTAGTTGTCGATTGGGGTAGCCCAATTGAAAGAAAAGAAGCGCTAAAAGCTGCCTCTGATGTATGCATAGATGCAACCTGTACTGTAGCCAATAGAGCATTAAAAGTTGGGGCTGAGATGATATGCTCACAAGGTTCGAAGGAGATCGTCCATCCAGTAATTGATCTTTGCACAGCAGCAGCTGCGGCTGGCATCCAGAAAAGCGCAGAGCAGGCAATAGTAATAGATGATCACTGTAACAAGTGTTAGTTTCTCTATAATTTTCTGAATTAATTGTAAAAAATTCTCTAGAAAAATTAACTGACAACGCAGGAGACTAAGATGAGCTTAATTAGTGGAATTTTTGGACACAACGCGCCTACGCAAGTTCAGAATGAGATTGTTTGTTCTTGGAGGGAAAATAACAGTTGGCTCCGTTCGGGACGTGACGTGCAAGTGATTCGATCAGATAATAATTTGAGATCCAGAGTATTAAATGGGACTGCTGTGATAGATGGTTACGATAACATTCCTATTCCTATTCCAAAAGGAAAACCGATAGAGGCCGCCATCGAGCATCTATCCAGGCTGCAACCCGAAGTGACCTCGAAAGGAGTGTCTTTCAATGCCACTTCTTCAGGTGCAAAACTAGTCTCTAGCACAAGTAGAGTGTGTAGCGATGTTCGTATTGACGAGGATAATTGGTGCGTTACTTTGGTAGACGGCGGCGGTAGGAGTTCATGGAACCCTCTTACATGGGGAGGTCATGCGGCCATCATCATTGAATCGATCGAAAATGGATGTCATCGATTAGATAAAGCACATTTAGTTGAGGCAGGTAAGAGTGGAACAGCTCACGTAAGCTTTAACACTTATAAATCTTTAGAAGACTGTCTCCCTGAAAATTTCCCGCGAGGAGAAACATTCACAAGACCAAAACCTGTGATCAAAAAAATGATGGATGCTATCGACGAGCAAAAGAGGTGTGAACTAGATCCTTCTCGCAGAAAATATCGTTTTGTAGCTGTACTGACACATGAAGACGATGTTGATTTTGATCGATCTAAGGCCTTAAATGTTCGCTTTAACTGCATAAAATGGGCTAGATATGTATTGAAATTGGCAAATATAAATGTCGCAGAGAAAATAACTGCTTGGAGTTCCGAAACTCCGAGGTTATATATGGGGTTAGGTTCCAGGGTAAAGCAAGAAGCCGTTACCGCGACCAGCTGTGTTGGAATATTTGGCACGATCTTCAGTAGTTTGGCGTTGGTAGGGGGAATCGGCGCTGTTGGACCTGCCGCTGCCGGTTTAGGACTTTTAAAAGCGACTGCTGTAGTTGGAGCCGGCGGAACAGCGTTATCTGTTTTGGGACAAGTATTAAACAACGAAAAAAATGAGCAAGAGGCTTTATCTCGATATTCTCCATTAGAGTGGCCTTTTTGAAGCTGCACCGAAAAAAAACAGACTGATTAATATGTCATGAGAATGATCTGTGACGAATGGCTATCTTTTCCGAATCAATCGTCAAGATTTTTTTGTCTCAACACTTTTGTTTACACCCATTACCAGCGATTGTGATGTCTTTCGTGTTTGTCTTTTGTGCGATACTCAGCAAGCATAGATTTATGATGTGGGTCATTACATGAATGAATCACAAATGCAAATCCTAATGCAATTGCAACTAATAGTAATTTCCGAATAATAGCCATTATTCACCTCTTAATTTTACCTGTAGAGAGGTTTGTAATTATTTAGCAAGATCATTTTGTAAGAAATTTTTTTCAGGTTGTTTAATCTTTTCTTTGGTAAATTTGTTAGGATGGATGCTTTTAATAAACTTATTGATGTTGCGAATCGATTGCTTGGACCGAATGGCTGTCCATGGGATCAGGAGCAAACTTTACGTTCTTTACAACCCTATCTTCTGGAAGAAGCGCATGAGCTTGTCGATGCGATCGATTCGCTCGATGCAAATAAAATGAAAGAAGAATTGGGTGACTTTTTTTATACGGCTGTTTTTGTTTCTAAATTGGCAGAAAAAGAGGGCCTATTTTCTCTCCATGATGCTTTGCTGGCAATTACAGAAAAATTGATTCGCCGTCATCCGCATATTTTCGGAGAGACGAAAGTTTCTGGCAGTGAAGATGTCATGCGCAACTGGGAAGAAATCAAGATGAAAGAGGGGAGAGTCTCTCTTTTTGAAGGGATTCCTTCGACCTTACCTTCTCTTTCTACAGCACAAAAAATCGTCTCTAAATTAAGACGAAAAAAATTGGCTCAAAAGAAGGAGACGAATTTGAAAAGTGAAGAAGAGTTGGCAGAAAAAATTTGGCAACTGGTGGAAGAGGCAGAGACTGCTGGATTTGACGCTGAAACAGCTTTACGGCGTCTTTGTAAATCGAAAGTAACAGGTGTTTGAGGAAAACACCGGAGAGGGTCTTATAGCATGAGACAGTTTCCTTAAGGCTGCTGTCTTCCGACCCTGACCTGGTTCGGATTGCTCATTCTATAAGTTCCCCGGTGAAGAGGAGATCTTACCACACACGGTTGTTTATTTCAACGACCGTGTCGGGTTGGCATTGACATTGTAAAGATATGTCTCTGGGAAAAATTTAGAGAGAATTTTTACAGCGTTTTCACCATTCTGGGCCAAAGCTGAAGCAGAATAAAGACAAAGGCCAACACCATGACCTTTTCCATATCCTGAAAAGACGACAAAATCATCTTTGACTGATACAGTAAAGTCAGAACTAATCAGATTGGCCTTTCCTAGAAGTGCTTGTGCGGCAAAGAAGTCGAGATCATGTGAATCCTTACCATCTTTTACGCGGATTCCATACACTTTATTTGAAGATGGGTCCATAAACGTTTCAACGTTCTGAGTCGTACTTAAATCCAAGAGGTTTGCGAAACTTTTTTTGGATATTTTATAGCTCCATTTGGATTCAAGTCTCGATAAAGCAGCATGTGGAGCTTCTACACCTTGTTCAGGCGCTGCAACATCTTTTCTAAACATGGTTTCGTAACTCGCTGTCTTTCCAGCGCTATGCTCGGTCCAAGTGGTTGCAAAAGGAAGATTATGGCCACCAGTTGGGTGAACTAAGATGAGATGTTTTGTTGAATCGACTGCTTTCTCAGCTAAAGAATCAGGAACAACAAGGGCGCAACCAAGATATCCAGTATCTGATGCGGCTACATGCCAGAAGTAAGAAGCGTTTTTCGATGCATGATAGTAGGCATCTGTGCGTAAAAGAATGGCGAGCGCAGAAAAGACTTCTGGTTCAAGTGGTGTTGGAAATTGTGAAGTGAGGGATGATTTAACATAAGATTCGATGTCGAGATCATTCACAATATGGATCATTCCAGCAACCCCATAAACAGCAATTCCTCCCGAATATTGGATACCATTTACAAAGATCGTCGTTTCAGAGGACCTTGGTTTGATATAGAATTGGTGAATTCCTGGAAATTCTTCACCCCATTTTAATCCGTTATCAAGCTCTCGAACAATAAATCTTTTGCCGAGAAGACCTGAAGAAATCCGCGTTCCGTCATGAGGGTTCAGCAAATAATAGGGCCCTTTGACTTCCAATAAGACTTCAGATGCGTCTTTTTCGAGCAAGATTTGAATGTTTTTTGGGGTTGTTGGCTCTGCGAACTGCGTTAGCTCGGCGTAGCTCACATTCATTAGCACTAAGCTAAAGATTGAGTATATCCATTTTTTCACGGGTTTGCTCCTTTCATATATTTGTAGGCAAGTGATGTTGCCTCACGCCCTCTCGGGGTACGTTTAATAAATCCTTGCATGACTAAGAAGGGTTCATAGACTTCTTCCAGCGTATGCGCTTCTTCACCAATGCCTGCGGCCAAACTATTCAGCCCAACAGGACCTCCTTCATGATGATCAATAATAACGCTTAGGATTTTTTTGTCCATTTCGTCAAGGCCTAATTCATCAATTGCGAGCATTTCAAGCGCTTTTTTTGCAACTTCTTGATCTACTTGAGTTATTTTTTTTGTTTGAGCGACATCGCGGACCCAACGGATCAGATTATTGGCAATTCTCGGAGTCCCTCGCGAGCGTCCAGCCACTTGCATCATTGCATCATCTGTCAAATTTAGCTTCAAAAGAGATGCAGTTCTTTGCACAATCTTTTTCAAAGTGAGTGGATCATAGTAGTCTAATCGAAGAGAGATTAAAAAGCGAGAACGCATTGGAGCGCTGAGTAATCCCAAACGTGTCGTGGCACCAACTAATGTAAATGGATTTAGTTTTACCTGAACACTTCGAGCATTCGGTCCTGAATCAATCATCAAATCGAGTGAAAAATCTTCCATCGCAGAGTACAAATATTCTTCTGCCACCTTACTGAGACGATGGATTTCGTCAATGAAGAGAATGTCGCCTTGTTTTAGATTGGTTAAAAGTCCTGCCAAATCTCCCGGTTTTTCGATTGCAGGTCCAGATGTCACTACCAGTTGCGTTTGCATCGATTTCGCAATGATATGAGCAAGAGTTGTTTTCCCAAGACCGGGGGGGCCGGAAAAAATTGTGTGGCCTACAGCTTCGCCTCTTTCTAGAGCTGCTCCAATAAAAATCTCAAGTCGTTCACAAACAGCGTCTTGTCCTACAAATTCATGTAAGGTCTGTGGACGCAAGGGCGCTTCAAAAGGAGTGTCTGGTTTTGCCCAAGATGATTCGATGAAAGAATTTGACATATTCGTATTTATTGAAAAATGTAGCAAGAAACGATTTCTGCGGCTATATTTAAGTTATACCCAAGGTGATTCGAATTCTGATTGTATGACATTTTGTAAGCGCTGGTTTTTTGTTTTCGCATTTTGTTTGGTCACAAGCTTTATCTATTCAAAAGCTGTGAAAAAAAAACGCAATATCTATAGCGAATACACGGCTCTTCTTCAAGAAATGGAAAAAGCAAAGTGTTTAGCAACCCTCGAAAAAGAGTATCTGGAATTGAAAATTGCCTCTCAAGATGATCCGGCTTGGATTGAAATGATTCTCATGCGTGATCTAGGAGTCGTCCCGGAAGGGTATCTCAAAGTGCATTTCACAGGTAGCTAGTTTGATCGCGCTTCTCGTTTTTCTGATTACTATTTCTGCGCTGATTTCTGGATCTGAAACGGCTCTTTTTTCGATTTCACATACGACTCTGAAGTCTTTTCAAGGCAGTCCGATTCGTAACCGACGTTTGATTTTTTCTCTCATGACGCGACCGCGTGATGTATTAGTTACATTGTTGATGCTCAACATGTTAGTAAACATACTTATCCAAAATACAGTCGCAAATCTGTTTACCGGCGATAGCTGGGTCTATAAAGTGGGAGTTCCTCTGATACTTGTTCTGATTTTTGGAGAAATCATTCCTAAATCGTTTGCTTATCAGAAAAATGTCCCTTTTGCAATCAAAGTAGCCCCTTTTGTGGATTGGTTTTCAAAAGTATTGACGCCGATTCGGAAGCCATTAACAAGACTGACCAATTGGATCTCTCGATTTTTGTTCTTCTTTTTAAAGAAAGAAGACGCAATCTCCTCAGATGAACTTCGTCATGTTCTTCAAACCTCTGAAGAAAAAGGGATTTTAATGGCTCAAGAGCGCGATTTAGTGGAAGGGACTCTTGATTTACAAGAATCGATTGTTCGAGAGCGTATGCGACCTCGCGATGAGGTCCTTTATTTCGACATCAATCAGCCATTATCGCAACTCATTCATCTTTTTGTAGATTTAGAAACGACCCGTGTTCCTGTGTGTGATGGGAATCTAGAAAAAATGATTGGCATTCTGACTACACGTCGCTATTTTTTGAATAGAAATCAAATTCAGAAAAGTTCCGATTTGCGATCCATTGTTAAAAAACCTTACTTTGTGCCGGAAACAACGAGAAGTTGGACTTTATTACAAAATCTCCGAGAAAGAGGGGAGAGTTTAGCGATTGTTGTCGATGAATATGGATCTATTTCAGGCATTATTTCTCAGGAAGATTTGATTGAGGCTGTCATTGGTGAAATTAAAGATCGAAGAGATTTAAGCACTCTCTATACGAGATCTGGACCTGATGCGATCATTGCAAGCGGAAAGTTGGAACTGACAGATTTTGAAGAAATCTTTGGAGTTGCTTTGCCAACGAAAGAAAATATTGTAACGCTTGCTGGTTTTCTCATTGAGCAAATCGGCGATATACCGAAAGTGGGTACAAAATTTTCAACGGATTCATTTTTATTTCATGTGATCGAAGCTGAACCTAATCGCATTTTAAGAATCTATGTGCGCCGTCTGAGGAATGGAAAGCAATGATTTATTTATTTCTCACTTTGCTTTCGGTTTTCATTCAAGGGCTCTTTGCCCTTTTTGAAATGGCATCTCTGTCAGCGAGTCGAATCCGATTGCAATATTACGCGAGCATAGGCAATCGTCGGGCGATTTGGCTTTGTTCTCTTTTACAGCATCCGTCTCGATTCTTTGGCACGACTTTGATTGGCGTCAATACCGCTTTGTTAATTGGTTCTGAATGTTCACGTAAATTTTATGAGTATCTCAATCTAAATCCGGATATCGCACCCATTACGCAAGTATTTCTGGTTGTTATTGTTGGGGAATTGTCGCCGATGTTTGCGGCCCGACGTCATCCGTCTCAACTTTCGCTTGCTTTAGTCCCTTATATCTCTGTGATTTCTCGCATTTTTCTTCCTCTAATCTGGTTGTTTGGTCTGATTTCAAAAATGATTGGAAAATCTAAAGATACGACGGCTGCTTTTTCGCGAGATGAGGTTGCGATTGCTTTTCTACAAAGAGAGGACAGCGAGGATGAACTGAACGTGCTCACGGAGAAAATTTTTCAGTTTAAAAACAGATCTGCTGCAGAAATGATGACCCCCTTAGAACAGGCCATCACAGTTCCAACAACGGCAAATCTTCAAGACGTTACTCAACACCTTAAAAATCATTATGATCCGATGATTTTCTTTTACCGTCATCAGAAAAATCAAATTGTTGCATTTGCTTTTGTCCGCGATTTATTAAGACTCGAAAATTTAGATCCAATTTTTGAAAAATCGAAAGCGCCTTGGTTTGTATCTAAAGAAACTTCGATTCTGGAAGTCTTGCATCAGTTCCGAACAAATAAACAAAGCGCTGCTGTCATTCTTGATCTGAGCGGAAAGGCATGTGGTATTCTTACTTTAGATCAGATTATTTCACAGATTTTTGGGAAAGAGGCAACCATCCCAATTACAGAAGAATCTCCCTTATTTTATATTGAGCGCACGCTCCCAGGTGAAATGACAATTCATGCATTCAACCAAGAATTCCATGCGAAAATTCCAAGTGACGAAGACGAAACGATTGGCGATCTAATGATTCGAGAACTAGGCCATGCCCCAGTAAGTGGGGAAATTGTTCGGGTAGATTCGTTCGAGTTCGTCGTTAAGGATGCGACAATGCTTGGAGTAGGTACTGTTTTAGTATCCAGTCTGAACGATTAGTTACACTCGTTTTAAAATTCCGCTTTCCATTCTAGGTAAAATGAATCTGAACTTCGGGTTTATCTCTTTTTAAAACTGTCCCGGTAGAGTCGTTTTTACATACTTTTGGAACGTGGTATTGATCGTATAATTTTTTTTAGGACCCTTCACTAAATACGTAACAGTGAACTTTTCAGGGCTCTCAAAATGAAAAAAAGCTTCATATTGGTCGGATTTACATAGGTGAAATCCAAACGCTTGGGAATCATCTGTAAATTCTAATCGATGAAATAAGCGAGGTGGCTTTTCATTAAAATAGATGACGATTTTGTCATTTTCTAATCGGTAGATGTATTCTTGAAAGATTTTATGAGTATACTGCTCGTTGTCATCTTCTGAACTGACTTTCGGTATTGTTTCCCTGATGAATAGACCTTCTTCTCTATAATGCAATTCGTTAGGGGTTTTGTTTGTAAAACGCGCCACACCAATCATTTTGCCATGAGGAGTGATTCGCTTGAACTGCCAGGATCCTTCAAAATGATTAAAAATCGTTTGGGTCATTTCATCTTGGAAAGCTTTTGAACGATTTGCGATGTTTTTTCAATGACTAGATCGATTTCTTCACGGGTATTCATCCGACTTAAGGAAAACCGAAGAGAGCTGCGAGCCATTTTTTGGGGAATTCCCATCTGAATTAAGACTCGTGATGGCTCAAGTGCTCCCGATGCGCATGCCGAACCATGGGACACGGCAATTCCTGCCATATCTAGCTGAATCAGAAGGGTTTCGCCATCAATGTCGGGGAAACACAGATTCGACGTGTTGGAAATTCTAGGGCCTTCGCCATTGATCAGAACAATGGGGATTTCTTTTTGTAGACCGTGTTCTAAGTGAAGACGAAGATCATTCAGATGTTGCGAAATTTGAATTTGATCCTTTTGCACAATTTCGAGCGCTTTTGCAAGTCCCAAAATGCCAGCTAAATTTTCTGTTCCTGCGCGATGTTGATATTCTTGTTCTCCGCCAGTCATTTGAGCTTTTAGTTTTAGAGAGGAGCGCAAAAAAAGAGCCCCTACCCCTTTTGGCGCATGAAATTTATGACCGCTAAGAGTGACAGCTGTAATTCCAGGGTGCATTGGAAAAGGTTCTTTTCCTATGAAAGACACGGCATCTATGAAAAGAGGAATGTGATGCTGATGAGCAATATCAGCAAAAGTCTCAAGGTCAAGTCGTACGCCTGTTTCATTATTTGCGGCGCTCAAGGCGATTGCAATTGTATCAGATCGAATCGCAGCTTTTAAGTCTTCGCTAAGAGGCGCGCCCCAAGGACCGACTGGTAAATAGGTTACTTTTAAGCCCTCTTTTTCAAGAGCTTGTAGGGTTTTAAGGACACAAGAATGTTCAATTTTGGTGGAGATAACGTGGCCTTTTGTTCCGAGACCTCGGAGAAAAAGATTGGCACTTTCTGTTCCTCCAGAAGTAAAAGTAATTTCCTCAGGTTTAGCTTGAAAAAAAGAGGCGATCGATGAGCGCGCTTGCTGAAGATGGTTTTTTGCTTGGGTCCCAAACCAGTGGACGCTAGAAGGATTGGCAGGAGGCCCTTGTAAATCGACAAGCATTGCTTTGAATACCCGTGGATCGAGAGCGGTGGTTGCATTGTTGTCTAAATAAATACGATTCATTGTTTAACCATGACAATTGTCATGTTATCAGAACCGCCTTTAATTTTTGCCTTTTCAATGAATAAAGAGGCAGCATTTTCTAGATTTTTTTCTTGAATTAAGATTTCCTCCATCTCTTCAAGAGTCATTGCATCTGTCAAACCATCACTGCAAAGAAAGAAAAGATCGCCTTCTTGATAAGTCGCGACGGCAATTTCAGGATTGGCCTTCCCAGATCCACCAATTGATCTTGTAATCACATGTTTATATGGAAAAGGCGTAGCGCATGTTTCGGCTAATTTCCCAGTAGAAAGCCATTTTGCGAGTAATGAATGATCTTGAGTCAGAAGAGACAGTTTATTGTCTCGAAATCTATATATTCGGCTATCTCCAACATGAGCATATACAATCGCAGAATGCGTCCACAGAAGACAACAGAGCGTGGTTCCCATTCCTTGATATTCAGGAAAGCTAGAGCCTAAAATATGAATATGTTGATTTGCCTTTTCAATGAGATATCGGAGCTCAATAATTACCTCCATGATATCGTATTCTTTAATTTCAGAAATTTTAGAAATCAGAAAATCAATTGTTTTTTGAGCCGCTACTTCTCCAGCATTATGGCCGCCCATTCCATCAGCAATTGCAAAAAAACCAAGATGCGGTAAAGCGACCCAAACGTCTTCGTTATTTGTGCGAATACAACCGATATCGGTTTTTCCATGAGATATGAATTTCACAAGGTTTTTCCTAAGAAATACAAATTCATTACATTGACTGTGTTAAATAAGGAATGTAAAAAAATCGGAGCTAGAAGAGATTCTCTTTTTTCGTAAACAAAACCTAAGAATAGGGAAAAAATAAACAGAGAACCAACAATCGTCAGATTAGATATTTTTTGTTCAGGCGAGTAATGAAAGAGAGAGAAGAGCAAGGATGTGATAAAAATGGCTTGTTTTTTACCCAAATGTTGTCGAATAAAAGATTGTAAAAAACCTCGGAAAAGAACTTCTTCGACAAGAGGTGCTAAAACAGCAATAGAGAGCAGCGCTAGAATAAAAAGAACGGGATAGCCTAAAGTCATTTTAAGAAATTGAACGGCAAGTTGTTCAGGCGCATGAGCCACATGAAAAATATGGGTAACAATCCAATCTAATCCTTGATTGACAAATACAATCAATGGAAAGGAAATTGCCCATGCAGTCAATGCTGCTCCTAAATCTTGTAAATAGGAGAAAGGTTCACGCGACCCCATTTTTCTCAATACTGGTAATGCGGTCAGAACGACCATCAAGAAAACAAAAATCATTGTCGAATTAATAAAATTTAACCAAGTCGCATAGCTTAAAATTGATTGTGTTGAATGATTATGAATCAATATTTTTTGTAACCATTTTCCGACCCATGGAGATAGGATTACAGAAAAAAGAAAATAGATGAAAAAAGCAAAAGCAACATGGTGCCACCGAATTTGATAAAACCAGTGACCGGATGGAAAAGAAAAAAAGTTTCTTTTCCATCCAATGGTAAGCGTAATGATCGCAAGAATTGCGAAAGCAAGAACACTCATCTACTTTTCGCAAGAAGGATGTAGTCGCTAATTCGACTGGTTAGCTCACGAGTGAGTTGCGCATGAGCAATCCCCATGGGAGTTTTTGCAAAAGCAGGATTTCCCCAAGTGATTGAATGTGTTTCCTCTGAAACAGATTTTGGGATGAAATATGTGTCTTTCACAATTTCTTGGAGCACAATTTTTGGGGTAGCACCGCGGTTGTCAACAACTCTCAGACGAACGGCCATATTCAGATGAGAAGAGATTTCTTGGGGCAAGTCATTCTTCGATTTTGCCGCTGGAACAATTTCATGTTCAACGAGTTCTAAAAATACAGCAAATTCTTGATCGGAAAATTCTCTCTTTACCCAAGATAGATCGGCTCCAAATGGATTTTCAGAAAATGCGTCGTCTTCCTTAGCGACAACGAAAATCTTTCCCCCTTGTCTAATTTGTGAAGAAATCATGGACGTAAGTTCTTCTGAAATACTCCAGGGTAGTTCAAAAGAGGAAGTGTCAATCATGGATGCGATCGCAGCAACAGGTTTTGCTCTTCCATCTTCATGGAATCGAGTCATATAATCTGTCCGATGCGAGCAACTGACAAGAAAAAGTGAGAAAGCGAATAGAAGAAAGTAGCGCATGAATTTTTCCTTTTTTTTAAACTGAAGCATAGCAAAGCGATTTCATTTCAGTAAAGAGCTGGGTATATGATCATGCTGTTATTTTTTTTTAAGAATGCAGGTTTTAAAGAGGCTTGTTACGAAGTGGCAAAACAAAGGATGGATGAGTATGCGGGTAATTCGACTTGATCTGTCAGCAGAGTTCCACATTCCGGTTCATTCAAACAATGCGCATCCCAATCGTTATCTGTTCTTAAGATTTGTTTCCATTTGCTTTTTGGAGGAAGTGTGACTTTGATCGGATGGCTGAATGCATTGAATGCTGCATAAATCGGAGGAGAACCCACTAAGGTAAACGCGAGGAAACGCGATTCATCGCCCCAATCGGGATGATCTGGATTGATCCCATGCCAGCTGACATCTTTTGTCGAAAGAAAATGTGTATGCTTCAGTGAATTTTGTTTTGTTCTAAAAGCAATCAGAGATGAGACAAAATTGAAGATTTTTTCATTTTTTTCTAGGATATTCCACAAAAACCAGTTGATTTCATTGTCTTGTACAAAGGGATTGTTATTTCCTTTTCTTGTATGACCGTATTCATCTCCCATTAAAATCATAGGAACTCCTTGCGAGAGAAATAGAGCCAGTAAGAAATTGCGCATTTGTCTTTCGCGAAGAGTTGCAATTCCTGGATTAATGGTTGGCCCTTCAGCACCACAGTTCCAACTGTCATTGGAATTACACCCATCGTTATTCATTTCGCCGTTATCATAATTGTGTTTCATTTGATAGGTGACAAGATCTCGTAAGCAAAATCCATCGTGGGCAGTGATCAAGTTAATGCTGGATAATGGGGTTCCTGATTCTCCATAAATCGATTGGCTTCCCATCAGCGAATCGGCAAATGCGCCTACTTGAGACGGCGTTCCTTTAATAAAACGGCGTACACTATCTCGATATTTCCCATTCCAATCAGACCAGTTTTTCCAATGATTTGGAAATAGGCCAACTTGATAAAGCCCCCCCGCGTCCCATGCTTCAGCAATGAGTTTCACATTGTTGTCTTTGCATAAGTTTGTAATCGCTTCGAGAACTGGCGCATGAGATACTGCGAGGGGATAGCCATTTAAATCTCTCGTAAATATCGAGGCAAGATCAAATCGAAAGCCGTCGATATGCATCTCTTCAATCCAATATTTTAAGCAATCGACAATGAATGTTTGCACATCTGGATGATTGCAGTTGACTGTGTTCCCACATCCAGTAAAATTTCGATAGTGACCCTGTTCATCCACCATGTAATAGATACGGTTGTCAAGGCCTCTAAAATGAATATAGTAATTGCGCTCATTGCCTTCGCCTGTATGGTTGAAGACAACATCGAGGAAAACTTCAATGCCTTCCTTGTGAAGCTTTTTAACCATCGTTTTGAATTCATGAATTGGAGCTAAAAGAGAGTTCGTCGCTGCAAATCGACGCATAGGTGCAAAGAAAAAAAGAGTATTATAGCCCCAATAATTCGGAAGAGGTTCTCCTGTTTGTGGTTGAAGGTCTCTACTATGAATTTCATCGAATTCAAAAACAGGCATTAATTGGACTGCATTGATGCCCAACTTTTTTAAGTAGGGGATCTTTTCAATCAGACCTAAATAAGTCCCTGGATTTTCAACGTTAGCAGAGGGGTGCTGTGTAAAGCCTCGGACATGCATTTCATAAATGACGAGGTTTTCTGGTTTGATATTCGGCGATGTCACTGCTTCCCAATCAAAAGTGGGAGCAGATAGGACAGGCGTTCGATAGGCTCGATCTTTTGCACCCCAAATGCGCGGAATGTCTAAAATCTTGGCATAGGGGTCAGCAAGCCAAATATTTTCATTAAACAGTTCATTTGTATCATGTGAGAAGGGACCGGCGGCTTTATAAGCATATTGCGTTCCTTCTGGGACATCCGTGAGACGAATGTGCCAAATATCGCCCGTTCTATGCATCGGGAATTGTCTTTGCACATCTTTAAATCCTGGAGAAAAGAGTCCAAGAGTGACAGCCGTTGCATTTTTTGAAAAAACAGCAAAATTAGCCATCGTTGCAGTGATTGAAAGGCCGAGTGGAGAGCTTTCTCCTTGAGTGGCAATCATTCTATCCATATAAATTATTTTTCATATAACTGATCTTAGGTTTTTTTTCTAATTTACTTGCAGGCTATTCAGGAAAGGACTATAAAATAATGTACTGCGGCTATTTTTTTAAGGTCGCAAAGTTATATTCAGGAGAACCTCAATGTCCTACGAAAACGCAAAGGCAAATTTAAAAGAATTCGGTAAAGAACTAAATCTTGATGCTCTGGATTTCGACGAAAATCACACCTGTATTCTCGGAATTGATAATACTTTTTCATTGCATATCACTTACGAGCAAAATTCTGACAGACTGTATCTTTATGCACCGATTCTGGATGGTCTGCCAAAAGATGATAAAATCTTATTGAAACTCTATTCAAGACTTCTAGAAGGCTCAATGCTTGGCGGCCAAATGGCTGGCGGCGGCATTGGTGTGGCTCCGAAAGAAGAACTCATTCTCATGCACTGCGTGCTCGACATGGGCTTAGGTGTTGATGCAGCAGCTCTTCGTCGATTTGCTCCTCTTTTTGTAGAGACAGTGGAAAAATGGCGTGGAATTGTGACAAAAATTTGCGCAGGCGAAGATCCAGGACCTTTCCAAATGCCAGGAATGCCACAGCAACCTCAAAAAGGTGCTCCAATGGGCGGTGGTGCAAAACCAGGCGAGCGCTTCATAAAGATCTAATCGATTATCTCTGTGGTTCATTTTTTTTACCACAGAGATATTTTATTTTTTTTCGATCATACAAATATCGCTTTCTATGGATCCTGATCCTCCCTCACGACCTGTTTGAATTTGTTTGATACTCGCTATCACTGTAGAGTGATCCCGTTTAAAGATAGATCCTATTTTTTGAAATGGAAGTTGCAATTTAGTCCGACAAAAGTACATGGCAATTTGCCGCGGGTAGGTAAATTCTTTTTTATGCGATTTTCCAAGAATGTCTTCGATGCGAATTCCAAAATGATTCGCGGTGTCGGCAATAATCTTTTCAGAGGTGACCATTTTTGCTTTCTTTTGAGCGATCAAATCCTGCAAAAATTGCGATGCTTTTTCTGGCGTTAAGGAACTCATTCCCTTTGTGCGGACGCGAAGAGCTTCGAGGGCAAGTAAAGGATCTTCTGCAAATTGTTCCGCTAGATAACGAATTAATTCGGGAGAGTAAGAAAGCTTCCAAAGTGCTGCTTTTTGGGTCAGGATTTCAATCGATGGAGCGCGTCCAACCAAGAGTGAAATGCCCCATTCAAATCGACTCAGCAATCTTTGCTCAATTTCCTGAAGTTTTGAAGGGGGTAATAGGGAAGAGAGAATGATTTGTTTTCCAGCTGTATGAAGTACATTGAATGTATGGAAAAATTCTTCCTGAGTTGCAAATTTTTTTGCTAAACAACTCACATCATCAACGATCAGGACATCAATATCTCGGTAAATGCTGCGAAATTGATCCATATGTCCAAGCCGAATGGCTTGCACTACATGGGATGTGAATGTTTCAGCCCTCACAAAAAAGACTTTTTTTCCAACTGATTGGTACAGATGCGCGGCCGCAGTTAATAGATGTGTTTTCCCTGTATGTTGTGGGCCGTAAAGAAAGATTGGGTTAAAGGAAACTGTTGCCTCTTGCAGCAATTTAAAGGCGACCATATTCTCCGAAGAGGCGATGAAATTTTCAAAAGTAAGTTCAGGATTTAGTCTGTCAGAAAGAATCGTAAATGGAGCTTTTTCAATAGTGCCTTCACTTTTTTTTGTTTTATTCAAATAGACTTGAATGGGTCTTCCATTGTTATTGAAAATTCCATTTTTTAATAAGGGTCGAATGTGCTCTTCAAACCAATTAATTTGCAGGGGATCGGGGGATTCGAGATAGAGATTCCGAGCGTCGAACTGAGTAATTTGGATCGATCTAACCCATTGATCGATCGTCTTTTTTCCTAACTTCATCTCCATTTTATGGAGAAACTCTTCCCACGCTTGCATGATTCAACCCAAAAAACAGGATAAAGTCGATTCAACGACAAAAAGTCTTTTAAAGGACTATACCCTGTTATTTCTATTCTTAGACAGGACGTATTTTTTTCATCACCCACCACTGTTGGAGAATCCCAAGAAGAGTGGAGAACATGAAGTATAGGTTCAATCCTGATGGAAAGTTATAAAACAACAGGACAAATACAACAGACATCATTAGGCCCATTGTTTGCTTTTGTTTTTCTGCGTCAGAGATTGGCTCTCCATCTTTTGGGGTCTTGACAGTCAGCTTATGTTGCAGGTACATCGTGAGTCCCATGAAGATAGGGAGAAGGTGAAATTCATTTCCGACAAACCAAATTGGTTGACTCCAGGAAAAAAGAATATCAGGAGCTGCTAAATCGTCTATCCAGCCTGGTATAAATGGAGCGCCGCGTAAAGGGAAGCTCGATTTTAGGAGATAGAACATCCCCATTAAAAACGGCAATTGCAAGAGCTGAGGAATGCAACCTGTCATTGGATTGCCTCCAGACTCTTTATAAAGTGACAAGATTTCTAAACGCGCGCGTTGAGGGTCTTTTTTGTATTTTTCTTGAATCAATTTCACTTTAGGAGCAACGGTCTGCATTTTGAGTGAAGATTTTATAGACCATGCATTCAGTGGATACATCATGAGCCTCAGAGCGATCGTCAAGAGAATAATGGCTGCTGCCCAAGAGCGTGTCACTGCATAGAATATTTCCATCAGGAAAAATAGGAACTTTGAAAAAGGTGCAGAGATAAAAGAAAACCAACCTTGTATGCTCTGTGCAGATGCATAGTTTGGATTGTAAGAGGTGAGCGGATTATCAAAGAGAGAATCGAGTTTTTTCAATAATCCTTCGTCAAATGGCCCTGCAAAAATTCGATAAGATAAATTGCCTGGCTTGATGGGCAGATAAGTCGCATAACCTGGGTAATCGGCTGCGGGATAAAGACGATATCCAGGATCTACCAGGGTTAGCCTTGTTGGAAGAAGAGAGCCCAAGACAAATTCTGTTTTATAACCAGGGTTTAATTTCTCTAAAGGATCGGTAATAATTCCCAAAAATCCATTGTTATTACTAATCCAATTTGGTTGAACATGAGGAACTTGGATCACCTCTTTTTTCGGTAGATCGATCGTATCGACCTCATGAACATTATTTTTTGTCACTTGAATACGAAGAAGAGGGGCATAAGAACCGCCTACAATTTCTACATCAGGGATTCCAGATGTCAACCATAAATTCCGCGTATCTCCTTCAATTTGCATGTCTAATTGGAAGCAATACGGACCATTTCTTTCTTGCGGGATCGAAAATGTTTTAACAATTTTTCTTTGTCCCGACGTTGAAGTGAACTGGATGAGATTTGGCTCAAAGCGTGTGACTTGATAATTGAGAGATGCAATTTCTGGCATGTCGCCAACAATATTCAATGCATAATATTGTGGAGGGAATTCAGAGACTTGCTCTCCATTCGTATTGATAATCGGGCGTCTCAGCAGGGGATAATATCCACCAAGAGACCCTTTTTGCTGCATTCCGCCAGTTGCTGTATGATAAGGATGTAATGGAAAATGTGCATTTTGCGGTGAATGAGCAAGAATTTCACGATCAAAATCGATCTCCTTCACAATACTGTTCTGATTTGTTTCGCTTCTTAGCGGAAGATTAATCTCTGCAAGAGCGCCACCGCGAGTGGAAAAAACCAGTTGTTGGTATTCATTTTCAAGTACATAGAATTCTTCACCTCGATTCGTTTGAACAGGTGTGACTTGAGCCGTGAATTGCTTGATCCCAACGAAATCTTGGAAAGTTTTGATCTTCTTATTTTCAGGCTCATAAATTCCAACGGGAAGATATTCTGTTCCAACATTTAGCAATGCAATTGCCTTTTCTTCGAGGAAGTGATAAGGCAGCGTAAAGCTGTTGCCTCTTTGTTCTCCAACAATGACTTTCGTTTCCTGACCTAAAGTCAAGAGCTGAAGATCAGCAGGGGATGCATCAGGAAGCGTTGCAATTTTGAATTGACTTGATTCGCCTCGACTATATAGAACAGGACCCCCTTTTTCCCCGGATATGAATTGTACAGGAATCCGTTGATTTCCAGATGAGACGTATCCACTTGATGGCATATTTTCAGACAATGTCAGGAAAAAATTGCCAGTCAAAATGCCTGTTGCAATTTTTTGCTTTCCTTCGAAATCTGCAAAGAAGGAGGCCACAGGCAGTTGCTCAATCGGAGCTGTTCTCGATCTCACTTCATTTTCAAGCTCTTCTGCAGCCTTGCTGATTTCTTTCTGCTTTGTTTCTGCATTTTTAGCATCAAACCATGTATGCACACCAAAAAAAGCAATGCTCAATAGAAAAACGAATAGAAGTGATCTTTTGTCCATAGATTCAAAATTCTCCAGAACGACTCAGACTATCAGAGTATGAATTATTTAGAAAGTAGCCATTTCCAAATGGGGTGGACTGTGATGGTCAATCCATCGAGTCGCATGATTTCTGATTCGTATTCAGTCAGAATCAATCCCTCTTGGAGTTGATAGGTATGCATTAATCACTTCTTTTAGTGACTTCTCGTTCCATCTTGATTTTATTATCTAGTACAGCCTGAAGAACTCTTATATTAAAAGGTTGAGTCAAATATTGAAGGTTTTTAAACATCTTTTCTACACTCGCACACGTGATGTATGATAAATCTGATATGCGCACGATGTTTTTTTGTCAAAGTTTAGAAAATATTACCGCTATAGTTTTCAGTGTCTTACAAATTCTAATCACAAGCACAGGACGTCTAGCTTAACAACCTCCCGACTTCTGCCAAAACAGAAAATTCTTAGTCGTCAATACAAGTGAATGATTTATAAATGGTTATATTTTTATCTTAGTGCAAAACCGCACCAACTGGTATTTTTGTTGGATGCAGAGCAATCTTTCTATTCGAAAAGTTCGAACTGCATCAGGTGCCATAGCTGTGCAGATTAGCCATATGATCAAGGAAAACGCGGGGTTATTCGTCATATTGGAAGTTCCCACAGAGATAAAAATTTGCAGCGCTTTATCAAGAAGCTGAAATTATTCGAGAGCAGTTATCTTTTCAACTATCTCTTTTTTCTATCGTAGAAAAACGTTGAAAACTTTTGCGATGATCATTTGTAATTCTCCTCCATAACGCACCTGTTTGCACATACTTACTTGAGGAAATTCTCCCAGCTCTGTGGCCTAGCATTTCTTCACTCTTTACACCAAGATCTTGCTTTGATGAGGATTAATGAGCCTACATCAAAACAAGGGGTTATGTTTTGGGGACCTCTTTTTTCTTTAATCACAATATCACTTATGATTTACATACCTGGTTGGTCTTCTTTCTTCATTTCAATACTCCTTTTTCTTTTTGGATTTTGCATCAGTAGTTTTCTTTTCTGTTTCACGATGATTCGAAAAGTGAGCGCCTTTACTTGCTGCAACAGGAATTGTTTTATGAATACCTTCGATGCACTCTTTGGAGCTATATCCGATCCCTTAACAGGAAAGATTCTTGATCCTCAATATAGTCTGGAACAACTCTTGCCGGGGCTCGCATTTTTTCTGTCTCTGCCTATAAACTGGCATTCATCACCCTTCCGATTTTTCTCATTATTGCTTTGATCTCTTTATGGAAAAGCAAAGAGACTCACTGTAGGCCATCCTATCCAAACCAGCTTCCATAAAGTATTTAATGTGTTATTTTTTGAGCATTCGAAAAATCTTTACAGAAATTCAAAATAAATTTATTATTTCTCCTCATAACTATGTACTAGGAGGATGTTATGACAGTCTCAAGAATCTTAGGCGGTATTGGAGGTGTATTGGGAGTTCCAAGGGAATGGATTTACTCAGGAGGAATCGCCGCAGGATTTACTAGATTACAAATAGCAGCAACACAGGGCTGGATGGATGATGTTCGCAAATTTGTTGCAGAAGGAGATGACATCAATTCAATAAATAGAAAAAACCACACTGCCCTTGACGATGCCATTAATGGAGGTCACACTGCGATCAGAGATTATCTAATTTCCGTAGGAGCGAAAAGAGCAAGAGAACTACAGTAGCTCACTCCTATCTCCATCGAAATGAAGATAGGCTCGGTGCGTTATAAAATCAAAAGTCAAATGTGTATCTGAGTCTATTATCTTTGTTAGGTCGGGGTTTTAAAAAGTCTGTATAGACACCAAATTTCTGTTTTTTCAAGGGATGTATTAATTATGAATAAAGCTGAACCCGTTACTTCTCCTCCAGTTCCATCGAATAATTCTCCAGGAGATAGCAACAGAGAAAAAGATAAGAGCTTAGCAGAAAGAATAGTAAGTTTATCTATTCCCACTGCAGTTTTGGGATATATTGTTAATAGATTTCTTCCAGAAATAACAGATTACGTAGAATCGAGTTTATGCCCTTTTAAAAAATATTCTGAAATAAGTAATTCTTACTCACATCCGGTTCATTGGTATACTTTAAGGCCAAGTCGATTTAAGGATCCTCGTTTAGAAGGTATGAAGCCAACTCCAATTTTTAATTCTATTGTAACCAGAGATTTTGAAATCCTAAAAACGGCACTTTGCAATCAGGAAGATAGCTTAAGACAGTTGCCACATGCAATAATTTATGGGGATTATGGAAGAGGCAAAAGTACCGCATGTGAGAGCATTGCAAAGGGGGGGAATTGGAATTATTGTCTTTTCATGGGCAGTAATTTTGTTAACTTATTACAAGACCCTAGTAAGACAATTCGATTTTTTGGAGATGTTCGCAACTTAGTCTGTCCGACTGTACTTGTAATTGATGAAGCTGACTGCATATTAAATCCAACAATATTACTCCCTGAGAAACGCATTGATCCAACAAAGGTTGCTATTGCTGTTCAGAAAATAAAAGAGCAAGCTGGGATCAGGGATAATAAAATAATGTTTTTATTCATTTTGATGGAGCTTCCTAAAGATCTTCCTCAAGATTTCTCTGACCGAATCAATTACAGGATTTCTGTAGAAATGCCAGGTATTGAAGAGCTTAAAGCGATCATACAACAACAAGCAAAACGCTATCTGGAAAATAGTCATCCAAATGTGTTAAAAGAATTCACAAAGGAAACTGTGGATTCTCTTGCGAAAGAGTTATACAACAAAAGAAAAAATGGTAGATTTGTTGATCATCTCATGTCATGTGTAGATGCGGAAAACCTATTGTCGCAAAAAAGGCTTGATTGCTCAATTCAAGTCTGCATGGGCAGATTAAAACAATCATTCGAATGAAGATCATAGGAAATTTGCCCATAATTTTGCCAATAACTCGAAAAGCCAGCATTGCGGTGGGGATCGTATCGGTTATTGCTCTTGCAATTTTTTATCTTTATCGAGCTCTGTTTTCTCTCCAATTTAAGATCCCGAATCTAAATCTGAGTCGTTCTTTTACAGATTCAAAAAATTCTCTAAAGAAGATAACAAACATGGATTTGATAAATGCTAATCAACAGGCATTAAAAACAAATTCCTTTTTTATTAAACTCCTTTTTTGCGGAACCCCAGAACGCCAAAAAATTGCAGCTGAAAAAATGGCGCAAGAATTGAATATTCCCTTCCATTATTTTGATGGAAGAGAAGACAACCATAAGAAGTTACATTCTCTATTAAAGCGCATTGATTTATCTACTGGGAAAGAATTTGTATTTGTTTCTAGTGCGGATAAAATAGATCGCTCTCAACTAGAAACGATTTTAGGACATACTGGATCTGTGAGTAAAAAATTGCTCTTGTGCATAGGAGCTTCGTCGCAAAATCAACTTGACCCTGCGCTGATTTCTCGCTATGGATTTATCATTCAGGCATAATGTTCGTTACTCAGCTTTTTTTCCTGAACTTTTTGACAAGCATAAGAAAATTTTGATCTAATTTTTTTCTTTCACAAAGTAGATAGTCGTTCCTGAAGTAAGTTTTTCTGAACTGACAACTATATGGCTTGTTCCAACAGGCTTATTTCCTCAGATTCCATTAAGATCAGATTCCTGAACCGGCCAAGAATTTCGATACAAAAAATCCTCAGTTTTCTGAGGATAGTTTGGAAGTTATGGGCTACAGCAACCAGAGTTGCATGGATCTGATCTCCAAGTATTCCTTTAAGATGACATCGGCCAAACTTTCCATCGTGCTTCATATGACCAATCCAGGGCTCGATTGCCTGACGTCTTCGTAAAGCTCGTTTTAGAGGTTTGGGCAGCCCTTTTGTGTAACTGACCAATACCTCGGCATCTGTTACGTCGTGGCCTCTAAAGCCTCTATCGACCAGGATGCGTTTGATAGCTGTTTGCGCATTCATTTCTGCTTTTTGCTTGGATTCTGCAAGTAGATGACCATCATACGGGTTCCTTAGATGAGTGATCATGCTGAGAACGATTCCTTTCTGTTCTGTTAAGAGTATGCTTGCTTTCGAGCCAAATTCGTAGGGCTTGTGAGCTTTTCCTTTAGCAATGCATGAGACTTGTGGTTCATGGCAGCTGTAGATTTTGTTTTTGTCTTCCCCATTTTGTAAGAGCAATTTAGCCCCGATCACCATGTCACGAAGCATTGGTTGAGGACAATTCTCCAGATGAGGATCGAGCTCTTTCAAGAGCTTGCTCAGATACCTACGCAGCTTTTTTAATGGCTTTTGAGCCTTGCGTATTTTCTTGCCATGCATGAGGCGGAGATAATCTTTCAGAGCCCAAGTGGCCACTCGATCGAATGTTCGTTTCAGATGGATACCTGCAACTTTCGCTGCTCGAACGATCCGTTCGATGCTACGACGAATCAACTTGGCATCTACCGGATGAGCAACAGCCTTGGGCATTACTGTGGTATCTGAGATTGTTTTGGATAACTCTGCTGGCGTCACAGTGTTTGTTCTTAAGGCCACAGAGACTGACAATTGGAGAATCTTTTCTACCCCTCGAGCTTCGATACGTTTTCTCCAGTGGGTAAGTGATGTTGGGTGAGCAGGAAGTTCCCATTGAAGAAAATCGTAACCACAAAAGGCTTGCCAGTAAGGATTTTCTATCCACACTTCTACAACTCTTTCATCTGACAGGTTGAACATGTGTTGCAAGATCATCAAGCCACAAGCAAGACGGATAGGAAGAGGGGGATGGCCAGCTCCTGCTGTAAAAAGGGGTAGAAATTCTGCTTCCAGCAGGTGCCACTCAATAGCATTTGCTAGCTGGAGCAATTCATGTTTTGGATTCAACTGCTCACTCAGTCTGAATTGAAACAGAAGATCTTGATCTTGACGGATGGGTCTTGGCTTCATGATAATTTTTCCGATTTTGAAACAAAGAATAATATCAAAACCTCAAAAAGATATCTTGATTTTTCGTCTCCTTTTCATGGAGAAAATCGGATTACTTCAGGGACGACTATATATATAAAAACCGTGCATTGACAATGCGCGGTTTTCGATAAAACCATGCGTTAGTCATGCACGGTCAGTCTATCGTTCTGTAAATAAGGACCTTGCGTTTTCAAATCTTTTATTCTTGCTACTGACTTACCTCTTCATTTATACATCACATTCATGAGTGTGCGTGAGTCAATCAATCTTGCATTGGACGAAACCCCTGTTACCCCAAACAGACGGCGCATGTGGGCGCTTGCATCGGCGGGCATTGGCCTCAGCGGATATGATTTTTTTATCATGAGCGCAGCGCTTCCTCTGATTCAAGCCAATTTTGGCACGTTTTCTCCGACAATTGCTGGATTTTTTGCTGCTGCTGCATTTTTGGGTGCAGTGCCTGGGGCGATCATTTCGGGTGTTTTATCGGATCGATACGGTCGGCGTCTCATCCTATTGATTGATGTAGCTCTTTTGACAATTACATCCATTTTATGCGCGATTGCCTGGAGTCCTTTCATTTTGATTTTTTTTCGCTTTCTTCAGGGAATTTCAGTGGGGGCAGAATATCCGATTAGCGCATCTCTTGTCGGAGAAATTATGCCGCGAAAAAGTCGTGGAAAATGGATGACAGGAGCCTTTAGTTTTCAAGCAATAGGAATGACTCTTGCCGCAGCGATTTGTTCGATCATTCTTCTGATCAATCCATCGGAACAAAGTTGGCGTTGGATGCTTTTGTCTTGCGCGGTTCCAGCTTTAATTTTAGCGGTATTGCGTACATCGATTAGAGAAAGTCCCCGATGGCTTGCTCGAAAGGGGCGTTTAAAGGAGGCAAAAGATTCTCTTTTTTGGTTAATCGGTGCACACATACTTCCTGTCTCGAAAAAAAAGGAAGAGGAGCCCCAAAAGAGCCATTTAAAAGAATTGTTTCGGAAAGAATTTCGGATGCGAACAATTTTTACCGCGGTTCCGTGGTTTTTAATGGATATTGCGCTTTATGGAATCGGTCTTTTTACTCCAATGATTTTAGTCTATTTGTTGCATCCTACGGCGATTCATACCAGCGGTTTTATTGCTGCTGACTTTCGAGCGGATATGATGACTGTCATTGCCGATATTTTTTTAATTTTTGGCTTTGCTCTTAATATATTTTTTGTAGAAAGAAGAGGAAGAGTGCAACTTCAAATTCTTGGGTTTATAGGAATGGCCATCGGTACTGGATTGATTGGGATTTTTGGAATGAGAACAGGCGATCTAGCGCTCATTTTAGGATTTAGTATCTTCAATTTGATGGTCAACTTTGGACCCAATGCTACGACATTTTTACTACCTGTCGAAGTATTCCCCACACGTCTTCGCGCAACAGGACATGGTTTTGCTGCAGCTTGTGGAAAAACAGGAGCTACTTTTGGAGTCTTTTTTCTGCCCATGGCCTTTCATGCGTTGGGCCTTCGCACAACGATGATTAGCGTTGGCATTCTTTGCTTAATCGGAGCCATGATTACTGTCGTTGCGAGGGTAGAAACAAAAGGCCTTGCACTGGAGTAATCTGATTAATCTTCACGTGTTTGAAATTTTGCTTCTAGGTCATCGATAAACTGTGCAAAGCTTTCGGTGTTTCTTAAAGCCTCTAGCCACTCATCTTCGAGGAGTTCTTCAAGGGGTGGGAGTGATTTTAAAGATAAAGAATGTCGAATCAATTGCATGGATTCTTCTATCCGCCCCTGGAGAGAATATAGGCATGCTAGAGTATAGTATGCAGAAGCATTGCCAAGAGATCCGGCTAAAGCGATTTTTTGTTCTGCATCAGCGTAGAGTAGAGTTGCAAATTCGGAATCAAAAGTAGTGAGAGCAAGATTGATCAGGCAGATTCCCCAATCGAGCCAAACTTGGTCATTTTCCTCCTCTTGACGAGCAGCGAGTCTGAAAAAAGGAAGGGCTCGTTTATAGAAATCTGTCTCTTCAGTTGTTACGCCTAAATTCATGTTTTGAAGCGCGATTTGATAATGAATGTCTGGATGATCTGGATCGATGAGAAGAACCTGCGAAAAAACTTCTAATGCGCGGATGAGAGGGGCTTCCTCATGATTAAATTCTGCAAGCCAAACAAGTGATTTTGCATACATATAGAGCCATTCAGGATGATGTAAAATGACTTCTTTATGTGCTTGTAATAGTGTTTCAAAGTGTTGCATCGCAAGTTGAAGACTTGGAAGATCTTTCACAAGTTCGCTATAGTGTAGTAAAGAGCATGCCGCATCAAAGACAATTGCAGGACAGGATGGTTTCAGGTCAATGGCTCTTGCAAAAAAGCGGTTGGCTCTCATGAGTAAGTCATCATGATCTGTCAGATCTGCGTAGTATTTATGAACAAGGCCTAGCGTATGCCAGTGTTCGGCAGCGGTGCGATCAATCGATAAGGCATATTGCAACTTTTCAATTGCCATATCATAGAACTCACCATCTTCATAATATTTCCCAAAACACATCAAACAAACGCCATATGCATGCCAAAGATCGGGATTGTCTTCTGCATCGGTTGCTTTGATGATTTTGTTTTCAGCTTCGATGAGTAAATCAAGGCGGTTACTTGCAAGTCCAAGGTAAGAAAGTGATTCTACCCACTGTGCAGTAATCAATGGGTTTTTTGCATCGAGGAGAAATGCGCGTGCGCAGTTTTCAATACTTTGACGCAAGGCTCGGATGTCTTGGTTGATTCTGCCCCCTTCGCCTAAGATCTGCGCCCAGCTAATCCAAGTATCTGCATCTTTTCCAGATAATTTTACTGCCTGGCCATAGGATTGAGACGCTTTCGCAGTATAACGATCATCCATTGTATTGATATACAGTTGCGAATAGACCTCTCCAAGAGAGACCCAACCATCGTAGTAGTTTGGTGTTTTTTGGACGGCTTGCATGAAATACTGAACTGCTTGTGTCAAGAGACGAGAATCGTTCACAAGCAAGCCCATTTCTAAATGCGCTTTTCCGCAATCATGCAGGAATTCAGAAGAAAGTGCTTTCTGCAGCTTATAGGAAGTTTGAAGAGCCGCGATTGCGGAACGGATATCGATGGCTTCCCCAGAATGGGCCGCAATTTCCATCCAAACATTTCCATAATCCCAATAAAGCTCCGATAGAATGTCCTCAGATTGATTCGAGCTTAATAAAATCGCTTTTTGATACTTTTCCTTAGCCTCTAAGAGGTAGTGGTGTTCTTCGTGGCATTTACCCAATTGTAAAAACGTATTCCCCCAAGCCACATAAGCTTCGAAAAAAGAAGGATCAAAAGTCGTTGCAAACTTAAAATATTTACTTGCTAAAAGAAGTGCTTTCTCTTTTCCCTCTTCTGAGCCGTACTCGAAAAAGGCAAGACCCTGCCGGTACCAAATTTGAGGGTTTTTTGGTTCGAGATGAGAGGATTCTTCAAATAGAGAAAGAGCCACGAGATTTCCCTGCAACAACGCGAACTCGCCTTGCGAGAGTTTGTAGAATGCCAACTCTTTTTTTTGGGTTTCGTTCAAGACTTCCCACTCTTGAGTGTCAGGCTCTTTCTGCATATATTTGCGAGGGAAAAAGCGAGTAAAAATTTTACGAATGGGATTTGTTCTAGCTGTCATTTTCAGTTTCAAACCAGTTAAATGAGCGGATTATAGATAAGCTCCATTTTTTTTCAAAGTGTTGATGTAAAGAATTAATAATCAGTTATTTAGAGATTAATAAATGGTATTTATTTGAAAGTGTTTACAACTTGTTTTCGATCGATTTTGAGGCCAATTTTTGGCAATTCATTCACACAAAAAAGGGCTGTGGGAATCTTATATTTTGGAAGAAAATCATAGAGATATTTTTGGATAGTTTGTAATTCTATTGAGCCATTTGTTTTGGCGATTGCAATCGGGCGCATTCCAAATTCGGGGTCTTTTTTTGGAATCACGACTGTTTCTAAAATACCTGGAATTTGTAGGAGATACTTTTCGATCTCTTCTGGTTGGATATTTTCTCCCCCACTGATGAATTGCCAATCTTTTCGACCGATGATTGCGATTCCATGGGTTGGATTGTCGATGCCAATATCTCCAGTCGCAAGCCAGTCGCTCTGAGGTTGATCTAGGTATCCATCAAATAAGGTTTCTCCACGAACAAAGATTTCCCCATCGGATCCAAGGCGAACTTCTCTTTTGGGAAGTGGAAGGCCTAAATGAAAGTGCCCATGGATAAGAGGTGGATGTTTTCGGACATAAACCATCGATCCCATCTCTGTGAGTCCATACGTTGCAAAAATTGGAAGGTGTGAAGGAATCGAGAAACAAGGTGCTCCTCCTAGAAGGATACATTTGAGGTTTTTGTAGATCGGAGTTTCTCGATACAGCTGGGTTGGGACAAACGATAGATGAGTAATATTGGGATTGTTTTTGTCTAAGACGATGCTTGCTTTAGCTAAAATACACCGAAGAATAATTCCGATCCCGCCCACATGGTAAAGAGGCAACGAGAGGAGATAGCAATCTGTCGGATCAAGCGGAATGGAATATTGAGCGTTTGTCAAAAGACTTCTGAAAGAAAGGATTGCAATTTTTGGAGTGCCGGTTGTTCCCGATGTAAAAAGAAGGACAGATTGCGGTGTTGCTTTTTGAGGCAGTTGATTGATTGCCAATTGGGGACAAGGAAGTCTTAAATTGATTGGACAGATCGCGGCACCACTTCTCATGCATCCGAAGAACAGAGGGATAAATTCAAGAGGATTCTGAGGAAGAGTAGGAATGAGTTCTCCTTCCTTGAATTTGTATTGATTGGCTAAGGTATCAAGGTGTTTAAAGGTCACAGTAATGCCCTTGTCAATCAGTGCAATTGCATTTGGATCTTCAATAGCAGCTCTTTTTAAGGGACAGTCGCAAGTTTGCATAGTTTGCTTGTATTGATTGGGTTTTTTGAAGGAGACCAGATTAAATAACCCTCTTCAACGCGAATGGGTGGATCAATAATGTCATCAACGAATGTATCAAGTCCATGAGCAATTTCTTGAGATGCAAGGCGCGCAATTTGAAGAATACCAAGACTTGTTTCGTAAGAAGAAGAAAGAACCGTTGGCAAAGATAGTTTTGGAATATGACCTGTGAGACTTGGCTTAATGACTGCATACTTTGCATTTGGGATATTGATATTATCTCTGAGTGATTCATCCAGCGCGATCGAAAAATCTGTCAGTTTTGAAAATTCAATGAGTTCTTTTGTGGGTTCTTCCAAATATTCAAAGTCTGTAGATCGAAAATGTCTTGTAAATTCAAGGGCTTGATTCAATGTCCATTTGCGATTGCAGTCGATGCGAAGTCGATATTGATCGATGTATTGTGATACATGTCGAACGGCATTTTCAACAGATAGATGCCCCACTTTGAGCTTCAAAGTCTTGCAGCCGTCTCGGGGTCGATTCAGGGCGCACAACGGAATTCTAACTGCGGTTATCGGCAAAACAGATAGACCCCAGATGACAGAAGGAAGTGTTGGTTGTTTGTTTTCATGAAGAACCTGGAGAATTTCTTCTTTTGCTTCTTCGAATGTCTCTTTGCTAAACCCTTGCAAAGGTGAAATTTCTCCCCAACAATCGTCAATTTGGATCAGCAGTTTTTTGTTATATTGATATAGATTTTTCACAAGAATTATACGATCTCATATTCGACTTTTTTCAAGAAGAAGTAAACGAGTCAAACAGTAGGGCATTTGATCACAAGCTAGGCTCCAGTTGAAGGTAAGCTTGGGAAAGTTTTTGTTGAGCTGCTAGAGGAAGAGACCATCTATTGATTAATATTCCTGCTGTGGGCAATCGCAATCTTGATATTGCATGTTTAAAAAGAGATTCTTTGTCTTCTATAGTGAGAGTTTTCTCAGGGTATTTGTTCAATAAATGGATAATCAAAGGTTCGACTTTAAGTTTAGTCTCACCAATTGAGTATGAATGTTCATTTAAGATTGCAAACTCTAGAATTGTTTTCCACATTCTGTTTGAGATAGAAAATTCATTTAAAATATCATGCAGAGTTTCTCGTGAGATGTTACCGTAGCTAATGTAGTAAAAAAACTTGTGTTGTAGCTCCTCGCGTATAAGAGTGACCACATTTCTAAAAAAATATAGAGTAAACTCGGTATCCTGATCGGGAAAAGTATAAAGAAAAGGAATCCGAATAGTTTCACATAATTTCGCGGCCATTATGCTGTTTTCTTTAGAAAGAGATTTCATAAAATCCCAAAACCCAACAAAAACACGATTCTGCGAATAATTGCATAACTTTTCATTAAATATATCTATGGAACGTCTTAGGATTTCAAGAGCCATCTCACTTATAGGGCTTTGCTTATAGCGTTGTTGTTTGATCAGAGAAATTGCAGCAAAAAATATTTTGTCATCCGGTTCAAATTTTCGTAGCTTATTTTCTAAAGATTCGACGATTTTAGGATTTACAGAATGAGCATACCCGTTTGCTAATTCCAGATGTTCTCGAAATTTATTAAGAACACTAGTGCATTGATCAATGCTATCGATTGATTCTGCTTGTTTTAAAAGGGTTTGTTCTTCGGAAAGGAAAAATTTTTCTATTGTTCTAGGCCTTTGTATTGCCTTCGCGTTTTGTATCAATACATGCTCATTGATAATGATATCTATCTTATACTCATTTGCAAGATATTGATGAAAATCAATCTTTTTTCGCCTCGCTTCCTTTACAAGTTTATGATATTTTGACAAGTGATATGATTGGAAATGGCGAAGATTTAGAATGCGCAATTTAGAAGACTCAATAGGGCGCAATGGGATCGGATGAGCAGCTTGTGCATAAGATTGCGCCAGATTAATAGAGCTTGTGGTGTAAAAGCCTCTTCCCATAAAAGCAGTGCCTTGTAATTCTGAACTGACGAAATATGCTCCTCGAATGATTGGGAAAAAATTCCACATGTTAGGTGTTCCGTGATATAGCAATCCATTGTCCGTAAAGTTTTCAATAAATTGTGTTCGAGAGAGAAGAGCTCCAATTTCTCGCAGGTGTCCGGGGTCAAATTCTTCTTCTCTTGTCTCTATGTTATCTTCGTCGAGAAGTTCTGGAATCAAAGGAAATTTGCAGTTTTTTTGACCAATTTGACAGACAAGCGCGAAAGGACCTTTTTTCGCTCGAACCCACTGATTGGATGCTTGAACGAATCGGATATTTCCCATGGCTTCTGAAAAAACTTTTGTTATTTCAGTTGGATATGCAGACTCGGTGGTTTGAATTTTTCTTAAGCGATGCATCCAAGCTTTTTCATCAGAATATGAAAGAGATAAGCAAGGGACTTCTAAAAGGGAACGAATGACTCGCAGAGTCGTAACATCAACATTTTCTGCATTTGTCTTCGGCAAAAAAGGTAGCGTTCCTTCGAGAATCTGATTGACTAAATTCGGATGCCCTGGTGGTGAGATAATACCTATTCCAGATTTTGGAGAAACCGGGAATGCCAGCCAATCAAGAGGGCTTCCTCCTTGTCTCATTGCTCGAGAGGTTTGCTTTTGATATTCTTTCACATCTGCGTAAGGCACTAAGGCATTTTTTATCGGCGAATCTGGCAGAGTATTCCCAAATGCATTAATGAAAGATCGAACAGAATGAATGACTTGTTCAGATTGACTACTAGCGCTTGCTTGTTGCAGAAAAGAATCTGAGAATTGAATCAGAATTTCGATATCACTTCCAACCCCTAAAACAATTAATTTAGACAAAGATTCAGTTTGCCCGTCTCGAAATTTATATGTCCCTTGCGCCATTTTCTGTAAAATTTCCTCTGGTGACTCTGAGGTATTATTCTTTGCATAAATGAGCTCCGCATACAGAAAACCAAATAAATTGCGTATACTTCCACCGCCTAGGTAAACCTTCGCTGAAGGGTCTTGGCTGTGAACCAATTCTTCTAAAGTCGTAAAAAATCCAACTCTTTTCACTTCTTTTGTTTGTGGATCGAGATATGGAATATCCAAGGAGGCTAAAATCCTTGCGAAAATTGGATCGATGATTTCTTTCTGCGCCCCAAGTTGGGCCAATGGAGGAAACTGCTGTTTGCGTGCCCAATTTTCAGTCCAATGTCGGATTATTTCCGGGCAATAACTTGCGGTACCCACAGTAGAAGCAATTCGTGGCATCATTTGAGTATGGATAAAACCGGACCTTGGTAACCAATAGGATACGAATTTTGCAGCTTCAGAAGCATGAGAGATATGCGACACCACAGAGCTCAAGCTTTTAAAAGGAGAATAACCGCTAAAACGAGAATTCCCAGATCGGATCATAATTACATTAATTTCATATTAATAATATGTTAATATTATAATTAAAATTACTAATAATTATCAAACTAAATCAGTAAATACGAATAAATAATTCTTTTTAATTATGGAGGTTCGTTAGTGTGGTCGATGAATATATCGTAAGTATATGACTATAAATGACTTATATCAAATCAGGTAACTGATTGTGAAAAGAAGTGTGTAGAAAAAAAAGAGAAGAGAGGTTCCGAGTAACAGGTTTTCTTGCTTGAGAAGATTGATTGCAATTGGCAAGAGGAAAAAGACGCCGATCAGGTTGATCGGGCCTCCATAGAAAAAAAGGAGCGTTAGGGGAATGAGAAGAGGGATAAAGGTGGAAAGTGCAAATTCGATTTTTCCAAAGATTTGACCAAAGCGAACGACGAGCGTTTTTTTATTGGCTTTGCGATCTGTTATTTCATCGCGGAGATTGTTGGCGATGAGTAAAGCACACGAGAAAAGTCCAGGAGCTATACTTGCGAAAAGCACTGCAGTATTGACGGTATGGGTTTGTAAAAAAAAGCTTCCACAACAGGCAATAGGTCCAAAAAAGACAAATACGAGGATTTCTCCAAGGCCTAAGTAGCCTAATGGTTTTGGCCCTCCTGTGTATAGGATGCCAAAAGTAATTGCAAAAGCTGTGATGATTAGACTCCAAATACCTGCGATGAACATCAGAGGAATGGCTACGATAAAAGCTGCTGCAAAAACAATAATGGTCGCTTTTTTCATGGTATCAGGACGAATCCAGCCTTGTTGCACCGCGCGCTTTGGACCAATACGTTCATGCGTATCGGCGCCGGATAGGAAATCAAAATAGTCGTTGGCGTAGTTCGTTCCAATCTGAATCAGTAAAGAAAAAAGCGCAGTCAACGCAAAAATGAACCAAGAAATCGATGGGGCCATCGAAGTTCCGATCAAGACAGGGGATAGCGATGCAATCCATGTTTTAGGACGGCTTGCTAAAATCCATTTTTCAAGCTCGTTTGGGGAAACGAGCGAAGTTTGGCTTTCGTTTTTCATTGAACGCATTGCGACCTTCTTGTCCTTCTTCTGTCATATAAAATAGCATTGTGGCATTGCCAGCAAGTTCTTGCAGTCCTGTCTGTCCATCGCAGTCAGCATTTAGAGCCGATTTTAAACAACGAATTGCAAGAGGAGAGTGCTGTAAAATTTCTTTTGCCCATTGCACTGTAGTCTCTTCGAGCTTTTCATAAGGAACAACACAATTCACAAGACCCATATCGAGAGCTTCTTGAGCATTGTATTTTCGACATAAAAACCAGATTTCTCGTGCCTTTTTTTGCCCTACGATGCGCGCTAAGAAATTAGAGCCAAATCCTCCATCAAAAGAGCCCACCTTAGGACCTGTCTGACCAAATATTGCATTGTCAGCTGCAATACTCAAATCGCAAACGACATGCAAAACATGTCCTCCGCCAATCGCATATCCTGCAATCATTGCAATGACCGGCTTTGGGCAGGTGCGGATTTCTCGTTGAAAATCGAGAACATTGAGTTTTTCAGAGCCTTTTCCATCAGAATAACCTGCATGTGCTCTGATTTTCTGATCGCCACCAGAACAAAACGCCTCTTTGCCTGCACCTGTGAGAATAATGACGCCAATATCTGGGTCATGTCGAGCATCTTGTAATGCATGGCGCATTTCATCCACTGTCAGAGGACGAAACGCATTGCGCACTTCGGGTCGATTGATCGTAATTTTAGCAATCCCATCCCATTTTGCATATATAATATCAGTGTATTTACCTTGAGGGATCCAATCCATAAACTCTCTCTTTAATGACTTTTGCTACTGCCTCTGGCTGCTCTAAATGCACCGCATGACCTGCATTTGGAATCACTACGGCATTTGGGTATAATGCTCGATATTTTTGATCTCTTTCTCCCACCACAAAAAAGGCATTGTTTGTGGGCAATACTGGCATTTTTGCAGGACTATAGTAAAGAAGAGCTTTCGCTAAACTCATTGGATTTTGTCTTTTACGCATGCTCAAGTCTGGAATATATCCTGCAAAAAGTGGTTGATCGTACCAACTTTTTAAAAAATCGTCAAAAGAATGGAGAATTTTTTGTGCCCACAGTTGATCCATTGCAAGTCGATTCGAAGGAGGAGAGCCAGTAAATGTAGATAGAAGAGTCAGCGACGCGATTTTTTCAGGATGTTCATTTGCGATTGCAAGAGCCAATCTTCCACCCATGGAATATCCCACTAAATGAAATTTTGGAAGATCAGGAAGAATCAGCTTTTCAGAAAATGGTGCAGATCCATGACCTGGAAGGTCTACTGCAATGCAAGGCGCATCTAAAAACGAAGAGACTTCGTTCCAATCTTCCTTCGTTCCTAAAAATCCGTGGAGGAATACAATTGGAAAGTCTTCAGTAGACGTAGGTGTTCTTGAAACGCTCATTTTTTCTCCAATTTCGCAAAGAGTATAACATATACCCAAACAAACTCAAAAATCGGTTTTTGAGTTTGTTTGGGTATAGTTCTGAAAAGATTTTAAAGGTGCCATGGAGTCTGAATATGAACAACAAAGAAAACAAGATGGGCAAGATATGCTTGATACGCATGATGAAAAAAAAGAAAGAGAGCTACCCCAGTCTGAACTAACAAGATCAATTTTGGGTTATTGAGGGAATTGCAATACTCCATTTGGCTCCAAATTTGCCCTTTTTCCATTGGATTCAATTTTTTGCAAATTGCAGAAGAGCCCAATAGGTTTTGTATTATTAATAAAGATGTAATTTTCTTTGCGATCTGTAATTAATTCAACGATCCCAGAAGTTGGCAGTTCATTGAGATTTTTTTCTTTTTTAATATAAGGAATATTGAACATTTTTGCAGAGTTTTCAAAGCTCCAAGAATGAGAGGCGGTAAAGAGTCGATCGAGGTGCGGTGATTGAGAAACTGATAAGTGATCGAAAATGGCTCCTCCATAATTATTGGAAATGATGAGAAGTGTGGGGTGTTTTTTGAGAAGTGGAAGTGAATTGAGATCGTGAAGTGCTGTCTGATCTCCAATGAATGCGAAGAGGGGCGTGTTGAATCCATCAGCAAGTCCTGCAATGGTGGCAATATTTCCATCGATTCCGGACATCCCGCGATTGGCGAAAATAAGAGGTGCTTTGTTTGGAAAATAGAACTGGTCAGCAAGACGAATGGGCATGCTATTCCCAAAAAAAATAGGGCGATCGCTTGGGAGATTTCGGATCGCATGCGCTTCTGTAAAAGGGCTGTCAAAATGTGAATTCAGGTGTTGAGCCATCGCATCATCAAGCTCCTTCCATGCAGGCAGCCATTGTGGGTCAGTGAATGCGGAAAATGTTTCACAAAAAGGGGCAATATCCGATTGAATTCGAACAGAAAGTCGCCTGATTGGGTCTTGAAGGGTCGGAAAAGGACTCACATGGGCCATTGGAATATCTTTTGCCCATTCGAGAATGTTTTTTGAAATGAACCGTTCCCCGAAATGGAGAAGAAAATCGGGCTGAAGATCGGTTTTTATCAAATCAAAATGACGAATTTGTTCAGAAGTCGGCGTGCATCTGGCTTGAGACAAAATATCCGCAAAAACTGGCCATTGAAGTCTTTTTGCAAGCTCGAGAACAGGAATGGGATCGGATTTTCCAAGTAAAATTACACCTCTTTTGGCTTTTATATGGAAAGGTTTTGCGACTAAATGAGGAGCAAAAAAGGAGATCGGAGGAAGATTGGAAATGATATTCGGTCTGATAAGTGGCTCTTGAAAAGGACAGTTAATATGTACAGGGCCTTTTGTGTTCACATGTTGTGCAATGATTGAGTGAATGGCATGATCATCTAGATGAGGGCTGAGCTCTGCCTGCGCGACAATACAATTATTGAAGATTTTTAGCTGGTCAGTTGCCTGATTTGCGCCACAGTTACGAAGTTCATGCGGACGGTCAGCTGTTAAAAGAATCAATGGCACATGGCTATGGTATGCTTCCATAACCGCAGGATAAAGATTTGCAACGGCCGTACCTGAAGTTGTAATGACAACAGTTGGCTTTTTCGTTGCCATGCTATGGCCGAGTGCATAAAAAGCTAAACCTCGTTCATCATAGTGGACTGTAAGATCTGCTTTCGGATGATCCGCAACAGCTAGAGCAAGCGGGGTACTACGCGATCCAGGAGCAATACAAAATTTCGTGACTCCATGTTGAATGAATGAATCAATCATGTTCATACGAAAATTCCCTGATACAGATTCATTTTGTGATTTAACTCTTCCCATTCATCCAAAGGATCAGAACCCGCAACAATACCTGCTCCTGAATACAGCTTCACAGTAGACCCTTGGATTAAACAAGATCGTATTCCGACAGCAAAGACAGATTCTTCAGGTGTCGACCATCCCATGACTCCACCATAAAGTCCTCGTTCAAAAGGTTCACACTGTTGGATCCAATGCATTGCTTCCCTCTTTGGAACACCACAAAGCGCAGGCGTTGGATGCAATTGTTGAATGATTTGTTCATCAGTAATTGCCGTTTTTAAAGTGCCATGAAGAGTCGCACATAAATGCTGCACGTTAGAAGTTTTACGAATGTGTATTGGAGAAATCTGAAGAGACGACACACAGAAAGGAGATAAATGATGTTGTAAATATTCAATAACGGGGAGAATTTCACTTCTTGCTTTCGCATCATTTAGCAATAGCCTTCCTAAAGGAGAGGTTCCTGCGACTGCTTCACATTGGATGTCTCTTCCTGATCTTGAGAAAAGCAATTCCGGGGTAGCTCCTAAAAAAGCCATTTGCTCATTTGCAAAACAAAATACGATGCTATTTTTAGCTTTTGCTAAAAGAAAAGAGGTGACAGCGAAAGGATCCGGAGCGTTTTCGCACTCGATTGTGCACTCGCGAGCGAGAACTGCTTTTTTCAGGGTGTTGTTATTCAGTGTGTTATAAACATTTTCGATCCAAAGTTGTTGAGAGGGAAGAAAGCTTCGCGAACGAATTTTTATTTCTTTGGGAGGAGGAAGGTTTAAGATTTTGTTGGGAAAAATTATTTTTTCAAGTTTTCCGAATGGATAACATGCAAACACTGCATGAGGAGGAGCTGGTTTCGACCAAAAAAAGCTCATTCTTTTTTGCCAATATAAAGAGCTACAGAGCCTAAAGCAAATGGCTTTATTGTGATTTTCTTAAAGCCCGCTTGTCTTAATAGATTTGCAAACGCATTTCCGGTCGGGAAAGTCTCAATTGTTTGATTTAGGTACGTATAGGCTGTAGCCTGTTTTGAGAGAAAATTGCCAATTTTTGGCAAAATATGACGTAGATAAAATAAATAACCCGCGCGAATGGGCTTTGGCGGAAGCGAAAATTCTAAAATCAGACAAATCCCTTCCTTTTTGAGGACGCGATATATTTCTTGAAGCGATTGCAAAGGATTTGGCACATTCCGAATTCCGAAAGAAAAAGTGACAACATCAAATGTATGATCGGCATTTGGGATTTTTTGTGCGTCTGCCTGTATGAGTTGAATTTTGTCTCGATAGCCAGACAGTTTTTTTTCTGCGATCGCAAGCATTTCTCTTGCAAGATCAATCCCCGTAGCTTGTTGAATCTTGGCTTTGCTTTCGAATAGAGCGATCAGCTGATCCCCCGTTCCTGTTGCTACATCAAGAATGTGCAATGGTTTTTTTTCAGGCAAATATTTCGCTACTTGCTTTCTCCATCCTCGATCGAGTCCAAATGATAGAATTCGATTGATACGATCATAGGTCGGCGCGATTTTGTTGAACATTTTCCAGCTGTTTGTTTTTTCAATGAGCATAACTTCCTTCAAATTGTTTGCTTTGTTCTTGTTTTCTTAAAGAAATGATCATCGCAGCTGTCATAAAAAACATGAGTTTCCCTTGCTGGAAAGTGATTGGGTAATAATCACAACCACCAATGAAGAGAAAGGCGATAAAAATGGCTAGAAGAGATGCTTTTTCAGACGAAAAAGGGGAGCTGATCGCTCCTCTTAATACGATCCAAATAAACACAAGAAATGCAATGAGTGCGAGCATTCCCATTTCAGAACAAATAAAGAGATAAATGTTATGTGTCCCTGTTTTATTTCCGTAGCTTTCCGCAACTTTGGAAAACTGCTGAAATCCAACCCCTGCAACTGGATGATCTTTAATCATTTCAATTGCAGTGCTTTGAGCCACAATCCTGACTTGATCTGAATTTTTAGCAGTCTCATTGTAATTGACAATTCCACCACGATGTAAATACTGCTCAAAAAGAAGGCATGAGCATATTGCAACGCAAGAGACAATTGCTCCTGCTAAATAGCGGTAAAAGTGACGGTGATAAAACGCAAATGTAAACCAAACAATGGTTCCGAGCAGAATTCCAAAAACTGCTGACCTTGAGTAAGTTAAAAAAAGAGCAAACATCTGCACCAACAAAGCGAGTGTTAGAATGGTTTTTTTCTGTGCTTTTGCGATGAGAGCATAGGTAAGAATGACGGACATCATTAAAAACCCGCCAAGAACATTTGAATGGGGGAAAGTGCCGGCAGAGCGCTTGATGATACTCGATGCGCTACCCGTATCAAACACTCGATCCAATAGCCAGCGTTTGCCCCCAGCAACCTCAAAGATTGCGGGCGCATCTCTTGATTCGCTAAGCAAACGCAAACCTAGATGTTCTTGCGTAAAGTATTGCGTAATGGCTATGAACGATTGTAGAAGCGCGGCTATAACGACCCAATAAAAAAGATTCCTGATCTGTTTTTCACTGAAAGTTATTTGGCTCAAAAATGCAAACAGAAAACAGGGTGTTAGCAATTGTAAAAGGCGGGTGTAGACAGTAAAATAATTCGAAAGAGGAGAGCTGATGATGGATAGCAAGGCGCAACAAACAATGATTAAGAGACATATGGTCCCTTTTTCCATAAAGATTTTTCTCGCAGGAATTCTGAATGCAAAAAGCAGCGATAGGAAAAGGATGAATGCAATGATATCAGAGGGATAAAAATAGATCTTCGCATCAAATCCTGAAGGAAGAGTCAGTCCGTCAGGAATAACAGACAGTGAAAAGTGTCGAAGCGGCTTGTCGTATTTATGCTCGATCGGAACGAAGAATATGACGAGTGCAAAAAGAACAGAAGCCCATTTTTTCATCATTTGACAACGCCTTTAACCCCATTTTGCTTGAACAATTTGAGCATCTTTGAATTTGTTCGAGATTTTGCAACTTAAGAAATAAAAATACAAGGAATACCAAAGGGGATAATCGAGATTGCTTAAATTATTGATTTGCAATAAGTTATATTATGTAAAGTATTAACTTGAAATATAATTATTATTATTGGTATAATACTTTCTATAATAACAAGATTAATTAAAAAAACAGGAGTTAATATGTCAACGGCAGTAACAGCAGAAGTAGAAAGCCGATACGGGATGAACTCAGCTCAAGGGCCTTCAACGGGGTACGCAGGTATCGACAGGGAAGAGTCAAAACCTTGCTTTTCATCTAGAAGTATAAAATGTGTGGATGATTCCCAAGTAGTCATTTCGGCGGCTAGTTTCGGTACTCTTATTGGTCTGGGTATAGCAAATGGTTCTTATCCTCTTATCGCGTCGGGATTTTGTTGTCCAGGGGCATGCTTTGTTTGCGTTTTTTGTAATGCTGCGGCTCGTACTAATGATGCGAATGATATTGGTTTAATCGCTAATGCTAATATGATCAGTAGATGTTTCCGTTCGTGTTTGACAGGTACCTGCTGTGAAAATGGAAATGAGGAGAGCGATGTTGATTCTCTAGAGAAATCTTCGAAATGGACTCTTGTAAATCCTTCAAGGTCGAGCTTGTTTCGAGATCATGCAGCAGGTCAAGATATGGCCGATGAAAACTCTTTTTCTTCTGTGCAAGCAGTCGATGACGGAGACAATGCTCCCAGCGCCCTGCCTGCACGAGAATAGAACTATTTTCCGCTGCGCTTTCTCTCGTTTTCTGTGAGATAAATTTTCCGTAAGCGGATGAAGTTCGGAGTCACTTCGACGAGCTCGTCATCGGCGATATAATCGATGGCTTGTTCGAGTGTGAATCTTCGTGGCGGGGTAAGGATGAGGTTTTCATCTGAACCTGCCGCACGAACGTTGGTCAATTGTTTTGCTTTTGTCGCATTCACCACAAGATCATTGTCGCGTGAATTTTCACCGACAACCATACCCTCGTAAACTTCATCACCGTTTGTGACAAAAAGGGAGGCTCTTTCTTGAAGACCGAAAAGAGCGTACGCATTTGCTTTACCCATGCCATTTGAGATAAGAACGCCACGAAGACGACCCGTAATCTCGCCTTTCCAGGGAGCAAAAGAATCGAAAATAGATGTTAAGACTCCAAGTCCTGATGTTCGAGTTAAGAAGTCGTTACGATAGCCCATCAATCCACGTGTCGGAACAAGGAATTGCATAGTTGTTAACCCGTGCTCCGAAGTGGAGAGGGATTGCATTTCTCCTTTTTTACGGGAGAGATCCTCGATCACTGTTCCAGAGAAACTTTCAGGAACTTCTACGTGTACCCTTTCTATCGGTTCGTAGATGACACCATCAATTTCTTTTGTGATCACTTTTGGTTTAGAAATCGCAAGTTCGAAGTTCTCTCGGCGCATTGCTTCAATGAGAACAGCGAGATGGAGTTCGCCTCTGCCGCAGACGCGGATTGCATCATCCCGACCTGCAACATCTTCGATTTTTAAAGAGATATTTGCTCTTTTTTCTTTCATCAAGCGATCGCGGAGCTTATTCATCGTCACGTGTTTTCCATCGCGACCGACAAAAGGGCTAGTGTTGACAAGGAACTCTACGGAGACTGTTGGCTCCGCTAAGGTAATTGGAGGGAGTTGAACAACTTGTCTTGGATCGGAAATTGTATCGCCAATTTCAACTTCTGGTATGCCTGAAATCGTAACAATGTCACCGGCTCCCGCTTCGTCAACTTCAACTTTTTTTAACCCTAGGTGGCCTTCTAGTTTTACGACTTTGTGGTTTGTATGGTTTCCATTGCGATCTACTCGGACGATTGTATCGCCTTTTCTAATTGTTCCTTCCAAAATGCGTCCTGTTGCTTGACGTCCAACGTAGTCATCGTAGGAGATTGTTGCACATTGCATTAGGAAGGGAAGCTCGAGGTTGCCTGGTGGGGGAGGAGCTGCTTTAATAATGAGTTCAAATAAAGGGGTTAAATCTTTTGGTTCGTCGCCGATTTTTGCGATTGCATAACCATTGAATCCAGAGGCGTAAATGTAAGAGAAATCTAACTGCTCATCATTGGCTCCAAGCTCGAGGAACAGATCAAACGCTTGATTGAGGACGCGATCAGGGGCTGCGTGTGGACGGTCAATTTTGTTGAGAACGACGATTGGACGTAGGCCCATTTTTAGCGCTTTTGACAATACGAATCGTGTTTGCGGCATGGGTCCTTCTTGAGCGTCAATGAGTAGAAGAACGCAGTTCACCATTCCAAGAACGCGTTCAACTTCGCCAGAGAAATCTGCGTGTCCAGGGGTGTCGATAATATTGAATTTATAGTCGTCGTGGTAAACGCAAGTATGTTTTGCAAAGATCGTAATTCCGCGCTCTTTTTCCTGGTCATAGCTATCCATGACCCGTTCCGGCACTTTCTCGTTTTCTCTAAAAATTTTTGACTGTTTCAAAAGATTGTCGAGAAGTGTCGTTTTCCCGTGGTCAATGTGCGCGATAATCGCAATGTTACGAATTTTTTGTGGGTCTATCATAATCTTGAACATGATAACCCAAGTCTTCAATTACCTCAAGAATTACTAGAAAGAGAGTCGGATTGTCGGGAGGATGAGAAAAGATTGTTTTAGAGATTGCATTAAAGCAAAAAATAAACTAAAATAATGCGCGATAGGAGGGGCAAATGGCGAACATTGACGCATGTGAAATCGAAGAAAAATCCCTCGTAGAATCTAAGACTGGATTAATCGATGATTTGTTGAAAGAAAAGCTCGAAAAAGCGTTTCATAAACAAACTTCAAAATTTCGTTTACACGACATTGCGAAAATCGCCTGTGAACATTCTTCTATTGACCTTGCCTACGCAGCCTCTCACCTTCCTCCAAATGTTCTTCCTATTTTGTATGAAAATCTTCCAAATCTCGATGGGAAGATTAAATTCTTAGTGAACACGGATAGCAATACAAGAACGGCTCTTTTCCGAGAGCTTGATGATCGTGAATTAAAGAAAGTTTTTGAACGTGTTCCGACGGATGAAGCGGTTTGGCTTGTCGAGGATATGCCTGAAAGACGATTCCGTCGCCTGATGGAAATCATTGATTCTAAAAAAGCGAATCGAATTCGTGAACTTAAACAGCATGACCGTAAGAGTGCGGGCCGTTTAATGACTTCTGAATTCTTTGCTTTTACGATGGATATGACCATCGGAGAGGCGGCAGCTTACATCCGGGATAATCCGCGGATTGATTTTGCTAAAGGAATTTTTATTTTAAATCATGCGGGTGAGCTGCAAGGGTATGTGCCAGCTCGTAACATGATGATCAATCCAAGCAGCACTCCATTGCGCCAAGTGATGCGCCCTGTTCTTCATAAAGTGACAGCCGATGCTACCCGTGAAGAGGTGATCGACTTAGTTGAGCGTTATAAAATTTCCTTTCTTCCAGTTGTGGATATCGATAATTTTTTAATTGGTGTCATCGCCCATGAAGACGTCGTGGAAGCGATGGAAGACATGGCAGATGAGACCATTGCCAGAATGGCTGGTACGAATGAAAAATTTACTTCCCAGGATTCTGTCCTTAGACGTTTTTTAACAAGAGCGCCTTGGCTCATTGTGACACTGTTTGCTGGTATCTTAAATATGGGGGTCTCCTCCTCGTTCCACAAACATGGCGGATCTGCATTAACTTTTGCGCTCTTCTTTGTTCCACTCATTAATGGAATGTCAGGCAATATTGGTCTTCAGTGCAGTACGGTATTGATTCGGATGATGGCAATGGGTGGACTTTCTGCTGGAAGTCGAAAAGAGACGATCATTAAAGAGTTTTTAGGCGGTTTATTTACCGGCACAATCTTTGGTGTCTTAAGTGGAGTCATCGTGTTCTTTCTCGATCTTTTAACAGGAGGAGCGCTTGCTGCAACAACCCCATTCGCGGTCTCTGCGATTGTCTGTTTTGGATTGATCGGGGGATGCTTTGTAGGAACTCTTCTTGGTGTATTTTCACCTTTATTCTTTGTGCGTATTGGAGTTGATCCAGCGATTTCTGCAGGTCCGATTGTCACCGCCTTTAATGACTTTCTCTCTATGACCATCTATTTCCTCATTGCTTGGGGAGTCAGCGGTCTGTTTTTCTAGTTCCTTGCAATTCGATTTTTATGTAGGATAAATCACTTTAAATTTTAATTGGAGTATTTATGACTATCAACGCAATACGAGGAATCGTACATGGGTCTTGCGCGGCAAGCTTAACAGATATCAATGACCTGCAATGCACAGGAACTGCTTTAAAAGTGAATCATCTTTTGCTCACAACTGCTCAGACGTCAGCTGCTGCAGGCAATCCAATCACAGCATTAGGTTTGCTCGCTGCAAGCTCATACGTCTTGACTCCAGTAGCCATGCTTGCAGATTCTAGAAACGTCGTTTCTTTTTCTGAAAAGACAATGCAAAATCTCAATATTGCCTATCAGACAGGAATCGTCGCGAATTGTGTGGCGATGCTCGTCTTAGGAAATCCGATTTATGCAGTCGCATCTTTATCAGTTTTAGTATTGAATGCGATTGCAACAGGTCAAATCAAAAATGTTTTTGATTGTGTAAAAAAAGCATGCAGCGCAATTACTTTAGCTTCCTTTGCTTCGCAAATTTTGGCGGAAAAAGGGGTTCTTGCATCATTGGCATCTTGTAGCGCTGTGTTAGTGGGTGTAAAAGGGCTTTTGAGCTTGCTAGAATCGGCTCCAAAAGAGTTGATTGAGAAACCACCAGTGGTAGAAGGAGTCCTTGCGCAGGTTGATGTGAAAGAAACTGAAAAAGTAGTTGTTCCGGATCCGATTGTTGGAGAAAAAGCTGAATGGTTCTTCTTCAAGCCAATGTTTACATAATTCTTGTGAGATTCTCTGCGGTTTTTTTGGTCGCAGAGAAGCCTTGTTTTTATCCCTGTTTTTTTATATGATGTTGTTATGATCGAGCGGACAAAAAGACACTTCAATGGTACCGCTCCAACGGGGAAAAAAATCAGCGATTTGCTTCCTATTGTTTTAAATGAAATTACAAATAAAACAGGGGATGATCGTGAACAGATTTTCCAATTCTGGTTTTCTTTGATTGGCGAAAAAATAACTGGGCTTACGCAACCTATTTCTTTGAAAAATGGAATATTGACCATCAAGGTAAAAAGTGCGACACTGTATTCTTTATTGTGCCAACATGAGAAGCCGAGACTTTTAAAAGAACTTCAAGCGAAGTTTGAAATCCACGATTTGGTTTTCCGAGTTGGTTGAGCGGGGGTGGCAAACAATAAAATTAGGTGATTATTTGACAACCCTAGTATATACGAGTATGAAGGAAAAGGCATGACAACGATGACTGAAGAAAAGAAATATGATGCAAGTTCAATTACGATTTTAGAAGGCTTGCAGGCTGTTCGTGAACGTCCGGGTATGTACATTGGCGATACGAACATCAACGGATTGCACCAACTCGTTTATGAAGTCGTTGATAACAGTATCGACGAAGCTCTCGCTGGCTTTTGTACATTGATTACTGTCATTTTGCACGCTGATGGAAGTGCAACGATTGAAGATGATGGTCGCGGTATTCCTGTTGAAAAACATGAGAAAGAATCTGTTAAGCAAGGAAGAGATGTCACTGCTTTAGAAGTCGTCATGACGATCTTGCATGCAGGCGGAAAATTCGATAAAAGTACCTATAAAGTTTCTGGTGGTTTGCATGGTGTGGGTGTCTCTTGCGTAAACGCTTTATCGAAGAAATTAGTCTGTACTGTCTCTAAAAATGGTCATATTTATGAGATGACTTTTGAAAAAGGAAAACCAACGATTCCTTTAAGACAAATTGGAGAGACAACGCGCCGTGGAACAAAAGTGACATTTTGGCCAGACGACACCATTTTTTCAGTTACGCAATTTGACTTTGATATTTTGCTCAAACGCTTAAGAGAGCTTGCGTTCTTGAACAAAGGGATTACGATTGTTTTCCAAGACGAAAGATCTGACAGAGAAGCCATTCGTTTTAATTATGAGGGGGGCATCGCATCTTTTGTCTCTTATTTAAATGAGGGCAAAGTTCCTCTTTTCCCAAAACCCATCTATCTTCGCGACGTTAAAGAAGGGGTTGATGGCCCGATCGATGTTGAAGTTGCAATGCAATGGAATGATACTTACATTGAGACAACCTATAGTTACGTCAATAATATTTCAACACGTCTTGGTGGTACGCATTTAACAGGTTTTTCTACAGCGCTCACACGTGTCTTGAATCAATACATGAAGAATCATCCGTCGATCAAAACCGACAAAATGTCGATCACGGGCGATGATATGCGCGAAGGTCTTGCTGCTGTCATTTCTGTGAAGGTTCCAAATCCGCAGTTTGAAGGACAAACAAAGCAAAAACTCGGAAACGGAGAGGTTGCAGGGATTGTGCAGACGATTGTCGGCGAAGGTTTAACGATATTCCTCGACGAAAATCCTGCCATTGCAAAGTTAATCGCAGAGAAAGCAATTGTCGCAGCACAAGCAAGAGAGGCTGCGAAGAAAGCGCGTGAGTTGACACTTCGAAAAACCGCACTTGATGGGGCAAGACTTCCTGGAAAATTGGCAGATTGTCAAGAGCGAGATCCGGCACTTTGCGAAATATACATCGTTGAGGGAGATTCTGCGGGTGGATCTGCGAAAATGGGTCGTGACCGAAGATTTCAAGCAATTTTGCCAATTCGCGGTAAGATTTTGAACGTGGAAAAAGCGCGTTTGCAGAAGATTCTCCAAAATACAGAAGTTGGCTCAATGGTTGCGGCTCTTGGTTGTGGAATTGGTGCTGAGACATTTAATTTGTCGAAGCTTCGCTATCACAAAATCATTATTATGACGGACGCCGATGTCGACGGTTCTCACATTCGTACGCTTCTGATGACATTCTTCTATCGACATATGCCAGCGCTGATCGAAAATAACTACATCTATATTGCTAGACCTCCATTATTTAGAGTCACTCGAAAAAAGGTAAGCCAATATATCCATAGCGAACGAGAAATGGATGAGTATTTATTGAAGCTTGGAATTAGCGATATTTTATTGCGAAAAGCAGGTCAAGAAAACTCTTTAGAAAAAGAGCAAGCAGAGAAGCTCCTGGATCTCATTTTGGAAGTGGAAACATTCATTGGGTCCATTGAGCGTAAAGGAGTTCCATTTAGAGAATTTGTTGCAGAAAAGAAAAACGGCCAATATCCCGTATACCAGGTGAATCTCGACAATCAGATTCAATATGTGCAGTCTGAAGATGAGCTGTTTGCATTGAAAAAAGAGAATGAGGCGATTCAAAAAAGAACGCATGAAGAGACGCTTGCTTCGATTCCGCAAGAAGAAATCACTGAAGAAATGCGCAACTTTACACCAAAACCGCTTATGTTTGTCGAGCTTTATGATCCATCCCGCCTTGTTTCTCTTCATGAGAAATTGGCAGGTTTTGGAATCCATTTAGAGCAATACATTATGACTAATGGCGCTTTATATGAACTTCTCGAAGAAGGGAATAAAGTGGTCGCTCTTCATAATTTAAAAGAGGTCATTGATGCTGTGCGAAACAATGGTCGAAAAGGTGTTGAAGTACAACGTTATAAAGGTCTTGGTGAGATGAACGCAGATCAATTGTGGGAGACAACAATGGATCCAAAGGTGAGAACACTTGTGAAAGTGACATTGCCTGATGCAATTGCAGCTGATCGAATGTTTTCGATGTTGATGGGCGAAGTTGTTGAACCGCGTAGAGCATTTATTGAGCAACACGCTTTATCTGTAAAGAATTTGGATGTCTAATATGTCATATACAAAAGATGAACTCATAGTAAATCGCAATGTTGAAGAGGAGATGAAGGAGAGCTACCTTCGCTACTCGATGTCCGTGATTATTTCTCGCGCCCTCCCAGATGTGCGTGATGGATTAAAGCCATCTCAAAGGCGTATTCTCTATGCAATGCGTCAGTTGAATTTATCTCCCGGTGCAAAACACCGTAAATGCGCAAAAATTTCTGGGGATACATCTGGTGACTATCACCCACACGGAGAAACGGTCATTTATCCAACGCTTGTCCGCCTTGCGCAAGATTGGGTCATGCGTTACACGCTCATCAATGGTCAGGGAAACTTTGGATCCATAGACGGAGACCCACCAGCTGCGATGCGCTATACTGAAGCGCGCTTGACGCATGCAGCGATGGCGTTGATGGAAGATCTCGATAAAGATACAGTGGATACTGTTCCGAACTACGATGAAACGAAGACGGAACCGACAGTTTTCCCAGCAAAATTCCCAAACCTACTCTGTAACGGTTCATCCGGCATTGCAGTCGGTATGGCGACAAATATTCCTCCGCATAACTTAATCGAGCTGATTAACGCTACACTTCTTGTTTTAGATGATCGAGCGATCAGCATTGATGAAATCATGAAAGTGATGCCAGGCCCTGATTTTCCAACAGGCGGCATTATCTGCGGGTTTAGAGGAATTAAAGAGGCGTATCACACAGGTCGCGGTAAATTGACTGTGAGAGCTGCGATGCGTGTGGAAGATCTGCCCAATGGTCGTCAGCAAGTCATCGTTGATGAAGTTCCATACAACGTCAACAAAGCACGCCTCATTGAACGAATTGCTGAATTGATCAATGACAAAGTGATTACGGGCATTTCTGATATTCGCGATGAATCAGATAAAGATGGTCTTCGCATTGTTCTAGAGCTCAAGCGGGGTGAAATTGCTGATGTCACTTACAATCAGTTATATAAAAACACCGATTTGCAGATCACATTTGGCTGCAATATGCTTGCGCTGGATAAAGGCCTACCGCGCACGATGAACATTAAGCACTTCATTGGCGCATGGATCGATCACCGCATAGAAGTGATTCGACGTCGTACGCGCTTTGAATTGAATAAAGCTGAAGCAAGAGCCCATATTCTAGAAGGCTATTTGAAAGCTCTAGATCATCTTGATGAAGTCGTGAAAGTCATTCGTGCTTCGACGAACCGAGACGCTGCGCGGACAGAATTGATGATGCGTTTTGCCTTATCTGAGAAACAAGCAAATGCCGTCTTAGATTTACGCCTTTATCAATTGACAGGACTTGAAGCTGAGAAAATTCAAGCGGAATACAACGATCTTCTTCAAAAAATTGCTCATTATAAAGCTGTATTAGCTTCTGAAGAGCTCGTTCGTGGGATTATTCGTGAAGAATTGGAAGATTTGCGTAAAAACCATAAAGCCGAAAGAAAAACGAAAATTGTGGCTGCAGAAGGGGAATTCCAAATGGAAGACCTCATTGCCGATGAGCAAGTGGTCATTACGATTTCTGATGACGATTACATCAAGCGCATGCCGATTGATACCTTCCGCGAGCAAAAGCGTGGCGGTGCTGGCGTAACAGGAATGGAAATGAAGAAGGAAACAGATATTTTAAAGAGTATCTATGTCGCATCAACGCATGACTATCTTCTCATTTTCACATCCCTTGGACGGTGCTATTGGTTAAAAGTATGGCAAATTCCAGAAGCGGGCCGTCGTACAAAAGGTCGTCCAATCATCAATTTATTAGCAGATCTTCAACAAAATGAAAAAGTGGCGGCGATTTTACGTATGCGTAATTTCGAAGGCGATGCAAGTATCCTTCTTGCGACCTTAAAAGGTGTTGTGAAAAAGACTGAAATTGCAGCCTACAGCCATCCCCGTAAGACGGGTGTTTATACGCTCAATATTGATGAAGGAGATGAGCTCATCTCTGCACGCATCACACATCCAGGCCAGCAGATCATGATCTTCACAAGATCTGGAATGGCAGTACGTTTCGATGAATCACTCATCCGTCCTGTTGGAAGAGTTGCGCGCGGTGTTCGCGGGATCACTCTTCGCGATGACAAGGACATTGTCGTTGGTTGTGAAGTGGTCACACCTGATCAAAATATCCTCGTTGTTTGCGAAAACGGTTACGGAAAACGATCCAATGTCGATGATTTTAGACAAACCAATCGCGGAGGCATCGGAGTTCGCTCGATTATCGTTTCTGAAAGAAACGGAAGCGTAGTCGCGGCACTGACTGTGACTGACAAAGATAGCGTTCTTTTGATGTCGAAAATGGGACAAGCTGTCCGTATTCCGATGGGTGAAGTACGCGTTATGGGAAGATCGACACAAGGTGTGCGCCTTGTCAATCTGAAAGAAGAGAATGACCTATGTGTCGGAGCACAAAAAATTGAAGCAGGAACTGCCGAAATTACAGAAGAATAACTTATTCATCACTTTTGAAGGGGGGGAGGGAGCTGGAAAAACAACTCTCATTGAGGAGATTTTCCGCTACCTTACCCTTCATGGGTATGAAGTTCTAAAAACGCGTGAACCTGGCGGCACAGCTTTAGGAGATAAAATTCGCGCTCTTGTACTGGAATCCCGCAATGAAAACATTGCATCACTTGCTGAGCTTTCTTTATTCTTAGCTTCACGCGCGCAACATGTGGAAGAGGTGATTCTTCCAGCATTAAAAGCAGGCAAAATTGTTCTCTGTGATCGGTTTAATGATTCTTCTGTTGCCTATCAGGGAATTGCGCGCAATTTAGGTAAAGATGCTGTCTCGAGTGCTTGCCAATTTTTTTCGCAAAATTTAGAGCCGACTCTTACCTTCTATCTGGATATAGATCCAAGTATCGGAATGTTACGTGTACAAAGATCTCGCGAAAAAGACCGAATTGAGCAAGAGGATTTTTCCTTTCATACGTTAGTGCGAAATGCATTTTTAACCATAGCAAAAGAGAATCCACAAAGAGTCTTTATTCTAGATGCAAGTCTACCAAAATCCCAAGTTCAACAAATTGCAATTCAGAAACTATGTTCGATCATATTATAGGCAACGAGCCCATCAAGGCCTACTTTTCTAAAGCGTTCGAGTCGAATACTCTTCCTACAGCAATGATCATTTCAGGTTTACCTGGTTTAGGGAAAACTCTATTTGCACATGCGCTTGCCCAAAAATTATTGATGACCAACAAGATCGAAACGCATCCAGATTTTCACTCTTTAAAACCTGAAAGCAAAAGTGGACTGCACTCCATTGAATCCTTCAGGCATCTCATTGACGAAGTTCAGACAAGCGCCTATCAAAATTGCGGAAAAGTATTCATCATTTTTGATGCCGATAGAATGCAGACAGCCTCAGCGAATGCGATTTTAAAAACTTTGGAAGAGCCAAACCCAGATACAACACTCATCTTAATCACAGAAGAGCTAAACGCAATCCTACCCACAATCCGTTCCCGCTGTGCATCCATTGCTTTAAAACCAATTCGGGAAGACTTAATTGCCTCATACTTAATGTCTAACAACCTAGATCCAAAATGGGCAAAACTCTCCTTTGGATCAATCGGCAAGGCGGTCGAGCTTGCGACAAAGCCTCTTTTGGAGCAGCCAATTTTTGATCTGCTTGCAAGTCGACCCATCTATCCAAAATTTTTGCAAGAATTAGAAAAAATTGAAGCTTCCATCGATGACGAAGATCCTGTTAAGAAAAATCAAAACGTTGCAAGGCTTCTAACAGCTGTTTTGATCTGGTATCGAGACCAGTATGCGCACAAGTTGGGAGGCGCACTATACTTTTCTGATAATAAACCTGTAGATTTCTTTCTGCCAACAATTGCGACAGTCGCAGCGATCGTCGAAGAGGCTCGAATCAATTATCAACGCAACATTAAATTATCTGCTTGCCTCGAGCACATTTTTTCTCATCTTTAATCGTCATTTATTATCTTATTCTGAACTGGTAAGTGGATATTACGAATGCCGTGACTAATTCCTGCGATGCCATTTCCTGCGATGCATCCGACGAATCCCCCTACTAATGCAGCTGCGATTTTTTGGCCGATCTGATCTCCCCCGGTTACAAAACCGGTGATAGTACCGATGGCAGCACCTCGATATCCGCCTTCAATCATATCTGTTCCCCAAGACTGTGTATGATCGGAATTGGAATATCGTAATAATTGAATCAATGTTTCGAAAAAACCAACAGTAACAGCCGCGGTACTTCCGGAATTTGTGCAAGCGTTAATTGCCATATAGACAGGTTTTTCAGGTATAAAACAGGCTGGAGTAATAACCATAGTAACGCCAGGTGTTGCAGAAGGAATGTTAAAAGGAGTACTTAAAATTCCGCGTGCTAAACTCTCAGTTCTATCACCTAGAAATCGGACTGAAGCTGAACATGCCCAAGCAGCACAGCCAGATGCTAAGAGTTCTCCCAATCCCATGCCGACATCTGCAGCTCTTTCCGGTGAGAATGATGTTCTTGATTCTATTGACATAATTAATACTCCAAATTTTTTAAACTAGAAGTATATCGTTTTTTATCTTAATTTGCCAGACCAACCGAGTTTTGAACGAAGAGTTGAGAAATATTCGTGCCGGTGTAGATTAACAAGTTTAAATGTTTTTTTTGATTGTTGGATTGTGACTTTACCATTTGTTGGAAGAGTCAATGCATTGAGACCGTCAGCTCTAACATCAATCGGATCATATGCGCTTAAATATTGAACCTCAATTGTATGATTGGCTGTTAATACAATGGGGCGGTTTGAAATGGTGTGGGGACAAATCGGAGTGATCACAATTGCATTGAGTGACGGGCTTAAAATCGGTCCACCAGCGGACAAAGAATAAGCAGTGGATCCATTCGGAGTGGCTACGATGACTCCATCAGCAACAAAAGTATTTAAGTAGACACCATCGATGTGAATGCCTAATTCAATTAAGCTATAATTTTGTGCGCGGTGAAAAACAATATCATTCACAGAGTATAACTGACCCGTATTTGCATATGCGTCGAACGCAATGCGATGATCAATCTCAAATTTTCCATCCAAAAGGTCAGTTAAACTAGGATAGATGTCATCGATTGGAATATCAGCCATAAAGCCAAGATGTCCTAAGTTAATTCCTAATATCGGCGCGTCAATGTGCTTGAAATGATGGGTGATTCTAAGAAGAGTCCCATCTCCACCCATTGCGATCATATAGTCGATATCTTTCGGATTTACTGAATTAAGTGGTTGAGCGCCAATCCGTGTTGCTTTTTCATTTTCTGCAACTACAGTAATACCTCGATTTTCTAGGTATTCACGAATCTCGCCTGCAAGATCAAATGAAAGACTTTTTCTTTCGTTCGGGAAAAGAGCAATGATCATATATTTCCCATTCTTGCATAAACGATCCAAATTGTCCTCAATTTTCTCGTTATAACTGTTATACCGAAATTACATGAAGAATCGGTTTTTGCCAGCGTCGGATTTACCTCAAAATTCCCGATTCTTCATGTAATTTCGGTATATTATTTATTTTATAAATAAAGTAATTGTTTATATTGAATTTAATGAATGTTTAATTGTATAATTTTAGATAATTATTACTGATATGAGTTGATGTATGACAGTTCAAGCCACACGTTCGAGATTGTATTCGCCTCAAAAAATTGCTGATGATGACGATGTCCTCTCTCCCAGAGAGATTTCAAAAAAAGCTGAAATTCAAAGACAAAAACAGATTTGCTTAGCAAAAGTAACGCGTGGGTTTATAATAGCGAGTGCAGTTCTAGGCGGTATTCAAAATCCTGAAACCCATTGTTCTAAAAAACAATTTTATAGAAACTGCAGTGGTTTGCGTAGAAAATTGCATGAGTACGATAATAAAGTACTAAATGCAGATTCGTATGAAAAAATAGATAAGACAAAATCAGAAGTTATTGATGAAATCCATCGTCTTCCAGCTTCTGGAAAACTAAAAACACAACTTTTCCAAACTCTGGAAAATAGTTTTATTAGTATAGTTGATGACATAATTAGTCCGCCTGACAGCCCCTTCCTGAGGGAAGAAACTCGCAATGGGCAAAACGGCTTTCTTATGGATCTTTGGGCTTCGCATTCAATTTGGTATACCGGGAGTGATTTATAAATCGGGAAATGACAAGGGGGCAGCTCAAATTTTTCGTTTAGACAAAGGAAACGAGAAAACCCTATAATTTTGAACTTCTTGCTATCCCGAGACGCTTTCTATATACTTTCTTATCTATATGAAAGTATCTTTTTTAAAAGATAGAACGGCGGCTCGTCTTTTCCTTTTAATGTTTGGTATCGTCTGTCTTTTAAACGTCAGTTACACGATTTTGCGTAGTGCGCGGAACGCTTTGACGGTGGCAGATTTAGGCGGTGGAGCTGGAGCGATTCCTTGGTTTGAGCTCTGCGGAACAATGCCGGGCGCCGTGATTATGACGCTCATATTAACCTATTTGCTGAACCGTCATCCGATACATCGAGTGTTTTTCATAGTTCTGACAACTTTTGTTGGTTTTTTTCTTCTTTTTTCTTTAGTGATTTATCCCTTATTGCCTTTTTCAAAAACGTTTTTTACTAACCCATCGATTGCATCCGCTGTTCCTGTTTTTGCTTCTATGATCTTTTTTGTGATGGCAGAGCTATGGAAAATTGCATTGTTAACAGTTCTTTTTTGGGGACTTGTGAATCAATATGTACCGCTTGAAAATGCGAAACGATACTATGCTCCGCTCATGTTAGGCGGGAGTATCGGTACGATTATTGCGGGACCTATTATTTCTTTTTGTACCGCAGATACAATTTCGCATCATTCTTGGAGCGAATCGCTAGCTCTTTTAATGTGGGCGCTTACTGCTTTAAGTCTCATCGTTGCTTGGCTATTTTCTCGTCTTTGGGGGGAATTTTCCCAAACTCAACCCAAAAAAGAGGCTCCAAAAGAAAAGAAAGAAACACTTTCGGTTTGGTCAAGCATCTTGATTTGTTGTAGATCGCGTTATTTACTCTTGCTTGCTTGGGTAACTATTGCTGATTATATTGCTTATGCTCTAGGCGAAATTATTTTCTTGGATTTGCTAAAGCAAAAATTCCCAGATCCAAGAGAGTATTGCGACTTCATGGGTAAACTCTCTGTTTGGAATGGAATTTTGACTGCTGTGAGTGCTTTGATCATCACACCTTATCTTTTGAAGCGATGCCGTTGGGTCGTTGCTTCTTTAGTGACTCCTGTTTGTTTGCTCCTCACCGAGGGAGCGTTTTTCTTTTCGATCTGGCATCCAGCACTTGCATCACAGCTTGAGATTCTTGTCATTTTAGGATCAATTTTCTTTTGCGTGGTGAGAGCTGCAAAGTATACGCTTTTTGACACATCCAAAGAAATCTCATTTGTCCTTCTTCCGCCTCTTGAAAAAATGCAAGGCAAACTTGTTGTTGATGGAATGTGCGCAAGGCTAGGACGGGGCAGCGGTTCATTTTTAACACTTGCTCTCATTCAAATTTGTGGAAGCGTGCTTGCGACAGCTCCAATTGCTGGCGGTATCGCTTTATTGATTGCATTTAGTTGCGTAATTGCTACTTCTCACTTAGGTGTTTTGGTCGAAAAGAAGACCCCTATTGCAGACAATTCAGAACGAAGAGCATAATCCTCGCACAACAATGAGGGTTCTATGTCTCGAATTGATTCGTCCCACACAGCTCAACATGCACCTCTCTCTCAAAAAAAAGACCCTCCTCCAGGCCTTTGGGATCCACTCGCGGGTCTTTTTAAAAAGAAAGTTCCTCCAGCACCACCTGCTGATCCAAGTATAGTTCCAAATCCCATAATACCTGAACTTCCCGCGACTTTCACCGAAGCTCCTGTGACGGATCACATCTCAGAAGTGCCCTCAGGTTTAGAGGTGCAGATCTTGTCTGAAGCCAATCCGTTAATCCCTATAGATCAAGTAGAAATTTTGCAACCAGTTGGCACGGAACTTGCCATCCAAAATGTGGCGCAAGATGCAATATCAGAAATCGTAAATTCACCAGAACTTCCCCTGTCTAAAGAAGTGACTCTCTTAACACCAATTAAAGACCCAAAGCTTTTTCCATTAAGTTTTTCCAGAAAGGTGTTTGAATTCTGTACAGTGCGTACATTTACTTATTTAGCATTGCTTGTCACTGCTATCGCACTGATTTATTTTTTATACACAAAAGTCTGGCAAAAAAAACCAATTCCCCAGAAAGAAGAGCCTACACAGCCCGAGGAAATTATCAATGAAGCAATTCAAATTCCGTTAAAAGAAGAGGTAGAAATCCCAGTAGAATCAGTTGCAACAGAACCAAAATATCAATGGTTAAAAACACCATCTGACGGACTTTTTGGAGGAATCGTTGGCGGTATCATCGGTTTTTTCCTTTCTAAGTTTACCGAAAGCAAAAACGAATCTTTTCAAAGCGAAATTTTTAGACAAGCTGATTTGAAATATTTCGCAATTTCACAAGCGAAGGAAATCGTTGCAACAGAAACTGCAACTGCTCTAGCAAATTCAGAACAATTGATTAATAACATCTTTGCACATCCCAAACTAGCTCAAACTATTGCTGAAAATGAAGCTCTCAAGGAAGGGGTTGCTAAAATGATTATCCAAGATGCAAGCTTTAGTAAAACGTTGACAAAGAATCCTGATCTTCAGGAAGCGATTGCAAAAAGTGAAGAGCTTGCACAATCTATCGTTCGCAATGAGGCATTGAGAGATGCTCTTTCCAGAGATGAAGGTTTTGCGAAAGCGGTTGCAGCGAATCCTGCCTTTCAGAAAGCGATTGCAACAAGCGTAGAGCTTGTACAAGCAATCGTACGCAATGAGGCATTGAGAGATGCTCTTTCCAGAGACGAAGGTTTTGCGAAAGCAATAGCTGGAAATAAAGATCTTCAGAAAGCGATTGCAACAAGCGTAGAGCTTGCACAAGCAATCGTTCGCGATGAGGCATTGAGAGATGCTCTTTCCAGAGATGAAGGTTTTGTGAAAGCAATAGCTGGAAATAAAGATCTTCAGAAAGCGATTGCAACAAGCGTAGAG